>NZ_JBIBWD010000001.1:0-324582 GCF_043080985.1 Streptomyces sp. NPDC014894
CCCCGCACTACCAGGCGCCGCGGTTGATGGCCCCCCTCGCGCTGGTTTTGTTGTATACGTCGGGGGGGGGGGGGGGGGGTGTGGGGGGGGCGCGGGGGGGGGCCGCCCGGGGGGGGGCCCCCCCCCGGCCGCGGCCCCGCACCCGGCCGGCGACCCCTCGGGGGCGCGCCCGGCCGGGCCCCGGACGACCCCGGACGATCCCGAGGACCCACGTGGAAGGACAGCGAGTTGACCATGTCGGAGGCTGTGGAGGGCCGGGAGGCCCTCGCCCTGCTGGAGCACGCCCGCGCCGTCGTCGGGCCGGCGCTGCGGGCGGCCGTGGAGAGCATGCCGGGACCGCTGCGCCGGGTCGCGATGTACCACTTCGGCTGGGTGCGCGCCGACGGCTCCCCGGCCGCCGGGGCCGCCGGGGCCACCGGGTCCACCGGCAAGGCGATACGGCCCGCGCTCGTCCTGGCCGCGGCCCGGGCGCTGGGCGGGGAGCCCGGCGGGGCGGTCCGGGCGGCCGTGGCGGTCGAGCTGGTGCACAACTTCACCCTGCTCCACGACGACGTCATCGACGAGGACCCCGTCCGGCGTCACCGCCCCACGGCCTGGGCCGTCTTCGGCGTACCCGACGCGATCATCGTCGGCGACGCCCTGTTCGCCCTCGCGCAGCGGATCCTCGCGGAGGATCCGCACCCCGCGGCGCCGGCGGCCGCCGAGCGGCTCGGCGCCTGTGTGCTGGAGCTGTGCGCCGGACAGCAGTCGGACTGCGCCTTCGAGGAGCGCGGACCGCACGAGGTCTCCCTCGACGAGTGCCTGACGATGGCGACGGCCAAGACCGGGGCGCTGCTGGGCTGCGCCTGCGCGCTCGGCGGTCTGTACGCGGGGGCGGCCGCGGAGGAGGCCGACGCCCTGGACTCCTTCGGCCGGGAGGCCGGGCTCGCCTTCCAGCTGATCGACGATCTGATCGGCATCTGGGGCGACCCCGGCCGCACCGGCAAACCGGCCGGGGCCGATCTCGCCGCGCGCAAGAAGTCCCTGCCGGTGGTGGCGGCCCTCGGCTCGGGCACCCCGGCCGCCGCCGAGCTGGCCGCGCTCTACCGGGGGCCGATGACCGAGGCGGACGTGGCGCGCGCCGCCGACGCGGTGGAGCGGGCCGGCGGGCGCGACTGGGCGCAGCTCCACGCGGCGGACCGGATGGCCCGGGCGGTGCAGGAGCTGTCCCACGCGGTGCCGGACCTGGCGGCGGCGGGGGATCTGCTGGCGCTGGCGGAGTTCGTCACGCGCCGCACCCGCTGACGACCTTCCCGTACGCGACCTCCCCGTACGCGACCTCCCCGTACGCGACCACCTCGTACGCACCGCGCTCGCGCCCGTCGCCCCCGCGCCTGCCCTGCCCGGACGCGCCGCGCGGGCCCGCCCGGAGGATGCTTGCTAAACCACTACGGATGGAGCACTATAGGCGGAGTGGTTTCGCCCGGCGGTATGACCTCCGGGCGGACCGTACCCGCGTTCCTCGGCGAAAAGGACCCCTATGCGCAAGCTCAGCTACTCCGTCGCGGCCTCCCTCGACGGCTTCATCGGAGACCCCGGCGGGGATGCCGAGTTCGGTATGAAGTTCGTGACCGGGGATTATCTGGACTATCACCGGACCGAGGCCGTCGACGCCCTGCCGACCGCCGCCCGCACGGCGTTCGGCGTCGACGACGCGGCGAACACCGTGTACGACACGATCATCCAGGGCCGGCACAGCTACGATCTCGCGCTGGCCATCGGCATCACCTCGCCCTATGCCCATCTGCGCCAGCTGGTTGCCTCCCGCTCGCTCGCCGAGTCCCCGGACCCGGCGGTGGAGATCGTCTCCGGCGACCTCGCGGCCAGGGTCCGGGAGCTGAAGCGCGAGGAGGGCCTCGGCATCTATCTCTGCGGCGGGGCGGACATCGCCGGGCAGCTGCGGGACGAGGTGGACGAGCTGGTGATCAAGACGTATCCGGTCGTTCTCGGCTCCGGGATGCCGATGTTCGCGGCGGACTTCCGGGTGGACGAGTTCGCCCTCGGTCCGGTGCGCTCCTTCGACAACGGCGTCATGGTGCGGACGTACCGCAGGGTCCGCTGACCGCGCCGCCCCGGGGCCGCGCGGGGCGGTGCTCCGTTCGGCCGCCGCCGGCTGTCCGCGCCGCGCCCGCCGCCGTACCCTGGACTCATGGGCAGCAATGGACGCCGGACCGTCCGCGACCCGCAGCCCGAGCCCGCGTGCCCGGAGTGCGGACAGCCTGTCGGTACCGTCATCAAGCGACGCAAGACCCTGGGGGCCTTCGTCCCCTCCTGGGGCCCCGGCCCCTGTCGTAATCCGGCCTGTACCGCGTACGCCGGACAGCCCGCGGGGCCGTCCTCAGGCGGTTCCGGTGCGACGATCGGTACGGTCTGAGCCATCCCTGCTGTTCGACGGAGGCTCCCGTACCGCTACAGTCCGCGCCATGTCATCGGAGTCGACTGAAGTCTGGGCGGGCTGGTACCGCGACCGACGTGGCGCGGAAGCGGTCACGATCGCGGCGCACGGACGGCAACTGCGCACGCGCATCAGGGGTGTTGAGTACGAAGGGGCCGCTTTTGCCGCCCTGGAGACCGTGGGGGCGGAGGGCGTGCTCTCCTCCTGTGTACTGGAATGGGACATACCGCTGCCCGTTCACTCGGAGGGCACGGTCGAACGGGCCACACTGAGCTGTCTGTTGACGCTCGGCGAACTGAGGCCCGAGGGGTCGCTCGATCGGGCGGATCTGAATCTCACCCTCCACTACGGCGGGGCGGCCTACGAGTCCGGGGTCGCGGGGGGCGACTTCGACGACGCCCTCGACCGGATCCAGAAACAGCTCCCGCACGGGGCCGAGCTGGCGACCCTCACGTCCGCCGACGCCTGAGGGCCCGGCCCGCCCGTACCGGCGTGCTCGTGACGCCGCACCGGGGACGTCCCGCCGCCGACCGGCGGGACGCCCCCTCGGCTCACCCGGCGACGGGCGGGCGGAACGTCAGCGGACGCTCTTCATCGCCGACGCGAGGCCGTTCGCCCACAGGGCGTTGACCCGGGCCCGCTCGGCCGCGTTCGGGTTGGCGTTCTGGCAGGAGGTGCCCGGCCCGCCGCCCGACATCAGCTCGCTGCACGGGCCGCGGTAGTTGTCCGGGAGGCCGAGCACGTGCCCGGTCTCGTGGGACGTCACCCGGTAGGAGTTGTACTGCTGGTTCTGCCGGTAGTCGAGGAAGATGTAGCCCCGGCCGTGGCCGTCGGTGCTCGCGTACGAGCCCCGGGAGTCATTGCCCTCGTAGTAGCGGAAGCTCGGGTTGCTGCCCTCCTGGAGCCGCACATTGCTCACCGAGCTGTTCCATATCTGGGTGGAACGGGCTATCTGGGCGCGGAAGGTGGGCGCGTTCGCCGCGTTGTACGTGACGGTGACGACCCGGGCTCCCGGGTTGGCGGCGCGCTTCTCGGCGACCGACTTCAGCACGGCCCGGAAGAAGGCCTTGGTCGCCTTCGTGTCCTCGGCCGAGCCCTCGTAGGCGGCGTACGAGGGGGTCGCGGGCGCCGCGGGGGACGGCGAGGCGGCGGCGGAGGCGGGGACGGCTCCGAGGGCGGCGGCGAGCGCGACGCCGAGGGCGGCGGAGAAGGCGGCTCTGGGGTGACGCATGGGGGGCTCCTACTCGTCCGGTGAACGGATTCGGTACGGCGAGTTTCGGGCAGGAAGCCCGTTCGCGGATGATGCCAACTCGCGATAACACCAGCGAATCATCATGTCCATGTCCGTCCGCTGTGCCCGAACTGTGTGTCTGGTGTGACCGCTGGAGCCGGTCCTACTCTCGGGTCATGGAGCTCGACTTGAGGCACCTCCGCGCCCTGTGCGCCATCGCGGACACCGGAAGCCTGCACAAGGCCGCCCGCCGGCTGGGCGTCAGCCAGCCCTCGCTGACCACGCAGTTGAGGCGCATCGAGAACTCCCTCGGCGCGGAGCTGTTCTGGCGGGAGCGCTCCGGCTGCCGGCCCACACCGGTCGGCCGCGCCGTGCTCACCCGGGCCCGGCCGCTGGTGGCCGAGATGACCGCCCTCGTGGTCGAGGCCAAGGCGGCGGCCGCCCGGTGCGGCGGCCCCGGGCTGCGCATCGGCTCCACCGCCAGCCGCGCCCTCCCGGGCTGGCTCGGCAGACTCCGGCAGCGGCTGCCCGGCGCCGACATCTCCCTCCACATGGACGTCTCGGCCAACGCGCTGCTGCGCATGGTCGCGGCGGGACAGCTCGACGTCGCCTTCGTCCACGAGGTCGAGGGCTGCCCGCTGCTGGTGCCCGGCGGGCTCGCCGTACGGGTGCTCGTGGAGCGCGAGCCGCAGTTCGTCTCACTGGCCCGGGACCATCCGGCGGCCGCCGCGGCCGTGGTGGAGCTGGCCGATCTGGCCGACGACCGCTGGATCGTCGACCCCACCGTGGACGGCGAGTGGGACGGTCTGCGCCGGGTGCTCGCCGCCGCCGGACTCAACCCCTCCGTGCTCCACGGGGATTACCACACCGCCGCGTCCCTGGTCGCGGTCGGCGAGGCGGTCGCCCCCTGCCAGCCGACCTCCGGCCCGCGCGAGGACATGGTGATCCGCCCGCTGCGGGGCGACCCGCTCGCGGTCCGGCTGCTGCTCTGCTCCCCGGCCGGCACGGCCGAGCGGCACACGGCCGTCTACGCGGACCTGGAGTCCGCGTACCGCGAGGTCGCCTCGGGCGCGGCCGCGTACCGCCAATGGCTCCTGCGCCACAAGAGCCCTCTGCTCACGGCCCCGGCGGCCTGAGCGCGGGCCGACACGGCTGGGCGCGGGCTCTTCTCGGGCGGCGGATCCGGGTCGGGTCGGGTCGCGTCAGCTCAGGTCAGACCGGGTCAGGTCGGCTCAGGTCAGCTCAGGTCAGACCGGGTCGCGTCAGCTCAGGTCAGACCGGGTCAGGTCGGCTCGGGTCGGGGCAGCAGGGAGCGGGCCTGTTCCCTGGCGGTGTCGAGGGCGTCGGGGAAGACGCCGAGACCGTGGGCGACCAGCGCGCCCTCGTGGAGGAGCATCAGCGCGCGGCCGACGCGCCCATCGCCCGACAGCTCGGTGAAGAGGGCGAGCATCCACACCTTCTGACCGGTGATGACCGCGTGGGCGGGATGGCGCGGATCGCTGATCTCGGCATGGGCGTTGACCATGCCGCATCCGCGCGCGCTGTGCTCGGCCGTCCAGTCGCGGGAGGCGTCGAAGACGGTCAGCACCCGCTCCGCGCGGTCCTCGCCGGCCGCCGCGAGCCGCTCGGCGAGAAAGGCGCGCCATCGCTCGTCACGGGCGGCGAGGTACTCCACCACCAGCTGCTCCTTGGAGCCGAAGCGGTCGTAGAGGGTCTTCTTGGTCACCCCCGCCTCGGCCGCGATGAGATCCACGCCGACGGCGTGGATCCCGCGCTCGTAGAAGAGCCGGGAGGCGGCCTCCAGGGCGCGCCGGGCGCCGGGAGTCAGGGTCACGCGGTGCGGAGCTGCCATGCCCACCAGTATACCGATCTGTATACTCGACTTGAGTAAACCGATCTGTCTACTGGGGTGGGTGGGACCGATGCCGTTGAACGCCCTGCTCTGCGCCGCCTTCGTGCTCTGCTGGAGCTCCGGATTCATCGGGGCGAAGCTCGGCGCGGGCAGCGCGGCGGCCGTGACCGTGCTCATGTGGCGCGCTCTGCCGCCGGCCGTCGTCCTGGCGGCGGTCGCCGCGATCGTCGCCCGGGGCTCCTGGCGCGGGCTGACCGTCCGGGCCGCCGCGCGACAGGCGGCGATCGGCGCGCTCTCGCAGAGCGGCTATCTGCTCACCGTCTACTGGGCGATCCAGCTCGGCGTCTCCAGCGGCACCACCGCGCTGATCGACGGCACCCAGCCGCTGGTCGCGGGCGCGCTCGCCGGGCCGCTCCTCGGCCAGTACGTCTCCGGGCGGCAGTGGGCGGGCCTGGGCCTCGGGATCGCGGGCGTCGCCGTCGTCACCCTCGCGGACGCGCGCTCCGCCGACGGGGTCGCGGTGTGGGCGTACGCGGTGCCGTTCCTCGGGATGCTCTCGCTGGTCGCCGCGACCTTCCTGGAGGGCCGCACCCGCGAGGAGGTCGCGCCGTCGGTCGCGATGACGATCCACTGCGCGGTGAGCGCCGTCGTCTTCACCGCGCTCGCCCTGGCGCTGGGGGCCGCGACGCCGCCCGCCGACGCGTCCTTCTGGACGGCGGTCGGCTGGCTGGCGGTGTTCGCGACCTTCGGCGGCTACGGGCTGTACTGGCTGGTGCTGCGGCGCTCGGGGCTGGTCCGGGTGAACACGCTGATGTTCCTGATGGCCCCGGTCACGGCGGTCTGGGGAGCCCTGATGTTCGGCGAGCCGTTCGGGGTCCAGACGGCGGCCGGGCTGGCGCTGGGGCTGGCGGCGGTGGTGATCGTGTACGCGGGGGAGGGCGGGGCCGGGGGTCCCGGGGCCCGGGCGGGCCGCCCGGCCCGGGCGGGCTCGCGGGCCGCCGAGGGGGCCGTCGCAGGGGCCGACGGGCGCGGCCCGGACCGCCTGGCCCGCCCGGACCGCCCGGTCTCCCCGGATCCGCCGGCGCGCTGCCGATGACCGCCGACGGCGGCGGACCCGGCGGCGCCGTTCCCGCCCGCGCATTCCGGCATTCCGTGGAAAAGCTCCGATTAAATGGCTGAAATTCGCTGCCGAACCGGCGGCGGGGATCGATATCACGCGGTGAAGACACTGGCGCCGCCCGCGCCGGAGGTCTATCCGGGGGCGCCGCCCGCCTCGTCCAGCAGCAGATAGAGCAGTCCGAGCAGGCTGCCCCCGCTCACCACCTCACGGCGGTCGATCATTCCCCGGATCCGGTCGATCGGCAGCCACTCGATCCGGTCCGACTCGTTCAGCTCGGTCGGCGGCCCGGCGTAGACCGCGCCGTCGGCCCGGAAGACATGGTGCTCGGAGTCGGTGATGCCGTTGGCGGACTGCGCGTACACCAGCGGCCGCACCGAGGAGACCCGCCAGCCGGTCTCCTCCTCGACCTCCCGGGCGGCGGTCTGTCCGGGGGTCTCGCCGGGCTCGATCAGGCCCATCGGCAGCTCCCACCCCCAGGTGTCGGTGATGAACCGGTGCCGCCACATCATCAGCACCCGCCGGCGGTCGTCCACCACGGCGGCGACCGCGAGATGGCGCATCCGGACGATGTGGTGTTCCAGCCGGAGGCCGTCGGGCTGGGACACATCGGCGAGCCAGAGGTTCACCCAGGGGTTCTCGTAGATCGGGCGTTCCCCGTGGACGGTCCACCGCATGTCCCAACTCCTCAGCAACGACGTGTCCTTCGGCCTGTCGCGCACCACTGTCCCCGCCGGGGGCCGGGGCTTCCCACTCGTCCATCACCCGTTCGGCCCAACGCCTCCCGGTTCTTCCGCGATCCGCCGGGACGCCCCTCTCCCGGATATCGTCCAAAGCGGAACAATCGCCGCCCCCCGCGTCGCCGGGGTCACGTGATATTCGCGTTCTCCGGTTTTCTCCCGCACCATGTCCTCACCGCCCGCGCACGGTTGTCCGGTATTCCGCCGGACCGGCCGCTGTCGCCCCCATGGGCTCTCTGAGCAGCCCGAAGAGCGGTCGGAACGGTCAGTGCGAGCAGCTCCGGCGTCCCGGCCGCACGGGAATCACCGTGATTCGCGAAGGTGAATTCGCAAATTACTTGGAAAATACACTGCTAAGATGACATTCACCCCGGTCGTCCGCGCGGTCCTTCCGCTGTCCGGCATGGCCTCCACGCACCACCGTGTCCCGCCGCGACTCGACCACCGGCGCACGACCGGCGTCGCGCACGCGGTGGTGTCCCGAGGCAGTTTTTCTTCCGTTACCAGAAGGTAGAGTTTTGTGAACCGTGTGTCGGATGCGGCTGTCCCCGACGTCTCCGTCGTGGTCGGCGCCTACAACGCGATGCCCTATCTGACCCGGTGCATCCGGTCCGTCGTCGACCAGACGCTCGGCCGTGACCGCATCGAGCTGATCGCGGTCAACGACGGCTCGACGGACGGCACCGGCGAGGAACTGGACCGGATGGCCGAGGAATTCCCCTCCGTGGTGCGCGTGATCCACCAGGAGAACTCCGGCGGCCCCTCCGCGCCCCGCAATGTGGGCATCGAGCAGGCCCGGGGCCGATTCATCTTCTTCCTCGACGCCGACGACTACCTCGGCGAGGAAGCCCTCCAGCGCATGGTCTCCATGGCCGACGCCAACAGCTCCGACGTGGTGCTCGGCAAGATGGTCGGCGTCGGCGGGCGCGGCGCGCCCAAGTCGATGTTCAAGCGCAACCAGCCCAAGACCGACGTGTTCAGCTCCGCGGTCTACTGGACGCTCAACCCGCTCAAGCTCTTCCGCCGCGACCTCATCGAGCGCCTCGGACTGCGCTTCCGCACCGATATGCGCACCGGCGAGGACCAGCCCTTCGTCTCCATGGCGTATCTCCACGCCCGCGCGATATCCGTGGTCGCCGACTACGACTGCTACTACTGGGTCGAGCGCGAGGACGGCAACAACGTCACCCGCACCACCCGCGGCACCCACCCCCGCATCAAGTACCTGCGCGTGATGATGGAACTGCTGGCCCGCGAGGTCAAGAGCAGCACCAAGCGGGACATCCTGCTCCGCCGCCACTTCGACGTCGACATCAAGTCGGCGCTGCGGCATCTGCTCCGCGAGACCGAGCCGGAGATACGCGACTCGGCACTGGCCGAGATACAGCAGCTCATCACCGCCAACCTCACCGAAGAGCTGACCGAGCGCTACCCGGCGGTGCACCGCCTGCGCCTCCACCTCGCCCGCCACGGGATGCTGGAGGAGCTGCGCGAGGTCACCCGCTTCGACCAGGCCCGCAAGCGCGGCAAGGTCGTCGTCGAGAAGGGCCGCGCCTACGCCGCGTACCCCTACTTCCGGGACATCGGCCGGGCCGTCCCCGACCACTGCTACGACATCACCCGCGAGCTGACCGTCCGCCACCACCTCGACGTCGCCGAGATGGACGGCTCCGAGCTGGAGCTGAGCGGACACGCCTACATCCACACCGTCGACACCGTGGACACCGCCATCGAGGCCGTGCTGCGCGAGCGCGACAGCGGAGTGGAGTACAGCTTCCCGGCCGAGAACCTCGCCGCCCCCTCCGTCTCCGAGGAGGCGGGCGAGGGGATGTACGACTACGGACAGTCCGGCTTCCGCGTCCGTATCGACACCCTCACCGCCGCCGACGGACAGGTGCTCCCCTCCGGTCTGTGGGACCTGCACATGCGGGTGCGCAGCCAGGGCATCGTCAAGGAGGGGCGCACCGGCAACAAGCGCTCCGACGGCATCGACTCCGAGGCGCGCCCCCGGCTCGTCCACACCCCCGACGGCGCCTCCCACGTCGTCACCCCGTACTACACCAAGCCGTACGGCAACTTCACCCTGGACGTCGGGCAGCGCAAGCACCGCCTCCAGTCGCATGTGAAGGTCGACCGGGCCGCCTGGGCCGAGGACGCCCCCGGCACCGTGGTGATCTCCGGGCACGTCAACGCGGGCGTCAGCCCCGGCGACCTCGTCGTACGCGCCACCTCCGTCGAGCGCACCGTCGACCTCGCCGCCTTCCAGACCGGCGAGGTCACCTCGCCCGGCCCCTTCGAGTTCCGGGTCAGCCTCGCCAAGGCCTTCGCCGACAAGGCGCTCCCGGCCGGCGTCTGGGAGCTGGCCGTCTGCCTCAGCTCGCCCGACCTCGCCGCGACCGTCTGGGTGCCGAACACCCCCGGGCTCACCACCTCGCGCTTCCGTCGCCGGGGCCTGCCCGCCTACGCCAAGCCGCTGGACAAGCGCCAGGTCTTCTCCGTGCGCCTGGCCCTGGTCGACCCGGTCGCGGGTCTCCGCCGCCGGCTGGGCATCGGCGTCTGACCCGCTCCCGCGCACCCCGCGAACGCCTCCGCCCGCCGTACGCACGGCGCGCGGAGGCGTTCGCGCGACGGGGCGCGGGCAGAGGCGTCCGTACGCCCCGAGCGCTCAGCGCCAGGGGATGTTCCGCCACGGACTGCCCTCGCCGCCCGTCAGCAGCCGGTGCGCGACCACGTTCTGCTCGTAGAACCGGCCGTACTCCTCCTCGTCGAAGCGGAGCACCCGGCCCAGCGCGTACCCCGCCGAGAACTCCTCCCACGAGTGGTACGCCGACTTGCTCAGCGCCCCCGCGTACACGATCGCCTGCTCCGCCTCCTGCGGATGGCAGAACCGGGCCGCCAGCCCCCAGCGGGCCAGATTCACCGCCCGCCCGTAGTCGTAGGCGACCGTCGTCGTCACCCGCCCGTCCGGCGGCAGCAGCCCGTCGGCACGGAACCGCGCCTCGTACCGCAGCACCCGCCGGACCAGCTCCTCGATCCCCTTCACCGCGACGGAGTCCGCGCCGATGTCCTGCGCGTGCCCCGCCGCCGTCTCCCGCCACAGATCCGCCGACGGCGGGCCCCCGAGCCCCGAGCGCAGCCGCTCCCGCACCCGCAGTACGAAATCGGGCTCCGGCGGGCTGTTGCGCGCGTCCAGCAGCGTGCTCAGCTGCCGCTGCCAGCCCTCGCGCCCGGTGATGCCCCAGCTGTCGCGCAGCGACTCCAGCTGCCGGCCGTACTCCTCGTAGACCGTGCCGACCTCGTTCCACGGCACCCCGTTGCCGACCGCCAGATGCGCCCCGCAGGCCAGCCCGTAGGCGAGCGGCCCGTACAGCGCGCCGTGGCGCAGCGCGATCAGCCGGTCCCCGTCCGGGCGGTCGTTCTCCGCGTAGTACCGCAGCCACAGCGCCCGGTGCTGCGCGGTGGCCGGCAGCAGCACCCGCGCCGGGGTGCCGGTGTTCACCGACAGCAGCTGCGCCGGGTCCCGCCAGCCGAACTCGGCGATCCACCGCAGCGAGACGCCGTGGAACACCCAGTCCGGATGCCACGGCGGCAGCATCCCCCGGGTGAGCACCGAACGGCAGCTCCGCCCGGCCTCGTCCCGGTGCGCGCGCCAGACGATCGTCTCCGGCGAGGCGTCTGCCTCCGCCTTCGGCGCGGCTATGTACAGCTCGGCGTCGGCCAGCACCCTCAGCTGCGCCTCCACATCGCCGCGCGCCCCGGCCTCGTACAGCAGATGCTCGGTCACGGACGGCGGGACCCAGGCGGGGCCGGGCGGCGGGCCCCACGGGGCGCCGGACGGGCCGGGGGCCGGTCGGGTCACCACGGGATGTTCCGGTAGGGGCTCATGGGGTCCTCGGTGAGGATGCGGTGGTGGGCCAGCGACTCCCGGTGCCGGGCGGCGGATTCGCCGTCGCTGTCGGGCCCGGTGTCGGACCGGCTGCCGGGTCCGGACCCGGATTCGGTGCCGGTGCCGGTGTCAGTGCCGGACTCGGTGTCGAAGAGGATCAGCCGGGCCAGGGTGTAGCCGAGGGAGAACTCCGCCCAGGAGCCGTACGCCCGCCGGGCCCGCGCCCCGATCTCCAGCACCGCCCGCTCCGCCTCCCCGGGGTCGCAGTAGCGCGCCGACAGCGCCAGCCGTACGACATTGACCGCCCGGCCGTGGTCGAAGGCGGCCAGACTGTCGATCCGGCCGTCGGGCGCGAGCAGGCCCTCGGTGCGCAGCCGCGCCTCGTGCCCCGCGATCCGCCGCAGCGCCTGCCCGGCCTCGGCCGCCTCCGCGCCGTGCGCGCCGCGCCCGGCCAGGGTCCGCGAGACGGCGTCCGCCCACTCCCCGTACACCGGTGTGCGCCCCAGCCGCTCCGCCAGCGTCCGCCGGGCCCGCAGCACGTACTCCTCGGCGCGGCCCGAGAGCCGGTTCTCCGTCAGCGCTTCGAGCACCCGCGCGTAACCGGCCCGGTGGTGGACGCCCCACGGATTCCGCAGCCGTGCGACGTCCGTGCCGTAGTCCTGGTAGACCGCCCCGAGCTGATTCCACACGATGCCGTTGTGCACGGCCAGATGGGCGCCCAGCGCCAGAGCGCGGGCGAGCGGCCCGTGCAGCGGGCCGCCGCCGTGCGTGAGCAGCCGCCCGCCGGGCGGACCGCCCGACCGCTCCCGGGCGCTCCGCCACGCCCTGCGGTGCCTGGGCCGGGCCTCGACCGCCACCTCGTACGGCGTGCCCGGATTGACCGCGAGCCACCAGCCGTTGTCCGGCCAGACGTCGGCCAGCTCGGCCAGCGAGGTCTCCCGGAAGACCCACTCCGGGTGCCAGGGCGGCAGCATCCCGGGCGTCAGCACGGGCACCCGCATCCGCCCCGTGGCGGGATCCCGCTGCGACGGCAGCGGCGCGGCGAACCCCGGTGCGTCGGCGTGCGGCCGGGCGGTGAGCAGATACAGCCTCGTCCGCGCCAGCGCCTCGACCACCGCCTCCCGCCCCCCGCCCGCCCCCGCCTCGCACACCCACCGCTCCATCTCCGTCGGCGCGCTCCGGACCGCCGCCCCTGTCCCCGTCGTCACATCCCGATCCTATGAAACGCCCCGGCGCCCTGAGGCTCTCGGCCCCACCGGTCGCGGCGAGACCGGGCCACCGGGGGCGGGGTCAAGATGCGGATCATGAGCGTGTGCGTCGACGAACCCGCCCGCCTCGGTGGGAGCCGGCTGCCCGAGGGGCGGCTCCTCGCTTGAGGCGGCGGCGGCCGCTCCGGCCCGCGTCGGGGGTCGCGGGCGCAGGGGCGGCCGGTCCTGGGGTCAACGCAGTGCTTGGGCGACCCGCTGACCCAACCTCTCGTCGTGGAGGGCGCCGACCGTCCGCCAGACAGCGTCGGAGACCTCTTCGGCCTGGAGTTCGCCGATGTCGGCGGCGGTGCGGAAGAGGAAGCGGAAGTCGAAGTGCCGGTGGGCGGGTTCGCCCTTGGCGGGGTTGGCGTCGACGGGGTGGATGTCGATGTGGAGCGGAGTCTCGCCGTGCGGGCTGACGACGTGGCGCGGGATGCCGGTCTCCTCTGCGAGTTCGCGGCCGGCGGCCTGCAGGAGCGTCTCGTCCGAGGGCTCCAGATGACCGCCGGGCAGAAGCCACTTCTGAGTCGCGTTGTGGAGGATGTGCAGGACGCGGCCGTCGGGGCCGACGAGAATGGCCCCTGCGGTGACGTGGCCGGGCAGGGTCTTGCGGTTGGTGAGATCGTCTCCGTCGTCCAGCAGACCCAGGACGACGCCGAGGTCGCGCTTCTCCTCGGGGTGTTCGTCGAGGTAGGCAGCGATGGTGGTGCGGATGTGGTGGGCCGTGATGGTCATGGTGATCACCTGTTGAAGTAGGAGAGCCAGGTCGCCGCGATGGCTTCGCGGTCGGGTGCGGGGACCTCATGGATGCCGGGGGCGAGGTCGCCGCGGGTGAGCATCCTGATCGCGGCGAGGATCTCGGCCTGGACCAGGAAGATGAACGGCCCAACGCTCGCGCCGTGGAGGAAGTTGACGGCGTTGCCGCCGTTCACCAGATAGAAGTAGTGGCCGGTGGTCCGGTAGCGGGCAACGTGATCGCCGGCCTGGGTGCGGGTGTAGACGTCGGGAAGTCCGGCGAGGTCGAGTTCGTCCTCGCTGCTGGTGACGGTGGCGAGGTAGGCACCATTACGCAGGTGGGAGAAGTCCTCGCCACGGAGGGAGACGGCGCCGGTCGCGCAGAGGACCAGGCCGGCGCCGGTCAGGGCGGCTTCCCTGTCGCGGGCGACCGTGAAGCCTTGGGAGAGTGCCTGGGTGCGGCGGACGGGGTCGATGTCGAAGACGGTGACCTGGACGCCTTTGGCGTGCAGGAGGCGGGCGATCGAGCTGCCGAGCTTGCCGAAGCCGATCACCAGGGCGGGGCGGCCGTGGAGGATGTCACCGCGATCGCGCATGACGGCCTCGGTGGAGAAGACCACGGACTGGCCGACGAGGAAGTCTTCGGGGTCCTTCAGCGGTGAGCGGGCGACGGAGATGACGGGGCAGGGCGGTTTGCCGAGGTCTTCGTAGCGGCGGTGCCCGTTCTCCGTGTCCTCGATCACTCCGGCGACCCGGCCGGTGAAGCGGCTGTGGACGTCGGTGAGGCTGGGGGCGAAGTAGCCGCCGACGTCCAGCAGGGTGACCGTCTGACCGGCGGCACGGGATTCGAGGTAGTCCAGAGCGTCGTCGGCCCGGGCGAACATTTCGCGGGTGAGGGCGTCGACCGTGTACGTCTGCTCGACCTCGCGCTTCGCGGCCGCGTGGACAGACTTCGGCTTGGGCAGCACCGAGGTGAGCCGGGTCATCGCGGCGACCGCGCGGACGAACGCGGGACGCTCGCCCAGCAGGTGCGTGATGAGGAACGACGCCGTCTGCTCACCCGGGGCGAACTGGGCGGCGACGCGGGCGAAGTAGGCGTCCAGCCGGGCGCGTTCGAAGGTCTCCATGGCGGTTTCCTCTCATCCGTTCCGTCCGGGGGCCGTGCGAGGAGATGCGGGTTCAGCGGGTGCGGGCGGAGTGAGCAGGACGCTCGTACTGTCGTGTCTCCCGTGGCCTGGAAGCAGGACCGGGCGATGCTCCGTGAGGGGTTCCACGCTCAGGACCGTCCACAAGGCTCGACAAGTGATGACGCTCTGATCGTGGCGTCCGGCCGACTCGCCGCCAATTACCGGCTGTTCTACCTCCGTTCCACTTCCGTCCCGCCGGCTGCGCGGATCTGCTTCGATGACCGGTGGAAAGGAGCGACGCGTGGCGACCGTGCACCACTGGACCGGTCTGGAGGCCAGGGCCCTGCGGCTCGCCCTGCGACTGAGCGTGCGGGCCTTCGCCCAGCGGCTCGGCCTGGCAGCCGCGACCGTGTCCAAGTGGGAGAGCAAGCTCGCCGAAACCGAGCCCAGACCCGACACCCAGGCCATCCTCGACACCGCCCTCGGCCGCGCGGACGCCGCTGTCCACCTGCGGTTCGAAACGCTCCTGTCCGAGATGATCAGCCCGGTGCGGAACGTCGGCCGGCGGCGCGTCACCGCCTCCGGCCCCCGGGCCTGGGAGTACGAGTCCTGGGCCGACGACCTCGACCGCGTCGTGGTCGCCCTGTCCCGGCAGAACTTCGCCTTCGCCGACAGCCTCCTCACCCGGTGGCTGAGCCGGTT
Source organism: Streptomyces sp. NPDC014894 (assembly GCF_043080985.1). Lineage (NCBI taxonomy): Bacteria > Bacillati > Actinomycetota > Actinomycetes > Kitasatosporales > Streptomycetaceae > Streptomyces > Streptomyces sp. NPDC014894. The sequence continues at coordinate 15,072 of NZ_JBIBWD010000001.1, forward strand.
CAAGGACCCCGATCCGGACGAGAAGGGCCTGTATCTCTTCGCCCGCTCCACCGCCCTGCTCGGCGATCTGAAGCGCGACCGGGGCGTTGTCCTGGGCCCGCTGTCCGCCCAGCACTCCTATGCCGGCGCCCGCGCGGTCTTCGCCCGGCTCGACATCCCCCGCCGCGTCGCCCAGCTCGACCTGTCACTCGCCGTCATCACCGAGATGTCCGGAAAGCTGGAGAGCGCCGCCCGCGACTACGAGACTCTCGCCGTCGACGACCGGCTCTCCCGCCGCGACCGGGCCCGCGCGAGGCTGTGGGTGGGGACCGCGCTGAGCAAGGGCGGCCGACACGACTGCGCGACCCGCGTCATGCGGGCGGCGACCCGCGACTTCGAGGACCTCACCGAACCGGACGACTGGTCGGTGGCCCACCAGAAACTCGCGCTCGCCCGCCGCGGCGCCGGCGACCTGACCCAGGCCCTGCACTTCATCGACATCGCCCGCGGCAGCGGGACGACCGACTCGCCGATGCAACGTGTGCGACTGGACACCGCTCACGGCCACATCCTGCTCTCCGATGCGGCGACCCGGGATGATGGACTCCTCGTCCTCGACCGGGCCGCCAAGGCGGCCGCGCAGTACGGACTTGTGCACCAACTGCGCAGTATCGAGGGCATCAGGGCCATGAGCGAGGGGCCGGTCGGCCCTCGGCAGCGGTGACCAGGGAGAAGGCGTGGGCAACGACCAGCAGGACATCACCGAGGACCAGTGGTGCCAGGCCGAGCTGATCTGGGACTACCACCGGATGCGGCACGAGCTGCGGCCCGTCGACGTGGCGATCGGGCTGGGCAGCCACGACCTCGGCGTCGCGGCCCACTCCGCCGAGCTGTACCGCTCCGGGCTCTTTCCGACCCTGGTGTTCACCGGCGGCAACAGTCCCACCACCGCCGAGGTCTTCCCGCGCGGGGAGGCCGTCCACTTCCGCGAGCACGCCATCGACCTCGGCGTCCCGGCCGAGGCGATCCTGCTGGAACCAAACGCGGGCAACACCGGACAGAACATCACCCTCTCGCGTGAGGTCCTCGTCGCCGCAGGCATCACCCCGGCGTCGGTGCTGCTGGTCTCCAAGCCCTACATGGAAAGGCGGTCGTTCGCGACCGCCCGCGAACTGTGGCCCGACGTCGAGATCCTCTGCGCGTCGGAGCCACTGGAGTTCGACGACTATCTGAAGTCCATCGGCGACGAGAAACTCGTCCTGGACATGCTCGTCGGCGACCTCCAGCGGGTCATCGAGTATCCGAAGCTCGGATTCGCCATCGAGCAGGCGGTCCCGGAGGACGTGCGTACAGCGTACGAATCCCTCATCCGCGACGGCTTCACCAGCCGCCTCATCGACCGCTGACCCGCCCGGGCCGGCCGACGACCGACGCCCTCGCCGCCACGGGCGGCGAGGGCATCGGCGTGCGCTGTCGGTCCGGCGGCTTCGGGCGCCGTTCCGTTTCGGAACGGACGGTCGTCACTGGGCGGACCGGACGATCGTGCGGTCAAGGAAACGCAGGTCAGACCGCATGATTGCCGATCAAGCCTTCTTGGTCTCCCAGAAGATCTTGTCGACCTGAGCGATGTAGTCCAGCGCCTTCTGGCCCGTCGCCGGGTCGGTCGACGCCTTCGCGGCCGAGAGGGCCTTCAGGGTGTCGTTGACCAGCTGGTGCAGCTCGGGGAACTTCTCGAAGTGCGGGGGCTTGAAGTAGTCGCTCCAGAGCACCGAGATGTGGTGCTTGGCCAGCTCGGCGCGCTGCTCCTTGATGACCGTGGCGCGGGCCCGGAAGTGCGGGTCCTCGTTGGCCTGGTACTTCTCCTGGACGGCCTTGACCGACTCGGCCTCGATACGGGCCTGCGCGGGGTCGTACACGCCGCACGGAAGGTCGCAGTGGGCACTGACCTTCACCTTGGGGGCAAACAGGCGGGAGAGCATTGAGCAGTCCTTCCTCGTGATCGTCTTCTCAGGTGGGACATTACTCCGTGAGAGAGCCGATTCGCGGGTGCCCCCTGGTGCTTAGGACGAAAGTCCGGGGCCGGTATGGGACTCGCGGCCGAACGTAATCTGGGACCCGGAGGTGGCGGATGAGTGAGCAGGGCCGGGAGCCGACGGCTCCGTTCGGGGTCGCGGAGGTGAGCGGGCCCTCGATGTACCCGACGCTTCGGCAGGGGGACCGGCTGCTGGTGCGCTACGGCGCCCGGGTGAGGCCGGGGGACGTAGCCGTGCTGCGCCATCCCCTCCAGCAGGACCTGCTCATCGTCAAGCGGCTCGCGGGGCGGCGCGACGGCGGCTGGTGGGTGCTGGGCGACAATCCGGGGGCCGAGGGGGACAGCCGGGTCTTCGGCGCCGTCCCCCCGGAGCTGCTGCTCGGGCGGGTGCTCGGCCGGTTCCGGCCGTCCGGCGGGGATCAGCGCTCGGTGTTCGCGACGGTCTCCTGGGCCTTCTCCGCGGTGCGGCCGGTGCTCTGCGACCGCTCGGTCTCCAGGCGCTTGCGGGCGCGGTAGGCGGCGACGTTGGCCCGGGTGGCGCAGCGGTCCGAGCAGTAGCGCCGGGAGCGGTTGGTCGAGGTGTCGAGATAGGCGTTGCGGCAGGGCGGGGCCTGGCAGAGGCCCAGCCGGTCGACCCCGTGCTCGGTCAGATGGATCGCGAGGCCCATGGCGGCGATCGCCGCGTACCCCGCCGTGGCGTTCGAGGGGTGGTCGGCCAGGTGCATGTGCCACTTCGGGCGGCCGGTGTCGTCGTCGCGGAAGTCGTGGCCGGAGATCTGGGGGCTGACGGGGAACTCCAGCAGCAGGGAGTTCAGCAGGTCGACCGCCTGGGTCTCGTCCCCGGCGTCGGCCGCCGTGAAGACCGCCCGCAGCCGGCCCCGGACGGAGCGGAAGCGGGTCACATCCGCCTCGGCCGCGCGCCGCGCGGCCTGCTGGGACTCGCCGAACAGCTCCCGGACGGCCTCCACCGAGGTCAGGGAGTCCCTGTTGCGCGCCGGTTCCTCGGTGTTGACCAGCCGTACGGCGTAATCCGAGTAATAGGCCAATTCCACTTGTAGTCCTTACCAGGGCGGTCTATGGTCGGTGCAGCGGCAGTAATGGACAGTGCTGTATTCAGGGTATTACGTACGGAGGGTTCCATGACCGGGACGGTGGCGGGCGCGGGCACGGCGGCGGGGACGGGCGCCGACTGGCGGGCCTGGCAGGAGAGCTGGGACCGCCAGCAGGAGTGGTACATGCCCGACCGCGAGGAGCGGTTCCGGGTGATGCTGGACATGGTCGAGGCCACCGTCGGCCCCGAACCTCGCGTACTGGATCTGGCGTGCGGTACAGGAAGTATCACGGACCGGCTGCTCCGGCGGTTCCCGAAGGCCCTCTGCACGGGTGTCGATCTCGACCCCGCCCTGCTGGCCATCGCCCGCGGCACCTTCGCCGGGGACGACCGCGTCACCGTCGTCACCGCCGACCTCACGGCCCCGGGCTGGACCGACGCGCTGCCGTACGGCTCGTACGACGCCGTGCTCACCGCGACCGCCCTGCACTGGCTCCGCAGCGGACCGCTGGCCACGCTCTACGGGCAGCTCGCCGGGCTGGTCCGGGATGGCGGTGTGCTGATGAACGCCGACCGGATGATCGACCGCTCCACCCCGCGCATAAACGCCGCCGAGCGCGCCCACCGGCACGCCGTGATGGACCGCGCCAAGGAGGCCGGGGCGGTCGGCTGGGCCGAGTGGTGGGCGCTCGCCGCGAAGGACCCGGCGCTCGCCGGACCCACCGCCGAGCGGTTCGAGATCTACGGGGAGCACGCCGACGGCGAGACCCCGTCCCTCCAGTGGCACGCCGAGACCCTGCGGGCGGCCGGCTTCGGCGAGGCCCGGTCGGTGTGGGCCTCGCCCAGCGACAGCCTGCTGCTCGCCCTGAAGTAGCACCGGCCCGCCGGCCGGCCGGAGGCGCTCCGCCGCCCGCCCCGGGGCCGTCCGGGCACGCGAACGGGGAGGGCGGTACGGACACCCGGTCCGTACCGCCCTCCCCGCGCGTACGGCTAGAGCACCTTCGACAGGAACGACTTGGTCCGGTCGTGCTGAGGGTTGGTCAGCACATCGCGCGGATGGCCGGATTCCACCACCACGCCGCCGTCCATGAAGACGAGCGCGTCGCCGACCTCGCGCGCGAAGCCCATCTCATGGGTCACCACGACCATCGTCATGCCGTCCTCGGCGAGCTGGCGCATCACATCGAGCACATCGCCCACCAGCTCCGGGTCGAGCGCCGAGGTGGGCTCGTCGAAGAGCATCAGCTTGGGGTCCATCGCCAGCGCACGGGCGATCGCGACCCGCTGCTGCTGGCCGCCGGAGAGCTGCGAGGGATAGTTTCCGGCCTTGTCGCCCAGCCCCACCTGGTCGAGCAGCTCCAGTGCGCGGGCCCGGGCCGTCGCCTTGGACACGCCCTTGACCTGGACCGGGGCCTCCATCACATTCTCCACCGCCGTCATGTGCGGGAAGAGGTTGAAGCGCTGGAAGACCATGCCGATGTCCCGGCGCTTCAGCGCGACCTCGCTGTCCTTCAGCTCGTACAGCCGGTCGCCCTTCTGGCGGTAGCCGACCAGCTCGCCGTCGACGTAGAGCCGTCCGGCGTTGATCTTCTCCAGATGGTTGATGCAGCGCAGGAAGGTCGACTTGCCGGACCCGGAGGGGCCGATCAGACAGAAGACCTCGCGCGGGGCCACCTCCAGATCGATGCCCTTGAGGACCTCGACCGGACCGAAGGACTTGTGTACGCCCTCGGCCTTGACCATGGCGTTCATGCGGAGACTCCCTTCGGGCGGCGCACCGAGAACACGCTCGACCTGATCTTCTGCAGCGGGGTCGGCGGCAGGGTGCGGCTGGAGCCTCGGGCGTAGTACCGCTCCAGGTAGTACTGGCCGACGCTGAGGATCGAGGTCATGACCAGGTACCAGGCGGCGGCCAGGAAGTACATCTCGACCGGTGCGCCGGAGGTCTGGCCGATGTTCTGGGCGAACCGGAACAACTCGGCGTACTGCACCACCGCCACCAGCGAGGTCGTCTTGAGCATGTTGATGACCTCGTTGCCCGTCGGCGGCACGATCACCCGCATCGCCTGCGGTATCACGATCCGGCGCAGGGTCTTGCTGTGGCTCATGCCCAGCGCGTGCGAGGCCTCGGTCTGGCCCTCGTCCACCGAGAGCAGACCGGCGCGGCAGATCTCCGCCATGTAGGCGGCCTCGTTGAGGCCCAGCCCCAGGAGCGCGGTGAGCAGCGGGGTCATGAAGTCCGACCACTCGTCGCGGTAGAAGCCCAGGTTGATGTACTCGAAGACCAGGCCGAGGTTGAACCAGACGAAGAGCTGCACCAGGACGGGCGTGCCGCGGAAGAACCAGATGTAGAACCAGGCGATGGACGATGTCACCGGGTTCTTGGACAGCCGCATCACCGCGAGCAGGATGCCGCCGACGATGCCGATGGTCATCGACAGCACGGTCAGCAGCAGGGTCTTCCAGACTCCCTCGACGATACGGTCGTCGAAGAAGTAGTCGGGGATCGCGCCCCAGTTGATGGCGCCCTGGGCGAAGGCGTAGACGATCAGCCCGAAGAGCGCGATGGCGACGATGGCGGTGACGTACCGGCCGTAGTGCCGGACCGGGATGGCCTTGATGGCCTCCGCCCCGGCCGGCGGCGTGGGCGCGTCCGGTCCCGTCTTCTTGATGTCGGCAGTCACAGGGAGCCTTTCCGTGGCGAATCAGTAGCTGACCGGGGGGCCGGCGCCGTCAGGACGCCGGCCCCGGACCGGTTCAGGAACCGCCGTTGACCTTGGCCTCGGTCACCGCGCCCGCGGCGACGCCCCACTTGTCCACGATCTTCTTGTACTCGCCGTTCTTGATGATCTCGTCCAGCGCGGCCTTGATCGCGTCCCGCAGCTGGGTGTTGTCCTTGGCCACCGCGATGCCGTACGGGGCCGCCTCGACCTGCTCGCCGACGACCTCGAAGTCCTTGCCGCCGCCCGAGGTCTTCACCGCGTACGCGGCGACCGGGAAGTCGGAGGAGCCGGCGTCGACGCCGCCGGCCCGCAGCCGGGTCTGGGCCTCCAGGTCGTTGTCGAAGGGCTCGATGGTGATCTTGTTCTTGCCGCACTTCTTGTTCTCGGCCTTGGCGAGGTCCTCGGAGACCGTGCCGCGCTGGACGGCGATCTTCTTGCCGCACAGCTCGGACCAGGAGGCGATGCCCTGGGTGTCGCCCTTCTTGGTGTAGATCGAGACGCCGGCGGTGAAGTAGTCGACGAAGTCGACGCCCTCGCCGACCTTCTTGCCCGTCTCCGAGTCGATGCCGTTCTGGCGGTCCTTGCTGTCCGTCATGGCCGACATGGCGATGTCGTACCGCTTGGAGCGCAGGCCCGTGATGAGGGTGTCGAAGGTGCCGTTCTCGAACTCGAACGTCACTCCCAGCTCCTTGCCGAGGGCGGCGCCGATGTCCGGGTCCAGTCCGACCGTCTTGCCCGAGTCGTCCTTGAATTCCACGGGAGGGTAGGCGATGTCCGATCCGACCCGGACCTTCCCGTTGTCCTTGATGGACTGGGGCAGCATCGCGTGGAGCTTGTTCTCGCTCGCCGCGGAGGAGGAGCCGGTCTCCTTGCCGCTCCCCTCCTTCGTGTTCGTCTGGTCGCCACAGCCGGTCAGCAGCATGGTGCCGGCGACCGCGATGGCGCCGACCGCGGCGAACCGGGAGTTGAGGGTCTTCCGGGTCTTCTGGGCGGTCGTCCGGCGCGTGGTGCGTGCGGTCATGTTCGGGGTCCTCCGGCGTGTCAGAGAGCTGCCATTTCGTGGTCGTATCCCGATCGCGTCCTCGTCGTTGAGGGGTGCGACCTTGAGTGTTTTCGGCATCTTGCCATTCGGACTAGCCCATTCAGGGGGCCGTGCATGTCAAAATCGGGTAACGGGACACCCCCGACCACCTGGAGGCCGGTGCACCACGACCGGACCATTCACGGGAATACGTCCTTCCGACCGGAAGTTCTGCTGTGTGAAGCAGGCCGCAGGGCAGAAAAAGGGCACGTAGCCGACGTGTCCTGAAATCGGTGATGAGTCATACCCGTATCGGAATATCGACTCGTCCCCGGCGGCTCTGGTCGGGTAAGAAGGATCCTTACACCCCTCATCCGGGGCTCAGGGCGCGTGTGCGGCGTGCCCGCGTGTTCGCATCACACCCCGCAGGGCGGCAGGCCGTCGGAGCGGGGCACGGACACGGTGCCCGCCCACCCCTCCTCAACCCAGGAGTGGAAACCCTCAACTGATGAAGACTTAAGGGGTAAATCAATGGCAGCGGAGATCGTCAATTCTCGCGGCGCGAGCAGCGTCGCCGGCGAGGACAGCGAGAGCGGCGGCGGTACGGAGAGTGCTCCCGAGGAGCCCTTCGATCCCGCCTTCGCCCTCCACCGAGGCGGCAAGATGGCCGTCCAGGCGACCGTGCCCGTGCGGAACAAGGACGACCTGTCCCTCGCGTACACACCCGGTGTGGCCAAGGTGTGCAGCGCCATCGCGGAGAATCCGGAGCTGGTCCACGACTACACCTGGAAGTCCCAGGTCGTGGCCGTGGTCACGGACGGGACCGCTGTGCTCGGTCTCGGTGACATCGGCCCGGAGGCGTCGCTTCCGGTGATGGAGGGGAAGGCGATCCTCTTCAAGCAGTTCGGCGGCGTGGACGCGGTGCCGATCGCGCTCGCCACCACCGACACGGACGAGATCGTGGAGACGGTGGTCCGTCTGGCGCCCTCCTTCGGCGGGGTGAATCTGGAGGACATCTCCGCGCCGCGCTGCTTCGAGATCGAGCGCAGGCTGCAGGAGCGGCTGGACATCCCGGTCTTCCACGACGACCAGCACGGTACGGCCGTGGTGACCCTCGCCGCCCTGCGGAACGCGGCGAAGCTGACCGGCCGGGGCCTGGCCGATCTGCGCGCGGTGATCTCGGGTGCGGGTGCGGCCGGAGTCGCGATCGCGAAGTTCCTGCTGGAGGCCGGTCTCGGCGATGTGGCCCTGGCCGACCGCAAGGGCATCATCGGCCGGGACCGCGAGGACCTGACCCCGGTCAAGCGCGAGCTGGCCGAGATCACCAACAAGGCCGGGATCTCCGGCTCGCTGGAGTCCGCGCTCGCGGGCGCCGACGTGTTCATCGGAGTCTCGGGCGGCACCGTCGCCGAGGCGGCCGTGGCCTCGATGGCCCCGGGTGCGCTGGTCTTCGCGATGGCGAACCCGACCCCGGAGATCCATCCGGACATCGCGCACAAGTACGCGGCCGTGGTGGCCACCGGGCGCAGCGACTTCCCGAACCAGATCAACAATGTGCTGGCGTTCCCCGGGATCTTCGCGGGCGCGCTCCAGGTCCGGGCGTCCCGGATCACCGAAGGCATGAAGATCGCGGCGGCGAACGCGCTGGCGGATGTGGTGGGCGACGCGCTCGCGGCCGACTACGTCATCCCGTCGCCGTTCGACGAGCGGGTGGCCCCGGCGGTGACGGCCGCGGTCGCGGCGGCGGCCCGGGCGGAGGGCGTCGCGCGGCGCTAGCTTGTCGCACGGCGCCGGCTTTTCGCGCCGGGGTCGGGCGGCGCCGGATCGCGTCACGCCGGATCGGACGGGAGGACCGGACTGGATCCGATCCGGCCGTACGAGATCCATGGCGCGTCGGATCGCGGCGCATCGCCCCATACGGCGACGGTCCCGGGCTCCGGCCCGGGGCCGTCGCCGTATGGCCGTATGCCCGGGTGCGGTACGGCCCGGTCCCGTGCGGCCCCGGACCGCCCGACCGGCCCCGTAAGGCCCCTGGCTGCGCGCCGGTCGCGACTCCGGGGCCGGCCGGGCGGCGCGGCGTGCGTCACACTCCGGCGGCGTTCCGTCACGGGCGGTCCCACCCTAGGGTCGGGGCCATGTTCGCCGCCTACGCCGCCCGCATCGTCCCCGACGCCCCGCTCGACGGCCTGGAGCTGGGTGAGCGCCCGGCCCCGCCGGAGCGCCCCGGCTGGACCACGATCACCGTCCGGGCCGCCTCCCTCAACCACCACGACCTCTGGTCCCTGCGGGGCGTCGGCCTCCCGGAGGACAGACTCCCGATGATCCTGGGCTGCGACGCGGCCGGGGTCGACGACGACGGCAACGAGGTGGTCCTCCACTCCGTCATCGGCCAGAGCGGGCACGGCGTCGGCCCCGACGAGCCCCGCTCCATCCTCACCGAGCGCTATCAGGGCGCCTTCGCCGAGCGGGTCTCCGTACCGTCCTGGAACGTGCTGCCCAAACCCCCGGAGCTGAGCTTCGCCGAGGCCGCCTGTCTGCCCACGGCCTGGCTCACCGCGTACCGCATGCTCTTCACCAACGCCGGGGTGCGGCCCGGCGACTCGGTGCTGGTGCAGGGCGCCGGCGGGGGAGTGGCCACCGCCGCGATCGTGCTCGGGAAGGCGGCGGGCCTGCGGATGTACGCCACCAGCCGCGACGGGGCCAAGCGCGCGCGGGCCGTCGAACTGGGCGCGGAGGAGGCGTACGAGCCGGGCGCGCGGCTGCCCCGCCGGGTGGACGCCGTGATCGAGACGGTCGGCGCGGCCACCTGGTCGCACTCGGTCAAGTCGCTGCGCCCCGGCGGCACGCTGGTGATCTCCGGTGCGACGAGCGGCGACCGCCCCTCGCACGCCGAGCTGACCAGGATCTTCTATCTGGAGCTGAAGGTCGTCGGCTCGACCATGGGATCCAAGGACGAGCTGGAGGATCTGCTCTCCTTCTGCGCGGCGACCGGGGTGCGCCCGGTGATCGACGAGGTGCTGCCGCTGGACCGGGCGAGGGAGGGGTTCGAGCGGATGGCGGACGGGGGCCTGTTCGGGAAGATCGTGCTCACCCCGTCGTGATTGCTGTCAACGTTGGTTGACGCCCGCCGCTTGTCAACGTACATTGACAGACATGACTGAGGCAACGGATCTCGCCGAGAGCGCGGGGGACCGCGACCCCAGGGTCGGACTGCGCGCGGTGGCCGCCCTGCGGCGGCTCCTGGAGCAGCTGGAGGCGGTACAGGTGCGCAGCGCCCGCCATCAGGGCTGGTCGTGGCAGGAGATCGCGTCCGAACTGGGAGTCAGCCGGCAGGCCGTCCACAAGAAGTACGGGAGGCAGTGATGTTCGAGCGATTCACTCAAGAGGCCCGCGACGTGGTGAAGGGCTCGGTGGCCCTGTCGGAGCGGATGGGCGCGGACCGGGTCACGGATGAGCATCTGCTGCTCGCCCTGCTCGAACAGAAGGGCACCCGAACGGCGTTCGCGCTCTCGGCGCTCGGCCTTCCCGACCGGCGGGCGTCCCTGGAGCAGGCCCTCGCGCGGGCCCGCCGCAGCGCGGGTCTCTCCCGGTCCGAGTCCGACGCCCTGGCCGGTCTCGGAATCGACGTCGCCGAGATCGTCGCCCGGGTGGAGGAGAATCACGGGCCCGGAGCGCTCGCCGCCCGCGGACGCCAGAAGCGCTGGTGGCACGGCTCCTACGCCCCGGCGGCCAAGGAGACCCTGGTCCGCTCCCTCCATATCGCCACGGAGCGCGGCGACCGCCGTATCGGCGGCGAGCATCTCCTGCTCGCCCTGACGGCCGCGCCCGGCGCCGTCGCCGAGGCCCTCGCCGACCACGGGGCGACCTATCGCTCCGTCGCCCGGCTGATGCCCGGCGGCGCGGACGCCTAGGGTCCTTCTTTTGGATCAGGCCGGATCGGGCTCCCGGCGGCCGGGCGGGGCGCCGGGCGGTGTACGGGCGGTGACCAGGCCCGACTCATAGGCCGCGATGACCGCTTGGGCGCGGTCGCGGACGCCGAGCTTGTCGAAGAGGTTCGTGATGTGGTTCTTGACCGTGGAGAGGCTGATGGCCAGGGCCCGGGAGATCTCGGTGTTGTCGAGGCCGGTCGCCATCAGACGCCACACCTCGGCCTCGCGCGGGGTGAGTTCGCCCGATTCGCCCCGGCTCACAGGGGCCGGCCGGGGCTCGCTCGGCGTCCGCACATAGGCGGATATCAGCCGAGTGAGCAGGCGCGGCGCGACGACCGCCTCGCCGGTGTGGACGGTGCGGATCGCCGCGCTCAGCTCCTCGGGGGAACTGTCCTTGGGCAGGAAGCCGCAGGCTCCGGCGCGCAGGGCCCCCACGACGTACTCGTCGAGGTCGAAGGTGCTCAGGGCCAGGACCCGGCACTCCGGCACGGCGGCGGCGAGCTGCTCGGTCGCGCCGACCCCGTCGAGTACGGGCATCCGGATGTCCATCACCACCACGTCGGGGCGCAGCTCGCGGGCGAGGGCGACGGCCCGCGCGCCGTCCTCGGCCTCGCCCACCACCTCGAAGGACGGGTCGGGGGAGAGGATCAGCGACAGTCCGCGCCGGACCAGCGGCTGATCGTCCGCGATCAGCACCCGGATCCTCGGCGCAGACGGCCGCGCCCGGTCCCGGAACTGGTCCTGGTCCCGGTCCCGGGGCGGTTCGGTCCCGGTCATCGGCGCGCCTCCGCGTACGGGAGGGCCGTCTCGTCCGCGCGGTCCGGGGTCAGCGGCAGCTCGGCCAGCACGCCGAATCCGCCGTCTGCCCTCGGGCCGGCGGCGAGCGTCCCGCCGTGCAGGGCCACCCGCTCGCGCATGCCGATGAGGCCGTAGCCGCCCGAGCCCCCGGGCGGCGGCCCGTCCTGCGGCGCATTGCTCCCGCCGTCGTCCCGCACCTCGACGGTGACCCCGTCCTCGCGGTACGTCAGCCGTACGGTGGCGCGGGCGTCCCCCGCGTACTTGCGGGCGTTGGTCAGGGCCTCCTGGACGATCCGGAACACCGTGAGGCCGGCGGTCGGCGGCAGCGGGCGCTTCGGCCCGTGGACGGTGAAGTCGGTCGGCAGCCCGGCGAGGCGGGACTCCGCCACCAGCCGGTCGAGGTCGTCCGCGCCGGGCTGGGGCGTCGAGGGCGCGGCCTCCGGCTCGTCCCCGGCCCGCAGTACGTCGAGGAGCTGGCGCATCTCGCGCAGCGCGAGCCGTCCGGAGCCCTCCAGGGTGACCAGGGCGTCCCGGACCACCTCCGGCCGGTCGATGTTGGCCCGGGCCCCGCCGGCCATCAGCTGCATGGTGGTGATGTGGTGGGCCACGATGTCGTGCAGCTCCCGTGCGATACGGCGGCGTTCGTCGGCCACCGCGCGGTCGGCGAGGAGACGCCGATTGGCCGCCACCTCCCGCTGCCAGCGATTGACCGCGAGGGCGGCCCCGACGACGAACAGGGTGGACAGGGGCGCGGAGACGGCCTCCTGCCAGGGCGGGATCCCGCCGTAGCCCTGGCTCAGCAGCGTCACCGCCACGGTCGCGACCGCCGCGACCGCGGTCACCCGGCCGGAACAGGTCCTGGCGACCGAGTACAGCGCGACCACCAGGACGGCCCCGAAGTGGCTGGGCAGCGGCACGGTCAGCGCGGCCGTCGCGTCGAGCGCCAGTACGGCGGTGAGGGCCGCCGCCGGGTGGCGTCGCCGGGCGAGCAGCGGTACGGCGGTCAGCGCGACGAGGAGGAACCCGGCCACGCTCACCTCGTGCCCGGCGAGGGGGGCGCTGAACACATAGCTGAGCAGGTTCATCGCACAGGCGCCGCTGGTCACGAGCGCGTCGTTGCGCGTCCACAGCGGCTCATCGGCGCCGCCGTCGCCGCCCGCGCCGCCCGTACGGTCCGCGCTGTCGACAGGCCGCGACTGCCGGGCGTCGCCGGGTCCGGTCCCGGTCCGTGGGCTGCTGGGCATGGCTGTTCCCCCTGTGTCCTGGGGGTTCGCCCCCGGACACAGGGTGGCACAGCGGCGCGGCCGACGGCCGCCCGCGGCCCGCGGTCCCGGTGCGGACCAGGACCAGGGTCCTGGTCCCGTCCCGGGGCGGGACCCAGCTCCCCCGGCCCGGATCATCCGCTGCCACGACGTCCGCGGGCTCCCGCGGTGATGGTCTTGAGAGGTCCGCCGGGAGCCCCCGGCGGAGCCCGTGCGCCAGTCCGTCCGCCGGAGGACAACATCGTGATCCGCGCCCTGACCGGATACTCCACCAGACACCCGTGGAAGGTCATCGCCGTCTGGGCGCTGCTGGGCGTCGCCCTGAGCTTCCTGACCCCGGCGCTCACCGCCCGCGTCACCCAGCACCAGACCGGGGACTTCCTGCCCCGCGGCTACGACTCGGCCGCCGCGCTGGAGATCGCCCAGGAGCGCTTCGGGGACGACCCCGACGCCACCACGGTGACGGTGCTGGTCGCCCGCTCCGACGGCAAGGCCCTCGCCGCCGCCGACCGGAAGCTGATCGGGGCGGAGGCGGCGAAGCTGGCCCAGCGCCGGGTGGTCATGCCCCGGGAGGACGACGTCCCGAGCTTCCTGGTCCCGGACCGCTCCCAGAAGCCCCGGATCGCCCCGGCGATGACCGCCCCCGACGGCAGCTTCCAGCTGCTCTCCGTACAACTGCTGGGGAACCCCGCGGACAAGGGGGTCCAGAGCGTCTACCGGACCTTCCGGGACGCCGCCCGTACGCAGTTCTCCGAGGCGGGGATGCGCACCGGCTTCACGGGCGGGCTCGCCGACACCGTCGACACCGCCGACGCCCACGAGACCGCCGCGAAGATCGGGGGCGGCCTGGTCATGGGGCTGATCGTCCTGCTCAACGTGCTGGTCTTCCGCAGCGCCCTCGCGGCCCTGCTGCCGCTGCTCGCGGTCGCCCTGATCGGCGGAGTGGCGGGGGGAGCCGTCGCGGGCGCGGCGATGCTCACCGGGAACAAGCTCGACGCGACCACCCCGGAACTGATCAACGTGGTCCTGCTCGGCATCGGCATCGACTATCTGCTCTTCCTGCTGTTCCGCTTCCGCGAGCGGCTGCGCGCCCGGCCCGAGCGGTCCGCGCGCGAGGCGGCCGAGCTGGTCTCCGGCCGGGTGGGCGCCGCGATCACCTCGGCGGCGCTGACCATCGTGGCCGCGTTCGCCACGCTGGGCCTGGCGAGCTTCGGACAGTTCCGCTCGCTGGGTCCCGCGATCGCCGTCGCGGTCCTGGTGATGCTGCTCGGCAGCCTCACTCTGATGCCGGCGCTGCTCGCCGCCGCCGGGCGCAAGATGTTCTGGCCCTCCAAGTCCCTGAGCCACGAGCCGCGCGAAGGCCGGGCCGCCCGGTTCGCCGCGCTGGTCACCCGGCGGCCGCTGACGATGGCGGCGGCCTCCGTCGCCCTGCTCGCCGCGCTGGCCGCCGGATTGATCGGCATCCGGATGGACTACGGCCGGCCCGACTCCGGCGACCCGACTCCCGCCCAGGTCACCGCGGCCGAGATCGCCCGCACTCTGCCGGCCGGGGTGTCGGACCCCACGAGCGTCCTCGTCGCGGCCGAGGAGGACGGCGGCACGCTCACCGCCGGCCGGCTCGACGCCCTCTCCCGCGCGCTCACCGAGGTCGACGGAGTGGGCCAGGTCGCCCCGACCGTGCTGACCGAGGACCGCCGCGCCGCCCGGATCGACGTCTACCCGACCGTCGACCCGCAGAGCCAGGCGGCCCGCGATCTGGCCTCCGGGCCGATCCGGGACACGGTGGGCCGGCACACGCCGGCCGGGACGACGGCGCATGTGGGCGGTACGGCGGCGATCTTCGCGGATGTCTCGACAGCAGTCGACCGCGACCTCAGGATCGTGTTCCCGGTCGCGGCCGGGCTGATCGCGCTGATCCTCGTACTGCTTCTGCGCAGCCTGCTCGCGCCGCTGGTGCTGATGCTCTCCGTCGGGCTCGGCTTCGCCGCCACCCTCGGAGCCGCCACGCTCGTGTTCCAGCACGGACTGGGCGAGCCGGGCGTCGCCTTCACCCTTCCGCTGGTGCTGTTCCTGTTCGTCGTGGCCCTGGGCACCGACTACAACATCCTGATCGCCGACCGGATCCGGGAGGAGATGCGGCGGCCGGGCCCGGCCCGCGCCGCCGTGGCCCGCGCGGTACGGCACACGACCCCGGCCATCGCGACGGCCGGGCTGGTGCTGGCGGGGTCCTTCGCCACGCTCGCCACGACCCCGGGGAGCCGGCAGATCGCCTTCGCGATGACGCTCGGCATCATGCTCTCCGCGCTCGTCCTGTCGCTGGTGCTGGTCCCCGCCCTCGCCGCGCTCCTCGGCCGCGGCCTCTGGTGGCCGGTCCGCCCCCGCCCCGCCCCGGGCCCCCACCACGACGACCCGGCCCCCGCCCCTCGGGAACCCGACCGGGTCACGGCGTACTGAGACCGCGGGGGTACGGGCCCGCCGCCCGCGACGCGTTGACGCGTCGCGGGCGGCACGGTCACTTCTCCGCGTCCCCCTGGACGAGCCCGGCGACGATGTGGGCCGCGGCCGTCGAGAGGTGGCGGCGGGCCTCGGCGAGCTGGGGCTCGGTGACGCCGTGGTCGCGGGCGGTGTCGCGGATGTCGTCGCGGAAGCGGTCGAGGAGACGGTCGAGATCGCGGGCGGGGTCGCCCGTGGAGGGGGCGTCGGCCGGCCAGTCGGGGACCGGGGTCTCCGGCTTCGGGGGACGCGGGGCGGCCGACTTGGCGAAGCCGCCGAGCTGGGCGGTCAGTTCGGAGAGGCCCTCACGGACGCCCGTGGGCCAGTCGCCCCGGGCGAAGTGGCCCTGGACCTGGTCCTGGACCTGCTTGGCGATGCGCTGCATGTCGCGGCGCGCCTTCTCCTGCGCCTCCTTGGCCTGGCGGCGCGCCTGCTGGGCGTCCTCCCGGGCGCGGCGGGCCTGCTCCTGCCACTCGTGGGTGACCTTGCGCCACTCCTCCTTCTCCTTCTCGGCGCGCGGGGAGGTCCGCGTCTGCGCCGCCGCCGCGCGCATCTCGCTGCGCAGCTTCCCCGCCGCGCCGCGCACGTCGTCGCGGATCTCGGCCGCCAGCTCGGAGACCGAGTCACGGATCTCCAGCTCCAGATCGGCCAGCTCGCCCCGGCGGCCGGCCAGCTCCTCCCGGCCCGCGTCGGTGATCGAGTAGACCTTGCGGCCGCCCTCGGTGGCATGGGTGACCAGGCCCTCCGCCTCCAGCTTGGCCAGCCGGGGGTAGACCGTGCCCGCGGAGGGCGCGTACAGGCCGTGGAAACGCTCCTCCAGGAGGCGGATCACCTCGTACCCGTGGCGCGGGGCCTCGTCCAGGAGCTTCAGCAGATACAGGCGCAGTCGGCCGTGCGCGAATACGGGAGGCATCTCAGAGCACCTTTCCCTTGGCGTCGGCGGGGCCCTCGGCGGGACCGTCGGGGCCCGCGGCGGGGCTCTCGGCGGGACCGTCGGCCGGGGCGGCCTCACCGCCGTCCTCCGAGGGCGGTCTGCGCAGCAGCGCGATCGACCCGGACATCGTGGTCGCCCGGAGCGTCCCGGTGCCCGCGCCCAGGGTCCCCTTCAGCTTCTTCGCCCCCCACTGGCCGCTGACCCTCAGGTCGTCGAAGGCGTTGGAGAGGGCGCCGCTCGTGGTGTTCGCCTCCACCCGGGCGTCCGTGGGGTGCGGCAGCCGGATCGCGACCTCGCCGGAGACGGTGTTCAGCTTGATGTCGGCCGGCTTCGGCGGGCTGTCGTCGGCGGCCGCCAGGTCGATCAGCATGTCGCCGCTGACCGAGTCGGCGCGGACCCGGGAGCCCGCGTCGCCCTCGACGACCGTCAGATCCCCGGAGACCGACTGATAGCGCAGCGCGCCCGTCACGGACTGGGCCTCCAGATTGCCCGACACGGTCTCCGCGGCGACATCGCCCGACAGCCGCATCAGCGTGGTGTCGCCGGAGACGCCGTGGACGGAGGTCCGCCCCCGGATGCCGGAGATCATCGCCGCCGCGCCCACCACCCCGACCTCGACCGAGGCGTGCGAGGGGACGGCGAGGGAGACCGTGACCCTGCGGCCGGAGCCCTTGCGGTCGAGCCACTTCATCCAGCTCTTGCCGGGCAGGTCCGGGTAGCCGATCGTGAGCGAGGCCCCGTCGTGGGTGACGGTCAGCGGCGGTCCCTCGATCCGGGAGATCTCCAGCCGGGCGGAACCTTCGTCGGTCCCCACGACGTTGACCGTTCCATTGACGATCTGCACACGCAGCTCCGTCACCGGTTGGTCGAAGGCGAGCCTTCGAGGCTCGGAGACCTCCCACGTCGACTCTGCCATCACGCTGTCCTCCCAGCCGAACCGGACGGATTGGCGACGCAACATATCGCGTCTTCTGGTAGATACGATATATCGCGAAAGAGGGTTGTCAAGGGCGGATCGGCTCGCGGTTGCCCCCCATAAGGCGTCATAGAAGGGCAAACTGCCCTAGCGTGAACTCCATGAACGCGACACCCGTGGGCGCGCTGCTGCTCTGCCGGGCCGACCCCTCCTCCGTACGGCCCGCGGCTCATCTCCTGCGCGAGCGGCAGCTCCTCGCCCCGGCGGGGGACGACTGGAGCGTGCTCGTGCCCGAGGGGAAGCCCTGGCGGGAGGCCGGGGAGCCGGTCGACCGGGTGCTCGCCGGATGGGCGTCGGCCGTGGCGGTCGCGACCAACCGGCCCGCGCTGGCGCTCTGGTGGGACGCCGACCGCGCCGGATTCACCCTCGCCTCAGGGTTTCGCCGGCCCGTCGCCTACGTATGGCTGACGGACGGCACCCCGGCCGGCGAGGACGAGGCGATGCACACCTTCGCCGCCCGGCTGGGGCTCGACCCCGTCCTCGATGTGCAGTCCCTCGATCCGCTCACCCTGCCCGACACCGAGTCGGACGCCCGGGCCCGGCTGCTGGGCCTGGTCGCCGTCCTCACCAGGACCGGGCTCCGGCTGCCCCCGGGCCTCCTCCCCGGCGAACCGGGCGGCCGGCTCCGGGCCACGGCCCGGGCGCTGGGCGCGGAGACGGTCGAGTGGGCCGGCTGGCGCGACGCCGTACGGGCGGAGTTCCAGGCCGTCGAGGAGGGGCTGGACCACTGGCTGCGGGACGGCGGCCGGGAGCGCGACCGGGCCAGGACGCTGGGCGCGGCGCAGCTCCTGGCGGGGGCGCCGATCGTCCTCTACGGGCTGGGACGGCGCAGCCCGGGCTGGATCGCCGCCGGGGCGGTGCTGATCGTGAACGGGGCGGTGGCGCTGCGCGCCCTGCCCTGGTCCCGGCCCGCGCCGCCCGCCGTCTGACCCGTACCCGGGTCCGTACCCGGGTACGGGTCAGGGGCGCGCTCAGTCCTCGTCGTCGTCCTCGTCGTCCAGCCGGGCGAGCCAGGTGGCCAGCCGCTCGATCGGGACCTCGAAGTCGGGGTTCAGATCGACGAACGTACGCAGCTGCTCGGCGAGCCACTCAAGGGTGACCTCCTCCTCGCCACGCCGCTTCTCCAGCTCCTCGATGCCGCGATCGGTGAAGTACAAGACATGCTCCTGGGACGGATGGGGGACTACGGCATCAGACTACGGCGACTTCGGGCCCCGCCGGGCGGCCGGACCGGACCGGGCCGCCCCACGCCGTTCAGAGAGCGCCCGGGTGCGGTACGTACTGGGTAGTCAGCGTCGAGAACGGGGGATGCCGTGGACGGACGCGTACGGCGCATCGAGCTTCCCGGGGGCGCGGTGGTGCACGCCCGGCTCTCCTCGCCCGGCGGGGGATACGGCGAGGACGACGAGGACGTGGGCTTCGCCGACCGGGCCGCCGCCCGGGTCCGGCAGCTGGAGGAGCTGATAGGCGGCGTGGGGGCGTCCGTGCTGGCGGCCGCGGCGGCCGCCCGGCCCGACGAGGCCAGCGTCTCCTTCGGGGTCGAGCTGACCATGAAGTCCGGCGCGGCCCTCGCGGTGCTCGCGGCGGGGGAGGCCAAGGCGTCCGTGCAGGTCACCCTGGTCTGGCGGCTCGGCGACCAGCCGGTGTGCGCGCTGCACGGCCCGTTCCCCGCGCCGCCGGCCGTACCGCCCCCTGCCCCTCCCGCCCCCGCCTCCCCGCCCTCGGCCCCGGCCTCCCCGCCTCCCGCCCCGGCCGGCCCGCCCGCGAGCCCGTCCTCCGTGCCTCCGGCCGTGCCGCCCGCCGTGCCCCCCGTCCCTCCCGCACCCCCCGCGCCATGACCGACGCCGATCCCGTCATCGACGCCCTCACCCGCGCCGCCACCGTCCACTTCCACTCCCCGCGCGCCGACGAGCCCGCCCCCTGGGGCACGGGCTTCTTCGTCGCCCCCGGCTGGATCCTCACCTGCGCCCATGTCCTCGCACCGCATCTGCGGACCGACCGGTCCCGCGTCTTCCGCGTCACCGGCGGCGAGGTCAACGGCGGCGAACCCCTCGCCGCCCGGCTCGACTGCTGGCTCCTCGACGGGGAGCCGCGCCCCGAGCAGCGGGTCCCCGTCGAACAGGACCTCGCCCTCGTCCGGGTCCTGGAGGACGGCGTCGAGCACGAGTGCGTCTGGATCACCGACCGCACCGACCACCCCGGCGGGCGCGGGATCGTCCAGGGCTACCGGCCCGAGGAGGGCCGGCGCGCGGTCCGCTGGAAGGCCGCCGCCCTGATCAACGGCTTCGACGACGACTACGGACTGCGGTTCCGGCCCGAGGCCGAATTCCCCCGGGGCGGCTCGGGCTCCCCCGTACTCGACGTCCACACCGGCGCGGTCGTCGGCGTCCTCAAGTCCCGGCGCGCCGGACGCGACGGCGGCATGGCCATCGCCACCACCGCGCTGCGCCGGTTCGGCCCCGTCTACCAGCCGCTGATGGCCGCCCACGACCGCTGGCACGGCCTCTCCCCGAAGATCACCGGACACAACTGGATCGAGCGCCAGCGCCGGCTCCCCGGCGCGGGCGTCCACACCGGCGGCGACGAGTGGGGCCCCCGCGACCGCCGTGACGCGCTCGCCCTGCTGGCCGCCGTCCCCCCGCCCGAGGGCATCCGGCCGGTCGCCGCCCTCGCCAGAAAGGCCCGGGGCGGTGTCGCCGCGCCCCCCGGCCAACTGCTCCCGTACGCCTGGCGCGACGGCCACGGACTGCTGTACGAGGCCGGCCGCCCCGCCGCCGCCATCGCCGCGCTGCACTACCTCCAGCTCGTCGTGGAGTACGAGCGCGGCCGGGGCGGCGACCCCGCCGCGCTCGCCGACTGGGTGGCCCGGCGGCTCCAGGACGTGCCGCGCATCGTGCACACCGTCGTCACCGAGGCCACCCTGCCGCCCGGCCTCGGCCGCCCGCGGACCGCCGACGGGCCGTCCCGGATCGTCGTCCGCTACCCCCGGCCCGGCGACGGCTCGGCCGTCGTCGTCGTGGAGCTGGAACGCGTCATCTCCGCCGCCGCGCCCCGCCTCTACTGGCGCATCCGCGTCGACGACGGCCACGGCGTCGACGAACCCCTCCACGAGGAGCAGACCGGCGACGGCGTCCCGCCCGAACAGCTCGTCCGGAGGCTGCGCGAGCCGCTCGCCGAGGTCTTCGCGCTCGTCGACGCGCCCGGCGCGCCCGCCCCGCTGGAGGTCGCCCTCCCCGCCGACCACTTCGACACCGCCGTACACCGCTGGCAGCTCACCGAGATGGCCCGGCTGCACCATCCGGCGTATGTGGGGGTACGGCGGACGGTGGTCCTGCGCGACATCGCCAGACGAGGTGAACCGGACGGTGTCTGGGTGCGCCGCTGGCGTGCGATGGAGCGCGCGGGCGCGCCCGTCGCCCTGCGCACGCCCCCGCATCTACAGGTCCCCCGGGTCCGCCACTTCGAGGAGACGGAGCCCTCCGCCGTGCCCGTGCTGTGCAGACCGGCGGGCAGCGGCGTCGGACGCCGGGCCATCGGCATGGCCCTGGAGACCGGCTACGGGGTCGCCCTCTGGCACACCGACGGCCACCCCGACCACGGCTGCACCGACTTCTGCGAACGGCTCCACGACGGCGCGGCCCTCCTCCTCGCCCAGGCCGCGGGCGTCATGGAGCTGCCCGAACGGCTCCGCCGGATCAGGGACGACATCAGCGGATCGCGGAACGGCGGGCACTGGGCGGAGGCGGTCGCCCTGCTCTACGACGATCCCGGCCGCCCGCTCCCCGCCGACGAGGACGGGCCCCTCGACTCGCCGTGAGGCCGCCGGGGGAGCCCCGGGCGGCCCGCCGCCCTCCTCATGAGGAGGGAGACATTCCTTATGGAGAGACGTACGAGAGATCGCCGCAGCGGGCCATGGGAGGACGGCGTGGTGGGTACATATCCGGCGTTGCCCGCCACCGGTCCACCGGTCCACCGGCCGTCAACGAGGAGCGAGCGATGGACGACTGGCTGATCTACCGAGGCGTCGGAGAGCCGGACCCCGACCGGATCGACACCCTGCCGCCGCCCCCGCCCTGGCGGGCCTTCTCCGGAGAGCCGCTCCCCGACCCCGTACCCCCCATCGACGCCTCCTCCACCCGCCGGCTCGGCTCCCGGGTCGGCGCGCCGCCAGCCCAGGACGCCCGCGCGCTCGACCTCGTCAACGCGGCCCTCTACCTCCGCCGCCCCCTCCTCGTCACCGGGGAGCCCGGCTCCGGCAAATCCACCCTCGCGCACTCGGTCTCCTACGAACTGGGCCTCGGCCGCGTCCTCCAGTGGCCCGTCGTCAGCCGCACCGAGCTGAAGGACGGGCTCTACACGTACGACGCGATCGGCCGCCTCCAGGACGCCCAGCTCGCCGAGCGCGAGCGCCGCGAGCCCGACGACATCGGGCGCTACATCCGGCTCGGCCCGCTGGGCACCGCGCTGCTGCCCACCCGGCGGCCCCGGGTCCTGCTCATCGACGAACTCGACAAGAGCGACATCGATCTGCCGAACGACCTGCTCAATGTGGTGGAGGAGGGCGAATTCGCCCTCCCCGAGCTGGAGCGGGCCGCCGACCGGCCCGGCCAGGGCGAGGTGCGCGTCCTCACCCACGACGGCCGCCGGGTCCCGGTCCGCGACGGGCGGGTGCGCTGCCACGCCTTCCCCTTCGTGGTGATGACCAGCAACGGCGAACGCGACTTCCCCGCCCCGCTGCTGCGCCGCTGCATCCATCTCCACCTCGATCCGCCGCGCGACGAACGGCTCGCCGCGATGGTGCAGGCGCATTTCGGGGCCGGGGCGGACGAGGGCAATCTCGATCTGATCGGCCGCTTCACCAGCGAGGACGGGGACGGGGAGCTGAGACCCACCGATCAGCTCCTCAACGCGATCTACCTCACCCAGCACACCGTGCGCACCGACCCGACCCGCCGCGAAGAGATCGCCGGCCTCCTCATGCGCCCCCTCGACCACCGTCGGCGGTAACCCATGCCCCCGCCCGCCGACCCCGCCCGCCCCGCCGACACCCCCTCGGCCACCCCCGCCCCGCCTCCCGCCACTCCCGCCCCGCCTCCCGCCAGAGATCCACTCCCGCCCCCCGGCGCCCCGGACCCGGCCGCCTCCCGGCGCCCCGGACCGCGTCCCGGCGGCTCCGCAGCCCCTCCCGAGGCCCGTGGTGCGCACCCCGCGCCGCGGGAAACGCCCCTGGTGGTGCTGGTGAGGAGGCTGCGGGAGGCGGAGTTGGGGCCGACGGCGGAGGGGGTGGCGGACGCGTTGTGGCTGGCGCGGTATGTGCCGGCGGCGGTCGGCGGGGTCGCGGCGGCCGGCGGGCCGGAAGAGACGGCGGCGGAGGGGGAGCGGGCGGCCGCCGCGGGGCCTGAACCGGGCGCGCAGTCCGCGTTCCCGGCGCCGCCCGCGCCCCGCCCGCCGGTCGGCCTCTACGCCCCCGCCCGGTCGGCCGCCTCGCAGGGCCTGCGCTCCGACGCGACCCGGCGCAGAGTCCCCGTACCGGCCCCCGCCGCACTCCCCGACGCGCCCGCGCTCGAACGCTCGCTGCGGCCCCTCCAGCGCTACCGCCCTCCCATGCGCCCGGTCCGCCGCGAACTCGACGAGAGCGCCACCGCCGACCACGCCGCCGACACCGGACTCGTCGTCCCCGTCCTCGCCACCGTCCGCCGCCGCGAGGCCCGGCTCGCCCTCGTCATGGACGAGTCCAGCTCCAACGCGGTGTGGAGCGGCGCCCTCGAAGAGCTGCGCCAGATCTGCGAGCGCGCCGGAGCCTTCCGCGAGATCGCCGTCCACCGCATCCGCCCCGACGCCCCGCCCCCCGCCCAGCTCGGCGACCCCACCGGCCGTCAGCTCACCCTCGTCCTCAGCGACTGCGCGGGCCCGATGTGGCGCAGCGGCCGGATGCAGCGCCTCCTCCACACCTGGGCCTCGACCGCGCCCGTCGCCGTCGTGCAGCCGCTGCCCCAGCGGATGTGGGGCCGCACCCATCTGCCCGCCCGCCCCGGAGAGCTGCGGCGGCGCGAGGGCCCGGCCGGACGGCTGGAGTTCACCCCCCGCGAGGGCACCGCGTCCCCCCGGGGCCTGCCCGTGCCCGTGATCGCCCTGCGCCGCGCCTCCTTCGAATCGTGGACCCGGCTCATCGCGGGCGCGACCGGCCAGACCCTGGGCGCGGCGGCGGCCGTCGTCCTGCGCCGCCACCGGCCCGCCACCGCCCGCGCCCGCCACACCCGGCGGGTCGCCCCCGCCGACCGCGTCCGCCTCTTCCGGAGAACGGCCTCCCCCGCCGCCGCCCAGCTCGCCGTCTATCTCTCCGCCGTCCCGCTGACCCTGCCCGTCATGCAGCTCGTCCAGCGCGCCATGCTCGTCCGCACCGGCCCCGACGTCCTGGCCGAAGTGCTGCTCAGCGGGCTGCTGAGACGCGACGACACCGAACTCCTCCCCGGCGACGGCAGCGCGGGCCCCGGCGGCGACCCGGACGACGACCCGTCCTACGTCTTCCTCGACGGCGTCCGCGAGGAACTCCTCGACCGGCTCGGCGCGGGCAGCGCCGCCCTGGTCCTCAAACACAGCTCGGAGTACGTCGAGGCCCGCTACGGCCACACCGTCCGCAACTTCCCCGCCATGGCCGCCGCCTTCCTCACCGGATCCGTCGACCCGCGCCCCGCCCTCCCCGCCGGACCGGAGTGCCGCAGACTCTGGCCCTTCGCCCAGGTCTCCGCCCAGGTCCTGCGCCGCCTCGGAGCGAGCCGCCCCGCCGCGCCCCCCGGCCCGCTGCTCCGGGAGGGCCCCGCCGGACTCGCCGCCCGCGCCCGCGCCTGCCTGGACCACTACGGCGAGCACGGCACCGTACGCGATCTGGACGCCGCGATCGGACTCCTCGGCACCGCGACCCAGGCCGAGCGGCGCACCACCGAACGGGCCGCGCTCTACGACGAACTCGCCGACGCCCTGCTGCGCCGCTGGCTCGTCCGCCCGCTGCCGGAGGATCTGCCCGAGGCCCTCGACGCGGCGCAGAACGCGATCTCCGGCGGACCGCCCCGGGCCCATCTGACCCTCGCCCGGGTCCTGGAGGCGATGGCGGAGGACGTCGCCGCCGGACGGCTCAGCCCCAAACTGGTCCCCGAATGGGCCTGGATGCAGGCGGGCGAGGAACCGGAACCGGTCGCCGCCGTGCTGCTGGCCGCCGCCGACGCCGCGCTCGCCGAGCTGACCGACGCCCCGCCCGGCGGCCCCGCCGCCCCCCGCGAGACGGCCGCCGCCGCCCGGATCCGCGTGCTGCGACGGCTCGCGGTGCTCGGCGCGCCCTACGGACTGCGCGGCCCGGCCGAGCCGGGGGAGTGGTTCACCCGGACCATGAACACCGCCGTCGGCGCCGTACAGCTCCTCCTGGACGACAGCCTGCCGGAGGCCCTCGCCGAGCTGCGCACCGGCGAACGCCATGAGTCCGCCCTGCTCACCCGGGGCGCGCTCCTGCTGGACCTGGCCCGCCACCACCGGGGCGAGGGCCCCGTCGACCCCGGCGTACCGGACCCCGCCGCCGCGCGCGCGTACGCCGAACGGGCCGGGGACGATCTCTACAGCGGCATGGACGGCATCGACTGGGACGCCGTCGACCCGAGCGAACTCGGCCGCGCCTGGCTGGACTACGCCGACGCCATCGAGTACGCCGACGAACGCCCCGACGACGACACCCGGCTGCGGATACTCCAGGCCCTGGACCAGGCCCGCCGCCAGGCCGACCGGGACGAGAACGCCCAGGCCCGCATCCTGCTGCGGATGGCCGGACTGCTGGAGCAGCGCTACACCGCCACCGGCAGCTGGTCCCACCGCGACTCGGCCGTCGCCGCCTGGACCCAGGCCCTCCCGCTGCTGCCCCGCACCGATCCGGCGCGTACGGAGGTCCTCACCGCGCTCGGCCGCCAGCTGACCGAACGCGGCGTGGACAAGGACGCCCCGGCCGACGTCCACACGGCGGTACGGGTGCTGCGCGCCGCGATCGAGGAGACCGCCGCCCGCGACCCCGAGCTGCCGCGCCGCCGGGCGCTGCTGGGACAGGCGTACATCGAACGGTTCCGGGCCGCCGGCCGGACCGCCGATCTGCACGAGGCGGACTGGGCGCTGGGGGCCGCCGCCCGGGCGGCCGACGACCCCGAGCTGGCCGGATACGCCTGGTGGTACCGGGCGCTGGCGGCCGCGCTGCTCGCCCGCCGCACCGGGTCGGACGGCCCGCTGCGGGCGGCCGTCGCCCACTGCGAGCACGCCGCGCGAGGTCCCGAGGGCCTGCTGGAGGGGGCGGTCACCGCCCAGTGGGCCCGGGCGGGCCGGCTGGAGCGCACGGCGGGTCCCGAGCGGGCCCTGGAGGAGCACCGGGCGGTGCTCGCCCTGCTCACCGAGGCCCGCCCGGCCTCCGGCGACCTCATCCGCCAGGAAATCGACCGGCTGACCCGGCCGCGCTGAGGCCCCCGCGCCCCGGGCCCTTCGGCCCCGGGAACGCCCGAGGGGCCGGTACCTGGCGGTACCGGCCCCTCGTCGTCGCGACGCGGGTGCGTCAGGCGTCGAACACCTCATTGACCAGCTGCTGCTGCTCCGCCTGGTGCCGCTTGGCCGAGCCCACCGCCGGGGACGAGCCGTGCGGGCGGGAGATCCGCCGCAGCCGCTCGCCGTGCGGGATGTCCGCGCCGACGGCCAGGTCCAGGTGGTCGATCAGATTGAGCGCGATGAACGGCCACGCGCCCTGGTTCGCCGGCTCCTCCTGCGCCCACAGGTACTTCTCGGCGTTCGGGAACTTGGCGATCTCGGCCTGAAGCTCCGCACCCGGCAGCGGGTACAGACGCTCCAGCCGGATGATCGCGGTGTCCGTCACCCCGCGCTTGACCCGCTCGGCGTCCAGGTCGTAGTAGACCTTGCCGGAGGTGAAGACGACCTTGCGCACGGCCGCCGGGTCCACCGAGGCGTCCCCGATCACCGGACGGAAGCCGCCGGTGAGGAACTCCTCCGCCTTCGACGCCGCGGCCTTCAGACGCAGCATCGACTTCGGGGTGAAGACGATCAGCGGCTTGTGGTGCGGGTTGTGGACCTGCCAGCGCAGCAGGTGGAAGTAGTTCGACGGCAGCGTCGGCATGGCGACCGTCATGTTGTTCTGCGCGCACATCTGGAGGAAGCGCTCGGGGCGGGCGGAGCTGTGGTCCGGGCCCTGGCCCTCGTAGCCGTGCGGCAGCAGCAGGGTGACGCCGGACGTCTGGCCCCACTTCTGCTCGGCGGAGGAGATGAACTCGTCCACCACGGTCTGCGCGCCGTTGACGAAGTCGCCGAACTGCGCCTCCCACATGACCAGCGCGTCCGGGCGGGCCAGCGAGTAGCCGTACTCGAAGCCCATCGCGGCGTACTCGCTCAGCAGCGAGTCGTACACGTTGTAACGGGCCTGCTCCTCGGTCAGGTAGAGCAGCGGGGTGTAGTCCTCGTTGGTCTCCTGGTCGACCAGGACCGCGTGGCGCTGGCCGAAGGTGCCGCGGCGGGTGTCCTGGCCGGAGAGCCGGACCGGGGTGCCCTCCATCAGCAGCGAGCCGATGGCGAGCGTCTCGCCCATGCCCCAGTCGATCGTCCCGTCCTCCACCGAGGAGGCGCGCCGCTGCATCTGCGGCATCAGCCTCGGGTGCACGGTGACATTGTCGGGGATGTTGACCTGGGACTCGGCGATCCGCTTCACGACCTCCTGGGAGATCGCGGTGGTCACGGCGACCGGGAACTCGGCCTGGGCGTCCGGGACCAGCGTCGGGGCCGGGTGGCTGGTGGCCTCGCGGACCTCCGCGAAGACCTTCTCCAGCTGGCCCTGGAAGTCCTGGAGCGCCTGCTCCGCCTCTTCCAGCGTGATGTCGCCGCGGCCGATCAGGGACTCGGTGTAGAGCTTGCGCACCGAGCGCTTCTTGTCGATCAGCGCGACCATCTGCGGGTTGGTGAACTGCGGGTTGTCGCCCTCGTTGTGACCGCGGCGGCGGTAGCAGATGAGGTCGATCACGACGTCCTTGTTGAACGTCTGGCGGAACTCGAAGGCCAGCCGCGCCACCCGGACACAGGCCTCGGGGTCGTCGCCGTTCACATGGAAGATCGGCGCCTCGATCATGCGGGCCACATCGGTGGCGTACATGGAGGAGCGCGACGACTCCGGGGCGGCGGTGAAGCCGACCTGGTTGTTGATCACGACGTGGACGGTGCCGCCGGTGCGGTAGCCCCGCAGCTGGGACATGTTCAGCGTCTCCGCGACCACGCCCTGGCCCGCGAAGGCCGCGTCGCCGTGGAGGGCGACCGGCAGGACGGTGAAGTCCGTGCCGCCCTTGTTGATCACGTCCTGCTTGGCGCGGGCGACGCCCTCCAGCACCGGGTCGACCGCCTCCAGGTGGGAGGGGTTGGCGACCAGCGAGACCTTGATCTGCTCGCCGTCCAGACCGGTGAAGGTGCCCTCGGCGCCCAGGTGGTACTTGACGTCGCCGGAGCCGTGCATCGACTTCGGGTCGAGGTTGCCCTCGAACTCGCGGAAGATCTGCGCGTACGACTTGCCCACGATGTTGGCGAGGACATTCAGCCGGCCGCGGTGGGCCATGCCGATGACGACCTCGTCGAGGCGCGACTCGGCGGCCGAGTCGATGACCGCGTCGAGCAGCGGGATGACGGACTCGCCGCCCTCCAGCGAGAACCGCTTCTGGCCGACGTACTTCGTCTGCAGGAAGGTCTCGAACGCCTCGGCCGCGTTCAGCCGGCGCAGGATCCGCAGCTGCTCCTCGCGCTCCGGCTTGGAGTGCGGGCGCTCCACCCGGTCCTGGATCCACTTGCGCTGCTTGGGGTCCTGGATGTGCATGAACTCGATGCCGGTGGTGCGGCAGTACGAGTCGCGCAGCACGCCGAGCACATCGCGGAGCTTCATCAGGGACTTGCCGGCGAAGCCGCCGACGGCGAACTCGCGCTCCAGGTCCCAGAGGGTGAGCCCGTGCTCGGTGATGTCCAGGTCGGGGTGCTTGCGCTGGCGGTACTCCAGCGGGTCGGTGTCGGCCATGACATGGCCGCGGACCCGGTAGGAGTGGATCAGCTCGAAGACCCGGGCGGCCTTGGTGACGTCGTCGTCGTGCGAGGCGTCGATGTCCTTGAGCCAGCGGACCGGCTCGTAGGGGATGCGCAGCGCCTCGAAGATGTCGTCGTAGAAGCCCTCCTCGCCGAGGAGGAAGTTCGCCACGACCCGCAGGAACTCGCCGGAGGCCGCGCCCTGGACCACCCGGTGGTCGTAGGTCGAGGTCAGCGTCATGACCTTGGCGATGCCCAGCTTGTTCAGGGTGTCCTGGGAGGTGCCCTGGAACTCGGCCGGGTAGTCCATCGAGCCGACGCCCATGATCACCGACTGGCCGGGCATCAGCCGCGGCACGGAGTGGACGGTGCCGAGGCCGCCGGGGTTGGTCAGCGAGACGGTGACTCCGGTGAAGTCGTCCATCGTCAGCTTGTTGCCCCGGGCGCGGCGGACGATGTCCTCGTACGCCTGCCAGAACTCGAAGAAGTTGAGCGTCTCGGCCTTCTTGATCGCCGCGACGACGAGCTGGCGGTCGCCGTTGGGCTTGACCAGGTCGATGGCGAGACCGAAGTTGACGTGCTCCGGCTTCACCAGGGTCGGCTTGCCGTCCTTCACCGCGAAGGAGTGGTTCATCGCCGGCATGGCCTTGAGGGCCTGCACCATCGCGTAGCCGATGAGGTGGGTGAAGGAGACCTTCCCGCCCCGGGCGCGCTTGAGGTGGTTGTTGATGACGATGCGGTTGTCGAACAGCAGCTTCACCGGGACGGCGCGCACGGAGGTGGCCGTGGGCACCTCCAGCGAGGCGTTCATGTTCTTCGCCACGGCGGCGGCCGGACCGCGCAGGGTGACCAGCTCGGGGCCGGCGGGCGCGTCGCCCTCGGCCGGAGCGGCCTTGGGCGCGGCCTTCGGGGCGGCGCTCGCGGGCTTCGGCGCGGCCGCGGCGGGCGCGGGGCTCGCGGCCGGGGCCGCCTTGGCCGGGGCGGCGGCCTGCGGCGCGGGCGCGGCAGGAGCGGCCGGGGCCTCGGCGGGCTTCACGGGGGCGGCCTGCGGAGCCGCGGGGCCGGCTCCGTTGGTCGCCGCCCGGGGGGCGGGCGTGGCCGGCGGGGTCACCGCGGCGGCCGGGGCCGCGGCGGGAGAGCCCTCGGCGGGCTCCGCTCCGGACGCGGCGGTGTTCTTGGCGCCGGGCTTGTAGTCGGCGAAGAAGTCCCACCAGGCTCGGTCGACCGAATTCGGATCCTGGAGGTACTGCTGGTAGATCTCGTCGACGAGCCACTCATTGGGCCCGAACGCGGCGGCAGGATCAATGCCCTGCGCGCTTTGGTCGGTCGGAGTGCTGGAGTTACTGGGGGACTGAGACGACACGGCGGCAACCGCCCTCTTCCGCTTCACAAGGTGATGGACAGCGGGAATCAAGGCTACGCCTCCACGGCCGAGAGGTGCAGGCCGGGCGGGCTACAGTCGCGCAAGTCACACCGAAAGGCGGGTTTCGGGGCTGGGTATGGCGGGAAATAAGCACGGTTTGCCCTCGCCGCTGGTATGAGTGCCACGCGGCGACGAATCCACCAGGTCCGCGCCCCGGCGGGGGGACCGACCTGATCATGTGTCGGCAGAAGGGTCGCTTCCGTATCGAACCCTACGTCAACCTCGCGCCGGGGGGATCCCGGGGAGAGTGACCAGGATCCGGCAGCCCCTCGCCGATTCGGCCACCCCTATGCGCCCGCCGTGGAGATCCACGGCCCAGCGGGCGATGGCCAGCCCCAGCCCGGTGCCGCCGTCGCTGCCCTTGCCGTGCGGAGCGCTCACGGCGCCCCGGTTGAACCGCTCGAAGACCTGGTGCCGCTCCTGCTCGGGAATGCCGGGCCCCTCGTCCTGCACCTCCAGCTCCAGCGACTCCGGCCGGCTCCCGCGCCGGGCCCGTACCGTCACCCGCCCGTGCGGCGGGGAGTGCTTCACCGCGTTGTCGATCAGATTGGCGACGACCTGGTGCAGCCGCTCCGCGTCCGCGTGCGCGGTCAGCTCGGGCGGCGAGACGTCCAGGTGCAGATGGACGTCCGTACGGGTGTGGTGGCCGGAGCCGGAGGCCAGCCCGCGCTGGGCGGCGGCCAGATTGGCCTCCTTCAGCACCCCCGAGAGATACGGCCACACCTCGAAGCGGCGGGCCCGCAGCGGCACCACGCCGTTGTCCAGCCGGGAGAGGTCGAGCAGGGTCTCCACCAGCCGGCCCAGCCGCTCGGTCTGCTTGAGCGCGGTGCGCATGGTCTCGGGGTCGGCGGCGGAGACCCCGTCGACCACGTTCTCCAGGACGGCCCGGAGCGCGGCGATCGGGGTGCGCAGCTCGTGGGAGACATTGGCCACCAGCTCCTTGCGGTGCCGGTCCACCGCCTCCAGGTCGTCCGCCATCAGATTGATGGTGGAGGCCAGGTCGCCCAGCTCGTCCCAGCGGTCCGCGCCGCGCACCCGGCGGGTGAAGTCGCCGTGCGATATCCCCTTGGCCACCCTGTTCATCTCGTCCAGCGGCGCGGTCAGGCCGTGCGCCACGAACTGGGTGATCAACAGGGTGGCGATCATCGAGAAGACCGTGATGAAGCGCAGCTCGGTGGAGGTGCGCAGGGCCACGAGCAGCAGTCCGGTCGTGATGAAGACGGAGACGACGACCAGCGCGCCGAGCTTGGACTTGATCGGGAAGGAGACGGCCCTGCGCCGCTGCTGCTCCTGGCACCGCCTCATGGGGCCGGCGTCTCCAGCGCGTAGCCGACGCCGTGCACGGTGCGGATCCGCTCGGCCCCGATCTTCCGGCGCAGCGCCTTGATGTGGCTGTCGACGGTCCGGGTGCCGGAGGCGTCCGCCCAGTCCCAGACCTCGGCGAGCAGCTGCTCCCGGGAGAGGACCGCGCGCGGGGTGTTGGCGAGGCAGACGAGCAGATCGAACTCGGTGGGGGTCAGATGGACGTCCTCGCCCCGGACCCGGACCCGGCGCTGGGCGTGGTCGATCTCCAGCTCGCCCAGGCGCAGGATGCCGTTGCGGGGGGTGACGGCGGCGAGCGCGGCCCGTTCGACCCGGCGCAGCAGCACATGGACCCGGGCGGCCAGCTCCCGCATGGAGAACGGCTTGGTCATGTAGTCGTCGGCGCCGACGCCGAGCCCGACCAGCATGTCGGTCTCGTCGTCCCGTGCGGTGAGCATCAGCACCGGGACCGGGCGCTGGGCCTGCACCCGGCGGCAGACCTCCAGCCCGTCGAAGCCCGGCAGCATCACGTCGAGGACCATCAGATCGGGCTGCCACGCCTCGGCCGCGTCGACGGCGGCGGGACCGTCGACGGCCGTCTGCACCAGAAAGCCCTCGGCCCGCAGCCGGGCGGCGATGGCGTCCACGATGGTCGCGTCGTCCTCGACGACCAGCACTCTGCGCTGGGCGCCGGGCGTGGCCGCCACGCCGTTGTGGGTGGTGTGTGTCTGTTCCATCGCCCGCCCCTGTAAGCGCTATCTGCGTTGATGCGCGCTAGGTAGATCAGTGGTCTGTGTGTAGCTCAGCAGCGTAAAGGCAGTTGGAGGCTCCGGGCTACGCAGGCCGGACGGCGAGGTGGACCACGTCGGGTACGCCTCGGGCAACCTGGATCTCTTTGGTTCTTACCCCGGTGAACCCGGCATTCCGCAAGGTTTCTTCGAAAGCGGGGGAGGGCTGTGCGGACCATACGGCGAGCACTCCGCCCGGCGTCAACCCCCGTCGGCACAGGTCGAGTCCGGCCGGGGCGTAGAGGGTCTCGTTGTCGTCGGTGACGGTCCAGTCGGGGCCGTTGTCGATATCGAGACAGAGCGCGTCATAGCGGGCGTCCGTCTCCCGCAGATGGGTCAGCAGGTCCGTGCGCAGGATCACGCTTCTCGGATCGGCGAGCGCGGGGGCCGAGAACCGGCCGAGCGGACCGGAGAGATGCCAGTCGATGATGGCCTGTTCTCGCTCCACCACGGCGATATGTCGCCAATGCGGATTGGCGGCGGCGTGCGCCAGCGAGAAGCCGACGCCGAGCCCTCCGACGAGCAGGGAGGACTCCCGCCGGCCGGCCGCCCGCAGCTCCTCGTACGCCATGTCGACGAGCAGCCGCTCCGAGCGCCCGTCGGAGGTGTCCATCAGGAAGCACCCGTTGGCGATGATCTCGTGGTGCTCGCCCCGGCGGCGCAGGACGACCTCGCCGTACGGTCCGTGGCGGCGGTCCAGGGTGACGGGAGCGCTGAGGGACATGTGACCTCCGGGGTCGGCGGGGCGGTGGTCGTCATGCTGGGGTCCGAAGCCGGGTGGAGCAAGCGGTTTTGGCCGACCTTCGCCCGGTACGCGTCCTCCCGGCCTGGCCCGGTCCCGCCCGCGCCGGGCCCGCGCCGGAGCGGGCGGGGCGGTCGGGCGCGGTCAGAGCGCGGGGACCTTCGCCGTGTCGCGGGACGCCGTGGTGGCGAAGTACTCGGAGAGCCGGCGCACGCGCTCCTCCCGGTCCATGCTCCGGAGGCGGTCCAGGGCCGCGGCGAACGCCGCGTCCTCCGCCGGACCGGCGGCGACGGAGGGCGCCGACGAGGTCCCGGACCGGGCCCGGGAGCCCTGCCCGGCCGGACGCGGCGATCTCGCGCATCGGGTCGGCGTGCCGGCCGTACGAGAGCGCCGCCCCCGTCGGCGGCAGCGCGGGGGAGAGCGCGAGCGGCAGCGGCCCGGCGGCCTCGTGGCCGATGCCGTACGCCAGGAACGGCGCGCCCCCGACGGCCCGGACCGGCGCGCTCAGCCAGGATCCGCGGAGCGCGGGGCCGGCCGCCCGCAGGAGGCGGACCAGCGGGCCGGGGACCGGCGACGGACGGGCCGGGGCCCGGGCCGGGACCCGCCCCGCGGATTCGGCGAGGGCGGCCTCGGCCGGCGCCGCCGCGCGGACGTCGGCGAGCACGGGGCCCGCCGCGCACCCCCGTGCCCCGGCGGACACCCGGGCGGCGCAGCCGCCGCAGCCCTCGACGTGCTTCTCCACCGACCGGGCCTCGGCGGCCGAACCCTCCGCGTACCGCTCGGCGAGCCGTTCGGCCACATGCCAGCCGGTCATGCCGTGCCTCCCGGCGGGTGCGTGTCCGGGGCGAGCCGGGCCGGCGCGGCGCGGCTCACGGCGGGCCCGCGTGCCGGTCGTACAGCGCGGCGAGCGCGTCGGCGTCCCGCCGGGCCGCCACGGCGCGCGGCGGCGACGCGTCGTCGTGCTCCGGACCGTCCCGTCCTGGGTCTGCCCCGCTGGGGCCCGCTCCATCTCACACCGGCTCTGTCGCCGGCCCCCGCTCCTCCGGTTCCCGTGCGCGGGACGCCCCTGTACGGGAGGGGAGGGCCGGGCGCCGAAGGGTGATCGCTGTGGGCGAACAGAGGGGCGGGAACATCTCGGCGGCCCCGTGCATTGAGTCCACATAGCTCAACTTCACTGCCTAAGGGGAGATCATGGCTGCTGAGTCCCAGACCTTCACACCGCTCACCCTGCCGGTGCTGCCTCTCGACGACGAGGTCGTGCTGCCCGGAATGGTGGTGCCGCTCGACCTGACGGACGCCGAGGTGCGGGCCGCGGTCGAGGCCGCGCAGGCCGTGCAGCTCACCGAGGGCAGCAAGCCCGAGTTGCTGCTTGTTCCGCGGGTCGACGGGAACTACGCCGCGATCGGTGTGCTCGGGACCGTCGAGCAGGTCGGCCGGCTCTCCGACGGCGACCCCGGGGCGCTCATCAAGGGGCGCGGCCGGGTGCGCATCGGCGCGGGCACCACAGGACCCGGGGCGGCGCTCTGGGTCGAGGGCGCCCGGGTGGACGAGGCGGCCCCCGAGCCGCTCCCCGGGCAGGTCGCCGAGCTGGTGACGGAGTACAAGGCGCTGGCCACCGACTGGCTGAAGCGCCGCGGCGCCTGGCAGGTCGTGGACCGCGTCCAGCAGATCGACGACGTCTCCCAGCTCGCCGACAACTCCGGCTACTCGCCGTTCCTCACCACCGCCCAGCGGATCGAGCTGCTGGAGACCGCCGACCCGGTCGCCCGGCTGAAGCTCGCCACCGACCAGCTCCGCGAGCACCTCGCCGAGCAGGACGTGGCCGAGTCCATCGCCAAGGACGTCCAGGAGGGCGTCGACAAGCAGCAGCGCGAGTTCCTGCTCCGCCGCCAGCTCGACGCCGTCCGCAAGGAGCTGCGCGAGCTGAACGGCGAGAGCGAGGGCGAGGAGTCCGACGACTACCGGGCCCGGGTCGAGGCCGCCGAGCTGCCCGAGCACGTCCGCGAGGCCGCGCTCAAGGAGGTCGAGAAGCTGGAGCGGGCCAGCGACCAGAGCCCCGAGGGCTCCTGGATCCGCACCTGGCTCGACACCGTCCTCGAACTGCCGTGGAACAAGCGCACCGAGGACGCGTACGACATCCGGGGCGCCCAGACCGTCCTCGACGCCGAGCACGCGGGCCTCCAGGACGTGAAGGAGCGGATCACCGAGTACCTGGCGGTGCGCAAGCGGCGCTCCGAGCGCGGACTCGGCGTGGTCGGCGGACGGCGCGGCGGCGCGGTGCTGGCGCTCGTCGGCCCGCCCGGCGTGGGCAAGACCTCGCTCGGCGAGTCCGTCGCGCACGCGATGGGCCGTGAGTTCGTCCGGGTCGCCCTCGGCGGCGTCCGGGACGAGGCGGAGATCCGCGGCCACCGGCGTACCTACGTCGGAGCCCTTCCCGGCCGTATCGTCCGGGCGATCAAGGAGGCCGGGTCGATGAACCCGGTGGTCCTGCTCGACGAGATCGACAAGGTCGGCTCGGACTTCCGGGGCGACCCGGCGGCCGCCCTCCTCGAAGTCCTGGACCCGGCGCAGAACCACACCTTCCGCGACCACTACCTGGAGGTCGAACTCGATCTGAGCGATGTCGTCTTCCTGGCCACCGCCAATGTGCTGGAGGCCGTCCCGGAGGCGCTGCTCGACCGGATGGAGGTCGTCCGGCTGGACGGCTACACCGAGGACGAAAAGGTCGTCATCGGCCGGGACCACCTGCTCCCGCGCCAGCTGGAGCGTGCGGGACTGGAGTCGGACGAGATCGTCCTGGAGGAGTCGGCGCTGCGCCGGCTCGCCGGGGAGTACACCCGGGAGGCCGGGGTGCGGAATCTGGAGCGCGCCATCGCCAGGCTGCTGCGCAAGGTGGCCGCCCAGCACGAGCTGGGCGACCGGGAGCTGCCGTTCACGATCGGCGCGGAGCAGCTGCGCGATCTGATCGGACGGCCGCACCATGTGCCCGAGTCCGCCCAGGACCCGGCCGAGCGCCGGACCGCCGTGCCCGGCGTCGCCACCGGACTCGCGGTCACCGGGGCGGGCGGTGACGTCCTCTTTGTGGAGGCGTCGCTGGCCGATCCGGAGACGGGCGCGTCGGGGCTGACCCTCACCGGCCAGCTGGGCGATGTGATGAAGGAGTCGGCGCAGATCGCGCTGAGCTTCCTGCGCTCGCGCGGGGCGGAGACCGAACTCCCGGTCGCCGACCTCAAGGACCGGGGCGTGCACATCCACTTCCCGGCGGGCGCGGTCCCCAAGGACGGCCCGAGCGCGGGCATCACCATGACGACCGCGCTGGCGTCGCTGCTCTCCGGACGCCCGGTGCGCACGGACGTGGCGATGACCGGCGAGGTGTCGCTGACCGGGCGGGTGCTGCCCATCGGCGGTCTGAAGCAGAAGCTGCTGGCCGCCCACCGGGCGGGCATCACCACCGTGGTGATCCCCAAGCGGAACGAGGCCGACCTGGACGACGTCCCGGCCGAGATCCTCGACAAGCTGGAGGTCCACCCGGTGACGGACGTCCGCCAGGTCCTGGAGATCGCCCTCTCCCCGGCCCGGGTGGCGGTGTCCGCCGCCGCCTGACCGGACGGAAGAGGCCCCCGGCGCGTCCGCGCGCCGGGGGCCTTCCGCGTCCGTCTGGCCGTCCGTCCGCCCGCGCCGGGCCGGGGCGCGGGGCGCGGGACCCGCCCGGGGCCGTACGCGCCCGTGCCCCGGCCCGGACAGCACCCGCCCCGGACCGCCCCGGACCTGGCCTCCGTCACAGTCCGTCACAATGGCCCGATGGACACGATCACCGAGCGGACCGGGAACCGGGATCTGCGCGCGGACTGCGGAAACTGCGCCGGCCTGTGCTGCGTCGCCCTCCCCTTCTCCGCCTCGGCGGACTTCGCCGTCGACAAGAAGGCCGGTGAGCCCTGCCGCAATCTCGACGAGGACTTCCGCTGCGGTATCCACACCCGGCTGCGGACGAGCGGATTCCCCGGCTGCACCGTCTACGACTGCTTCGGCGCGGGCCAGAAGGTCTCCCTGGTCACCTTCGGCGGCGCGGACTGGCGGCGCACCCCGGAGTCGGCCGCCGCGATGTTCGCGGTCTTCCCCGTCGTACGACAGCTCCAGGAGCTGCTCTGGTATCTGACCGAGGCGCTCGCCCTCGCCCCGGCCCGCTCCCTCCACGCGGAGCTGCGCCCGCTGCTGGCGGAGACCGAGGCGCTCACCCTGCTCGGCCCGGACGACCTCGCCGGGCTGGACGTGGCCGCGCACCGGGAGCGGGTGAACACCCTGCTGCTCCGTACGAGCGAGCTGGTCCGGGCCGGGGACCGGCCGAAGCGGAAGGACCGCAGGGGGGCCGATCTGGTCGGGGCCCGGCTCAGGGGCGCCAATCTGCGCGGGGTGAGCCTGCGGGGCGCGTGTCTCATCGCCGCCGACCTCTCCGGCGCGGATCTGCGCCGGGCGGATCTGATCGGGGCGGATCTGCGCGCCGCCGATCTCTCGGGCGCCGATCTCACCGACAGCGTCTTCCTCACCCAGCCGCAGGTGAACGCGGCGAAGGGGGACGCCGCCACCAGGCTCCCCGCCGGGCTGGACCGCCCCGCGCACTGGTCCTGACCCGTGCCGTCCCCGAACCGCACCGGTCCTGACCGGTCGTCGCGACCGGTCAGGACCAGGACCAGGAGGTACGGGGCCGGTCGGGTCAGCCGTCGGCGAGGGCCGTCACCCGGTCGAGGGCCCCGTTGAACCGGTTGTGGTCCCCGACGATCGGCCCGGACGAGGTGTACTGCCACATCGTCTGGGCCGCCCACCCGGCCGGGAGCGTCCCCGGCGTGGTGTTGTAGCGGGCGATCCAGAGCGGATTGTTCCCGCCGAAGCCCGCGTAGTCGCCGGTGCACTGCGTCCACCAGCTGGTCGCGGTGTAGATCACCGGATCCCGCCCGGTGCGGGCCTTGTACCGGTTCAGGAAGTCCCGGATCCAGGTCACCATCCCGGACTGGGACTTGCCGTAGCAGGCGTCGCCGTACGGATTCCACTCGATGTCGAGCGCGCCCGGCAGGGTCCTGCCGTCCCGGGTCCAGCCGCCGCCGTTGTCGACGAAGTAGTCGGCCTGGGCCGCGCCGCCCGTCGTGTCGGGGGTGGCGAAGTGGTACGAGCCCCGGACCATGCCGACGGTGTACGAGCCGGTGTACTGCTGCGAGAAGTAGGGGTTCTTGTAGTAGGTGCCCTCGGTGGCCTTCACATAGGCCCACCGCACACCGCTGTCCCAGAGGGACGGCCAGCCGACGTTGCCCTGGTGGCTGGAGACGTCGACGCCTTCCGTCTGGGCGGCGCGGGCGCCGATCGGCAGACCTCCCTGGCCGTCGTGCTCGACGACGCCCATGCCCAGATGGGCGGAGCCGCGGGGCGGCACGTCGGACGCGCCGGCCGCGCCGGGGAGGGTGAGGAGGAGGGAGAGGACCGCGAGGAGAGCGCCGGCCGCCGCCAGGAGCGAGCGGCGGGGTCTCCCCGACGAGCTGGAGGGAACGGTCGTTCCGGATCTGTGCACGGACACAGCCTGCCTCCGCGCGCCGTCGGCCGGAGGCCGCGGACATGCGCGGACATACCGCGATGGAGCAATGTGGTGTGGGCATGTCATATGAAACGCTACGCGCGGAGAAACCCGCCGCGTAAGACGTGCGGAGTGCGGCCGGCGGACCCGGCTGCGAAATACTGAACAGGCTTCGGCGGGCGACGCCGTTGACGGGGACTTTCGGGATTCGAAATGCGTTACGAGGGGTGCTGACGTGCACGAAAGCGGTACGGGCGGCGAATCCGGCGCCTGTGGTGAGAACGGTGTGGATCAGGTATTCCTCGCGCTGGAAAGGGAGTTGGCGGTATTCCACCGGCGGGCCAGGGCCTCGTCCGGCGAGATGGCCCGTCAGCTCCACCCCGATCTGGAGGCGGCCGCCTACGGACTTCTCGTCCGGCTGGAGGAGTCGGGCTCGCTGCGCGCCACCGATCTCGCCGGGTACTTCGGGGTCGGCAAGGCGACGATGAGCCGTCAGCTGCGGGCGCTGGAGCGGCTGGGGCTGGTGGTCCGGGAGCCCGATCCGGCGGACGGCCGGGCGTCACTCGTCCGGCTCACCGAAGAAGGTCTGACCCGATTCCGCCGAGTGAGGGACGCGCGCCGCGAACGCCATGCCGCCAGGCTCGCGGGCTGGGACCGCGCGGAGATCGCCCAGCTGGCCAGGCTGCTGAATCAGCTGAACGCCCGCGCGGAGGAGTGAGCCCCGGGGCCCCGACCCGGCCCCGACCCGGCCCCGGGGCTCGCGGACCGACCGCCCGAACCCCCCGCCCGTCGGGGCCGTCGAGGCCCCCGGCCCGAGCACCCGAGCACCCGAGCACCCGAGCACCCGAGCACCCGAGCGCCCGAGCCCCCGGGCCGCAGCGGCCCCCCGGCCCGCCCCCGCCTACAACTCCGCCAGCACCGCCGTCGCGTCGTCGTGCAGCTTCCAGCGGATCGGCCCCGCCCCCGTCTCCGCCCGCTCCCGCGCGGTCTCCGTCTCCGCCTCCCGCACCCGGTCGATCAGCCCCTGGGCCCCCTCCTTGCGCAGCAGCCCCAGGCACTGGCCCCAGTCGCCCCGCCCGAACATGTCCACCCAGCGCGAGGCCCCGTCGGTCAGCGCGACCACCGAGCGCACCTCGGAGCGGGGCGTGCGCCCGGTCACCGCGCGGGCCGCCACCCCGGGGTCCGCGGCCGCCGTGAAGAAGCCGCCCTCCGCGTTCCGCAGGGCGTCCGCCGAGGCGTGCGTGCGCAGCGCCTCGCGGGGCAGCCGGTCGAGCCGGTCGTCCCGCACCGCCCGCACCCCGCCCTCCGGCGACTCGATCAGCAGCGTCGAGTCCGAGAGCACCAGATGCTCCACCTCGTCCGAGGGGCCGCCCCAGCGAACGAGGACGACCGTTGCCTGCGGAGTTCGAACGTGAGAAAGGTCACAGCTGTGACGGTGGGTGTCGGCGGTGCGCCGGATTGCCGCGGAGAGAATCCCGGCCAAGGGCGTGTCCGGCCGAGAAACGGACAGTTCGAGCAGCGCACCGCCGAGTCGGGCGGTGAACCAGTGGACGGTGTGCTCACACCCGTCGTCCCCCTTCGGAGGGGTCACCCCGTCCAGCACCACGAGCGATCCTCCCTGGCCCGACGCGGGCAGGGCCACGGATGCCCAGTCCTCGTTGGGGCGTTCGGGCGAACTTGCGGAAGTGGCCAGATCCATACGCATGCACCCCAGTCTGCATGACTTGTTCACCGGGCCTGCACAATCGCACAAACAATTGGTACGGGCAGGTCAGGGGGTGTTCGAAAAGGCTGACGGGCCATCGGGTGAAGCTGCGGGCGCGCATCCTGCCAAAGCCCGGCCGGAAGATCCAGTCAGCGTCCGCGGAATGACCCCGACGGCCACCGAGAGGAGTTGTTTGCCAACTCCCCAGTGATGTTCACTCGTTCAGGTGGCGGAGCGGCCGATGCGCGCCCCCCTCCCAAATGCACTGGAATGGTCTTATGTCGTGCCAGGGGTGGGATCAACGCGTGTGACCGGTCGTCATCTCTGCTTCACGGGTTCAAAAGGTGGACGAGTCAAGCAGGATTGCGAGCACCGGTGCAGAAGAAGCGGCCTCAGGCCCCCCTGGTCCCTGAGACGTATCCGGCACAGGGCCCCTCGCCGGTCCCTGTCGCACGCGGCCGGGCCAAACGCGTGCGCAACAGGCTGGTCATCGGCGTCGCCGTCGTCAGCCTCGTCGTCGTCGGCGCGGGAGCGCCCGGAGTGCTGGCCGGCTCCGCCGACCTGAGCGAGTCCCAGCGGCTGGTCACCCTCGCCGAGCTGAACCGGCAGGCGGTCACCCTCGCCCACTCGCTCTCCGACGAGCGCGACGAGGTCACCGCCTACATCGCGGCCGGACGCGACGAGCAGCGGGGACCCGAGGACGGCCGCAGGGAGGTCACCGACGCCCGCAGCGCCCGCGTCGACCGGCAGATCGACGAGATCCGCGGCTCCCTCTCCGACGGCCGGACCGAACTCCGCCGCGAGCTGGCCACCGTGCCCTCGGTCCGCCGCACCGCGCTGACCGGCAAGGGCTCGGCGATGGAGGCCCACCGGGCCTACACCGCCGTCATCGTCACCCTCCAGTCGCTCGCCGACGAACTCGCCGACAAGACCCCGCCGCGCGCCGCCGGGGCCACCCGCGCCGCCCGCGCCTCCGCCGAGCTGGGCCTCGCCGCCGAACAGGCCTCGGCCGCCCGGGGCCTGCTGCTGGCCGCCCTCGCCGTGCCCAGCCCGGAGCCGCTCCGCAGCGCCGACCCGATCACCGGACTCCCGGTCGAGACGGAGAGCGAGGACGGCAAAGAGGCCCAGGAGGCCCGCGACGCGCTGAGCGCCGCCGCCCAGCAGTCCCGGGTGCGCGAACTGGCCGCCCTCGCCGACTTCGACCAGGCCGCGGGCGCCGAGGCCCGCGACTCCCTGGCCGCCACCGTCACCGGCGCCGAGGTCAAGGCAGCCGAGGGCCATCTCTCCCGGCTCACCGACCAGCCGGAGCTGTCCGACGCCGAGCGCGACACCGACCGCG
Organism: Streptomyces sp. NPDC014894; assembly: GCF_043080985.1. Lineage (NCBI taxonomy): Bacteria > Bacillati > Actinomycetota > Actinomycetes > Kitasatosporales > Streptomycetaceae > Streptomyces > Streptomyces sp. NPDC014894. Next base: position 56,211 of record NZ_JBIBWD010000001.1, read on the forward strand.
AGGCGCTGGAGACCGCGCTCACCGCCCGGATCGAGCAGATGCGCGGCGTCGAGTCGACCCTCGCCTCCCAGCGGATCGCCGGCCTGGAGCGGCTCCGCGACGACGACGTCACCGCGCTGGAGATCCAGGTGGCCCTCCTCGGCGGACTGGTGCTGCTCTCCATCGGCGTCTCCGCCGCCGTCGCCCGCACCCTCACCCGCCCGCTCGCCGTGCTGCGGATCGGCGCGGCCCGCCTCGCGGACGCGCCCGAGACGGCGGAGCCGGTCGGCTTCACCGGCCGCAACGACGAATTCGCCCAGGTCGTACGCTCCCTCAACACGCTCCACGGCAAGGTCCGCGTACTCGCCGACAGCGCCCAGGGCATCGAGAGCGAGCGCGCCGAGGCGGTCGGCTCCCGCGACGTCCTGGCCGCCAAGCTCTCCGCCGCCCGCGCCGAGCTGCGCGAGAACACCGGCGAGCTGACCGCGGAGCTGAGGCGGCTGCGGCACACCGTCGACCACACCTTCGTCAATCTCTCGCTCCGCACCCTCGGCCTGGTCGAGCGCCAGCTCGGCGTGATCGAGAAGCTGGAGGAGCGCGAGCAGGACCCGGAGCGCCTCGCCACCCTCTTCAAGCTCGACCACATGGCCACCGTCATGCGCCGCCACAGCGAGAACCTGCTGGTCCTCGCGGGCGCCGAGCACGGCCACGGACATGTGGGCCCGGTCCCGCTGGTCGACGTGCTGCGCGCCGCCGTCAGCGAGATCGAGCGGTACGAACGGGTCGTCATCCAGTCCCTGCCGCCGCACTCCCAGGTCGCGGGCTTCGCCGCCGACGACCTCAGCCACCTCATCGCCGAGCTGCTGGAGAACGCCACCTCGTTCTCGCCGCCGGAGGCGCGGGTCGAGCTGTCCGGCTGGCTGCTGGAGAGCGGCGAGGTGATGCTCTCCGTGCAGGACGGCGGCATCGGGATGACCGCCGGGCGGCTCGCCGAGCTGAACACCCGGCTGGAGGACCCGCAGGCGTACGAGCTGGCGCCCAGCGGCGGCGACGCCGAGGGGCTGGGGCTCCGGGTCGCCGGACTGCTGGCCGCGCGGCACGGGGTCCGCGTACAGCTGCGCGAGCAGTCGCCCGGCGGGGTCACCGCCGTGGTGGTGCTGCCGCAGGGCCTGCTGCCCAAGGAGCCGCCGGCCGAGGCCCCGGTCTCCATGTCGGACACCGGCTCCACCCCGGTCCAGCTGCCGGGTTCGGTCGCCGAGGCCAACTCCAACGCCCTGCCGGCCGGTCAGCGCCGCCCGCTGACGCCCCACCAGGACGAGCCCGGGGCCCCGGCCGGCGAGCCCTCCGACCCGCACGCCGACCCGCTGGTGGCGGCGGCCGAGGCGGCCGTCCGCGCCTCGGAGGAGGAGCGCGCGCCCCAGCGGGAGCCCGAGGCCGAGCCGGGGCGGGAGCCGCGGGCCGAGCAGGAGCCGGTCGCGCACGAGCGCACGGCCGACGGCGGCCCGGCGTCCTCCCGCTCCACGGCCCCCGGGGTCGACGAGCCCACGTTCACCATGCGGCTGCCGGAGCAGGGCGCCGCCCCCGGACAGGCCCCCGGCGAGCACGCCGCCGAGAAGCGGCACAGCGCGCCCGCCGCCGAGCAGCACCCCACCGACATCACCGACACCACCCACACCACCGACATCACCGAGCAGCACGGCTCCGAGCGCCGGGACACCGGCGCACCCGGAGCCTCACACCACCCGGCGGCCGCGGACCATCCATCCGCTGCCGGATCCGAGCGGGCCGGGGAGCCCGCCCGGGCGGCCGGGGCCGAACCCGTCTGGGACCGCGTCACCGACAAGGGCCTGCCCAAGCGCACGCCCAAGGTCGTCAAGCCCGTGGCCGCCTCCGGCGAACGCGGGGGCAGCGTCGACGCGGACGCCCTGCGCCGCAAGCTGGGGGGCTTCCAGCGAGCGGCCGACAAGGGCCGCCAGGAGGCGGAGGCGGAGATCGCGGGCGCCGGCGCGGCGAGCGAAGAAGCGACAACCGAAGAAGCGGGGGACACAGTCGAGGAGGCACGCAGTTGACTGCGACCGGCACGTTCGGCCTGAGCAGTGAGGCACGCAATCTGCACTGGTTGCTCAGCAATCTGGTGGAGGAGGTGCCCGGACTGCGCTCGGTCGCCGTCGTCTCGTCCGACGGACTGCTGCTGCTGTCCTCCGACCCCGCGCAGAACACCGCCCGCCCCGACACCGCCCGCCAGGACGGCCCCAGGGGCTCCAGCGCCGATCTCGCCACCATCGTCTCGGGCATCGGCAGCCTCACCATCGGGGCCGCCCGGCTGATGGACGGCGGCGGCGTCAAACAGACGATGGTCGCGATGGAGGGCGCCAGCGTGTTCATCATGTCGATCAGCGACGGCTCACTGCTCGGGGTGCAGGCCGAGGCCGACTGCGACATGTCCGTCGTCGCGTACCACATGGGGCTCTTCGTGGGCCGCGCCGGACATGTCCTCACCCCCGAACTCCGCAGTGAACTCCGCCTGTCCCTGGAGGGCACCCAGTGACGTCCTCACCGCCCCCGCCGTCCTCGACGCCCTCCGGGCTGCCGATGCGCGGCGAGAACCGCCGCCCCGCCCGCGTACGCCCGTACTCGCTCACCGGCGGACGCACCCGCTTCGGCCATGTGCTGCTGGTGGAGACGTTCGTGGCGGCGCTGGAGGCCCCGGAGGAGCGCAGAGAGCTGCCCAAGGGCGATCTCTCCACCCGGGTCATGCCCGAACTGCAGGCCATCGTCGAGCTGTGCCGCAGAATGCGAACGGTCGCCGAGATCTCGGCGATCCTCAAGATGCCGCTGGGCGTCGTCAGGGTGCTTCTCAGCGACCTCGCCGACCAGGGAAAGATCCGTGTGTACGGCACCGGGCACGGCCCGGGACGCCCCGAACGCGCACTGCTTGAAAGGGTGCTGAGTGGACTTCGCCGCCTCTGACACGCCTGGCTCCGGAGCATCCGCGGCCGAGCCCCGCCCCGGGCTGTGGCCCGGCCCGGCCGAAGAGGGCGTCCAGGCCTGGCAGCTGGATCACAGCCGTGCCCCCACCGCGGCCAAGGTGGTCGTCGCGGGTGGTTTCGGCGTGGGCAAGACGACCTTCGTCGGCTCGGTCTCGGAGATCACCCCGCTCCAGACCGAGGCGCTGATGACTCAGGCGAGCGAGGAGACCGACGATCTCTCCGGCACGCCCGAGAAGCTGACCACGACCGTGGCCATGGACTTCGGCCGGATCACGCTGGACGAGGATCTGGTGCTGTACGTGTTCGGCACGCCCGGACAGCAGCGCTTCTGGTTCATGTGGGACGACCTGGCGCGCGGCGCGATCGGGGCGATCGTGCTCGCCGACACCCGGCGGCTGTCGGACTGCTTCCCCGCTCTCGACTACTTCGAGAGCAGCGGGCTGCCGTACATCGTCGCGGTCAATCACTTCGACGGATCGCAGCTGTTCGAGACCGAGGACGTGCGGGAGGCCTTGACCATACCGGTGCGCGTGCCGATTGTGATCATGGACGCGCGCGACAAGACCACCGTGGTCGAGTCACTGCTCGGCCTGGTGGCGCACGCGCTCGAGGTCACCCCCGAATAACCCCCCACGGTCCCCAGCTTCGTCCAGACGAAAGAGACTCCCCCGGATGCGGAAGATACTCATTGTCGGAGCCGGTCAGTCCGGTCTCCAGCTCGCCCTCGGCCTCCAGTCGAAGGGCTACGAGGTCACACTGATGTCCAATCGCACGGCCGAGGAGATCCGCTCCGGCCGTGTGATGTCCACGCAGTGCATGTTCCACACCGCCCTCCAGCACGAGCGCGATCTCGGCGTCAACTTCTGGGAGTCCCAGGCCCCGAAGATCGAGGGGCTCGGCGTCTCCGTCGCCGGTCCCGAGTCCCAGCGGCTGATCGACTGGGTCGGCAAGCTCGACGGCCACGCCCAGTCCGTCGACCAGCGGGTGAAGATGGCCGGCTGGATGGAGACCTTCGCCCAGCGCGGCGGTCAGCTGGTCATCCACGGTGCGGCAGTCGGCGACCTGGACTTCTTCGCGCGCACCTATGACCTGGTCATGGTCTCGGCGGGCAAGGGCGAGCTGGTCTCCATGTTCGGCCGGGACGCCTCCCGCTCCCCGTACGACGCCCCGCAGCGCGCCCTCGCCGTCGCCTATGTGCACGGGATGGGCCCGCGCCCCGAGCACCCCGAGTTCGACGCGGTCCGCTGCAATCTGGTGCCCGGCGTCGGCGAGCTGTTCGTCATGCCGACCTTCACCACCTCCGGCCGTGCCGACATCCTCTTCTGGGAGGGCGTGCCCGGCGGTCCGCTGGACGTCTTCCAGGGGATCAAGGACCCGTCGGAGCACCTGAAGCTCACCCTGGAGCTGCTGGAACGTTTCCTCCCTTGGGAGTACGCGCGTGCCTCCAAGGTCGAGCTGACCGACGCGGGCGGCACCCTGGCCGGACGGTACGCCCCGACCGTGCGCAAGCCGATCGGCCGGCTGCCCGGCGGCGGGCTGGTGCTCGGCGTCGCGGACGTGGTCGTCGCCAACGACCCGATCACCGGACAGGGCTCGAACTCCGCCTCCAAGTGCGCGGCCTCCTATCTGGCCTCGATCGTGGAGCACGGCGACCGGGAGTTCGACGGCGCGTGGATGCAGTCCGCGTTCGACCGCTACTGGGAGACCGCGCGGCACGTCACCAAGTGGACCAACGCCATGCTCGCGCCCCCGCCGGAGCACGTGCTCAATCTGATCGGCGCGGGCAGCCGGCTCCAGCCGGTGGCGGACCGCTTCGCCAACGGCTTCGACAATCCGGCGGACTTCGAGAACTTCTTCTACGAGCCGGCTCTCTCCGAGGCCTATCTCGCCGAGGTCGCCGCGTCGGCGGGCGCGCCCGCGTCCGAGTAGCCGGTGTCGTCTCCCGCCGCCGCGCCCTCGGGCAGCGCCGGCGGGAGATAGCCGCCCTCGGGCAGCACCACGCCGTCCGGGTCCGGCCGGACCGCGCCCAGCAGCGGATTGGCGGCGAGGGGGGAGACCTTCACGGTCGCCCCCGGGCGGGGGGCCTGGATCACCAGACCGTCGCCCAGATAGATCGCCACATGGGTCGCGCCGGGGAAGTAGACCACCAGATCGCCCGGGCGCAGCGCGCTCAGCGGGATGCGCGGCAGCCGGGCCCACTGCTCCTGGCTGGTGCGCGGGATCCGGCGCCCGGCCGCCGCCCACGCCTGTGAGGTCAGCCCGGAGCAGTCGTACGACCAGGGGCCCTCGGCCCCCCACACATACGGCTTGCCGATCTGCTCGACGGCGTATCGCACGGCCTTCGCGCCTTGGGCGGTCGGGCGGCTCACGGCGGCGGCGGGGGAGCCCGGGGTCATGACCCGGTCCCGGACGCCGGGCGAGGTCAGCCGGGCGATCTCGGCGGCGGAGAGGGAGGCGAGCACCTTCTCGACCTCGCGCAGCCGCCGCGCGGCGGTGTCGTGGGCCCGCCGCTGCCGCTGGGCGAGGTCGCGCTCGCGGTCGAGCGCGGTCCTGGCGGTCCGGTCGAGCGCGGCGGCCCGCGCGGCCCGTCTCTCCAGCCGGGCGGTGGTGGTCGCCCGGTGGGCGGCGGCGCGCTCCATCAGATGGGCCTCGGCGAACGCCTTCTCGGGGCGGTGGGCGAGGAGCACCCGCAGCAGCGCGGACAGCTCGGACCGGCCCTGGTACTGCTCGCGGGCGAGCCGTCCCGCCGCCGCCCTGCTCTCCGCCAGCGCCTCCCGCGCCCGGGCCAGCTCCCGGCCCAGCCGCCCGGTCCGGTCCCGCTGGGCATCGAGCCGCCGGACGGCCTCGCCGTGGGCGACACCGGCCTCCTCGGCCCGGAGGTAGAGCGCGCGCAGCCGGTTCAGCGCCTCGGGCACGGCCCGCGACCCGCCCGCGCCCGCCGGAACGTCCCCGCCGCCCGGGTCGTCCGTACCCGTCGGGTCCTCCGCGTCTCCCGCCGTGGGGGCCGTGCCCGTCCCGCTGTACGGGGCTGCCGTGCCGGGTCCGCCGGGGGCCCCGGCCGGGGCGGGCGTAAGGAGTGCGCCGGGCGCGGGCGCCGGGACGGGGGCCGGGACCGCCGGGTCCGTCGCCGTGCGCGCGCTCGCGGCGAAGGCGGCGGCGGGCGGCGGGGCGAGGGTGAGCGCCGTCGCCGTCACCAGCGCCGCCGTGCACACCGTACGCAGCAATCGGCCTGACACCTCATCACCTCCGGTCGCCGGGCGGCCGTTCCGCCCCGCGCACCGATCGTGCGCGGGCGCGAGCCGGGCCGCCCGGCGGGTGACCGGATCGGCGCAACGCGCTCACTCGTGGCGGCGGACTCCGCCGGCTCTACGGCGTGTCGGCTCGTGGGCCGCCCGGTTTCGACCACGGCCACTTCAGCTCGCGCGGCTCCCGGCCCTCGGGGGCGTAGACGTACTTCCACCCCCGCTGGAGGCCGAGCCGCTTGGTCTGGCCGTGCGGCTCGCGCCGGTACGCGTACGTCGTCGGCGGCCCGCCGCCCTCGGCCGGGACGGGGATCTCGTACCACTTCGGGGGGTGCCCGGTCGCGCCGACGAGCACGGGCAGCACGCGGCCGTCCATCGGACCGCCGACGAAGAGGGTGTTCTCAGCTCTCACACCGGCCAGTCTCGCCCAGCCCGGCCCCGGGCCTCCCACCGGGCACGCCCCGCCGCGCCGGCCGGCCGGCCGCACCGCCCTCGGGGCAGACCACGTCGAGATACTCCGCGAGCGCGTCCCGGTTGCGGGTCAGGCACTCGATGCGCCGGGTCATCCGGTCGCGTTCGCGGGACAGGGTGGCGATCATCTCCGGGGTGGCGTCCGGGAAGTGGATGACGCGGGGCTTGTTCAGACAGGGCAGGATCTGTTTGATGATCCGGGTCGGCAGCCCCGCGTCCAGCAGCCCTCTGATCCGGAGGACCCGGTCGACACCATGGCCGCCCGCTTTCTCGCCGGGTGGCCGCCGGACTGGTCTGGGCGCTGCCGGCCGGATACGCCCGCCGGCTCGCCCCCGACCGGCTCCGGGGCAAGGCGGTCGCGGTCGTGATGGCGGGGATCCCCGTCGCCCTGGCCCTGGGCGTGCCCGGCGGCGCGCTCCTCGGCGGCTGGGCCGGCCGGCGGGCCGTCTTCTCGGCGGTCACGGTCGTCGCCGTCGTGCTGATCGGCTGGATCGCGCTGACGGTCCCCGACCTCCCCGGCGGGCCGCGCGGCGGGCGGATCCCGATCCGGCGGACCCTCGCCGTGCCCGGCGTCGTACCGGTCCTCTTCGTCACCCTGGCCTTCGTCCTGGCCCCCACCGTCCTGCACACCTGTCTCGCGGCCTTCCTCGGCCGGCGCGGCATGGCCGGCTCCATCGATCTGGTGCTGCCGGCCTTCGGCGCGGCCTCGCTCCTGAGCGTCTGGGTCGTCGGCGCCCACATCGACCGCAGACCGCGCGGACTCGTCCTGGCGAGCGCCGCGCTGTTCGCCTCGGCGGCCGCGATCCTCGCGACGGGCTCCGGCGGGCCCGGGGCGGTGTACACGGCGGCGGTGCTGTGAGGGCTCGGCTTCGGGGGCGCGCCCACCCTGGTGCAGAGCGCCGTCGCCGACGCGGGCGGCCCGGCGGCGGACACCGCGCGGGCCGTGCTGGTGACGCTCTGGAACGCGGCCATGGCCGGGGGCGCGGTCGCCGGGGCGCCGCTGCTGCGGCTGCTCGGGCCGGTCTCCTTCCCCTGGAGCGTCCTCGCCCTGCTGTTCCCGGTGCTCGCCGTGGTGTTCGGCGCGCGCGTCCACGGCTTCCCGGCCCGCCGCCGCCCCGCCGCCGGGAGCGCGCCGTGAGCCGGCCGGAGGTCCCGGCGAGGTGATCACCGGGCGGTGAGCCTTCTCGCCCCGGCGGGCGCTGTGACAGGGTGGGAGCCATGTCTTCGCTACCCGACGGACGCGTCGTCCCGCCCCCGCACGCCGATGAACGCGCCATGCTGGAAGCCTGGTTGGACCTGCACCGCGAGACGCTCGTCCTGAAGTGCTCGGGTCTCGACGACGAGCGGCTGCGGCTCGCCTCGGCCGAGCCGTCGACGCTCACCCTGCTGGGGCTGCTCCAGCACATGGCCTTCGTCGAGCGGAACTGGTTCCAGTCGGTGTTCGCCGGGGAGGAGGCCCCCGAGCTGTACGGGGGGCGGGCCGCCGAGGGCGGTCTCGCCTTCGGCCAGGACCAGGGCTTCGACGAGGTGCTGGCCGTCTGGCGCGCCGAGGTGGCCCGCAGCCGCGAACTGAGCGCCGCCGCCGCCTCGCTGGACGAGACCGGCGCGATCGACGGGAAGTCGGCGGCGTACGTGGGGGATTCGACGGTCTCCCTGCGCTGGATCCTCGTTCATGTGATCGGGGAGTACGCGCGGCACAACGGGCACGCGGATCTGCTCAGGGAGCGCATCGACGGCGCCACCGGCTTCTGACCGTACGAGGACCCCGCCCGGTCCGCGTCCGGTCCGGCCCGGACGGCTTCGGGGCGGGCGCGGCGCTACGGCGCTTCGGCCGCGTCCCGCAGCGCAGAGCGGACCCCGCGCGCCAGCCGCGCCGCCCGGCCGTCCCCGCGCTCCCGGGCGATCAGCCCGCCGACGGTCGCCGCCGTCTCCGGATCCGTCGCCGCCGAGGCCGCCAGCAGGGCCAGCAGATGGTCGATCAGCCAGTCCCGCAGCTCCGGCGCGGCCGGCCGCTTGTTCTCGTCCAGCCAGATCAGCGAGGCCGCCTCCACCGCCGCGATCCAGGTGCGGACCAGCATCCGCAGCCGGGGACCCGGCCCGTCCGCGCCCAGCTGCACCAGGATCTGATCGGCCGCCGCCCGGCGGACCTCGTCCACGATCGCGGTCGTACGGGAGGTCTCCGCCACGCTCCCGCCGCGCAGCAGCGCGCTGAATCCGGTGTCCCGGTCGGCCACGAAGGCGAGATACCGGTCGAGCAGCGTCGCCAGCCGCTCGGTGGGCGGCGGTCCCGACGGCGGCTCGGTCAGACATCGCCGCAGCTCGTCGGCGGCCGACCGCAGGGCGGACTCGTACAACTGCTGCTTACCGCCCGGGAAGTAGCGGTAGACGAGCGGGCGCGACACGCCCGCCGCCTCCGCCACGTCGTCCAGCGAGACCTCCTCCGGCGGCAGATGCGCGAACAGCCGCAGCGCGGCTGCCAGGAGCTGCCCACGGCGTTCCTCGACGCTCAGCCGTCGGTACGCGCGGGGTGCGGCGGGGGCGGGAGTCGTCATACGCAGAGCGTAGGCCCTGCCTCCCGCGTTCCCGTCGCCCCGCGCGGGCCCTACGCGAGCAGACCGGAGCTGCGCCACAGCCGGCGGCCGACGCCGTTCAGCACCCCGATGTCGTCGAGGAAGTCCGTCAGCCGCCGGGCTCCCGAGCGCATCACCTCGCGGCGGTGGCCGGAGGCGCGGACCTGGGCGACGGCCACGCGCCGGTCGAGGCCGACGTCCTCGTACACCCGGGGGTTGACGAAGCAGACGGAGAACACCCGGGCCGCCTCGCCGCAGCTGATCCGGGTCAGTTCGCGCTCCCAGCGGGGGGCGGTCGCCATCTGGCGGCGCAGCTCCTCGCGGGCGTAGCGGACGTGCCGGGCCTCCTCCACGACATGGATCCGGGTCACGCCCCGGACCAGCGGCTGGACCCGCTCGTCGGGGAAGGTCAGTCGCTGCATCCAGTCGAGGATCTCCTCGCCGAGCAGGGTGGCCGCGAAGGAGCCGGGGGTGGTGGAGACGGTCTTCAGCACCCGGGCCGCGTTGTGATGGACGCGGGGCACCGGGTACGAGGGTGTGCCGCCGCGCTCGATCATGCGGGCGAACATCATCGAGTGGCGGCACTCGTCGGCGATCTCGGTGAGTGCGTAGCGGACATGACTGCTGGTCACCGGCTTGTCGTAGATGTGGCGGGCCAGCAGCTGCATCAGGATGATCTCGAACCAGATGCCGAGCGAGGCGAGCGAGGCGGCCTCGTGCCGGGCCAGGTCCTTGCGCCGCTCCTCGGACATGGTCCGCCAGAGGGGGGTGTCGTAGAGCGACACCAGCTCCGGCGGCCAGAACCACTTGGCGTCGTCGAAGGGCGCGTCCCAGTCGAGTTCGGCGTCGGGGTCGCAGGAGTGCCGGGCGGAGGCCTCCAGGAGTCGCCGGGCGACCTGTTCGCGGTCGCGGAGGGGGCCGAGCGCGTCGCGGAGCAGGCGTATGTCCGGTTCGTCGGCGGTCGTCATGGCGGGGCACCTCGCGGAGGGTCATCGGACGGTCCGCCCGGCCCGGCGTGGCGGCCGGGCGGGCCCGGAGCGGTCCGCGCCCCGGGCACCCCTTATGAGACTCCTTGTCAGCAAGCGCGTCAACACCCCCCGCCGGAACAGCCGTCGGCGCGGCTCGGGAGCCCGGGGGTCAGCGCCCGGCGACCCGTGCGAGGAAGTCGCCCACCAGCTCCGCCACCGCCTCGGGCTCCTCCAGCAGCAGCGCGTGGGTGGCGTCGATCTCCACGACCTCCGCCCGCTCCCGCTCCTTCGTGAGCAGGGCCAGCTCCTCGTCCAGGTCCCGCGCGAACTCCGCGAGCAGCGCGTCGAACCACTCCATGCCGGGCGTCGGCGGCTGCGGCCGCCGGGCCCGCACCACCAGCAGCGGGCACGGGGCCCGGCGCAGCAGCGGGACGGCGTCCAGCGCGTCCAGGGCGTCCAGCATCTCCAGCGCGGCCGTCCGCTCGGGGAGCGTCTGCCACCGGCCGTCGGGGAGCGGGCGCACCGTGCCGAGGGCGGCGGCGCGGGCCCGTTCGGCCGGAACGCCGAACAGCTCCGCGTACGCGGTCTGCCGCTCGATGTATCCGGCGTCCTGGACGGCCCCGGCCGCCGCCCGGCCCATCTCCCGTACCCGCGCCGCGTCCGGGTACCGGCCGGGGCGGCCCCAGCCGAAGCCGTCCAGGTTCACGGCGGCGGGGGTGACGCCGGGGTGCGTCTCGGCGTACCGGACGGCGATCAGCCCGCCGAGCGAGTGCCCGGCGAGGGCGGCCCCGGGCAGGCCCAGCCCGTCGAGTGCGTCCTCGATGTCGTCGAGCACGCCGTCGACGGTCCAGGGGGAGCGGCCCGGGGAGCCGCCGTGGCCGGGGAGGTCGGCGGCGAGCACGCGATGGCGGGCGGTGAGCCGCCGGGCGGCGGCGTCCCAGTCGGCGCGGGAGCGGCCCGCGCCGTGCAGCAGGAGCAGGGGAGGGCCGTCGCCCCCGTGGTCGTGGAGTGCGAGCGAGGTCATGGCTCCCACCGTAGGTCCGGTGCTCCGCCCGAAGATCGTCCTGCGGAAGGACGGAAAAGAGCCTCTTCCCGGACGACAATGGATGTACGGCGTCTTCCCGTTCCGGGAGCATGGCAGCCATGACCACGACCGTGACCCACGCCGACCGCGCCGCCGCCCGCCGCAGTCTTCAGGGGCTCGCCCTGGGCGACGCCTTCGGGGAGCGCTGGTTCCCGCTCTTCCGCGACCGCGACCGGGCGTTCGACGAGATCAGGGCCCGGCGCACCCCCGAGGAGCCCGACTGGCACTGGACCGACGACACCGCGATGGCGCTGGCGGTCCATCAGGTGCTGGTGCGCTGCGGCGAGATCGACCAGGACCGGCTGGCCGCCTCCTTCGCCCGCGCCTACGACGCCGATCCGACGCGCGGCTACGGCCAGGGCATGCGCCTGCTGCTGCCCCGGCTGCTGGAGGAGCCCGGGAGCTGGCGGGCGCGCGCTCCCGAGCTGTTCGACGGCGGCAGCTTCGGCAATGGCGCGGCGATGCGGGTGGCCCCGCTGGGCGCGTGGTTCTCCGCCGATCTGGACCGGGTCGTGGAGCAGGCCGCGCGCTCGGCCCGGGTCACCCACGCCCATCCGGAGGGCGTCGCGGGCGCGGTGGCGGTGGCGGTGGCGGCGGCCCTGGCGACCCGGGGGGAGCTGTCGGTCGGCGCGGTCGCCGACCGCACCCCGCCCGGCGTCGTCCGCGACGGGCTGCGCCGCGCGGCGGAGCTGTCGTTCGCCACCGAGCCGGGGCGGGCCTCCGACGTCCTCGGCAACGGCGGCCGGATCCGCGCCGACGACACCGTCCCCTTCGCCGTCTGGACCGCCGCCCGTCACCGCGACGATCTGGAGGCCGCCCTCTGGGCCACCGCCTCGGCCTTCGGCGACGTCGACACCACCTGCGCCATCACGGGCGGCATCGTGGCCGCCGCGACCGGCGTCGACGCGGTGCCGCCGGTCTGGCTCGCCCGCCGGGAGCCCCTGCCGCCGGAATGAGCCGACCACCGGGACCCACCGCCAGGACCTCCGCAGCACCCCCGGAACCTCCGGGGCCCGTGCCCGCAGCACCCCCGGGACCTCCCGGGCCCCGCACCCGCAGCACTGCCTGGGCCTCCCGGGGCCCGCACCCGCAGCACCCCCGGGACCTCCCGGGCCCCGCACCCGCAGCACTGCCTGGGCCTCCCGGGGCCCGCGCCCGCAGCACCGCCGGGGTCTCCTGGGTCTCCCGGGGCCCGCACCCGCAAAGCCACGCCCGGGACCTCCCGGGACCTCCCGGGCCCGTGCCCGCCGCACCGCCTGGGCCTCCCGGGTCTCCCGGGCCCGCGTCGCCCGCAGCACTGCCTGAACCTCCCGGGGCCCGCACCCGCAGCACCGCCCGGACCTCCCGGGACCTCCCGGGGCCCGCACCCGCAGCACCGCCGGGGTCTCCTGGGCCTCCCGGGGCCCGCACCCGCAAAGCCACGCCCGCCGGGTCGTCACGCCCGCCGGGCCGTCACGCCCGCCGGGGCGGCCCGGGGCCGGTCCGGGGGCCCGGCCCCCCGGACCGGCCCCGGTCGACCCGGCCGCCCCCGACCACCCCTCCTCACTCCCGCAGCGCCGCCTCCATCACCGCCCGGGCGATCGGGGCCGCGCCCGCCCCGCCCGTGACCCGGCCGCGCACGGCCTCGGCGTCCTCCACGACGACGGCGACCGCGACCTCCGGCTGGACCGATCCGTGCCGCTGGGCCCAGGAGATGAACCAGGCGTACGGGGTGCCGGAGTTGCCCAGCCCGTGCTGGGCGGTGCCGGTCTTCCCGCCGACCGTCGCGCCCTCGATCGCGGCGTTCGCCCCGGTGCCCTCCTCCACCGCCGCCACCATCAGCCGCTGGAGCTGCTGGGCCGTCGACGGGCTCATCGCCTGCCGGTAGGAGCGCTGATGGGCCTGGGCCACGGTGCGGATGCCGCCCCCGGAGATCACCCGGTCCACCAGATAGGGCGTCTTCAGCTCGCCGCCGCCCGCCACCGCCGCCGCCACCATCGCCATCTGGAGCGGGGTCGCCGTGGTGTTGAACTGGCCGATCGAGGACAAAGCCAGCTGGTCCGCCGACATCCGGGCGTCGAAGTTGGACGGGGCCACCGCGGACGGGATCCGCAGACTCCCGTCGTTGAAGCCGAACCGGCGGGCCGCCTCCCGCATCCCGGGCAGCCCGACCCGCACCCCGAGATCCGCCATCACCGTGTTGCAGGACCACTGGACGGCGTACGCCAGCGAGGCGTTCCCGCAGCCGTCCACCGCGTCCGGGAGCGTGGTGCGGGTGCCGGGCAGCACATACGGGTCCGGGGTCCCGGCCGGCGCGTCCGGGTCCCGGACCACCCCCGTGTCCAGCGCCGCCGCCGCCGTCACGATCTTGAAGGCGGAGCCGGGCGGATAGGTCTGCCGGATCGCCCGGTTGAGCATCGGCCGGGTGGGCAGCGCGTTGAGCCGCGCCCACTCCCGCCGTACCGCCCGACCGGTCCCGGAGAGCGCCCCGGGGTCGTACGAGGGGCTGCTGACCAGCGCGAGAATCCGCCCGGTCGACGGCTCCAGGGCGGCTGCCGCGCCCCGTTTGCCGCCGAGCCCCTCGTACGCCGCGCGCTGGGTCGCCGCGTCGAGGGTGGTGACGACGTCGCCGCCGTCCGGCCGCCCCCGGCTCAGCTCGTTCCAGAAGGGGAACGGCGCGAGCAGCGGATCGGTGCCGGAGAGCATGGCGTCCTCGGCGCTCTCCACCAGGCTCGTGCCGTACGTCTGCGAGGAGAAGCCGGTCACCGGCGCGTACAGCGGGCCCTCGGTGTAGGTGCGTTCATAGCGCAGCTGCTGGCCGGAGTCCCTGGAGCCGGTGACGGGCCGGCCGTCGACGAGGATGTCGCCGCGCGGCTCGCCGTACCGGGCGATCACCGAGCGCCGGTTGGCCGGATCGGCGTCCAGCGAGGCGGCCTCGATGATCTGCACCCGGGCCGCGTTGAGCAGCAGCGCGATCAGCAGCCCCGCGCAGAGCGCGGCGGCCCGGCGGGCGTTGCGGATCACCGGGGCTCTCCGGCGGCGAGCACCAGGGAGCCGGCCGGCTCGGGGAGCGGTCTGCGGGCCGAGTCGCTGAGCCGGATCAGCAGCGCCACGATGATCCAGTTGGTCACGACCGAGGAGCCGCCCTGGGCCAGGAACGGCATCGCCATCCCGGTCAGCGGGATCAGCCCGGTCACGCCGCCGGTGATGACGAAGACCTGGAGCGCGACGATGGAGGCGAGCCCGACGGCGAGCAGCCGTCCGAACGGATCGCGCAGGCACAGCCCGCACTTGAAGCCGCGGGCCACCAGCAGCGCGTACAGCAGCAGGATCCCGGTCAGCCCCGCCAGGCCCAGCTCCTCGCCGGCGGTGGCGAGGACGAAGTCCGACTTGGCGGCGAAGCCGATCAGCGCCGAGTGCCCGAGGCCGAGCCCGGCGCCGAGCACGCCGCCCGCGCCGAAGGCGAACAGCGACTGGGCGACCTGGCTCGGTCCCTCGCCCGCCTCGATGCTCGCGAAGGGGTTCAGCCAGTCCTCGACCCGGCCGTGCACATGGGGCTCCAGCGTGCCCACGGCGAAGGCCCCGGCCGCCGCCAGGGTCAGCCCCACCGCGATCCAGCCGGTGCGGCCGGTCGCGACGTACAGCATGACCACGAAGAGCACGAAGAAGAGCAGCGAGGTGCCGAGGTCCCGCTCCAGCACCAGCACGCCCACGCTGATCAGCCAGAAGGCGGCGATCGGGCCGAGCACCCGGCCGGTCGGCAGCTGGAGCCGCCAGAAGCGGCGGCCGGTGACGGCCAGGGTGTGGTGGTTGGCGGCGAGATAGGCGGCGAAGAAGACGGCCAGCAGGATCTTCGCGAACTCGCCCGGCTGGAAGGAGAGTCCGCCGGCCCGGATCCAGATCCGGGCCCCGTTCACCGCCGGGAAGAAGATCGGCACCGTCATCAGCACCAGGGCGGCGGCGACCGAGACGTACGCGTACCGCTGGAGCACCCGGTGGTCGCGCAGGGCGATCACCACGCTGATGAACAGCGCGATCCCGAGCGTGGACCAGACGAGCTGGGCGGGGGCGGCGACCGCGTCCGGGGTCTCCAGGTCGAGCCGGTGGATCAGCACCAGCCCGAGTCCGTTGAGCAGCAGCGCGATGGGCAGCAGCAGCGGATCGGCGAAGGGGGCGCGCAGCCGTACGGCGAGATGCGCGAGGAGGGCGAGCGCGCCCAGTCCCGCGCCGTGGCGCAGCACGTCCTGGGGGACGGCGTGGTCGCGGGAGAGGCCGACGATCGTGTAGCCGAGCACGGAGATGAGGACGGCCCCGGTCAGCAGGGAGAGTTCGACGCCGCGCCGCCCCGGCAGCCGGGGGGCGGGCGGGGGAGCGTCCGCGGCCCTCGTCGTTGCGGTCATGCCACGCAACGTAGCAAGACCGCATGCTTATGTCCCTTATGCGCCCTGTGTCACCTGTGTTGACTGTGCCGGGTGGTGCGCGGCGTGGTGGGCCGCACGGCTCGGGGCCAGATCGACCCGGGCCACCGCGCCCCCGCCCGGCGCGTTCCGGAACACCAGCTCCGCGCCGATCACCGCCGCCTGCCCCGCCGCGATCGTCAGCCCCAGACCGTGCCCCTTGCCGCTGCCGCCCTCGGTGCGGAACCGCGCCGGACCGTGCTCCAGCAGATACGCCGGATAGCCCGGCCCCCGGTCCTCGACCGTCACCACCGGCCCGTCCACGGTCAGCACCACCGGCCCGCCGCCGTGCCGGTGCGCGTTGGCGACCAGATTGCCGAGCACCCGCTCCAGCCGCCGCCGGTCCGTCTCCACGGCCGTGTCCCGCACCACCCGCACCTCGGTCTCGGTCCCCGAGGCCCGCACCACCCGCTCGGCGAGACTCCCCAGCTCGTGCACGTCCAGATCCACCCTCTCCCGGCCCGCGTCGAGCCGGGAGATCTCCAGCAGATCCTCGGTCAGCGTCCGCATCGTCCGCACCCGGTCCCGCACCAGCTCCGTCGGACGCCCCTCCGGCAGCAGCTCGGCCGCCGCCGACAGACCTGTCAGCGGGGTGCGCAGCTCATGGGCGACGTCCGCGGTGAAGCGCTGCTCGCTCAGCAGCTTGTTCTGGAGCGACGACGCCATCGTGTCCAGCGCGCCGGACACCGTCGCCACCTCGTCCTGCGGGCGGGTGGGGTCCTCGGTGCGCGGATCGTTGACCCGCGCGTCCAGATCGCCCGCGCTGATCCGCCGCGCCACCTGCGCGGTCAGATGCAGCCGGCGGGTGACCCGGGTGACGGCGAACGCGCCCACCAGCAGCGTCGCCCCGATGGCCAGCACCGACGAGCCCACGATCGCCCGGTCCAGGCCGGTGATCGTCCGGGCGCTGAGGGTGTAGTCGATCCGTACGGCCAGCGCCCGGCCGTCCGCCGGGCCCGCCGCCCACATCGTCGGACGCGACCGGTGGGTGCTCACCATCGTGCCGCGCTCCCCGCGCAGGGCGAGATCGTGCAGCGCGGCGGGCAGCCCCTCGGGACTCACCCCGGCGTACGGGGGCAGCGGCTCGCCCGCCTCGTACGCCTCGGTGACCTCCCCCAGCCTGCCCAGCGCCTTCTCCCGGGCCCGGTCCACCGTCTGCGTGGTCACCGCCGCGTGCACCAGCGCGCCCAGCAGCGCGGCGAGGGCGCAGCACATCACGGTGATGAAGAGCGCGGCCTTCCAGGTGAGCGTCGCCGTCCAGCGCGGCAGCCGCAGCCTCGGGCGGCTCACCGCTGACCCGCCGGATCCGCGGGCGCGCCGGACGCCCCGGCGCCCGAGGGCCGCTCGCCGGAGCGCGGCTTCACCCGGACGATCTCGTCGCTGGTCTGGAGCATCGCCTGATGTCTGCCGTCCCAGGACCAGACCGTGCGGTACTCGTAGCCCGGGATCCCCGCCGACACCGAGCGCAGGATGATGTCCCGGCCCGCCAGCGCCACGCTCACCAGCTGGTCGGAGGTGGCCATGATCCGCGTCAGCCGGCCCCGCGCGTCCGGCATGTAGCAGCGGACCGCCGTCTGCTGCTCGGGCATGGTGATCCCGATGATCAGCTCCTCCCGGCCGTCCCCGGTCAGATCACGGCGGTGCGGGGTGAGCACCGGACACGCGTCCGGCTTCGTCCCGCAGGTACGGAGCTTCTCCACGGTCTCCTGATAGATCCCGTCGATCCCCGCGCGGGCGCCGGAAGCCGTCCCCTCCTCGGCCCGCAGCACGGCGACCGGATCCAGGGCACGCACCCCGCCGGCGGGCACCTTAACCCCCCGGACCAGCGCCGTGTCCGCCTCCCCGTAGTCGTACGGCGGAGCGGTGACCGGCGGCAGGCCGGGCCACAGCCGCACCGGCCCGGTGGCCGTCGCGGTCGGGCCCGCGCTCTGGAGCCCGCCCGCGTCGCCGCAGCCCGCCAGCGCCGTCGCGGCGACCGCCGTCAGCAGAACGGCGGTGAGCGGTCGGGGCGGGCGCAAGATTCTCCTGGCGGTGCGGTGGTCCGGTGCGGCCCGCCCACCTTATGCGCAGGGACATTTCGCGAACGTTGCGCACCGCCCGCCGGCCCGTGGCGCCGGGCCCCGCGCGTCAACGCTGGTACGGATTGCCACCCTGCGGGCCCTGCTGACCGCCCTGGGACGTGTCCCGGCCGCCGTACGGCGCACCGCCCTGGAAGCCCTGCGCCGGGTTCGGGGACCCCGTCGGCCCCGGTACCGCCGCGCTCTGGGCCAGCAGCCGGTCCGACTCCTCCCGGGTCACCTTCCGCTCCGCGCCGCAGAACGTGCACTGCGTCGCGAACGAGGTCGAGTACGCGAAGAGCGGGACGAAGAACAGCGTGAACTTGCCGACCCTCTTACGGAGCGTGTGCGCGGAGGGGTTGCCGCACGAACCGCACACGAGGGTCAGTATCGCCAGCTGGTGGAGGTACCCCTTGGTACCGAAAATGATCATGCGGTCGGCCTCTCGGTCAGCGCCCGCCGGCACAGGGCCAGCAGCCTCTCGTCCCTCACGATGTCATGGCTGCCGTATCCCCCGTCGATCGCGTTGTGCCGCCGGGCCCGGGACAGCTCGGCGCGCAGCACCCGCTCCGCGCCCTCGGCGCGCTCCGCCGTCGGCCGCCCCGCCGCCCCCGTCCGCTCCGCCAGCCGCTCGGCGATCGGGACCCGGGTGAACGGCACGGCGGCCCAGGACTGGGCCAGCACCCGCCAGGCGGTCTCGGCCGCCCCGGTCACCCGCCACAGCGCCAGCGCCGCGTCCACCCGGGTCCACGGATCGGCCGAGCGCAGCAGGAGTCTCAGCTCGGGGACGGCCGGCCGGGCGGCAAGGCCCATCGTCCCCAGCACCCCGGCCGCCGAGCGGCGGGCCCCGGAGTCCGCCGAGGCGAGCGCCGCCCGCAGCGTCGGCAGCACCGCGCCCGCCTCGCCCTCCACCGCCCACAGCGCCGCCGCCGCCTTCGCCCCGAACGCGCCCGGCGGCCGGCCCGAACGCGCCGCCCGGCCGAGCAGCGCCCGCAGATCCGGTATCGCCTCCCCGGCTGCCGGACCGAACGCGGCGAGCGCCCTGAGCACCAGCTCCACCACCCACTCCCGGCGGTACTCGGGCGCGCCCCGCAGTATCCGCAGCACCTCCGGCACCGCCTCGGACGCCCGCAGCGCGGTGAGCCCGTACAGCAGCGGACCGGCCACGTCGTAGAGCCGGTCGTCCAGCTCGGTCTCGGCCAGCCGGCCGCGCAGCGCCGGGGCGAGGGGGGCCGCCGCCGGGCCCAGATGGTCCAGCACATAGCCGAGATCCTGCGGGGCCTCCGGCAGCTCCAGCATCCGCGCCAGCACCGGCACCGCCCGCGCGTCGCCCGCGCGGGCCAGCGCCGCCACCGCGCTGCCCAGCATCCGGGGGCCGCTCGCCCACTCCTGCACCCAGCAGCCGGGATCGGCGGTCACGAAGTCCGCGAGCGCGTCCGCGGCCGGCGCGGCGAGCCCGAACAGCTCGCCGAGGGCGACGGCGGCGGCGTCCGCGAGCCGGGGCTCCTTGTCGGCGAGCTGCTCCCCGATCAGCCCGACCAGCCCGCCGTACTCCCCGCGCCAGGTGCGCAGCAGACCGCTGCTCATCCGGACGGCGTCGATCCGCTGCCCGGGGTCGGGGCTGGACAGCTGATCGGCCAGCAGCGCCGTCCGGTCCGCGACCCGGTCGCCGAGCCCGGAGTGGAGCGTCCGCAGCAGATCCCCGGTCCAGGGCGCGCCCCGGCCGCCCCGCCCGGCCGCCGGGGCGCCGCCGCCCGGGGCCGCCGGCCGCGCGCGCAGCTCCCGCAGCAGGCCCGTCACCCCCGGCACCACGTCCGGCGGCAGCGACTGCGGCGCGCACCGCGCCAGCTGGGCGAGGGCCGAGAGCCGCAGCCCCGCGTCGTACGCCGCGTGCGTGCCCCAGCCGCCCGGGGCCGCGGGGCGCGTGGGCGGCGCGCCCGTCGGACGCGGCGCGCAGGGCATATGGGCCAGCTCGACCAGCCACTCCACGACCTCGGCGGCGAGCGCGCCGTGCCGCAGCGCTATCCGGCCCGCCGCCTCCACACAGGCGAACCGCACCTCCGGATCCTGCTCGATCTTCAGCCGCTCCCGCAGCAGCCCGAGCACCAGCTCCGGTTCGCCGTGCAGGGCGGCCAGCGCCAGCGGGGCGGTGAGCCGCACGCCCCGGTCGTCGGAGTCGACGAGCGCGAGGAAGACGTCCGCGCCCGCGGTGACCGCCGAGGCCGCCATCGCGTAGTTCGCCGCGTACTCGAAGTCCTCCGCGTCCGGATCGAGTTCG
Source organism: Streptomyces sp. NPDC014894 (assembly GCF_043080985.1). NCBI lineage: Bacteria > Bacillati > Actinomycetota > Actinomycetes > Kitasatosporales > Streptomycetaceae > Streptomyces > Streptomyces sp. NPDC014894. Next base: position 76,286 of record NZ_JBIBWD010000001.1, read on the forward strand.
TCGTCGCCGTCCAGATCGATCCCGCCGATGCTGGTCAGCAGCTCGACGATGCCCCCGCGGTCCTGGACCTCGGGATCGGCCGCCAGTTCCAGCAGGAACGGTATGCAGGCCAGCGTCGCGTCGTACACATCGCCCTGGTGGTGCACCGCTCCGTACATCCCGTCGAGGGCGGCCTCGCGCTCCGCCGGATCCTCGGACGCCAGTCCCCTCAGCAGCTCCGGCACATCGTCCGCCGGGCCGTAGGCATGCTCCAGCGCGGCCCAGTCGACCTCGTCCATTCCCCCGAACACGCCGCCCCCTCCCAAGAGCCGTGCGCGCCCTTCCGCGCCCCGAACCGGGCGCCGGCACCGAGCGCTTGGGGAGAGTCTGCACCACCGCTCGAACATCGAGGGGATATTGCCCAGAAGGCCCCACACCTGTTCCCATGGTCGATAGGGTCAGTCGGAGATCGGGGGTTGCGGCATGCCGCGATTAAGGGTGACGCCGGCCCGGGAGAAGGGCCGTTATCGGCTCTATGTCACGCTGCCCGACGGCCGTCACGCGGCCTGGTACGAGAAGTCCGGCGGCGACGGGGATCCGGTGGGGGACCCGCACGACGGCGGCCGGATCAGCCTGGTGCACGAGGCCCGCCGCGAGGAGGTCATCGCCGCGCTCGCGCCCTATCTCACCGGGGACGTCGCCATCGGCCCGCCGCCGGTGCCCACCTCGGCCGATCTCCTCCGCCTCTCGCTCCACCCCGACGACGACCTCGCCCCGAACCGTCCCGGCGAGGCGCTCCTCGGCGAGCTCGCCGGACGGGAGCCGCCCGGCCGGCTCTCCCGGCGCGGCCCGGACCACGCGCGATTCGCCCGGCTCGCGGCCGAGGAGACGATCGGCGGGGAGCTGGACCGGCTGGAGGGCGCGGGCTGGCGCGTGCTGCACTCGGTGCCGCTGCCCGGCGGGGACCGGATCGACCATCTCGCCGTCGGCCCGGGCGGCGTGCTCGCCGTGCACACCCTCCCGGCCCACCGGCTGCGGGTCCGGATCGAGGGCCTGACGGTACGCACCGGCCGCACCGAGCCCGTCCCGCTCCTCCGCCTCACCCGCCGCCGCGCCGAACGGGCCTCCCACGCCCTGGCGGTGGCCGTCGCCCCGGTCCTCGCCGTGGTGGGCGCCGCCCGTCTGGAGCTGCTCTCCCGCCCCGCCGGGGTCCGCGTCCTGAGCGAGCGCGAGATCCCCTCCCTGACCTCCCTCGCCGCGCTCCACAAGCCCGCCGACGTCGACTCGCTCTACGCCGCGGCCCGCGACCGAGGCGCGTGGTCGAAGACCTGAGGCGGGCGCCCGGGGCCGGCCGGCCGGCCCCCCCGGCCCGCGACCGCCGCCCGGGCCGTACCGCTGACGGTCCCGCGTCTTCCGGTCGGATCGTCCGGTCGGCCCGTTGGCGGTCCCGCGTCTTCCGGTCGGATCGCCCGGGCCGTACCGCTGACGGTCCCGCGTCTTCCGGTCGGATCGCCCGGGCCGTACCGCTGACGGTCCCGCGCCTCCCCGCCGGATCGTCCGCCCGGCCCGGATCCTCCTCGGCGGGTCCGGGCCCGGCCGCGCGGCGGTCAGTCGCCGTCGAGGTCCTGGGGCAGCCGCAGCCGGACGACCGTGGTCGCGCCGTGCCGGGTGGTGCGCTGTTCGACCTCGGCCATGAGCCCCGGCTCCACCGGCCGGTAGCCGATCTCGCCCCGCCCGACGGCCATGGCCCGGGGCTCCTCGTCCGGTACGGGCAGGAGCGGCGGCAGCGCGGCGGCGGCCTGGGGCCGCAGCGCCGGGGCGAGCGGCCCGGAGACCACCGGCGCGTCGTCGTCGGGCACCGTCACCACCAGGGCGTGCGGCCGCTCGGCCGGGCCGGTGAACCCGACGACCGCCGCGTCCCGCACGGCGGTGTGACGCAGCTTCCGCCAGGCCCGCGCCCCGCTGTGACGGGTCTGGTACGTCTGGTCGATCCGCTTGATCACCAGCCCCTCGACGCCGATCGCGGGCAGCGATCGGTACCACTCGGCCGCCTCGTCAGGATCCGTGGTCATCGGCACCGCCTGGAGCGGCGGCCCCAGCGGCGCGAGCAGCGCGACCAGCCGTCGCCGCCGCTGCTCGTACGTGAACCCCCGCAGATCCTCCCCGCCCTCCGCGAGCAGATCGAAGGCGGCGTACGAGGCCGGCAGTCGGCGCGCGAGCGAGGGCGCGCGCCCCGGGGCGGCCGTGGCCCGGCGCTGTACGGCGGCGAAGTCCGTACGCCCCTCGGACCACACCACCACCTCGCCGTCGAGCACGGTGCCCTCCGGCAGCGGACCGGCCGCCTCCGCCAGATCCGGGAACGCGGCGGTGACGATCCGCCCGGACCGCGCCTGGAGCACCGACTCCCCGTCCACCCGGAAGATCAGCATCCGGTGGCCGTCGAACTTCGGCTCGTACGCGAGGTTCGCGCCGCGCGGCAGCAGGCTGACCGACTCCGCGCGGGCGACCCGCAGCGGCGGCCGGAGCGGGGAGCCGGCGTGGGCGGGCGGCGGGGTCATGGCAGCGGCCGGGCCCGGCCGGGATCGGTCAGCGGCGCGAGCAGATCGCCGTACCGGTCGAGCCGGGGTGAGAGATCGCCGAGCCGGCAGTCCAGATTCCGGCGGCCCTCCACCTCCTCCCAGGTGAGCGGCGTGGACACGGTCGGCGCGGGGCGGGCCCGCAGGGTGTAGGGGGCGGCGGTGGTCTTGGCGGCGGCGTTCTGGCTGTGGTCGACGAAGACCTTCCCCGGCCGCAGCGCCCGCGCCATCCGGTGCACCACCAGCCGGGGCAGCGCCTCCTCGCCCTCCACGGCCAGCCCCTTCGCGTACGCCGAGACCTCCCCGGACGGCGTCGGCACGATCGGCACCAGCAGATGCAGCCCCTTGGAGCCCGAGGTCTTCGCCCAGGCCTCCAGGCCGTCCGCCGCCAGCCGCTCCCGCAGCCACAGCGCCACCGCGCAGCAGTCCGCGACGGAGGCCGGGGGGCCGGGGTCGAGATCGAAGACCATCCGGTCGGCGACGCCGGGGGTTTCCGCCGTCCACTGCGGAGTGTGGAACTCCACCACCAGGTTCGCCGCCCACATCAGCGACGGCAGATCGTCCACGACCACCTGCCGGGCCCCCGGGTCGTCCGAGTGCGGCACCGGGGCGGTCCGTACCCACGATGGCGTACCGGGCGGCGGATTCTTGGTGAAGAAGAGCTGCCCCCCGGGCCCGTCGGGATACCGCAGGAAGGAGACCGGCCGGTCCCTCAGATGGGGGAGCAGCGCCTCGGCCGTGACGGCGTAGTAGTGCAGCATCTCGCCCTTGGCGGTGCCGGTCGCCGGGTGGATGACCTTGTCGAGATTGCTGAGCGCCAGCCGCCGCCCAGCCACCTCTGTGATCGGCGTCATACGATGAGAATCCCATGAATACCGAAATTTCGGATGAGAGGGACTCATGGTGCGATCCATATGGAACGGGGCCATCTCCTTCGGGCTGGTCAGCATCCCGATCAAGCTGGTGAACGCCACCGAGAACCACTCCGTCTCCTTCCGGCAGATCCACACCGCCGACGGCGGCCGGATCCGCTACCGCAAGGTCTGCGAGCTGGAGGAGAAGGAGATCCCGGCGGCGGAGATCGGCAAGGCGTACGAGGAGGCCGACGGGTCGATGATCCCGATCACGGACGAGGATCTGGCGGCGCTGCCCCTGCCCACGGCGAAGACGATCGAGATCGTGGCCTTCGTCCCCGCGTCCTCCATCGACCCGCTCCAGATGGACGCGGCGTACTACCTCTCCGCCAACGGCGTGCCCGCCGCCAAGCCGTACACCCTGCTGCGCGAGGCCCTGAAGCGGAGCGAGAAGGTGGCGCTGGCGAAGTTCGCCCTGCGGGGGCGGGAGCGGCTGGGCATGCTCCGGGTCGTGGACGATGTGATCGCCATGCACGGGCTGCTCTGGCCCGACGAGATCCGCACCCCCGAGGGGGTGGCCCCCGAGTCCGAGGTCACGGTGCGCGACGCCGAACTCGACCTGGCGGACGCGCTGATGGACACCCTCGGCGAGGTCGACATGGAGTCGCTCCACGACGACTACCGCGAGGCCGTCGAGTCCATGATCGCGGCCAAGGCCGAGGGCGGCGGCGCGCTCCCCGAGACGGCGGGCGCCGAGCGCCCCGGCGGAAAGGTCATCGACCTGATGGCCGCGCTGGAGGGCAGCGTGCGCGCCGCGAAGGAGGCCCGCGGGGGCGACGGCGACCGCGTCGCCGAGGTGACCCCGATCAAGACCCGGAAGAAGGCGGCGTCCGGGACGGGCGCCGGCACGGCCCGGAAGTCCACCTCCAAGCAGTCCTCCACCAAGCGCTCCGCCGCGAAACCCACCGCGAAGTCCACCGTCAAATCCACCTCGAAATCCCCGAAGTCACCCACCGACACCGCCAAACCCCCCTCGAAAAAGCCCCCCGCCAAAAAAACCCCCGCCAAAAAATCCACGTCAAAACACGCCTCCTGACCCCGGCCCCGTTTCCAGCCCCGCGCGGCCACCCTTTCCGGCCCCGTGCGTCCACCCCAGCCCGTCCGGCGTTTGAGGACGGACAGTGAGCCGGTGTGCCCGCCTCCGGACCTGGCGCCCATTTGAGCCCGTCCGGCGCTTGAGGACGAACGGCGAGCCGTTGCCCCCGCACCCAGCTCGGACCCGCGCCCCACCCCCGCCCTGCGTGCCGCGAACTCCCACCCTGTGCCGTCAATCTCAGCCCGTCCGCCGCTTGAGGACGGACGGCGAGCCGTTGCCCCCGCACCCAGCTCGGACCCGCGCCCCACTCCCGCCCTGCGTGCCGCGAACTCCCACCCCGTGCCGTCAATCTCAGCCCGTCCGGCGTTTGAGGACGGACGTCGATCCGGTGTGCCCGCCTCCGGACCTGCACGGCCACCCTTTCCGGCCCCGTGCGTCCACCCCCAGCCCGTCCGGCGTTTGAGGACGGACAGTGAGCCGGTGTGCCCGCCTCCAGACCTGTGCGGCCACCCCAGCCCGTCCGGCGCTTGAGGACGAACCTCCAGCCGATGACCCCGCACCCAGCTCGACCCCCACCCCAAAAACCTTGCACATCACGTAATATTGCAGCCCCTGCACAAACACGACTACCGTCGACCACGTGCCCCCCACCCAACCCCCCGAGCCCCCCGCCGCCCCCGGCGACCCCCACCCCGCCGCCCCCGCCGCCCCCGGCGCCCAAGCACCCCCCCTCGGCCTCCGCGAACGCAAGCGCCGCCACACCCACCGCCTCCTCGCCGCCACCGCGCTGCGGCTGGTCGCGGAGCGCGGGCTCGATCGGGTGACGGTCGAGGACATCAGCGGGGCGGCGGGCCTGTCCGCGCGGACGTTCTTCAACTACTTCGGCTCGAAGGAGGACGCCCTCCTCCTGCCCTACCCGGACCAGGCCGAGCGCGACGCCGAAACCGTCGAACGGGTCCTCGCCGCCCCGCCGGAGACGGACCCCGTGCGCGCGCTCGCCCGGGCCTGGCGGGCGGAGCTGGAGTCCGTCGACGCCGAGCGCGAGGAGTGGCTGACCCGGCTGACGGTGATGACGGACCACCCCTCGCTGATCAGCCGGCTGGTCGCCCTGGAGGCCGAGGACGAACGCCGGCTGGTCGCCGCGGTCGCCCGCCGCATCGGCTGCGCGCCCGAGGACCCCCGCCCGCTGCTGCTGTACTGCGTCGTCGAGGGCGCGATCCGCGCCTGCTTCACCCACTGGCACCGCATCGGCGGCTCCCAGTCCCTCGTCCATCTGGTCGACCGGGCCGTCGACGCGGTCGCCGACGGCCTTCTCACCCACCAGTACCCACCACCGGAGGAGTAGCCCCATGCACACGGACACGGCGATCGTCATCGGCGGCGGCCAGTCGGGCCTCGGCGCCGCCTACGCCCTGCGGAACCAGGGCTTCGCCCCGATCGTCCTGGAGGCGGGCGAGGAACCGGTCGGCTCCTGGCCCCACTACTACGACAGCCTGACCGCCTTCACCCCGCTGCGGATCTTCTCCCTCCCCGGGATGCCCTTCCCCGGCGACCCGGGGCACTTCCCGGCCCGCGACGAGGTGGTCGCCTACTTACGCCGCTACGCCTCCCGGCTGGACTGCGACATCCGCACCGGGCAGCGCGTGGTGTCCGTCGTCGCGGACCGCCGGGGCTATGTGGCCGAGACGGCCGACGGCTCCCGCTTCCACGGGACGGTGGCGGTCGCGGCCACCGGCAACTTCCAGAATCCGCACCGGCCCGAACTGCCGGGCCTCGCCGACTTCACCGGCCGGGTGATCCACTCCAGCGAGTACCGCGCGCCGGGTCCCTTCGCCGGACAGCGGGTGGTCGTGGTCGGCTCGGGCACCTCCGCCGTCCAGATCGCGTACGAGCTGTCCGGCCACGCGCACAGCTCCATCGCCAGCCGCCGCCCGCTCAACTTCTCGACCTGGAAGCTCGGCCCGACCCGGGAGCCGGTCTGGAAGATGGTGGACGCGGTGTGCCGGCTGCCGATCGCCCCGCTGCTGCCGCCCCTGTCGAAGTACAACCACATCCCCGACTTCGACGGCGTCTACCGGACCGCCTTCGACCGGGGCCGGCCGGAGCGCCGGGAGATGTTCACCGGCGCGGAGGGCGGCGAACTGCTCTGGGCCGACGGGACCCGGGAGCGGGTGGACACGATCGTCCTGGGTACGGGGTACCGCCCCGCGCTGGAGTATCTTCGGCCGCTCGGCGCACTGCGCCCGGACGGCACGCCCCGGCAGCGCCACGGCCTCTCCACCAGCCACCCCGGGCTCGCGTATCTCGGGATCGAGGGCCAGCACACGCTGTTCTCCAACGCGCTGTACGGCGTCGGCACGGACGCCGCCCACATCGCCCGCAGTCTCCGCCGCCGTGTGGCCGGATCCCGCCCCGCCCTCCTCCCGCGCCCCCGCACCGCCCGGGAGGCCGCCCGCGTGTGACCGGGCCCGCCCCTCACGACGCGAGGTGATCGCGGGACCCGCGCGGACACCTCGCGACGACGCGACGACGCGACGACGACGACGCGAGCGAACACGACAGCGGCGGCCCGCCGGAGAATTCCGGTGGACCGCCGCCTTGATCGCCGGTTCGACCGGCGGAGTGTGTCTCGCGGTGGCGACTACTTGCCGAGGTAGGCGTTGTAGACGGTCACGTGCGACTTGTTGCCCTTGGTGTCCGTGACGTCGGCGCGCAGGGAGATCCCCTTGCCCTTCGCCGGGTTCTTCAGGCTGACCTTGCCCTTCTTGACGGACACCTTCTTCCAGCTCTTGCCCTGGTCGTAGGAGACCTGGACGGTCAGGGACTTGAGCCCCTTGCCCGCCGCCGGACCCTGGACGATGACGGGCACCGACTGGGTCTTGCCGGCCGCGACCGTGCTGTCCAGGCCCACCTGCGCGCCGAAGCGGGCGGTGGAGAGCTGCACCTGCGAGGTCTTGTTCCCCGCGGGCTTCTTGGAGCGGAAGGTCCAGTTGGCGTCGATCCGGCTGGCCGCCTTGCCGATCTTGGCGTCACGCTTCACGGACGTCGCCAGGGTGTACCCGGCGTCGGCCGCGCCGACCTTGAAGGCCTTCTCGCCGTAGAGCGGGTCGTCGTGCTGGCCGACCTTGGTCTTGCCGCGGTGGAGCGTGGTCTTCACCGAGGAGTAGTCGGACCAGCCGTAGTGACCCGAGCCGTCGCCGAACACCGGCACCGAGCCGACCAGCTCGTTGCCCTTGCGGAAGACGCCGACGTCCTTGCCGACCACGGGGCCGTGCACGCCGGTGTTGAACTTCACCTCGTACGACTTACCGGCCGCGTACTTCTTCGGCACGGTGGTGTGACCCGACGCGTACACGGGCCAGCCGTCCTCGTCCTCGCCCTGGATCTGGCGGTAGTCCAGCTCCCAGTTCGAGTTCGAGTTGGTGGAGACGTACACCGTCCGGTTGCCGGGCACGTTGACCGGGACGCTGGAGGCGACGCTGCCGCCGTCCTTGTGCAGCCGTCCCCAGACCAGCAGTTCGGCCTTCTTGCCCTTGTCCTTGGAGGACGCCCCGAGCCCGGCCTTGATCTTGGCCAGCTCACCGGTCTTGTAGTGCTTGACATGACCGGCCGGGATCTTCTTGACCGTGCCGCCGCTCAGCGTGTTGTACTCGCTGTCGCCGGTCGTCCACTGCCCCGCCCAGGCCTGGGTGAGCGATCCGTCGGTGACCTCCGGACCGAGGTGCGTGGTGTTCACGTCGGAGAAGGAGTTCAGGAAGTAGCCGCTGGAGAGGCCGCCGCCGTTCGAGAACAGCTTCGTGAACTCGAACATCGCGTACGACGTCTTGGCCTTGGCGTTCGGCACCTTCACGTCGACCGGCTTGGCCGTACGCGCGTCGACGGTGACGGCCGTCTTCTTGGTGATGTTCAGCTTGGGCTGGATGACGAGGTCCAGGCCCTTCGACCAGTCCTGCGGGTCGATCGCGGCGAGGCCCTCGAGGATGTACTCGCCCTTGGGCACACGGACCGTCTGGACGCCGGACGGGTCCTGGAGGTCGTACCAGCGGGCCCCGCTCGCACCGGACCCGAAGATGGAGCTGCGCGCGTCGGCCGACGGCTTGCCGTCCCGTCCGATGTGCGTGACGGTCAGGTCGTACGACTCGACCTCGCGGTCGACCGCGGCGGCCGTGCGGACGGTCTGCCCGCCGCCGGTCGCGACGACGGTCGCCGAGTAGGCGCCGTCGACGGTGCCGCCGAGGCGGGTGTCGGCCGTCAGCCGGACGCTCGCCGTGCCGCCGGCCGGGACGGTCACGGTCTTCGCGCCGAGGGTGAAGAAGCCGGCCGGAGCGGGCTTGCCCTTCGGGTCGAGCGCCGAGGCCGTCAGGCTGAGCGTGACGTCCTTGTCGCCCAGGTTGCGGTAGGTGACGTCCTTGGTGACGGGCTTGTCGTCGGTGTGCGGCCACTGCTGCACGCCGAAGCTCACCGAGACCGGCTCGGCGATCACGGTCTGCTTGATGGCCTGGTCGACGGCGATCCGGCCCGAACCCTGCTGGAAGGCGGAGTACTTGCCGTCCTTGGCGGAGCCGGTGAGCGCGCCCTTGATCTGCTCGGGCTTCCACGTCGGGTGCTGCTGCTTGAGCAGCGCCGCCGCGCCGGCCGCGTGCGGGGCGGCCATCGAGGTGCCGGAGATCGTGAGATAGCCCGCGGGCTTCTCGCCGACCTGGCCCGCGATCAGGCTGTCCTTGGCGGAGGCGGCCGTGGTGTCCACGCCGGGGGCGGTGACGTCCGGCTTGATCGCTCCGTCGCCGACCCGGGGGCCGATGCTGGAGAAGTCGGCCAGCTTGTTCTTGTCGTCGACCGCGCCGACGGTCAGCGCGGAGTCCGCGCTGCCCGGGGAGCCGACCGTGCCCGCGCCCGGACCGTCGTTGCCGGAGGAGATGGCGAAGAGCACGCCCTTCTCCGCCGTCACCTTGTTCACATGGGCTTCGAGCGGGTCCACCTCGGGGGTGTCCATGCCGCCGAGGCTCATGTTGATGACGTCCGCGCCCTGCGCCACGGCCCAGTCGATGCCCGCGATGATGCCGGAGTCGTCGCCCGAGCCGTAGTCGTTCAGGACCTTGCCGCTGAGGACCTTGGCCTCCGGGGCGACGCCCTTGTGCTTGCCCGACTTCACCCCGGTGCCCGCCGCGATGGACGCGACGTGGGTGCCGTGTCCGTAGCGGTCCTTGGTGTCGGGGGACGAGGTGAAGTTCGCCGCCCCGATCACCTGGTCCTTGAGGTCCGGGTGGGTGTCGTCGACGCCGGTGTCCAGCACCGCGATCTTGACGCCCTTGCCCTTGTACCCGGCGGTCCAGGCGGCCGGCGTGCCGATCTGCGCCACGCTCTTGTCGAGGTGGGCGCGGCGGACGCCGTCCAGCCACACCGAGCTGATGCCCGCCGCGGCGGCGCGCGCCCCGCCGTCGCCGGGACGGGTCAGCGCCTCCCACAGCTCCGTCGCGTCCTGGCCGGGCGTGGTGACGGCGTCGGCGTTCAGCGTCTTGAGCGTGCGGCGCACCTGCGTGTCGCCCGCGGACCGCACCTCGGCCTTGGCCGCCTGGGCCGAGGCCCCCCGGTAGCTGACGATGACCTTGAGGCCGTCGCGGTACGCCTTGCGGCTCTCCGCCTTGCTCAGCTCGGTGACGTCGAACAGCCGGCGGTCGAGCTTGCCCTCGCTGATCAGCCTGGCGGCGTCGGCGGGAATGACATAGGTGTGGCCGTCGACCGTGCGGGTCTGCACGGGTATGTCCTCACGGCCCTTGGCCCGCTTCAGACCGGTGACCCGGCCCTTGTCGTCCACCAGGACGTGGTCGCCGGTGATCAGGGCGACGCGGTGCTCGCCGCGCCCCGGACCGGTCTTGCCCTGTGCGGCCGCGGCGTAGGCCGAGGCCTGCTGGTCGGCGCGCTCCTCGATCGCCGACGCCGGGCCGGTCATGCCCGCCGTCAGTGCCACGGCGGCAGCCGCGGCGATCGTGGTGACGCACGCTTTGTTCACTTGTCTACGCAAGTCTCCCCCTGGAGATGAGCGAAGGGGACGAACGTGGCTCGTTCATCCGGCCGGGGGGTTGGTCGACAGGGTGTACGCATCCTGTCCCCCCGGGGTGTCGAAGTATGCCGTGGCTCCGCGCCCGAACTCAACGTTTCCCGTGGGAAGTTGAGGTTGACTTCGAGCCAACTCCAACTGCCACAGTGGCCGTATGACGACACCGCAGCGCACCATCGCCCTGGGCACCCTGGCCTTCGGCACCACCGTGGACGAGCCCACCTCCTTCGCCGTGCTCGACCGATTCGCCGAACTGGGCGGTACGGTGCTCGACACCGCGAACAACTACGCGTACTGGGCGGCCGGCGGAACCGGCGACGAGAGCGAGACCACCCTCGGGAACTGGCTCGCCCGGCGCGGTCTGCGGGACTCCGTGGTGCTCAGCACCAAGGCCGGCGGCCGGCCCGCCGTGTCCGGAGCCGGACCCGGCGGCGTCGAGGGCCTCTCCGAGAAGGCGCTCAGAGCCGCCGTCGAGGGCAGTCTGAGCCGGCTGAGAACCGATCGCGTGGATGTCTACTGGTCCCATGTGGAGGACCGGAACGTCCCCCTGGCGGAGACCGTCGGCGTCTTCTCCGACCTGGTGAAGGAGGGCAAGGCGGGGGAGCTGGGCGTCAGCAACCACGCCCTGTGGAGCGTGGAGCGCGCCCGCGCGCTCGCCGGGGACCGCCCGCGCTACACCCATCTCCAGTACCGCGACTCCTACCTCCAGCCGCGCTTCGACACCCCTCTGCCGTCCTCGGGCCACCGCCATGTCACCCCCGAACTCCGCGACTACGTGCGCGCCGAGGGCGATCTGCGGCTCTGGGCGTACAGCGCGCTGCTCTCCGGCGCGTACACCCGCGACGACGTGGAACTCCCGGCCGCCTACGACCACCCCGGCACCGGGCCCCGGCTCGCCGCCCTCCGCGAGATCGCCGCCGAGCTGGGCGCGAGCGTGAACCAGACCGTGCTGGCCTGGCTGCTCGACAGCGATCCGCCCGTCCTCCCCGTGGTCGGCGTCAGCGGGGTGGCGCAGCTGGAGGAGGTCATGGGGGCGCTCGCACTCCGCCTGGACGAGGACCAGCGCCGCCGCCTGGACGCGGCGGGCGTCTGAGCGGGCCGAGCCCGCGACCCGGAGCCGCGACCCGAAGCCGAGCCCGCGCCCCGGAGCCGCGACCCGAAGCCGAGCCCGCGCCCCGGAGCCGCGACCCGAAGCCGCGCCCCGGAGCCGTGAGCCGAAGCCGCGCCCCGGACCCGGACAGGCCCCACGCCCCCCGCGCCCCATCGCCTCCGGTTCGGCGATATCGCGCCGATAGCCGACCGATAACCGATCAATAATCACGCGATAACCGACCGATAACCGAGGGATAACCGACCGATACGGAGAGCGACTGAACTGTCCGTATGACGCTCTCCGTATCGGTGGTCATACCGGCCCACAACTCCGCCCGCACCCTGGCCGCCTGCCTGGACTCGGTCCACGCCCAGACCTGCCGGATCCACGAGGTCATCGTGGTGGACGACGCCAGCACCGACCGTACGGCCGAGATCGCCCGCACCCGCCCCTGCACGCTCCTGCGCCACGAGCGCAACCAGGGCGTCTCGGCCGCCCGGAACACCGGAATCCGGGCCGCCACCGGCGAGATCGTCTTCTTTCTCGACTCCGACGAGGCCCTCACCCCCGACTCCGTCGCCAACGCCCTCGACATCCTCCGCTCCGACCCCGGCTGCGGCTGCGTCCACGGGGTCATCGCCCCGGAACCGCTCTACGACGACGGGCCCGTCGAGCGGTACAAGGTCCTCCACGCCCACTGGTGGCGGATGCGCGGAGTCGGCGAGACCCAGACCGCGTTCCTGGCCCAGGCCGCCGTGCGGCGCGAGGTCTTCGACCGGATCGGCGGCTTCGACGAGAGCCTGCGCGACTCGGAGGACCTGGAGTTCAGCGACCGGCTCGCGCCCCACTACCGGATCATCCTCACCGACCGGATCGTCGCCCGCCACGACGAGGAGCACCGGCTGCTCCCGCTGCTCGCCGAGACCTACCGCCGGGCGCTGCTGCTGGTGCCCGCGCTGACCTCGGCCCGCCGCAGCGGCCGGCGGAACCTCACCGCCAACACCCCCGCCTCGGTGGCCGCGGCCGCCCTCTGTCTGGCCGCCCTGCCGCTGCTCCCGACGCGCCCCGCCGTCCCCGCCCTCGCCGCCGCCGGCTTCTGCGCGGCCAACCTCGGTCTGCTCCGGTTCGCCGCCCGCCGCCACGGACCCGCCTTCGCCGCCCGGGCCGCGGGCCTCCATCTCCTCGTCCACACCGCGCTGCTGACCGGGGCCGCCGTCGGCGCGGCCCGCACCGCCCTCGGCCCCGGGGCCCGCGCCCCCGCCCGCCCCGCAGCGCCCACGGCCCCGGCCGCGCCGACGGCAGCCCGCTCGGCCACGGGCCCCGCCGTACGCCCGGACGCCCCCCGGTGAGCGGCGCCCCCGACCCCGCCGCGAGCGCCGCGCGCCCCGCGCTGCCGCCCGCCCTGGACCGGATGCTGCGCCGGTTCCTCACCCCCGTGATCGTGCTGGCCGCGCTCATCGGTCTGGTGCTGCTGCTGCGGGACGAGGGACCCGCCGCCGCCCGCGCGTTCGCCCGCGCCGAAGCCGTACCGCTGCTCGCCGCGTCGGTCGCCGTCTATCTCGCCGGGCTGCTGCTCGCCGTGCACGCCTGGCGGGTGCTGGTCCCCGGCGAACACGGCGTCAAAGGGCTGACGGCGGCCCGGATCTTCTTCCTGGGGCAGCTCAGCAAATACGTCCCCGGCCGGATCTGGGGCCTGCTCACCCATGTCACCCAGGGCCGGGCGGCCGGCGTCCCCGGGGCCCGGATGACCTCCGCGTACGTCCTCACGCTCGCCCTGACCGTCCTCACCGGCGCGGGCGTCAGCCTGCTGGCCGCCCCCGCCGCCCTGCCCGGCCACTGGCCGTGGCTCCTCCTCCCCGCCCTCTGCTTCCTCGCCTGCGTCGTCCGGCCCGCCCTCGCCACCCGCCCGGTGACCGCGCTGCTGCGGCTCTTCCGGCAGACCGTGGAGCCGCCGTCCGACCGCGCGGTACGGCGGGCGATCCTGCTCGCCGTCGCCTCCTGGCTGATCTCCGGGCTCCATCTCTGGTTCCTGGTGCTGGCCCTGGACGGCCCCCTGTGGTCCGGGCTGACGACGGCGGTCGGCGCGTTCGCGCTGGCGGCGGTCGTCTCCAGCCTCGCGGTGATCGTCCCGGACGGCTGGGGCGTACGGGAGCTGACCATCACCGCCGCCCTGTCCACCGTCCTCCCGGCGGGGACGGCCGCCACGGCGGCCATCGCCAGCCGGGTCGTCTGCGTCGTCGCCGAGCTGGGCAGTTCGGCGGTCGTCCTCGCCTGGGCCCGACTGCGGCGGCGAGCCGCCCACCCGACCGCGCAACCCGCACCGACCCCGATGGGAGAACCCCGTGTACACCCTTGACGACGCGGAACACCTCGACATCGGAGAGGTCCACGACCTCTACCGCCGCCATGTGAACAAGAGCCAGGTCTCCCTCATGACCTCCTTCGGCTTCGGCCGCGAGCTGGTCGCCCACGCCGAGGGCCCCTATCTCACCCTCTCCGACGGCCGCCGCGTCCTCGACCTCACCGGCGGGGTCGGCGTGCTCAACCACGGCCACAACCACCCCCGGATCCTCGCCGCCCGCGAACGCTTCGCCCGCGAGAAGCGGATGGAGGTCCACAAGACCTACTTCTCGCCCTATCTCGCCGCCCTGTCCGCCAATCTGGCCGAGATCCTCCCCGGCGACCTCTCCATGTCCTTCCTGCCGAACTCGGGCGCGGAGGCCGTCGAGGGCGCGGTGAAACTGGCCTTCAAGTACCACAAGGGCGGCCGCGGGACCGTGCTGCGCGCCGACTGCGCCTTCCACGGCAAACTGCTCGGCTCCGGCGGGCTCACCGGCCAGAACGCCTTCGCCTTCCCGACGATCCCCGGGATCGACACCTTCCGCTACGGCGACCTCGGCTCGGTCCGCGACGCGGTGGCCGCCCACCCCGGCGACGTCTACGCGATCCTCATCGAGCCGTTCAGCGCCTCCACCGTCCAGCAGTGCTCCGAGGAGTTCCTGCGCGGCCTGCGCGAGCTGTGCACCCGCCACGACATCGTGCTGATCTTCGACGAGATCTACAGCGGCTGGGGCAAGACCGGCTCCCTCTTCCACTTCATGCGGTACGAGGGGCTCGTCCCCGACATCCTCACCACCTCCAAGTCCTTCGGCGGCGGCAAGTCCTCCATCTCGGCCTACATCGCCCGCGAGCCGGTGCTCCGCCGCGCCTACGACAATCTCGGCGACGCCCTGCTCCAGTCCACCTCCACCACCTACTACGGCTTCGGCGAGGAGTGCGCGACCGCGCTGGAGGCGGTGAACATCGCGGTGGAGGACGACTATCCGGCGCGCGCCCGCGCCCTCGGCGCGGTCCTCGAACCGGGGCTCGCCCGGCTCGCCAAGGAGTATCCCGAGGCCGTCGGACAGGTCACCGGCGCGGGCGCGCTCTGGGGCGTCTTCGTGGACGGCGGCCCGAAGATCCTCGACCTGGTCGCCAAGCTCGCCCCGGGCGGGCTCGCCCGCGACCCCGCGTTCAAGACCAAGCTGGTGACCTGCGCGGTGATCAACGCCCTCTACGAGGACCACGACATCTACGCGTACTACACCCTCAACGGCCGCAATCCGCTGGTCATCGGCCCCTCCCTCGTCACCCCGCCCGCCGAGGCCGAGCGGGCCGTCGACGCGCTGGGCGAGGTGCTGGGGCGTGGGCTGAACCGGCTGGTGACCCGATTCATCAAGCAGAAGGTGAGATCCCAGTGGTGATCACGATCACCGGCGCCGCCGGCATGCTCGGCTCCCGGCTCGCCGAACGCCTGACCGCCGACGGCCACCACGTCCGGGGCGTCGATCTGCGGGCCGCCCCCGGGGTGGAGTTCGTCGGCGACATCCGCGACCGCGCGCTGATGAGACGCGCGCTGGACGGCTCCACCGCGCTGGTCCACGCGGCGGCGGCGCTGCCCAGCTATCCCGACGAGCAGATCCGCTCCATCATCGTCGGCGGTACGGAGAACGTCTTCGCCGCCGCGAGCGCGGCCCGCACCCCGCGCGTCGTCCACATCTCCTCCACCGCCGTGTACGGGCTGCCCCGCCGGGTGCCGACCCCGGAGGAGTATCCCCGCGAGCCGGTCGACACCTACAGCCGCGCCAAGGCCGCCGCCGAGGAGATCGCCGAACGCCATCGCGCCGAGGGCATGTGCGTGCCGATCCTGCGGCCGAAGACCTTCGTCGGGCCCGGGCGGATGGGCCTCTTCTCGATGCTCTTCGAATGGGCGGAGGAGGGGCGGAACTTCCCCGTGCTCGGCAAGGGCGACGTCCGCATCCAGATGTTCGGCATCGACGATCTGACCGACGCCGTCGTCACCGTCCTCACCGCCCCCGACGCGGTCGCCAACGACACCTACAATCTCGCGGCGGCCGAGTTCCGCACCCTCCGCGAGGACTTCCAGGCCGTCCTGGACGCGGCGGGCCACGGCAAACGCGTCATAGGACTGCCCGCCCGCCCGGCCCTCACCGTCCTCGCCGGGCTCCAGCGGGCCAGGCTCTCCCCGGTGTACGGGCGGCTGCTCCACAAGCTCATGGACGACTCGTACGTCAGCATCGACAAGGCCGCCGCCCGGCTCGGCTTCACCCCCAAGCTCTCCAACGAGGACGCCATCCTCCGCACCTACGAATGGTGGCGCACCACCCACCACGAACGCCCCGTCGGCGCCGCCGCCGGCCGCACCAGCCGGGACCCGTGGAGCCAGGGCCTCCTCTCCGCCGCCAAGATCTTCTTCTGAGGCCGGCCATGACTCTGGCGAACGACGCCCCGAACGCCGCACCCACCCCTCCTCCTCCCACCCCGCGCGGTGCGCCCCCCTCGCCGCCTCACGGCGTCCCGCCCGCGCCGGGTGCTGTGCCCGGCCCTGTCCTCGCTGTGTCGCCCCCGCCCGCGCCTGCTTCCGCTCCTGCTCCCGCTCCCGCTCCCGGTCCCGGTCTCGGCCACGCGGCCGAGTCCACGCCTGTGCCGAGGGCCGGGCGCGCGCCCGCCCTCCGCGCCGCGCTCGCGCTCACCCGGCCGGGACAGTGGCCGAAGAATCTGCTGGTGGTGCCGTTGCCGCTGGTGGGGGCGGTCGGGGACTGGCAGGGGGTGGTGCGGGTCGGGCTGGCGATGGTGGCGTTCGTGTTGACGTCGGCGGTGGTGTACATCGTCAACGACATCGCGGACGTGGAACGGGACCGCAGGCACCCGGTCAAGAGACACCGCCCGCTGGCGGCGGGCCGGATGCGGATCCGGAGCGCGGTCGTGCTGGCCGGAGCGCTCACCGTGCTGCTGGCCTGGGCGCTGCTGGCGCTCGGCGCGGCCGCCTGGCCGATGCTGGTGTACCTCGCGCTGAACGCCGCGTACAGCTGGAAGCTCAAACACCTGCCGCTGCTGGACGTGTTCACGGTGGCGACCGGCTTCGTCCTGCGGCTGCTCGGCGGATACGCCGCCAGCGGCCGGCCCGTCGCGGGCTGGCTCGTGATGACGGTGCTGACGCTCTGTCTGCTGCTGATCCTGGGCAAGCGCCGCCATGAGATCGGCGTCTCGGGCACCGGACACCGCCCGGCCCTCGCGGGGTACTCGGCGCAGTTCCTGGATCTCGTCCTGGTGCTCTGCTCGGCCCTCACGATGGTCGGCTATCTCCTCTATCTGCGCTCCGAGTCCGGCTTCGCCACCGTCGCCCTGCTCACCGCCCCCTGCGCGCTGTTCGCGCTCTTCCGGTACCTCCAGATCGTGATCGTGCACAGCGAGGGCGGGGATCCCGTACGGACCCTGCTGCTCGACCGGGTGATGATCGCCAACTCCGCGCTCTGGGGCGGTCTGCTCCTCGTCTGCCAGACGGTCTGACCAGGTCCGGACCACCGCCCCGCCCCCGGCCCCCGCCGGAGCCCCGACCATGCCGCCCCTGCCGCCCCGCCCTCCCGAGCCCGAAGAGGACGCACATGCATGACCCCACCGTCTCCGTGGTCGTCCCCCTGTACAACGACCGCCGGACCGTCGATCTCTGTCTGCGCTCCGTACTGGCCCAGACCTACCCCGAGGTGGAAGTGGTCGTCGTCGACGACGCCAGCACCGACGACTCCGCCGCCCTGGCCGCCGCCCACCCCGTCACCCTGATCCGCGCGGAGCGCAACGGCGGCCCGGGGGCCACCCGCAATCTCGGCGTACGGCACAGCAGCGGCGAGATCGTCTTCTTCCTGGACGCCGATCTCACGATGCACCCGGACGCGGTCGCCGAGGCGGTCGCGCTCTTCGCCGAACACCCGGACTACGGGGCGGTGTTCGGCATCCCCGACAAGGAGCCCCTGTTCCCCGAGGGCTTCGTGGGGCAGTACCGCATCCTCCAGTACCACTACTGGCGCAAGAGCGCCGAAGGGCTGGTCAGCGGCGGCTTCTACGCTCTCGGCGCGGTCCGCAGGGCCGCCTTCGAGGAGGCCGGCTGGTTCAATCCCGCCCTGCGGCAGACCGAGGAGATCGACCACGCGGAGCGGCTCGCCGCGCGCTTCCCGCTGCTGCTGACCTCGCGGATACGGGGCCGGCTCTCCGACGAGAGCCGGCTGCGCCCGCTGCTGCGGAAGGCGTTCGTCCGCAGCAGGCTGCGGGTGCCGTTCTATCTCGACCGGGGCCGGGCGATGCGCGGGATGGAGACCGGCGGCCGGGCCGCGGCCTCCGTCCTCGCGGCCCTCGCCCTGGCCGCCCTGCCGCTCACCCCCTGGTGGCCCCCGGCCGCGGCCGTCTCGGCGCTCGCGCTCGCCGGGTTCGTCCTCGCGGACCTGGGCCAGTACGGCTTCGTACGGCGCGAGCGCGGCGCCGTCTTCCTGCTGCGGTTCACGCTGGCGCATCTGCTGGTGAACGCGGTGGTGGTGGCCGGCCTGGCGGCGGGGCTCGCGCAGTACGCCGTCAGCCGCCGCTTCCGCCGCCTCTACGCCCCGCCCCTCGCCCCCGCGGGCACCCCATGACGGCCCCCCGCCCGGCCCTCCCCGAGAAACGGCCCGCACCGGCCGACGCCGACGAACCCCGCCCCGGGAGAGGACCCGCGCCCGCCCACGGACCCGCGCCCGCCCACGGACCCGCGCCCGCCCACGGACCCGCGCCCGGCGACGGACCCGCGCCCGGCGACGGACCCGCGCCCGGCGACGGACCCGCGCCCGAGGACCGGCCCGGGGCCCCGCCCCGCCCCGGCGCACGGCCCCCCGGCGACAGCCCCGCCCCCGAGCACCACCCCCACCCCACCGCCCGCGCCCTCCGGCTCTGGTACGGCCGGGTCCTCCTCGTGCTCGTCGCCGCCTGGCTGCTGTACGCCGTCGTACGGTGGCTGCTCAGCGGGCGGTGGCACTGGGCCATCCCGCTGGACGCCGCCCCGCCCCTCTTCCTGGTCGCCGTCCCCGCCCTGCTGCTCCTCGCCACGGCCGCCGCCTGCGGCCGGCGCCGTACCTGGGCGGCCGGCGCCGCCCTCGCCGCCCTGCTGCTCGGGCTCACCACCGGCTCGGGGCTCAACTGGCCGGCGCTCTGGCGCGGCGAGCGCCCGGTGCCCCCCGGGGCGCTGCACATCGTCTCGCTCAACACCCAGTACTGGGGCCAGACCGCCGGGACGGACAAGCTCTACGCGCTGCTGCACCGGCAGAAGGCGGACGTCTACCTCCTCCAGGAGCACATCGGCTGGACGGCGGGCCGGGGCGAGAAGGGCTACTTCCGGCTCGACGACGACGCCCGGCTCCGCGCCGAGTTCCCCGACCACCACATCGCCCGGCGCGGCGAACTCCTCACCCTCTCCCGATTCCCGATCGTCGCCCGCCCCCCGGTCGGCCCCGGGGCCGACCTCGCCGCCGACGCTCCCTTCGAGCGGGTCTTCCTCCGGGACAAGGTCATGCGTACGGACCTGCGCGTCGGGGAAAGGATCTTGAGCGTCTACAACGTCCACATCACCGTTCAGCTCGCGCTCGACCTCGATCCGTTCTCCGGTTTTGACTTCGACGCGTACTTCCGAAGGAAGTTCGCCTGGCGGCAGGAGGAGTTCCGTGGCCTGGAACGGGACCTGGCAGACAATCCCCACCCCGTGCTCGTCTCCGGGGACTTCAACTCCACCGCCTCCATGCGCGAGCTGGCCCGGCTGCGCGACCGCGCCGACGACGCCATCCGCGCGAACACCGACTTCCTCCCCCTGAGCTGGAAGTTCCCCGCCCGCGCGGACTTCGAGGGGAACGCCGCGCTCCACCGGTCGTACCCGCTGTGGCGGCTGGACTGGACCTTCACCGAAGGACCGGTCCAGGTCCACCGCTACGACTTCCGCCCGACCGACGGCATCTCCGAACACCGCATGCAGGACCTGTGGCTCTCGCTGAAGCACTGAGCCGCCCGCCGACGTGCCCGCACCCACCGAAAAGGAGCATCGCCTTGCACAAGCAGTCCTCCGCCACCGCCCCCGAGCCCTCCCGCACCCTGCTGGAGCGCGCGCCGGTGCTGCGCCGTTCGCTGAACCGGCTGGAGCAGCGCAAGCCGCTGGCCTTCGGCATGGTCATGTGGGCGTTCGGGCTGGCCAAGCCGGTCTTCATGGACCATGTGGTGACCCCGGAGCCGCGCGCCGAGCTGACCGAGGTGCGCGAGCTGCTGGAGAAGAACCGGGACCGGTACGCCGACCGGCTGCGCGGCTTCCTCGACCACACCGACCGGCTGGCCCGGATCCCCCTGCGCGGTGTGGAGAAGGCCTCCACCGCGTACTGGGGCAACACCTGGCTCTCCCCGCTGGACGCGCTCTCGCTGTACGGATTCCTCGCCTCCGAGCGCCCGGCCCGCTATCTGGAGGTGGGCTCGGGGAACTCGACCAAATTCGCCCGCCGGGCCATCGACGATCTGGGCCTGGCCACCCAGATCATCTCCATCGACCCCCAGCCCCGGGCGGGCATCGACCATCTCTGCGACCGGGTCGAGCGGGTGCCGCTCCAGAACGCGGATCTGAGGGTCTTCGAGGAGCTGGAGCCGGGGGACGTCCTCTTCCTGGACGGCTCGCACCGGCTGCACATGGGCTCGGACGTCATGGTG
Source organism: Streptomyces sp. NPDC014894 (assembly GCF_043080985.1). Taxonomy (NCBI): domain Bacteria; kingdom Bacillati; phylum Actinomycetota; class Actinomycetes; order Kitasatosporales; family Streptomycetaceae; genus Streptomyces; species Streptomyces sp. NPDC014894. The sequence continues at coordinate 96,984 of NZ_JBIBWD010000001.1, forward strand.
TTCTTCTTCGAGCTGCTGCCCCGGCTCAAGCCCGGAGTCCTCGTCCATGTCCACGACATCATGCTCCCCGCGGACTACCCGGAGTCCTGGCGGTGGCGGCACTACTCGGAGCAGTATCTGCTCGCCGCGATGATGACGGCCGCGCCCCAGCGCTTCGACGTGGAACTCCCCAACGCCTTCATCCACGCCGATCCGGAACTGCGCCGGATCCTCGACCCGCTCTGGCGGCGGATCGGCGTCACCCAGCACTTCGACCCGGGCTCCTTCTGGTGGCGGCACGCGGCCTGACCCGCACACCGTCCACCCCGCCCACCTCGCGCACCGCACCGCCGGATCCACCCGGCGCCCGCCGGCCGGACAGGGGATCCCCCGTCCGGCCGGCTCCGGCGTCCCCGCCGGGCGCGCTAGCGCAGACCGCTCACGGACTGGTGGTCCTGAGCCGTCCGGTGCGGATCCCTGGGACCCCGGATCGGAGTGCCCACCGGGAGCTGGGGCCACCGCGCCGGGGCCCGGCCCCCGGTCACGTTCTCGACCCCGAGGAGGATCGCCTGTTCCAGTCCGCGCAGCTCCGCGCCCGGGTCGACGCCGAGTTCGTCGGCGAGATCCGAGCGCACCTTGCGGTAGACGGCCAGCGCCTCGGCCGTCCGCCCCGACCGATAGAGGGCCAGCATGAGCTGGGCGTGCAGATGCTCACGGAAGGGGTGTTCCCGCACCAGCTCGGCCAGTTCCCCCACGAGGTCCTCGTGCCGTCCGAGATCCAGCTCCAGCCGCACCCGCTGCTCGATCGCCCGTAAGCGGCCCTCTTCTAATCGGCGCGCGCCCGACTCCACGGCCGGGCAGTCGAGCCCGGCGAGCGCCGGACCGGTCCACCGGCCGAGCGCCCGGCGCAGTTCCGTCACGGCCTCGGCGGCCAGACCCTCGGACGCCAGTGTCCGGGCCTGTGCCACCTCTTCCTCGAAGACGGCGGAGTCCAGCTCCCCCGGGCCCAGCCGCAGCCGGTACCCGGAGGGGTGTGTCTCGATCAGGCCGGGAGCCCCGGCCTCCGTGATGGCCCTGCGCAGTGCGGAGACACAGATCCGGATCTGTGTCCGGGCGCTCGCCGGGGGCGAGGAGCCCCACACCGCGTCGACCAGCCGGTCGAGTGGAACAGCCCAATTGGCCTCCAGCGCCAGAATGGCCAGAATTATCTGTGATCGCCTGCCCCCAACGGGGACCGGAGTCCCCTTGACGGCGACTTGTAGCGGGCCGAGAACATGAAAGAGCACAGCAGCTACCCCAGTCTGTTTCTTTCAAGCAGTCATCTGAACCGATCCCCCGATCCCCCCGATGAAGCTGCTCAGCGCCTCCACAGCCCCCACCCCGTCGCCCTGAAAACGCCGAAGGCCCGCCTGTGGGGCTGGAGTTGACTCAAAGAGCACAAAGGGAAGCCTGGTGTAGACCAGAAAAACTGTCAAGGGTATATGGGTGCAGACGGTTTCGTTCAGCCCGTTCAAGACGAGTCGGCGGAAAGCCCCCTCCCCGGACATGGCCCCGGACATGGATGTGCCCCGCTCCGGAGAGGTCCGGTGCGGGGCACGGGGGTGTGGTGGTGCGGGGGTGGCTCAGTGCTGGGCGGCGTAGGAGACGAAGCCGGTCCACGCGGTGGGGGAGAGGGCGAGCTGGGGTCCCTGCTCGACCTTGGAGTCCCGGACGTGGACGGTGCCGGGGCAGGCGGCGACCTCGACGCAGTCGTCGCCCGAGCCGCTGCTGTAGCTGGACTTGTGCCAGGAAAGCGCCACCTCGACGCAGTCTCCGGAGCCGCCGCTGCTGTAGCTGCTCTTGAACCAGGACAGGTGAGTCGTGCTCATAGTGCTCCTCGGATCCGCTGCAACAGGCTCACGGAGTCTTCAAAGGAGAGAGCCTGCGAACGCATCCTGGCATACCGCATCTGGAGCATGCTGACCACCTTGGGCTCGGAGATGAGCAGCCCGCTTTCCTGTCCCTCGCAGTAGGCGTACCAGCGGTTCTCCGGCGTTTCGAGCAGCTGCATCGGCCCGTCCAGCCCGGCATGACTCTCCCGTACCAGGGGCATGAGCTGGACCTCGATGTTCCAGAGCTGGGCGAGGTCGAGGACATGGTCGATCAGGTCCCGGGTGACCTCCGCGCCGCCCATGCACCGATGGAAGAGCTGCTCTTCGAGGATGAAGTTGTACGCGGTGTTCTCGCGCTCCCGCAGCAGCCGCTGCCGCTCCAGCCGGGCCTTGAGCTGGGTCTCGATCTGCCGTGCGCCCAGCGGCGGCAGCTGGTTCACGAACAACGTCCGCGCGTACGCCTCGGTCTGGAGCAGCCCCGGGATCAGTCGGCACTCGTACGTATTGAGACTGATCGCCTTCCCCTCCAGCCGGGCCCACTGCCGGAACCAGGCCGCGAGGCCCGGCTGCCGGGAGAGATGCTCGACGGACTTCCGCAGCGCCCCCGTGTTGCCGAGCAGCTCCTCCGCCCGCTCGATGAACGGCTTGTCCGGCATCCGCCGGCCCAGCTCGATCGAGACGACCGTATGGCGCGAGTACCGCACCAGGGGCGCGAACTCCTCCCGCGAGTAGCCGTGGTGCTCGCGCAGCGCCGACACCACCGCGCCGAACGTCCGCATGCTGTCCGACGACTCCGGCTCTCCGCCGACCGAGGTCGAGCCGCACGCGACGGCCTCCGCTTCGTCGTCCGTACCACTCGTGCCGTCCGTCATCCCGGACACCTCCCGCGCACCCGTCCCGCCCTGCACTTCGAACGCGGCCATCGTTACGGGCTGTTATGGATACTGTCTACCCTCCGCGCATGTACGCTGACTTGCAGTACACGGCTCTGGCCTGGAGGAAGCGGCTGGAATCCCGCCACATTGGGCGCATGAGAACCCCCACTTCGCCCCAGCAGGCCGTCACCGTACGTGTGTTCGTGCGGCGATTCGCCGCCACCCGCCTCGGCGCCCGCACCGCCCGTCTCGCCGCCGTCGGGCAGCTCGCCGACTGGGGCGTGGCCCGTGACACCGACGTGTCCGACGTCGTCTCCGTCATCGTCGGCGAACTCACCGCCAACGCGGCGACGCACGGCAAGGTCCCCGGCCGCGACTTCGAACTGCGGCTCCTCCTCGGCCCCGGCACCCTCTGCGTCGAGGTCTCCGACACCCGGGGCGAGGTCCGCCCGCCCTGCCCCGGCGAGATCCCCGTACCCGCCCCCGAGTCCGAGAGCGGACGGGGCATGGTGCTGGTCGCGGCCCTCGCGGACCGCTGGTCGGTGACCGACCGGGTCCCCGTCGGCAAGACCGTACGCGCCGAAGTCGATCTCTGAGCCGCCCGCCCCGCCGCCCTGCGGCCGGCGCGCGTCAACCGGGCGACAGTCGGTGAATTCGGGTGGAAACAGATGATGGTCGGACCTGGTCAAAAGCGTGAACGATTCAGTGCGCCGATATTGAAGATGCCGGTCCGCACTGGGATTCTTGACCTGTGTTGAAGAAACTCTGCGCCTGCGGAGCTGTGCTGATGAAGTCCCCACCGCTGCTATTGACCTTCTGTCTGTTTCTGGTGGTCGGGGGGATCGTCGCGGTGCGCGCGACGGAGAGCGGCTCCGCACCGAAGGCCGGAGAATATGTCGACTTGGCGAGTATCCCGTTCTCCGTCGAGCCGCCGCAGGGCCCAGACGCTTCCGCCGGGACTTTCACCGTGGAATGCGGACGCAATGAGAAAGGGCACTACAACACGGACAATGTGGTGACCTCGCCCGGACTCGTGGGCGGGGCTCACCACACACACGACTATGTGGGCAATGTGTCGACCAATGCCCTCTCCACCGACCGGAGCCTCGCCGCCGCCGGGACCACCTGCGAGGACGGCGACCGGTCGGCGTACTACTGGCCGGTGCTGCGCCGCCTCGACCGGGCGGGGACGGACGCCGACGCCCACGGGGGCGGACGGCACGGCAACGCGGGGGAGATCCTCCGGCCGTCCTCGGTGCGCGTGGAGTACCACGGCAGTCCGGCCGGCAAGGTGATCCCCATGCCCCGCTTCCTGCGCATGATCACGGGCGATCCGCAGGCTCTGACCAACGGGGACGGACAGGTCCGGGCGCAATGGGGCTGCGCGGGCCACCCGGACCGCTTCGCCGTCGAGTACCCGCGCTGCCCGGCCGGTCTGGGCCCCACCCGTACGCTCGACTTCCCCAGTTGCTGGAACGGCCTCCACACCGACAGCGAGGGGCATCGCGCCCATGTGGCCTTCCCCGGACCGGACGGGGCCTGCCCGCCGCGCACCTTCGCCGTGCCGCGGCTGCGGATCACCCTCACGTACGATCTGCCGCCGTCGACGCCGTTCGCCGTCGACTCCTTTCCCCGGCAGAAGCGCCATCCCAAGACGGACCACGCGATGTTCATCAATGTCATGACGGAGCGCCGACAGGCCCGGCTGGTGGCCTGCCTCAACGAGGGTCGGCGCTGCCGCCCCACACCCTGATTCGGCCAAACCGGCCCGTGAACCGCCGCCGCCGGCGGGCCGTGTTGACCGCATCGGCCCAGCAGAGGACGGAGTGAGTGGATGGCGGCCCTGTGGTCCCGCACTCGGCAGAGAACGAGTGACGAAGTGCTGATTAGGGCTCTCTACGAGGAACACGGCCGGGCTCTGCTGGCCTACGCGCAGCGGCTGACGGGAGATCGCAGCACGGCCGAGGACGTCGTTCAGGAGACGTTGATCCGGGCCTGGAAACATCCCGACGCGCTGGCCAATGGGAAGGGATCGGTGCGAGGCTGGCTTCTCACCGTGGCCCGTAACATCGTCACGGACCGATTCCGCGCCAAAAAGGCCCGCCCCACCGAAGTGGCGGAGTCCCACACCAATGGGCCGGTGGAAAAGGATCACGCGGAGTCCGTGGTGGACTCGGTGCTGGTGATGGAGGCTCTCGGGAGACTGTCGCCGGACCATCGCGAGGTGCTCATGGAGATCTACTTCCATGGGCGCACCGTGGCGGAGGCGGCCAAGACTCTGGGAATACCGGCCGGAACCGTCAAATCCCGTTCACACTATGCGCTCAAGGCCCTGAGAGAGCTGTACACCGAGAATCCCAGAGCGGCGAAGCCGGTCGTGGTGAAGGAGGCGGCTGCGTGAGCCCCCAGCGGCATGACGGCGAACTGCTCGGAGCCTATGTGCTCGGCGTTCTGGACGAGCGGGAGGAAAGGGCCGTCGAATCGCATGTCCGGGTCTGCCAGGAATGTCGCGATGAGGTCGCTGTACTGAGGGAGTGGGAGGCCCGGCTCGGCGAGGTGCCGCCCGAGGCCTTCCTCGACGGGCCGCCGGACGGCGGCGATCTGCTGCTCCACCGAACGCTGGGCCGGGCCCGGGAGGAACGCCGTTCGGCCGAGTGGCGCCAAAGACTCGCGCTGGCCGCCGTCGCGGTGGTGGCGACGGCGGCGGTGCTCGGCGGGGGATACGCGGTGGGCCGGACGACGGGCGGGCCCCCGCCCGCCGCCCGGCCCACGGTGACGGTCTCGCCGACCGCCGCCCCGCAGCCCGCCGGCACGGTGGTGACATCGGCGAAGGACCCGCGCACCGGGGCGCGGCTGGTGGTGCGGATGACCCCGGCGGCGGACTGGGTCCGGCTCAACGCGGCCGTCAGCGGGGTCCCGGCGGGGGAGCGGTGTCTGCTGGTCGTCGTCGCCAGGAACGGGGAACGGGTGGTCGCGGGGAGCTGGCTGGTGGGCAGCGCGGAGAAGGGGGCCAATCTGGACGGCTCGGCGGCGGTGGCGCGGGACGACGTCGCGGAGATCGTGGTGGAGAGCGCGTCGGGGAAGAGATATGTGGCGGCGTCGATGACCTATGAGACCGATGTCCCTTCATGAACTTTCCATGGTTCCTATGCCGCTTGTGCCGTTCGTGCTGTTTATGTTGCTTGTTTCGCTTGTGATGCTTGTGCCGAACGGGCCGCCGTTCCGGCCGTGGTGAAGATGTCCGGCCCTCGTTCCCGCTCCGGTGAGGATGTCCGGCCGTCGGGCGGGTGGTGAACCGGACGGGCGCGGGGAACGTGAACCGGTTGTCGGGGACCGAGGGTCCGGACCGAGGGGCCCGATTCCGTACCCGTACCGCCTCAGCTTTCGTCCCGGCTCTCATCTCCACCTCACCTGCCGGCCTCATGCTGGCCCCGCTCAGGAACGCACTCTCACCCTGACTCTCACTCTCGTACCGTCCGTGAAAGGACGAAGAAGATGCGCAGACTCTTCTCGACCGGCCCCGCCGTCGCCCTCGCCGTGGTCGCCTGTGTATCCGCCGCACCGCCCGCCGACAGCGCGGGCGGCGCGGGCGCGGAGCCCGTACAGAGCACGCCCAGCCCCGCCGGAGCGCCCACGCACCCGGTGACCGGCAAGGCGCTGGAGGACCGGCCCGAGGACCGGGCCTCGCTGGTGGCACGGCTGGACGGCGCCCAGCCGGTGCGGGGGCCGCGGGGCGAGGACGTGGGCGACCGGGACGGCCGAGCGACCGCCCTGGTGAAGATCAGGGACAACCGGATCACCTTCGCGTTCAGCTGGGAGGGCGTCTCCACGCCGACCCTCGCCCATATCCACCGGGGCGCGCCCGGGACCAACGGCGAGCCGGCCGTGGGCCTCTTCACCTCCCCGATGCCCGAGGGCGTGCACTCCGCGGCCGGGCAGACCACCCTCATCGACGCGGACCTCGCGGAGGAACTGCGCACCAGTCCGCGCGAGTTCTACGTCAGCCTCCAGAACGCCGAGTTCCCCGGCGGCGCCCTCCGCGCCCAGCTCGAACCGCTCGCCGAACGGGTCAATCCGCTGAGCTTCGTCAAGGGCGGCCAGCTGCGCGGACACGCCTCGGGCGGGCAGGCGGTCCCGATCGGCGACGTCCGGGCCGTGGGGGATCCGGACGGACACGCCGTCACCTTCCTGCACCCCGGGCGCGCGTCGCTCGGCTACTCGATGGCCTGGGTCAATCTCGCGCCGCCGTCCTCGGCCCACGTCCACCGGGGCGCGCTCGGCCGCAACGGCCCGGCGGCGGTGCCGCTCTTCACCTCCCCGGTGCCGCGGAACGTGTTCGCGCTCTCCGGCGAGGTTCAGGCGAAGGACGCGGGGCTGCTGCGCGGGCTCAGCTCCGGTGCGAGTGGTTTCTACGCCAATGTGCGTACGCAGGAGTTCCCGGACGGGGCCGTACGAGGTCAGCTCTTCCGCTGACGGCCGTCTCCTCGACGGTCCGGCCCACCTCGGCCGAAGCCCCGCCGGTGTGTCTGTGCCGGCCGCGCTTCGGCCCCGTACCGGCGATGCCCTCCGCCCTCCGGGCGTGTTTTCCGCATCCCGTGCCGGTGGACGGACGAGGCCCGGCGGGCCCGGCATCGGCGAGAACCCTTGACGGGAGGGTCGGTCGGCGATTCCTTGGGGGCGGGCGTCGGCCCGACGGGCGCGTCCTCGGCCGCCTCGACGACCGCCGAGGAAGAGAGACCCCATGGCACGCCAGCACCCCAACCCGCGACTGGCCGCCCTGCTCCACGAGGCGGGCTGGGGCCCGGCCAAGCTCGCCCGCGCGATCAACGACCTGGGCGCGGCGCAGGGCCTCTCGCTGACCTACGACCGCTCGTCGGTCGCCCACTGGCTGACCGGCTCCCGCCCCCGGCCCCCGATCCCGGAGCTGGCGGCGTCGGCGCTGAGCCGGGGCGCGGGCCGGCTGGTGACGGCGGAGGAGACGGGGCTGCTGAGGGAGGGGAACGGGATTCCGGCCGGAGGTCTGGCGTCGGAGGGTCTCGGGGCGGGCGGGCTTCCGTCGGGAGGTCCGGCGGTCGAGGGTCTCCCGGTCGACGGTCCCGCGTCCGAGGGCCTCCCGGCCGGTGGTCCCGCGTCCGGCGGTCTGACGTCCGGCGGTCTGACGTCCGGCGGTCTTGCGCTGGAAGGTCCCTTGTTCGGCGGTGTCACGCCCGGCGGGAACGTCGTCGTACGGCTGGCCGAGCTGTGCCGGGCCGACGCCGTGCCCATACGCCGGGCCCGCCTGGCGAGCACCGCGTACAGCCTCGCCGCGACCGCCGCGCCCGCCTGGAACCCGCGCGAGCACGGGCTGTCCGTACCGCCGACGCGCGGCGGGCGCCGCCGGGCGACCCCCGAAGCCGTGGCGCGGCTGCACCGGATGACCGCCGTCTTCGCCGACCTCATGGAGCGGCACGGCGGCGCCCACGCCCGTTCCGCGCTGACCGCCTACCTGGCGGAGGACACCGTCCGGCTGCTCACCGCCCAGGGGACCCCGGAGCTGCGCCGGGAGCTGTTCACGGGCGCGGCGCAACTCGCCCATCTGCTCGCCAGGATGAGCATGGACGCCGGCAGCCCCAGCCTCGCCCAGCGCTACTTCACCGCCGCGCTGGACCTCGCCCGCGAGGCCGACGACCGCAGGCTGTACGCGATCACCCTGCGCGCGATGAGCCTCCAGGCGCTGCACCTCGGATTCCGCGAACACGCCTGGCATCTCGCCGAGGCCGCGATCGACACGGCGGGGCCGGGGGCGGATCCGTCGACCCGGGCGTTCCTGCTGAGCCAGCGGGCCGTCGTCCACGCCTACGCCCGCCACCGGCGCGAGGCCGTGAACGACCTGCGGACCGCCGAGATCCAGCACGACCGGGCCACGAGCCCCGGCGGACCGTTCGACGCCTACCCCCGGCCCGGACTCGACTTCCAGCGGGGGCAGGCGCTCAGCGCCCTCGGCGACACGGCCCAGGCGGCGCAGGCCCTGACCGTCGCCGCCGAGGCCCGCGCCGACGACCGCCACCGGCCGCTCGCGCTCACCCGGGCGCGGCTCGCCGAGACGCTGCTGCCGCTCGGCCGGCTGGAGGAGTCCTGCGTGCACTGGCACGCCTTCCTCGACCACTACCCGAGCCTGCGCTCGGCCCCGGCGGACCAGGCTCTGACCCAGCTGGGGGCGTCATTGCGCGCCTTCCGGCGGCAGCCGCAGGCCGCTGCCGTGCTGCGGCGGGCACGGGGTGTCGTGCGCAGCCCGTGACGGCTCCCGGGCCTCGTGCCCGTCCCGGTCCGTGCTCTGATCCGTGCTCTGTTCCTCGTTCTGATTCTTGTTCCGATTCTCGTTCTGTTTCCGGGGTTCGCCGGGGGCCGTGATCGGGGCGAAGGCGAAGGGATCGTCCATGCCCGCTGTCTAAGCCCGGCCGCGCCCCGGCACGTCCTCTCACGCCCGGGCGGCGCGGACATGCACCCGCAGAATCGATTCCCGTGTGCTCCATCCGCCCACATATGCCATAGGACTAGTACAAGGCTCCCGGGGGCGGCGCGAGTCCGGGGCGCGGGCCGCCGTCCCGGTCGCCGTCCCGCTCGCCGTCCCGGTCGCTCTCCAGGAGTGTGAGCAGACACGCCACGGCGAGCAGCAGCCCGGCGCACCCGCCGAACACCGACACCGCGCCGGCGACCCCGCCCACGCCCGAGGCGAAGACCCCGCCCGCGAGCAGATGCCCCGTACCCACCCAGGCCGCCGCCAGGGCCGGCGCCGAACGCCCGGGCCCCCGCCCCCGTACCAGCCGCAGCGCCCCGGCCGTCCCGCACAGCGCCACCACCCCGCCGACGCACACGAAGGTCCGCTGCGCCGCCGTCAGCGAGCCGTCGCCCCCGAGCGCCTGAACGATCTGCGCGACTCCGGCGACGGCGGCGACGAGGGACGCGCCCCGGACGAGGAGGAGCTGCAAGGCCCGGGTGGCGGCCTGGGGCTTCCCGTCAGGCGTTCCGTGGGCCCGGGATACGAAGGCCGTGGGCCAGCGGTCCCGGGCGTACAGCGCGAACGCCCAGATCAGCGTCACCGCCTGCACGGTGAACCCCCCGTACACGACCCCGAACACCCACCCGCTCAACTCGGGCCCCGCGCCCCCGCCGTCACCGTCCGGCACCGCCGAGCCGCCCACCGCGCTCTGGATCGCCATCCCGAGCGGAACCCCCAGCAGGATCGGCCCGAGCAGCCCCGCGCCCACCCACATCGGCCCCAGCACCGCCCACGCCGGCAGCCGCCGCCCCCACGGATACGCGAACGCCACGGCGACCACCACCGCGACCAGCTCCATCCCCAACGTCACCGCGTTCGCCGCCCGAAACGCCGCCCCGTGCATCTCCTCCCGCGCCGCTCCCCTCAACCCCACATCCCCACCCGCCAACCACACCGCCTTCAACCCCACATACGGCACACACGCTCCAACCGTCACCCAGCACAGCCGTCCCCGCACACCCTGAGTCCTTCTCACTCTCTCCATCCCCCCACGCTCCCCCGCCCTCCCCCCACCCACATCCACCCCCAGCCCCACCCCCCTCCACCCCCCGACGGAGCCCTCCTCCTCCCCAGGTCGCCCCACTCTCCACCCGGGGCAATTCCCAGCCCCGCGCGGGCAATTCCCAGCCCCTCCGGTGCGGTCAATCTCTGCCTCGCCTGGTCAACTCCCAGCCCCTCCGACACGCCTCATCCCTGCCTCTCCCAGGCAATTCTCAGCCCCTCCGACGTTTGAGGAGCGGGGCCCGGGGCTGGCCCCGGCGGGGGCCCGCGCTCCTCGGGCGACCTGTGCGCCGTGGAGCCTGACGGGGCGGTCATCCGAGCCTGACGGGGCGGTCAATTCTCAGCCCCTCCGGCGATTGAGGAGCAGGGTCCGGGGCAGCGCCCCGGCAGGGGCCCGCGCTCCTCGGTCGACCTGTGCGCCGTGGAGCCTGACGGGGCGGTCATCCGAGCCTGACGGGGCGGTCAATTCTCAGCCCCTCCGGCGATTGAGGAGCGGGGCCCGGGGCAGCGCCCCGGCAAGGTCCCGCGCTCCTCGGTCGACCCGTCCCCCGAGGAACCCGACCGGACGGTCACCCCCCTCCAGCCCCCCGGCAAGCCCCCCCACCCCCCGTTAGGGTGATGCCACGTGGCGTGACAGCGACGGCGGCGACGCCGGGGGACGGGGACCGAATGCCGGGGCGCGGGGAACGCGGACGCAGGGCGAACATCGTGCGCTACTGGCGCGCGGTCGAGATGTTCAGCCCCCAGAAGGTCGGCAAGCCCGCCCCCCGCACCGGCATGCACCCGGTCGACGCCACCACCCCCCCCTGGGACCCCTCCCACCCGTCCCGCAGACAGCCGATCGCCCCCACCATGACCCGCCAGCACACCGTCTACTGCGGCGTATACCCCATCGCCTCGGTACGCGACGTCCTCCTCGACGTCTTCGGCGGCGACGCCGAGGACCACGACGGACGCCTCGACGGCGACAGCGCCATGCTCGCCTTCGAGGTCACCGACGAGGGCCTCCTGATCCAGGACTCGCTCACCTTCTCCGCCTGCGCCTGGGCCACCGGCCGCGCCCGTAAACCCGGCCCCGGCTCCCGCTCCTGGCTGGAGGGCTTCGAGGAGGAGGCGGGGGAGTGCGAGCGCACGGTGCTCCAACTGGGCGACGGAAAGCTCGACATCGTCGACCTCGCCCCGCGCGGCGCGACCGCCTTCGCCGGGCTCGCCTGCCGTCTCGCGGCCGAGACCGTGGGCGGCGCACTCGTACCAGGTCTCGCCCCGGTCCTGGGCGAGATGGCGGCCGGCCTCCTCGCCGACGCGGCCCTCCGCCGCACGGCCGCCGCCGTGGCGGCCCGGCCGCACGACACGGCCGTACCCGACACCGGGACCGCCGACGCGGACGACGCACCCGACATAGCCGACGCAGACGACGACAACGACGACAACGACGACGACGACAACGACGACGAGGCCACCGACGCCCCCCGCCTCGGCCACACCCCCCTCACCGTCCGCCACCTCTCCGCCCTCACCCGCTGGCTCGCCGACCGCTTCGGCGTCACCGACGACCTCCGGCCCCACACCGTACGAGTGCAGACCCGCCTGGTCTCCCAGCGCAAGGCGGGCCGCGCGGGGGGCTCCGACTTCCTCAACAGCTTCATCGCCGCCGACCTCGACCTCGTCGCCCGCAAGCTGGACGCCCGGGACCCGGGCCGCGCCCTCACGGAGTATCTGACCGCCTCCGCCGCGATCCGGACGGCCGACCGCGTCGATCTGCGCGAGCACCCCGAGGCCGTACTGGCGGGCGTGCACCCCACCCGCTTCCCCCTCGGCCGCTGGCCGGCCAGGACCGAACACCCCCTGGTACTGAGCCAGCAGTTCGCCGTGAACGCCATCATGGAGCGGCTCGCCGACGGCGAGGGCCTGTACGCGGTCAACGGCCCGCCCGGCACCGGCAAGACCACCCAGCTGCGCGACCTGGTCGCGGCCGTACTGGTCCGGCGCGCCGAACGCCTCGCGGAGCTGGCCCGCCCCGACGACGCCTTCCGGGACGCCCCGCTGCGCTGGAGCACCGGCGGCTACCCCCGCTCCCTGCGGCGGCTCAAGCCCGAACTCACCGGCCACGAGATGGTGATCGCGTCGGCGAACAACGGCGCGGTGGAGAACGTCTCCATGGAGCTGCCCGCCGCCGCGTCCGTCGCGGACGAGTGGCGGGACGAGGCGTCGTTCTTCCCCGAGCAGGGCGGACTGCTGCTCGGCGGCGAGCCGGCCTGGGGCACGCTCGCGGCCCGGCTGGGCAACAAGGGGAACCGGCAGGAGTTCCGTAACGCGTACTGGTTCGGACCGCCGAAGCCGAAGAACCGGGCCCGGGGCCGTGACCGGGCGGCCGGGGCCGGCCCCGTACCTCCCGCCGAGGAGATCCCCGGCATGCGCGAACTGCTCGGCCGGGCCGCAGCGCAGGGCGCCGCCCCGGCCGACTGGCGGGACGCCGTACGCCGCTTCCGCGAGGCCCGCCGGACCGTGCGGGAGCTTCAGGAGGAGCGGGGCCGCGCGGCCGACGCCTTCGAGGCGTACGAGGAGTGCCGGGCCGCCGTGGAGCGGCTCGGCCGCGCCGTGGACGCCGCCGGGCGGACGCTGCGGGCCCTGCGGGAGCCCCTGGCGCGGGCCCGCGCCGAGCGTCTGACGGCCCAGACCGTTCTGGAGGACCGCGCCGAGCGCCGCGACCGCCACGAGGAGACCCGGCCCGGCCTGCCGGCGGTCGTGTTCTCGCTGGGCGGGGCCCGGCGGACCTGGGAGAGCGAACACCGGCTCCTCACGGAGGCGGTGCGCCACGCCCGTACCGCCGCCGAGGACGCCACCCGGCGGCTCGCGGCACAGGAGCGGGCCGAGCACCTGGCCCGCGCGGAGCACACCCGGCTGTCCGGGGAACTCGACGGGGCGAGGGCGCGGGCGGCCGGCGTCGAGCGGACGACGGCGGACGCCGCGCGGCGCTGGGGCCCGTATCTGCCGGGCGCGGGGGAGTCCGGCGCGCCCGGCGGTCCCGGCCCCGGTCCCGGTGCTCCCGGTGCTTCCGGTGCGGAGGCCCCCGGAGCCCGCACCCCGGAGGACCTGCGCGAGCTGTCCTCGCCCTGGTCGGACCCGGAGTTCACACGGGCCCGCACCCGGCTCTTCCTGGCCGCGACGGACCTGCACCGCGCGTTCCTCCTCGGGGCCGCCGACCGGATGCGCAAGAACCTGGACGCGGCCATGGACGTCCTGTGCGGCGACGCCCCCGCCACCCTCCCCGCGGCGACCGTCCTCGCGGCCTGGCAGAACCTCTTCCTCGCCGTCCCCGTCGTCTCCACCACCTTCGCCTCGCTGGACCGGATGTTCACGGGCCTCGGCCCCGGCGCGCTCGGCTGGACCCTGATCGACGAGGCCGGGCAGGCGACCGCGCAGATGCCCGTCGGCGCCCTGTGGCGCTCCCGGCGCGCGGTCGTCGTCGGCGACCCGCTCCAGCTGGAGCCGGTGGTCGCCCTCCCGCACACCGGCTCGCAGGCACTGCGCAGGACGTACGGGGTGGACGAGGAGTGGTCCCCCTCCCGGACCTCGGCGCAGCGCGTCGCGGACCGGCTGAACCCGTACGGCACCTGGCTGCCCGCGCCGGACGACAGCGGGACGGGCCGGGTGTGGGTCGGATCTCCGCTGCGGGTCCACCGCCGCTGTGACGAACCGATGTTCGGCATCAGCAACGAGATCGCGTACGAGGGCCTCATGGTCCACGGGGTCGCGCGCTCCGACGACTACGCGGTGGCGCGGCGCGGTGTGTGGTGGCACGTTCCGGCGGGCACGGCCGAGGGGAAGTGGAGTCCGGCGGAGGGCGAGGCGGCGAACGTCATCGTGCACCGTCTGATGGATCAGGGCCTGGAGCCCGGGGAGATATTCGTCGTCAGCCCCTTCCGCGATGTCGTGGCGGGGCTCTCGCGGAGCCTGTGCCGGGCGGTCCCGCGCGAGCGGATCGGCACGGTCCACACGACCCAGGGCAAGGAGGCGGACGTCGTCCTGCTGGTCCTCGGCTCGGCCGCCCGGCCGGGCCCGCGCGTCTGGGCCGCGTCGACGCCGAATCTGCTGAACGTGGCGGTGAGCCGGGCCCGTCGACGCCTGTTCGTCGTGGGCGACCACGACGCCTGGCGCACCCACCGGCACTTCGACGTCCTGGCCCGCGACCTCCCGCTCACCTCCCCCGAGGACCGCACGAGAATGCGCACCCTCGCCCCGGCCCGCCTCCCCCACCCCTGCCGCTGCTGACCCGGCCCCGGCGCCCGAGGCCCCGTACCCCGTGTCCCGCACCCGGCGGACCCGCACTCCGAGGACCCGCGCCCGGCGGACCCGCACTCCGAGAACCCGCGCCCGGCGGACCCGCGCCCCCTTCCCCCGTACCCCCGCTCCCCGGAAAGCGAGCCGCGCGTGACCGAATGGCAGGAGTTCCACGGCGGTGTGAACACCGTCCGCCGCTACGGAGACCTCGTCCACCGCCCCGCGTCCCCGGCCGCCCCGGCGATCCACCGGCTGCTGCGGCACCTCCACGACCAGGGCTTCCACGGCGCGCCGCAGCCGCGCGGACTCGACCCCGACGGCACCGAGCGGCTCACCTTCCTCGACGGCGAGGTCCCCGGATCCCTCACCCCCGAGCTGCGCACCACCGCCCTCCTCACCTCGGCCGCGGTGCTCCTGCGGGGCCTCCACGACGCGAGCGCCGCCTTCCGGCCGCGCCCCGACGACGCCTGGCTCTTCCCCGTCCGCGGTCCGGCCGAGGTGATGTGCCACGGCGACGCCGCCCCGTACAACTGCGTGGTGAGGAACGGCACGGCGGTCGCCTTCATCGACTTCGACGCGGCCCACCCCGGCCCCCGCGTCTGGGACCTCGCCCACGCCGTCTACCGCTTCGCCCCGCTCCACGCCCCCGGCAACCCCGAGAGCTTCGGCGCCCCGCGCGACCAGGGCCGCCGCGCCGCCGCCTTCTGCCGCGCGTACGGCACGGACGCCGGCCCCGACGTCATCGACGCCGTCCCCGACCGGATCCAGTCCCTCATCGACCTCATGCGCACCCGCGCCGCCCACGGCGACGCGGCCTTCCAACGCCATATCGCCGAGGGCCACACCGACCTCTACGAGGCCGACATCCACTACATCCGCGCCCACCGCGCCACCCTGCGCGCCGCCTTCGACCCGTCATGACCCGAGCCGCGATCCCCTGATGACCCGCGCCCGCGTCACCCCACACCGGCGGGACGTCCCCACATGCGAACTGCCCGACCAGCGTCAGCTGATCGGGCAGTCTTTCAGGCACCTTGACCAGGCTGGGTCGCCAAGCTCGTCCGAGATCCGCGTCGGGCCGAGTGCCGACGCTCTCATGCCCAGGTGGGCCGGACGCGGCCCACGGAAGCGGTCAGACCTGGATGACGGTCGCCCGTCCGCGGCAGAGCGCCGACAGGTCGTCGGGATCGGAGGTCAGGATGGTGGTCGGCCCGGGTGCGGCGAGGGCCGTGGCGCTGAGCATGGCGTCGATGGCGTACTTGTGCCCGTGAAGGCCGGCGTCCGCGAGGAGGGCCGCCGCGTGGCGGGCGATGGCCTCGGTGACCGGTTCCACCACGATGCGGGAGAGGGTCCACTCCAGGGCGGGGCGGTTGATCCGGGGGTGGACGACCTCCACCAGGGTGGCCGCGGAAGTGATCACGCGGAGGTCGTCGGTCCTGGCCAGGGCCAGCCAGGTCGTGACCGTCCGGTCACGGAGGACCGCCTTGGCCAGTCCTTCGCTGTCGAGCACGAGCGTGCCGCCGGGGGCGGCGGGGGAGCGGGTCACGCGGCGTTCGCTCCGCCCCGCTGCTGGTTTCGTGCGTGGTGGAGCTGGTCACGCACCGCCTGGATCTCCTCATCGCTGATGGGCCCGTGCTCGGCTTCGGCGACCTGGATGATCTCGTTGAGGTTGTCGCGCTCGATCTGCCGGGCGACAGCGGCGGCCACATAGGCGGAAAGTCCGGAGGGGCCGCTGCGGGCCTTGGCGGCCTCGGCGATATCGCGCGGCATGGTGATCGAATACTTACTGGTAGGTTCGCCCATGCCACCTATCCTACCTCTGATGCTCCAACCTTGTGGGCGCGGTATTTGTCGGGGCGGTGGTCCGTCTTCCGCAAGGGTGATGTCCCGCGGACGGAGACGACGCTGATGCCTGGGAACGCCATGAAGAGGCCAGGGCGTGCCGCACCGGCCCTCTGTCGCTGTGGCGTTACACCCAGAGCCGCCTTGTCGTGGCCGAGAAGGGCCTGACCGAGTGCCCGTGGCTGCGCCCATGGGTCGAAAGGTGGATACGCGGCGCATGTCGTACTGGTCGAGCAGTAGCGGCAACCAGGGCAACTCCTGGCAGAAGAGGGCGCGATGGGGGCGACTGATCTCCTCCGTGAAGCCGAGGACTGGGCCGCGCCGGCCTCCGCCCTCCTCGTGGCCCGGGAACCGAAAGGCTCTGCTGGTGCGGCTTGCTGGCTGACCGACGCTTCGTGACGCCTGTGGCCGCAGAGAGGCAAACGGCCTTCAGGCAAAGGGCATTGGTGTCGCGAGAGGCGGAAATCGCAGGTCACGGCGTAGCGGGGAAGGGGCCCTCGCCGACCTGCATCCCGCGGGTATCCCGCAGAATCCGAGATGGATCTCTTCGCGGGTGGCGGACTCGTTCACTCCGCCTCGGAATTCGATGAAACCGCTGGTCAGCAGCCTGATGGCAGCCCCTTGCACGCGGTCAAGTGAGCCGTTGCTGTTCCGCCACGCACAAAAAAGGCTCTGACCGGCATTTCTGCTGGTCAGAGCCTTAATCCGAAGTGCCCCCGGCAGGATTCGAACCTGCGCACACGGCTCCGGAGGCCGTTGCTCTATCCCCTGAGCTACGGGGGCGCACTGTCACCGCCGGGCTGCTGCCCTGCTCGGTGACGGGTAGAACACTACCAGCTCCCGCAGGGTGTCCGTGAACAGGTATTTCGAGGCCGGGGCCGTCGTCGGGGGCGGCGGCGCGGGGGGCGTGCGGGGGCGCTCGCAGGGGGTGGAAGTGGGCAAAACCCGGACGCGGCCGAGGCGAGGGACCTACTCTCGAGTTGTGTCAGGCGCGCTCGGCCGGGTGCTCGTTGTCGATGACAACCGAGTCATCCGGCAATTGATCAGGGTCAACCTTGAGCTGGAGGGCTTCGAGGTCGTGACCGCGGCTGACGGTGTCGAGTGCCTGGAGGTCGTCGGACAGGTGCGCCCCGATGTGATCACCCTGGACGTGGTGATGCCCCGGCTCGACGGGATACGCACCGCCGCCCGGCTGCGGTCCGATCCGGACACGTGCCATCTGCCGGTGGCGATCATCAGCGCCTGTACGCAGCACGAGGTCGAGAGCGGCCTCGCCGCCGGGGTCGACGCCTTCCTGGGCAAGCCCTTCGAACCGGCCGCGCTGGTCCGTCTGGTGGCGCAGCTGATGAGCCGGGAGGGCCCGCCGTCGCTGGACGGCAGACACGGTGCGGGACGCGCGGGGAGCACCCGCGGCTGACCGTATGGCGAAACGGGTTCGCGAAGCGCCCCCCCTCCTCGCCTACGCTTGTCCCGTGACGCCCGCAGAGCTCTCCCGTACCGTGCTGCACGCCGTGTGCCGTGCGGTGGAGGACGGTGTGCTTCCGGCGCCCGCTCCCGAGAGCGTCTCGGTCGAGCGGCCCGGCCCCGGGGGCTGCGGGGACTACGCCACCAATGTCGCCCTCCGGCTCGCCGGAGCGGCCGGGCGGCCGCCCCGGGCGGTCGCGGAGACGCTGAAGGAGCGGATCGGACGGAATCCGGCCATCGCCGCCGTCGAGATCACCGGACCCGGCTTCCTCAACATCACCCTGGCGGAGGGCGCGCAGCGGGCCCTGATCCGTACGGTGCTGGAGCAGGGACCGGGATACGGGCAGCCGGCCGCGGCCCACCGGACCCACGAATCCCACCGGGCAGCCGAAGTCAGACCCGAAGCCGGACCGGACGCCGCAGCCGGACCGGAAGCCGTGGCCGGACCCGAAGTCGGACCCGAAGTCGGACCCGCAGCCGCGGCCCGACGCGCACCCGAAGCCGGACCCGGCGCCGACAGCGCCGAAGAACCCCGCGCCCGCCTCTGGAACCTCACCGTCGACCGCCTGCGGCGCACCCAGACCGCCGCCGCCCGGACCGCCGCGCACGCCGACGCCCGGGCCGCCGCCCCGGCCGACCCCCAGGCCGATCCCCACGCCGACGCCCGCCCCGCCCCCGCCCCCCCGTACGACCCCGCCCTCGGAGCCGACGCCGTCCGCTGGGCGATGCTCTCCGTCGCGGCCCACGACCGCCCGCGGATCGGGCCGGAGCTGCTGCGCCAGCACGAGAGCAATCCTCTCTTCACGGTCCGGTACGCCCACTCCCGCACCCGCGCCCTCACCCGGGGCGCGCGGCTGCTCGGCTTCGCCGCCGAGCCCGGGGAGTACGTCGACACCCCGCTGACCGGCCTGATCGCGGACTACCCCGGCGTTCTCGCCTCCGCGGCCCGCCTCCGCGCGCCCGACCGGCTCGCCCGGCACCTGGAATCCACCGCCGACGCCGTGCTCGGCCTCCAGCACACCGTGCTGCCCATCGGCGACGAGAAACCCACGGCCGCCCACCGCTCCCGGCTGGCGATCGCCGAAGCCGCCGGGACGGTGCTGGCCGGCGGCCTGTCCCTGCTCGGCGTCAGCGCACCCGAACATCTGTGAGAGAGACACCATGAGCCGTTCCGCCCACCCCGCCGGGCCCCGCTACGCCGACGTCCTCCAGGAGGGCCACTACTCGGCGCCGCCCGCCGACCTCAACCGCCTCGACGGCAAGGTCTGGGCGCGGACCGTGACCCGGAACGAGGCCGGGGTCGCCACCGTCGGCGGTCTGGAAGTCACCCGGCTGGCCGAGGAGTTCGGCACCCCCGCCTACTTCCTGGACGAGGCCGACTTCCGGTCCCGCTGCCGCTCCTGGGCCGAGGCCTTCGGCGCCGAGGCCGACGTCTTCTACGCCGGAAAGGCGTTCCTCAGCCGGGCCGTGGTCCGCTGGCTCCACGAGGAGGGGCTCAATCTCGACGTCTGCTCCGGCGGCGAGCTGACCACCGCCCTCGACGCCGGGATGCCGCCCGAGAACATCGCCTACCACGGCAACAACAAGTCCGCCGGGGAGATCGAGCGCGCGATCCGGGCCGGTGTCGGCCGGATCGTGCTCGACTCCTTCCTGGAGATCGCCCGCGTCGCCCACATCGCCCAGAGCCTCGGCCGCCGCCAGCGCGTCCTGCTGCGCGTCACCGTCGGCGTGGAGGCCCACACCCACGAGTTCATCGCCACCGCGCACGAGGACCAGAAGTTCGGCATCCCGCTCGCCGGCGGGCAGGCCGCCGAGGCCGCGCGCCGCATCCTCGGCCTCGACGCGCTGGAACTCGTCGGCGTCCACTCGCACATCGGCTCCCAGATCTTCGACACCTCCGGCTTTGAAGTCGCCGCCCACCGCGTCATAGGGCTGCTGAAGGAGATCCGCGACGAGCACGGCGTCGAACTGCCCGAGATCGACCTCGGCGGCGGCCTCGGCATCGCGTACACCCCCGACGACGACCCGCGTGAGGCGCATCACATCGCCAAGGCGCTCAATGAGATCGTCACCCGGGAGTGCTCCGCCGCGGGGCTGCGCACGCCGCGCATCTCCGTCGAGCCCGGCCGCGCCATCGTCGGCCCCAGCGCCTTCACGCTCTACGAGGTCGGCACGATCAAGCCCCTGGACGGGCTGCGCACCTACGTCAGCGTCGACGGCGGCATGTCCGACAACATCCGCACCGCGCTGTACGACGCCGTGTACAGCGTCGCCCTGGTCTCCCGGGTCTCCGACGCCGAGCCCATGCTCTCCCGGGTCGTCGGCAAGCACTGCGAGAGCGGCGACATCGTGGTCAAGGACGCCTTCCTCCCCGCCGACCTCGCGCCCGGCGACCTGATCGCCGTGCCCGCGACCGGCGCGTACTGCCGCTCCATGGCCAGCAACTACAACCACGCGCTGAGGCCGCCCGTCGTGGCCGTGGCGGACGGGTCGGCGCGAGTGATCGTCCGACGCGAGACGGAGGAAGATCTCCTGCGTCTGGACGTCGGTTAAGTGAGATAGATGTCTCGCATGCCGGACGGGGGACAGAAACTCTCGTCCGGTAGGTGAGACTGGTCCCATCCTGGAAGTCATGAGAAGCGAGGTCGGATGATGCGTACGCGTCCGCTGAAGGTGGCGCTGCTGGGCTGTGGAGTGGTCGGCTCAGAGGTGGCGCGCATCATGACGACGCACGCCGACGACCTCGCCGCCCGCATCGGCGCGCCCGTGGAGCTGGCGGGAGTGGCCGTACGGCGGCCCTCCAAGGTCCGCGAGGGGATCGATCCGGCGCTCATCACCACCGACGCCACCGCGCTCGTCAAACGCGGCGACATCGACGTCGTCATCGAGGTCATCGGCGGCATCGAGCCCGCCCGCACCCTCATCACCACCGCCTTCGAGCACGGCGCGTCCGTGGTCTCCGCCAACAAGGCGCTGCTCGCCGAGGACGGCACGACCCTCTACGCCGCCGCCGAGCAGCACGGCCGCGACCTCTACTTCGAGGCCGCCGTCGCCGGGGCGATCCCGCTGATCAGGCCGCTGCGGGAGTCCCTCGCCGGCGACAAGGTCAACCGGGTCCTCGGCATCGTCAACGGCACCACGAACTTCATCCTCGACCGGATGGACAACTCCGGCGCCGGCTACTCCGAGGCGCTGGACGAGGCGACCGCGCTCGGCTACGCGGAGGCCGACCCCACCGCCGACGTCGAGGGCTTCGACGCCGCCGCCAAGGCCGCCATCCTGGCCGGGATCGCCTTCCACACCCGGGTCCGCCTCGACGACGTCCACCGCGAGGGCCTCACCGAGGTCACCGCCGCCGACATGGCCTCCGCCCGCCGCATGGGCTGCACCGTCAAGCTGCTCGCGATCTGCGAGCGCGCCGCCGACGGCAAGTCCGTCACGGCCAGGGTGCACCCCGCGATGATCCCGCTCAGCCACCCGCTGGCCTCCGTCCGCGAGGCGTACAACGCCGTCTTCGTGGAGGCCGAGGCCGCCGGACAGCTGATGTTCTACGGCCCCGGCGCGGGCGGCTCGCCCACCGCGTCCGCGGTCCTCGGCGACCTCGTCGCCGTCTGCCGGAACAAGCTCGCCGGGTCCACCGGGCCGGGCGAGTCCGCGTACAGCCGGTTGCCCGTGAGCCCCATGGGCGACGTGGTCACGCGGTACCACATCAGTCTCGACGTGGCCGACAAGCCTGGCGTACTCGCCCAGGTCGCGACGGTCTTCGCCGAGCACGGCGTATCGATCGACACGGTGCGCCAGCAAGGTCGACCAGATGGCGACGGCGAGGCATCGCTCGTGGTCGTCACCCACCGCGCGCTCGACGCGGCCCTCTCCGGGACCGTCGAGGCGCTGCGCGAGCTCGACACCGTGCGCGGTGTCGCCAGCATCATGCGTGTTGAAGGGGAGTAAAGGACCCATGACCAGCCAGGGCACCCATCAGTGGCGCGGCATCATCGAGGAGTACCGGGACCGTCTGCCGGTCACGGAGACGACGCCCGTCGTCACCCTCGGCGAGGGCGGTACGCCCCTCGTCCCCGCTCAGGTCCTCTCCGAGCGCACGGGCTGTGAGGTGCATCTCAAGGTCGAGGGCGCCAACCCCACCGGGTCCTTCAAGGACCGCGGCATGACCATGGCGATCACCCGGGCCAAGGAGGAGGGCGCGCAGGCCGTCATCTGCGCCTCCACCGGCAACACCTCCGCCTCGGCCGCCGCCTACGCGGTGCGGGCCGGGATGGTCTGCGCGGTCCTGGTGCCGCAGGGCAAGATCGCGCTGGGCAAGATGGGCCAGGCGCTGGTCTACGGATCGAAGATTCTCCAGGTCGACGGCAATTTCGACGACTGTCTGAATCTGGCCAGAAGTCTGTCCGAGAACTATCCGGTCGCCCTGGTCAATTCGGTGAATCCCTACCGGATCGAAGGCCAGAAGACCGCCTCCTTCGAAATCGTCGACGCCCTCGGCGACGCCCCCGACATTCATGTGCTGCCGGTCGGCAACGCCGGCAATATCACGGCGTACTGGAGGGGGTACCGGGAGTACGCGGCCGACGGCCTCGCCACCCGCACCCCGCGGATGTGGGGCTTCCAGGCCTCCGGCTCCGCGCCGATCGTCCGCGGCGAGGTGGTCAAGGACCCCTCGACCATCGCGACCGCCATCCGGATCGGCAATCCGGCCTCCTGGCAGCAGGCGCTGGCCGCGCGGGACGAGTCGGGCGGCTTCATCGACGAGGTGACGGACCGTGAGATCCTGCGCGCCTACCGGCTGTTGGCCTCCCAGGAGGGCGTCTTCGTGGAGCCCGCCTCCGCCGCCTCCGTCGCCGGTCTGCTCAAGGCCGCCGAGGCGGGCAAGGTGGACCCGGGCCAGCGGATCGTCTGCACGGTCACCGGAAACGGCCTGAAGGACCCGGACTGGGCCGTCGCGGGCGCCCCGCAGCCGGTCACCGTCCCGGTGGACGCGGTCTCGGCGGCCGAGCGGCTGGGCCTGGCGTAACGGCCGTCCCGGGGCCGCGCCCCGGAGCGGGCCGGACCGGGGGTACGCCGCGTTCCGCGCGGAGTGCCCCCGCCCCCGCGTTCGGCCCCGCCCGCCGGGGCCGAGGGCCCCTACCCCGGTGAAAACCGCGCCAAGCGGGGCAACGGCGCACGTCGAGGCACAGGAGGCTCGCGACACGCATCGTGCGCCTCCTGTGCGCCCTATGTCGCCGCAGAACCTTCCTTCGATAGGCTGTACCCGAACCGCCCCGCCGCATATGCCGCGGCGCGGCCGCCGTGATGGCCCCCGGGTGTGCGTTCCCCTCGAAAACCCCCAGATCCCGCGTCCACAGAGCCGGAACCTCCCGCAGCCGGAACCCTCCGCAGTCGTCAACGTCTCGCCGTCGAACGCCGACCCGCAGAACATCAGCATCAGAACGTCTTCGTCAGAACGCCCAGCACCAGCGCAGCCAGTACCCACCAGTACCCACGGCATCAAGCGCAGTCAGAACCAAGGAGTGTCTTCGAGCGATGGCCGGTCCAGCGTTCCGCGCCGCCGCCGTCCGAGTGCGCGTGCCCGCCACCAGCGCCAATCTCGGCCCGGGCTTCGACGCCCTCGGGCTGTCGCTGGGGCTCTACGACGACGTCGTCGTCCGGGTCGCGGACTCCGGTCTGCACATCGACATCGCCGGTGAGGGCGCGTCCACGCTGCCCCGCGACGAGAACCACCTGCTCGTACGGTCCCTCCGTACCGCCTTCGACCTGCTCGGCGGGCAGCCGCGCGGGCTGGAGGTCGTCTGCGCCAACCGCATCCCGCACGGCCGGGGCCTCGGCTCGTCGTCGGCGGCCATCTGCGCCGGAATCGTCGCCGCCCGCGCGGTGACCATAGGGGGCGACGCCCGGCTGGACGACACGGCCCTGCTGGAGCTGGCCACCGAGATCGAGGGACACCCCGACAATGTCGCCGCCTGTCTGCTGGGCGGATTCACCCTCGCCTGGACCGATTCGGGAGCCGCGCGCGCCATCAGGATGGAGCCCGCCGAATCCGTCGTTCCAGTGGTTTTCGTACCCGAGAAGCCGGTGCTCACGGAGACGGCCCGCGGACTGCTGCCGCGTACCGTCCCCCATGTGGACGCCGCCGCGAACGCCGGTCGCGCCGCCTTGCTCGTCGAGGCTCTGACCAGGCGTCCCGAGCTGCTGCTGCCCGCCACGGAGGACCGGCTCCACCAGGAGTACCGCGCCCCGGCGATGCCGCAGAGCGTCGACCTTGTCCATCGACTGCGCGCCGACGGCGTCCCGGCGGTCATCTCCGGCGCGGGCCCCACCGTGCTCGCCCTGGCGGAGGAGAGCGCGGCCGACAAGGTCGCGCGGCTGGCCGGCGAGGGATGGGCGGCCAACCGGCTCGCCTTCGACACCCGCGGCGCGAGCGTACTGCCGCTCGCCCCGGCCGGTACCGCGCCGTACGGCGACGCGCCCGCCCGGTAGACGGAATATGCGCGGAGGGAGACATTCGCGCGGGGAGACGGATATGCGCGGGGAGAGAACGGCACGTATGCGCGAGAACCGGGCCGCACGTATGCGCGGTAACGGGGCGACCCGGTCGGACGCACTCCTTCCGGCGCCCGGCGCGACCCGGTGATACGTACCGATGCGCAGCGATGCGCGGTGATTCGCAGTGACACGAGATTGCCGGTGATGGAGAGGGGGAATGTTTGTTGGAGCCGGTAGTGTTAACCTCAAGTTGCAGCCCAAGCCTTTACGGCTCGGCGCTTCGTGTCCCGATTCGGGACCACCAATTCTTCCGGGAGCCTCCCCAACTGCCTGAGCAGCCTGCCTGAGCAGTTTCGAGCACGCTCCGGAACCGGCACGACACCTCCCGCTCCGCCACACAAGCGGGCCGAGCAGGGGGACCTCGGGCCGGACTTGCATGTATCTGACTCTCCGCCGCACCACATCCGGCGGGGACCACCGCCCCGACACGGTCCGTCACAGAGAGACCGCCGTCGGACAGCACAACCGGTCGCCGAGCCAGAAGGCCGACGTCCGCTCCAGGGAAGGACCCTTCGTGAGCGACACCACCGATCTGATGGGCGTGAGCGCCGACAACAGCGTCGACACCTCCGCGCCCGCCGCAGGTGCTGCCTCCGGCACCACCTCACGGCGCCGCCGTTCCGGCACCGGCCTCGACGGCATGGTCCTGGCCGAGCTGCAGCAGGTCGCGTCCGGCCTCGGCATCAGGGGCACCGCGCGGATGCGCAAGAGCCAGCTGATCGAGGTCATCAAGGAGGCGCAGGCCGGCGGCGGAGCCGCCGCCCCCGCCAAGGCCGCGACGGCGGGAGCCGCCGCCAAGACCGCCGAGGCCGAGACCAAGCCCAAGCGCCGCACCGCCGCCAAGGCGCGGACGAGCGAGCCGGCCGCCGCCGAGCCCGCCCCGGCCGCCGAGAAGGCCGCCGCCCAGCAGCAGATCGACATCCCCGGGCAGCCGGCCAGCGACGACCAGCCGGCCGGAGAGCGCCGCCGTCGCCGCGCCACCGCGCAGGCGGGCAGCCCCGAGGTCCAGGCCGAGGCCAGGACCGAGGCGTCCGTCGACGTCAAGGAGAAGGCCGAGGCCCAGCCGGACGCCAAGGCCGAGGCCGCCGTCTCCGCCTCCGCGCAGGACGGCGAGGGCCGCCGCGAGCGCGGTCAGCGCGGCGACCGCCGGGAGCGCCAGCGCGACCGCGGCGAGCGCGGCGACCGTGAGCGCGGGGGCGAGCGCGGTGAGCGTGAGCGCGGCGACCGCGACCGGGACCGCCGGGGCAAGGGCGACGACCAGCCGAGCGGTCAGCGTCAGCAGCAGGGCGGCCAGCGTCAGCAGCAGGGCGGCGGCAGCCAGCAGCAGCAGGACGACGACGACTTCGACGGCGGCCGCCGGGGCCGTCGCGGCCGCTACCGCGACCGCCGCGGCCGTCGTGGCCGTGACGAGTTCACCACCAGCGAGCCGCAGGTCTCCGAGGACGACGTTCTGATCCCCGTCGCGGGCATCCTGGACATCCTCGACAACTACGCGTTCATCCGCACCTCGGGCTACCTCCCGGGCCCCAACGACGTGTACGTCTCCCTCGCCCAGGTCCGCAAGAACGGCCTGCGCAAGGGCGACCACGTCACCGGCGCGGTCCGCCAGCCCAAGGACGGCGAGCGCCGCGAGAAGTTCAACGCGCTGGTGCGTCTGGACTCCGCGAACGGCATGGCAGCCGAATCGGGCCGCGGCCGCCCGGAGTTCAACAAGCTCACCCCGCTCTACCCGCAGGACCGGCTCCGGCTGGAGACCGACCCGGGCGTGCTGACCACGCGGATCATCGACCTCGTGTCGCCGATCGGCAAGGGCCAGCGCGGTCTGATCGTGGCCCCGCCGAAGACCGGCAAGACCATGATCCTCCAGGCGATCGCCAACGCGATCACGGTCAACAGCCCCGAGTGCCACCTGATGGTCGTCCTCGTCGACGAGCGTCCGGAAGAGGTCACCGACATGCAGCGGTCGGTGAAGGGCGAGGTCATCTCCTCGACCTTCGACCGCCCGGCCGAGGACCACACCACCGTCGCGGAACTGGCCATCGAGCGCGCCAAGCGCCTGGTGGAGCTGGGCCACGACGTGGTCGTCCTGCTGGACTCGATCACCCGTCTGGGCCGTGCGTACAACCTCGCGGCCCCCGCCTCCGGACGCATCCTGTCCGGTGGTGTCGACTCGACCGCGCTCTACCCGCCGAAGCGCTTCTTCGGCGCCGCGCGCAACATCGAGGACGGCGGCTCGCTGACCATCCTGGCCACCGCGCTGGTCGACACCGGCTCGCGCATGGACGAGGTGATCTTCGAGGAGTTCAAGGGCACCGGCAACATGGAGCTCAAGCTCGACCGGAAGCTCTCCGACAAGCGCATCTTCCCCGCGGTGGACGTCGACGCGTCCAGCACCCGCAAGGAGGAGATCCTGCTCGGCAGCGACGAGCTGGCCATCGTCTGGAAGCTGCGCCGGGTGCTGCACGCGCTCGACCAGCAGCAGGCGATCGAGCTGCTGCTCGACAAGATGAAGCAGACGAAGTCGAACGCCGAGTTCCTGCTGCAGATCCAGAAGACCACGCCTTCCGGATCCAACGACTGACGCTCTGTCATCACCGGCGCTTCGCCGGCTGAGCACAGGGCCGCGCAGCGGCACCGCCCCGTCACCTCTCAGGTGACGGGGCGGTCTCATTTCCCGCCGGGAGCGTCCCCCCGCTGGTCAGCGCGGTGGATGGGCACATACGATCGATCACCTCAGACGGGGGATCCAGGGGGAGTTCCCGGGGGGAATGCCGCGCGGCGCCGGGAGAGCCGGCCGCAGTCGGCCGACGATTCCCGGCCCGGGACCGCCCGTACACGCTGAACGCCCCGCCAACACCCTTTCCCGGTGGGGCACTCGCGCTCCGCCGGCACGACAGCCCGAGGTGGTTACCGAGTGCCCCAGCGCACCCGTGGTGGCCGGCGCGTACGCCGGATGAGTCATGACATACCCGCTGTCGCGATCGTGCTGGCCCTGGCAGGCACCGGTCTGCTGGCCACCGGAGCGCAGGCCGCGGACCGGACCGCCGAGCAGCCCCGGCCGGCCGCCGCGCCGGCGCCCGCGGACCAGCCGACCGAGCGGGAGCTGCACGACCGGCTCGCCGGCGCGCTGAGGGCGGCGGCGGACGGCCCGGGGACCCGGACGAGCCCCTCCCCGAAGCACTCCGCCAAGCCCTCCCCGAAGCCCTCGGCGAAGTCCTCCGCCGCGTCCTCCGCCAAGCCCTCGTCCGGCCCGAGCGCCCGCATCATCGGCGGCAAGCCCGCGGCGATCACCTCGGCCCCGTGGATGGCCCAGCTCTACTTCAAGGACAATCGCGGCAACGGCTACTTCTGCGGCGGCTCGGTCGTCGCCCCCACCAAGATCGTGACGGCCGCCCACTGCGTCGACGGCATCGACTTCAAGCGCACCGGCGTGATCGTCACCGGCGCCGACCGGGCGGCCACCGACACCGGCCGCAAGGACTCGGCGGGCAAGCCGATCATGAACGTGTACGGCGGAGAGGCCCGCGGCGCGGTCCGCCAGTGGCAGCACCCCAAGTACGACGACTACACGCTCGACAACGACGTCGCCGTCCTGACCCTCACCTCCCCGGTCAAGGCCAAGCCGCTCCAGATCATGAAGTCGGGCGACACCGGGCTCTACAAGGCCGGCACCGACGGCAAGGTGTACGGCTGGGGCCTCAC
This sequence comes from Streptomyces sp. NPDC014894, assembly GCF_043080985.1. NCBI lineage: Bacteria > Bacillati > Actinomycetota > Actinomycetes > Kitasatosporales > Streptomycetaceae > Streptomyces > Streptomyces sp. NPDC014894. Next base: position 125,096 of record NZ_JBIBWD010000001.1, read on the forward strand.
CAGCACCCGCCCCGACGCCTCGGGCTCCGACCGGCTGAAGGTCGCCGACGCCGACGCCCAGTCCGACGCCAACTGCAAGAAGGCGTACGGCTGGGAGTTCATCGCGGGCACCATGTACTGCGCCGGCCGCGCGCCGACCGGCAAGGACAGCACCAGCGAGACCACCTGCAACGGCGACTCCGGCGGCCCGCTGGTGGCCGGCGGCAGGCTCGTCGGCGTCGTCTCCTGGGGCGACGCCAACTGCTCGGCCAAGGGCAAGTACGGCGTCTACGCCAAGGTCAGCGCCTTCCAGTCCGCCCTTCGGGCCCGGGTCCACGACACCAGCTGGAACGGCGACCAGTACGCCGATCTCCTCGCCCGCAGCGGCGACAAGCTCTACCCCTGGACCGCCAAGGGCAAGGCCCTCACCCGCGGCAAGGAACTGCCCGGCTTCGCCGGAGTCAATCTGCTGGTCCAGTCCGACCTGAACCGCGACGGACGCCAGGACCTGATCCGCCGTACGGCCGCCGGCGAGGCGTACTGGAGCCAGGGCAGCGCCGCGCCCCGGCCGCTCTCCACCGGCTGGCGCTCCCACAAGCAGATCCTCGCGCCCGGCGACCTCACCGGCGACGACCTTCCCGATGTGATGGTCGTCACCTCCGGCGGGAACGGCTACCTCTACCCGGGCAAGGGCGACGGCTCCCTCGCGCCCTCCGTGAAGGTCGGCGCGGGCTGGCGCGACTACACCATGGTCCGCGGCCACGGCGACTTCACCGGCGACGGCAAGGCCGATGTGCTCGGCCATGTCTTCGGCGGAAAGATGTACCTGCACAAGGGCACCGGCGACGCCCGGAAGCCGTTCGCGGCCCGTGTCCAGATCGGCACCCACAGTGGCCTCAACGCGCTGGCCACCACCGGCGACGTCAACGGCGACGGAAACCCGGACCTGCTCGCCCGTGACATGAAGGGCAAGCTCTGGCTCTACCCGGGCACCGGAAAGTCCTCGGGGATCCTGGGCAAGCGCGCCCAGTACGCCAGTGGCCTCGGCGGATACAACCTCTTCGGCTGACCGCCCGACCCCGGCCGGGGCCCGGCCCGTGCCCACCGCGCCCGAGCGCGCGGTGGGCGCCGGCGTTTTCTCAGCCCGTTCTCAGCCGCGCGTGCAACCCTTTCGCTCCCCGAGCGGTCTCCCCAGTGGCGGAGCAAGAATTGACAGGACGGACCTCCGCGCCCGTCCCGTCCGTCCCGTCCGTCCAAGGGAAGCGGAGAGCGCAGGAACCGAGGAGACCATGGGCGATCAGAGCAGCGGCCGAATAGGCGGCAGCCGCGGCAGACGGCGGAAACCTCCGTCCACCGGCCGCAGGGCCGGCCGGATCACCGGCTGGACCCTCGCCGGCCTGCTCCTCGTCGGCGGCTCCGGCGCCGGCTACGTCTATCTCCAGCTCAACGGCAATCTGGAGGGCGTCGACATCAACGCCCAGCTCGGCACCGACCGCCCCCGCGACGTCGACAACGGCTCCCTCGACATCCTCCTCCTCGGCTCCGACACCCGCTCCGGCGCCAATGCCCGCTACGGCGGCGACGAGGGCGGCGCCCGCGCCGACACCGCGATGATCGTCCACCTCTACGAGGGCCGCGAGAAGGCCTCCGTGGTCTCCGTGCCGCGCGACACCCTCATCACCCGGCCCCCGTGCGTCGACGGCGACGGCCGGACCGTCCCCGCCGAGACCCGCGCCATGTTCAACACCGCGTACGAGGTCGGCGGCCCCGCCTGCGCCGTGAAGACCGTCGAACGTATGTCCGGAATCCGGATGGACCACTACATCGAGGTGGATTTCACCGGCTTCAAGAAGGTCATCGACGAACTCGGCGGAGTGGAGATCACCACCGACAAGCCGATCAAGGACGAGAAGAGCCGGCTCGACCTCGCCCGGGGCACCCACACCCTCGACGGAGAGCAGTCCCTCGGCCTCGTACGGACCCGCAAGAGCGTGGGCGACGGCAGCGACCTCGGCCGGATCCAGCTCCAGCAGGCCTTCATGAAGGCCTTCATCGCCCAGGTCAAGGACGTCGGCGTCCTCACCAACCCCACCAAGCTCCTGGGCATCGCCGACACCGCCACCAAGGCGATCACCCCCGACTCCGAGCTGGACTCGGTGCCGGAGCTGATGAGCTTCGCCGAGGGCCTCACCAAGCTCGACCCCGCCGATGTGCGGATGGTGACCATGCCGGTGGAGTACGACCCGGTCAACCCCAATCGGGTGATCCCGCTCCGGGGCGCGGCCCAGCAGGTCTGGACCGCCATCGGACAGGACCGGCCCATCCCCGCCGAAGCGCTCGAGGACTCCGCGGGCGACAAGGGCGAGGCGGGCTCCCTCGTACGCGGCACCGACCCGCCCGGCACCCGCGAGGCGGCGGGCTGACGCCCGCGCCCCGGGCGCCCCGCGGCGCCCGGCCCCCGCCCGGGACGCTTCGGGCGGCCCGGGAATACCTGGCTCATCACCCCGGTTTTGGGAGATACGGCCAGTCCTGGCAGACTGGTACGTCGGCCCCGGTTCACGCGCGTGCAATCCGCCCGAGCGACCCGGAGCCCTCCCGAAACTAGGAGACACCTTGAAGCGCGACATCCACCCCGAGTACGTCGAGACCCAGGTGAGCTGCACCTGTGGCGCGTCGTTCACCACTCGCAGCACCATCGACTCCGGCGCCATCCGCGCCGAGGTCTGCTCCGAGTGCCACCCGTTCTACACGGGCAAGCAGAAGATCCTCGACACCGGTGGCCGCGTGGCCCGCTTCGAGGCCCGCTTCGGCAAGGCCGCCAAGAAGTAGCGAGCCAACCGCACCGGTCCTCGGCCGCCCACTGCACGGGCGGCCGGGACCGGTGTTTTTGTCGCCGGGGACCTCACAGCCGCCCCCTCCGCAGCCACCCACATCCGTCCCGCACACGGTGCACTTGTCGCCGGGGTCCGGGGCCGCGCGGCGCCAGCCGCTGACAGCCCGGGTAAGCACACCGCCGTCCCGCAGAAACCTCGCACGACACCAGGAGCACCGATGTTCGAGGCGGTCGAGGAACTGATCGGCGAGCACGCCGACCTTGAGAAGAAGCTCGCCGACCCTTCCGTCCACGCCGACCAGGCGAACGCGCGCAAGCTCAACAAGCGCTACGCGGAGCTGACCCCCATCGTGGGCGCCTACCGCTCCTGGAAGCAGACCGGCGAGGACATCGGGACCGCGCGTGAGTTCGCCGCCGCCGACCCGGACTTCGCCGCCGAGGTCAAGGAGCTGGAGAAGCAGCGCGAGGAGCTGACCGAGAAGCTGCGGCTCCTCCTCGTGCCGCGCGACCCCAGCGACGACAAGGACGTCATCCTCGAGGTCAAGGCCGGCGCGGGCGGCGACGAGTCCGCCCTCTTCGCCGGCGACCTGCTGCGGATGTATCTGCGCTACGCCGAGCGCGTCGGCTGGAAGACCGAGATCATCGACGCCACCGAGTCCGAGCTGGGCGGCTACAAGGACGTCCAGGTCGCCGTGAAGACCAAGGGCGGCCAGGGCGCCACCGAGCCGGGACAGGGCGTCTGGGCCCGGCTGAAGTACGAGGGCGGGGTGCACCGCGTCCAGCGCGTGCCCGCCACCGAGTCCCAGGGCCGTATCCACACCTCCGCCGCCGGCGTGCTCGTCACCCCCGAGGCCGAGGAGATCGACGTGGAGATCAACGCCAACGATCTCCGCATCGACGTCTACCGCTCCTCCGGACCCGGCGGCCAGTCCGTCAACACCACCGACTCCGCCGTGCGCATCACCCACCTGCCCACCGGCGTCGTCGCCTCCTGCCAGAACGAGAAGAGCCAGCTCCAGAACAAGGAGCAGGCCATGCGCATCCTGCGGTCCCGGCTGCTCGCCGCGGCCCAGGAAGAGGCCGAGAGCAAGGCCGCGGACGCGCGCCGCAGCCAGGTCCGCACCGTCGACCGGTCCGAGAAGATCCGCACGTACAACTTCCCGGAGAACCGCATTTCGGACCACCGCGTCGGCTTCAAGGCGTACAACTTGGACCAGGTGCTCGACGGCGACCTCGACGCCGTCATCCAGGCCTGCGTGGACGCGGACTCCGCCGCCAAGCTGGCCGCCGCGCAGTAACCGTCAGCACCGGGCAGTAGCCCCCCAGCTAGCTCCCGTACGAACCGGGTGGAGGACCAGTGAATCTGCTGCTTGCCGAGGTGGCCCAGGCCACCCAGCGGCTGGCCGACGCCGGCGTGCCGTCACCGCGTTTCGACGCGGAGGAACTGGCCGCGTTCGTCCACGGTGTGAAGCGGGGCGCGCTCCACACCGTCAAGGACGCCGACTTCGACGCCCGCTACTGGGAGGCCATCGCCCGCCGCGAGGCGCGCGAACCGCTCCAGCACATCACCGGACGCGCCTTCTTCCGCTATCTGGAACTCCAGGTCGGCCCCGGCGTCTTCGTGCCCCGCCCCGAGACCGAGTCGGTCGTCGGCTGGGCCATAGACGCCGTACGCGCCATGGACGTCGTCGAACCGCTCATCGTCGACCTCTGCACGGGATCGGGCGCCATCGCCCTCGCCATGGCCCAGGAGGTCCCGCGCTCCCGGGTGCACGCCGTCGAACTCTCCGACGACGCGCTCGGCTGGGCCCGCAAGAACGCCGACGGCTCCCGCGTCACCGTCCACCAGGGCGACGCGCTCACCGCCCTGCCCGAACTGGACGGCCAGGTCGACCTGGTGATCTCCAACCCGCCGTACATCCCGCTCACCGAGTGGGAGTACGTCGCCCCCGAGGCCCGCGACCACGACCCCGAGATGGCCCTCTTCTCCGGCGAGGACGGCCTCGACACCATCCGCGGCATCGAGCGCACCGCCCACCGGCTGCTGCGCCCCGGCGGACTCGTCGTCATCGAGCACGCCGACACCCAGGGCGGCCAGGTCCCCTGGATCTTCAGCGAGGAGTCCGGCTGGGCGGACGCGGCCGACCACCCCGATCTCAACAAGCGCCCGCGCTTCGCCACCGCCCGCAAGGCGATGCCGTGACGACGACCGTGTACGTGTACGAGGAGGCCCCCTGATGGCTCGGCGATACGACTGCAACGACGCGACCGACCGGGCGACCGGCCTGCGCGAGGCCGTGTCGGCGGTACGCCGCGGCGAGCTGGTCGTGCTGCCCACCGACACCGTCTACGGGGTCGGGGCGGACGCCTTCGGCTCCGAGGCCGTGGCCGATCTGCTCGCCGCCAAGGGCCGTGGCCGGGACATGCCCACCCCCGTCCTCATCGGCTCCCCGAACACCCTCCACGGACTCGTCACCGACTTCTCCGAACAGGCCTGGGAGCTGGTGGACGCCTTCTGGCCGGGCGCGCTCACCCTGGTCGCCCGGCACCAGCCGTCCCTCCAGTGGGACCTGGGCGACACCCGGGGGACCGTCGCGATCCGGATGCCCCTGCACCCCGTCGCGATCGAGCTGCTCACCGAGACCGGGCCGATGGCCGTCTCCTCCGCCAACCTCACCGGGCACCGCGCCCCCGAGGACTGCGACGCCGCGCAGGAGATGCTCGGCGACTCCGTCTCCGTCTACCTCGACGGCGGGCCGACCCCGGGCATCGTGCCCTCCTCGATCGTCGACGTCACCGGCCCGGTCCCGGTCCTGCTGCGAGCGGGCGCGCTCGACGCGGACGAGCTGCGCAAGGTCGTACCCGACCTCGAGGTGGCCCCTTGATCGTCCCCGAGGGGCGTGGCATAGGCACGGACGACTGCTTCCGGATCCTCCACGTCAGCACCGGCAACGTCTGCCGCTCGCCGATCACCGAGCGGCTGACCCGCCATGCCCTTCAGCACCGGCTCGGCGACCTGGTGACCAGCGGACTGGTCGTGGAGAGCGCCGGGACCTGGGGGCACGAGGGCGCTCCGATGGAGGCCAACGCGGAACTGGTCCTGGCGGACTTCGGCGCGGACGCGAGCGGGTTCGTGGGGCGCGAGCTGCTGGACGAGCATGTGATCCGGGCGGATCTGGTGCTGACGGCGACGCGTGATCACCGGGCTCAGGTGATCTCCATGGGGCATTCGGCGGGGCTGCGGACCTTCACGCTGAAGGAGTTCACCCGGCTCGTCCGCGCGATCGACCCGGCGACCCTGCCCGATCCCAGCGACGAGGGCGTCGTCGAGCGCGCCCGCGCCCTGGTCCGCGCCGCCGCAGCCCTTCGCGGCTGGCTTCTCGCCCCCAGCCCCGACGCGGACGAGGTCTACGACCCGTACGGCGCCCCCATCACCTTCTTCCGCTCCATCGGCGACGAGATCAACCAAGCCCTCGACCCCGTCCTCACCGCCCTCACCGGCACCCCGGCCACCACCTGCCACTGACCACGCCCGCACCGGTCCTCAGTCGCCGGACGGGCTGGGTTTTGCTGTGCCGCGGGTTCGTCCTCAATCGCCGGACGGGCTGGGTTTTGCTGGGGCGGGCTTTGTTGTCGGTGCGGGGCCGGCTGGGTTTCGCGTGCCCTTGTTGTGGGGCGGGTTGGTTTCGTGTTTTCAGCCTCGCCGGCGTTTGAGGCGCGGGGTTCGGGGCGGAGCCCCGCTGTAGGCCCGCGCTGGGTCTGTTCTTGTGCGCGTGCCTGGGCTGCGGGTCCGTCCTCAATCGCCGGACGGGCTGGGATTCGCTGGGTCGGGCCTTGTTGTCGGTGCGGGGCCGGCTGGGTTTCGCTGGGGCGAGCCCCGTCCTCGGTGCGGGACGGGCTGGGTTTCCGGTGGCCGGGCCTCGTTCTCGGTGCCGGGCGGGCTGGGATTCGCTGGGGCGAGCCCCGCCCTTGGTCCGGGGTCGTACACATGTTCGCGCCGGGCGGCGCGGGGATGCGATGGAGGTGCGGGCTTCGCGGGCGGAGGGGTGGGGGGCGGCCTACATTGGAGGGGCAGCGCCCTTCCGCGAGGCACGGAGCCCGCCATGCCCGTCAGCACCGCACCCCCTCTCACCCCCACCTACGCCGACCTCCCCGCCCTCCTCCGCCAGGACCCCGAGATCGCCGAGGTCCTCCTCGGCGAGTCCGCCCGCCAGAGCGACACCCTCCAGCTGATCGCCGCGGAGAACTTCACCTCCCCCGCGGTCCTCGCCGCCCTCGGCTCCCCCCTGGCCAACAAGTACGCCGAGGGCTACCCCGGCGCCCGCCACCACGGCGGCTGCGAGCTGGTCGACGCCGCCGAGCGCATCGCCCGTGAGAGGGCCACCGCGCTCTTCGGAGCGGACCACGCGAACGTCCAGCCGCACTCCGGCTCCTCCGCCGTCCTGGCGGCGTACGCGGCCCTTCTCAGGCCGGGTGACACGGTCCTCGCCCAGGGCCTCGCCCACGGCGGCCACCTCACCCACGGATCGCCCGCGAACTTCTCCGGCCGCTGGTTCGACTTCGTCGGCTACGGCCTCGACCCCCGTACCGGACTGATCGACTACGCCCAGGTCCGCGCCCTCGCCCGCGAGCACCGCCCCCGGGCGATCGTCTGTGGCTCGATCTCATACCCCCGCCACCCCGACTACGCCCTCTTCCGGGAGGTCGCGGACGAGGTCGGCGCGTATCTGATCGCGGACGCCGCCCACCCGATGGGACTGATCGCGGGCGGCGCGGCCCCCAGCCCCGTCCCGTACGCGGACGTGGTCTGCGCGACCACCCACAAGGTGCTGCGCGGACCGCGCGGCGGGCTGATCCTCTGCGGGGAGCGGCTCGCCGACCGCGTCGACCGGGCGGTCTTCCCCTTCACCCAGGGCGGCGCCCAGATGAACACCATCGCCGCCAAGGCGGTCGCCTTCGGCGAGGCGGCCGCCCCCGCCTTCGCCGCGTACGCCCATCAGGTCGTCGCGAACGCCCGGGTCCTCGCCGCCGCGCTCGACGCCGAGGGCTTCGCGGTGCTCACCGGCGGCACCGACACCCATCTGATCGTCGCGGACCCCTTCCCGCTCGGCCCGGACGCCAGGACCGCCCGGGGCCGGCTCGCGTCGGCCGGTCTGGTCCTGGACACCTGCGCGCTGCCCCAGGCGGGAGGCCGGGGCATCCGGCTGGGCACCGCCGCGCTCACCACCCAGGGCATGGGGGAGCGGGAGATGGCCGAAATCGCCGCCCTCTTCACCCGCGCGGTCCGCGAGCCGGACGGACCCTCACGGAGGGTACGTGCGGAAGTCCACGAGCTTGCCGGTAGATTTCCGCCCTATCAGGGGTAGCCGGAATCAGTGGAACCGTTCCGCGGCACCCGTTTGTCCTCAACCATGTGGCCACCACAGCTAGGGTGTGGGGCTGAGATGGCCAGCGATTCCTGTGGGGCAGCCCGTGCGTGATTATCTGCTGACGCTCTGTGTCACGGCTGCGGTGACCTATCTGCTGACCGGTCCGGTGCGGAAGTTCGCCATCGCGACCGGGGCGATGCCGGAGATCCGCGCCCGCGACGTGCACCGAGAACCGACTCCGCGACTCGGTGGCATCGCCATGTTCTTCGGGCTCTGCGCGGGGCTCCTGGTCGCAGACCATCTGCAGAATCTGAACGGCGTCTTCGAGGTGTCGAGCGAGCCGCGCGCGCTGCTCTCCGGCGCGGCCCTGATCTGGATCATCGGCGTCCTGGACGACAAGTTCGAGATCGACGCCCTGATCAAACTCGGCGGCCAGATGATCGCCGCCGGCGTGATGGTCATGCAGGGTCTGACGATCCTGTGGATCCCGGTCCCGGGCGTCGGCATGGTCTCGCTGAGCGACGGGCAGGGCACCCTGCTCACCGTCGCCCTGGTGGTGATCACCATCAACGCGGTGAACTTCGTGGACGGCCTGGACGGCCTCGCCGCGGGCATGGTCTGCATCGCCGCCGCCGCGTTCTTCCTCTACGCCTACCGCCTCTCGGTCAGCCACGGCATCGAGGCGGCCGCCCCCTCGACCCTGTTCACCGCGATCCTGCTGGGCATGTGCCTGGGCTTCCTGCCGCACAACATGCACCCCGCGCGGATCTTCATGGGCGACTCCGGCTCGATGCTGATCGGCCTGGTACTCGCCGCCGCGGCGATCTCGATCACCGGCCAGGTCGACATGGACGTGCTGAAGCTGTTCGAGGGCGGCGACCGCGAGGGCACCCACGCGGCCCTGCCGGTCTTCATCCCGCTGCTGCTGCCCCTGACGATCATCGCCATCCCCCTCGCGGACCTGGTGCTCGCGATCGTGCGCCGCACCTGGAACGGCAAGTCGCCGTTCGCCGCCGACCGGGGCCATCTGCACCACCGGCTGCTCCAGATCGGCCACTCCCACAGCCGCGCCGTGCTGATCATGTACTTCTGGTCCACGCTGATCGCCTTCGGAGTGGTCGGGTACTCCGTGCACTCCACCTCGCCGTGGATCGTGATCGTGATCGTCGGTCTGAGCGCGGTGGGCCTGGTGCTGCTTCTGCTGCCGCGCTTCACCCCGCGCGCCCCGCGCTGGGCGGAGTCCTTCGTCCCGCCCCGCTACCGCCGCCGAAAGCCGGCGGTCCGTCCCGAGGACCACACGGGAGCGGAGAGCGGGGAGAGCGGGAGCGCCGCGGAGAGCGCCGACGCCGCCGACGGTGCGCCGGGCCCCGCGTCCGGCGCCGCCGAGCCGCCCGCCCCGGCCCCGCTCCCGGCGGGCGTCAACGGGGCGACCGCCCTCGGAGCCCGTTCCCGCGCTTCCGACGCTGCCGACCGGAGGAAGGCCGGAACGCGCGGCTGACGTATCCGGCGTTTGTGTGTATTACCACATGCATCAATGTCGATTCCCTGCACACACGGGCGCGTTAGCTCTCATGTGTGATAGGTGGCACACGTCGGGTAAAGACCTCATCAAATAGTTTGTGATACGGTTCACGAGAACCGGCGACAGCGCCGAAAGACCGTGGTGCGACGGTCTGTTGGCCCCGAGGACCCGACTCGGATCCGGATTACGCTCGTCCATGACGACACACCACTGCCATTCCTCCAGGAAGCGGAGCTGCCGCCATGCCGTCCAACGACGCCCGCACATTCCTTCAGATCGCCCTACCCCCGGCCGCCACCGGCGTTATCGCCGCCGTGGTCAGCGCTGTGGTCGCCGGCGGCAAGGGAGCGCTCGGCGCGATCATCGGCACGCTGGTGGTCATCGGCTTCATGGGAATCGGCATGGTGGTCCTCCAGCGGACCGCCAAGTCCCTCCCGCACCTGTTCCAGGCCATGGGGCTGATGCTCTACATGGCGCAGCTGCTGCTGCTCTTCATGCTGATGGCCGTGTTCAAGGACACCACCGCGTTCGACTTCAAGGCCTTCGCCTTCTCGCTGCTCGCGGCGACCATCGTCTGGGTCGCGGCCCAGGCCAGGTACTTCATGAAGGCCAAGATCATGTATGTCGAACCCGAGTCTTCAAAGGCCGAGACGGCTCAGAAGACGGGCTCGCCGTCGTGAAGGGTAGGGCCGGTATAAAGAGCCGTTCGCGATCCTGCTATCGTCCGGTGCCAACTACTGCGGCACAGCGGGCGCGGGCATCTGAGCTGACGCCTGCTCATTCGCGAGGCTCCATGCCCGCCAGCCGCCCTCACATCCGATTCACCAGTCCAGTGCCGAACCGCGGCTGCGCGCCGCGCCGACACAACGAGGTTGCCGTACCCATGCGCCACGCTGAAGGAGCCCGCGGTGAGTGCTGACCCCCAGATGCTCGCCTTCGACCCGAACTGTCAGATCTTCACCGGGTGCGGGTTCCCAGCTCCGGGCCTGCACACGTTCATGTACGAGCCCATCGTCACGGTGGCGGGCTTTGAGTTCACCAAGCCGATGCTGCTCGCGTTTATCGGCTCTTTCCTGATCGTCGGCTTTTTCTGGGCCGCTTTCAGCAAGCCGAAGCTCGTGCCCGGAAAGCTCCAGATGATCGGTGAGGCCGGGTACGACTTCGTCCGCCGCGGCGTCGTCTACGAGATCATCGGCAAGAAGGACGGCGAGAAGTACGTCCCGCTGATGGTGTCGCTGTTCTTCGTCGTATGGATCATGAATCTCTGGTCCATCATTCCGCTCGCCCAGTTCCCGGTCACCTCGCTGATCGCCTTCCCGGCCGGTCTCGCGCTGATCGTGTATGTGCTGTGGATCAGCCTGACCTTCAAGAAGCACGGCTTCGCGGGCGGCTGGAAGAACATTCTCGGTTATGACAAGAACCTGGGCGCGATTCTTCCCCTGGTGATGGTCCTGGAGTTCTTCTCCAACCTGATCATTCGCCCGTTCACGCACGCGGTCCGGCTCTTCGCGAACATGTTCGCCGGACACATGCTGATCGTGATGTTCACCCTGGCGACCTATTACCTGATGAACGGCTTCGGCTTCGTCTACGCCGGCGCCTCCTTCGTCATGGTCCTGGCGATGATCGTTTTCGAGCTCTTCATCCAGGCCGTTCAGGCGTACGTCTTCGTGCTCCTGGCCTCCAGCTACATCCAGGGCGCGCTCTCCGAGCACCACTGAGCCAGCCTCACCCCTCAAGACCCGCAGTCGTCCGGTGGCCAACCCCCACCGGGACATTGAAAGAGAAGGAAGAACCGGCATGTCCGCTCTCCAGACCCTCGCCGCCGCCGACACCGTCTCCGGCAACGTCAACGCTGTCGGCTACGGCCTCGCCGCGATCGGCCCCGGCATCGGCGTCGGCATCATCTTCGGTAACGGCACCCAGGCCCTCGCCCGCCAGCCCGAGGCGGCCGGTCTGATCCGTACCAACCAGATCATGGGTTTCGCCTTCTGTGAGGCGCTTGCCCTCATCGGCATCGTCATGGGCTTCGTCTTCAAGTAAGCCGACCGACAGCCCAAACTCTTTTCACGGAAGGCACTGATGTGATCCCGTTCAACCTTGCGGCGGTGGAGGAGCAGCCTCCGCTCATCCCGCATCTCGACGAGCTCATCATCGGCCTGATCGCGTTCGCCATCGTCTTCTTCTTCCTCGCCAAGAAGCTCCTCCCGAACATCAACAAGGTTCTGGAAGAGCGTCGGGAAGCCATCGAAGGCGGCATCGAGAAGGCCGACGAGGCGAAGACCGAGGCCGAGAGCGTACTGGAGCAGTACAAGGCCCAGCTCGCCGAGGCCCGTCACGAGGCCGCTCGACTGCGCCAGGAGGCGACCGAGCAGGGCACCGCGATCATCGCGGAGATGAAGGCCGAGGGCCAGCGGCAGCGTGAGGAGATCATCGCGGCCGGTCACGCCCAGATCGAGGCCGACCGCAAGGCTGCGTCCGCCGCGCTCCGCCAGGACGTCGGCAAGCTCGCCACCGACCTGGCCGGCAAGCTGGTCGGCGAGTCCCTCGAGGACCACGCCCGGCAGAGCCGTACCATCGACCGCTTCCTCGACGAGCTCGAGGAGAAGGCCGAGGCGACCCGATGAACGGCGCGAGCCGTGAGGCACTGGCCGCCGCACGCGAGTCCCTCGACGCGCTGACGGACAACACCTCCGTCGACGCGGCGAAGCTCGCCGAGGAGCTGGCCGGCGTCACCGCGCTGCTGGACCGCGAGGTCTCGCTGCGTCGGGTCCTGACCGACCCGGCGCAGTCCGGCGAGGCCAAGGCCGAGCTGGTCGGCCGGCTGCTGGGCGGGCAGGTGGGCGGCGAGACCGCCGATCTGGTCTCCGGCATGGTCCGTGCCCGCTGGTCGCGCTCGCGCGACCTGGTCGACGGTCTCGAGGAGCTGGCGGCCACCGCCGACCTCACCGCCGCCCAGAAGGCGGGCGCGCTGGACGACGTCGAGGACGAGCTGTTCCGGTTCGGCCGCATCGTCGACTCCGACCAGGCACTGCGCTCGGCGCTCACCGACCGGTCGGCCGTCAAGGCCGCCAAGGCGGAGCTGCTGCGCACACTGCTGGGCGGCAGGGCCAACCCCGTCACCGAGCGTCTGGTCGTCCGTCTCGTCACCGCGCCCCGGGGACGTAGCCTGGAAGCGGGACTCGACTCCCTGTCCAAGCTCGCCGCGGCGCGCAGGGACCGGATGGTCGCTGTCGTCACCTCTGCGGTGCCGCTCACCGACCGGCAGAAGCAGCGCCTCGGCGCCGTGCTGGCCACGGTGTACGGCCGGCAGATGCATCTGAACCTCGACGTGGACCCCGAGGTCCTCGGCGGGATCTCGGTGCGGGTCGGCGACGAGCTGATCGACGGCACGATCGCGGAGCGTCTCGAAGAGGCGACCCGCCGCATGGCCGGCTGACGCCGCCACCAACTGAACATCACGGCATACGAGCAGTACCAGCGGCCCGGTTGGGCCGTGCAGAGATTGCAGAAGATTCCTGGGGGTCGGCCCCCAGACCCCCTTAAGAAACTTCGGGCCCAACAAGGAGAGCAGGGAACCCAGATGGCGGAGCTCACGATCCGGCCGGAGGAGATCCGGGACGCGCTGGAGAACTTTGTCCAGTCGTACAAGCCGGACGCGGCCTCGCGCGAGGAGGTCGGTACGGTCAGCGTGGCCGGCGACGGTATCGCCAAGGTCGAGGGACTGCCCTCGGCCATGGCGAACGAGCTGCTGAAGTTCGAGGACGGGACCCTGGGTCTCGCCCTGAACCTCGAGGAGCGGGAGATCGGTGCGATCGTCCTCGGCGAGTTCAGCGGTATCGAAGAGGGTCAGCCGGTCACGCGTACCGGCGAGGTCCTGTCCGTAGCCGTCGGCGAGGGCTACCTGGGTCGCGTCGTCGACCCGCTCGGCAACCCGATCGACGGCCTCGGCGAGATCGAGACCGAGGGACGCCGCGCCCTCGAACTGCAGGCCCCCGGCGTCATGGTCCGTAAGTCGGTCCACGAGCCGATGCAGACCGGCTACAAGGCCGTCGACGCCATGGTGCCGATCGGCCGCGGTCAGCGTCAGCTGATCATCGGCGACCGCCAGACCGGCAAGACCGCCCTGGCCGTCGACACGATCATCAACCAGCGCGACAACTGGCGCTCGGGCGACGTGAACAAGCAGGTGCGCTGCATCTACGTCGCCATCGGCCAGAAGGGCTCCACCATCGCGTCCGTGCGCGGTGCGCTGGAGGAGGCCGGCGCGCTGGAGTACACGACCATCGTCGCCGCTCCGGCGTCCGACCCGGCGGGCTTCAAGTACCTGGCGCCCTACACCGGTTCGGCCATCGGCCAGCACTGGATGTACCAGGGCAAGCACGTCCTGATCATCTTCGACGACCTGTCGAAGCAGGCCGACGCCTACCGCGCCGTGTCGCTGCTGCTGCGCCGTCCGCCGGGCCGTGAGGCCTACCCGGGCGACGTCTTCTACCTGCACTCGCGTCTGCTGGAGCGCTGCGCCAAGCTCTCCGACGACATGGGCGCGGGCTCGATGACCGGTCTGCCGATCGTCGAGACCAAGGCCAACGACGTCTCGGCGTTCATCCCGACCAACGTCATCTCCATCACCGACGGCCAGTGCTTCCTGGAGTCCGACCTGTTCAACGCCGGCCAGCGTCCGGCCCTGAACGTCGGTATCTCAGTCTCCCGCGTCGGCGGCTCCGCCCAGCACAAGGCCATGAGGCAGGTCTCCGGCCGACTGCGTGTGGACCTCGCCCAGTACCGCGAGCTGGAGGCGTTCGCCGCCTTCGGTTCCGACCTGGACGCGGCCTCGAAGGCGCAGATGGAGCGCGGTAAGCGCATGGTCGAGCTGCTGAAGCAGGCCCAGTACCAGCCGATGCCCGTCGAGGAGCAGGTCGTCTCCGTCTGGGCCGGTACCACCGGCAAGATGGACGACGTCCCGGTCGAGGACATCCGCCGCTTCGAGACCGAGCTGCTGGAGCACATGCGCCGCGAGCGCAAGGAGCTCCTGACCAGCATCGCCGAGGGCGCGAAGATGTCGGACGACACCCTGACGGCCATCGCCGACGTGATCGCCGCCTTCAAGCGTCAGTTCGAGACCTCGGACGGCAAGCTTCTGGGCGAAGACGCGCCGGTCAGCACCGCCAAGTGACGACGGAAGGGACCTGACTCATGGGAGCCCAGCTCCGGGTCTACAAGCGTCGCATCAAATCCGTCACCGCGACCAAGAAGATCACCAAGGCGATGGAGATGATCGCCGCCTCGCGCATCGTCAAGGCGCAGCGCCAGGTGGTGGCCTCCACTCCGTACGCGGCCGAGCTCACCCGAGCGGTGACCGCGGTGGCCACGGGGTCGAACACCAAGCACCCGCTCACCACCGAGGCGGAGACTCCGGTCCGCGCCGCGGTCCTGCTCATCACGAGCGACCGCGGTCTGGCCGGAGGCTACTCGGCCAACGCCATCAAGGCGGCGGAGCAGCTCAATGAGCGGCTCCGGAGCGAGGGCAAGGAGGTCGACAGCTACATCGTCGGCCGCAAGGGTGTCTCGTACTACAACTTCCGCGAGCGCAAGGTCGTGGAGTCGTGGTCCGGGTTCACCGACAACCCGACCTACGCGGACGCCAAGAAGGTCGCGGGTCCGCTGATCGCGGCGGTCCAGAAGGACACGGCCGAGGGCGGCGTGGACGAGCTCCACATCGTCTTCACCGAGTTCGTCTCGATGCTGACGCAGACGCCGGTGCAGAACCGGCTGCTGCCGCTCAGCCTGGAGAAGGCCGCCGAGGACAGCGCGACCAAGGGCGAGATCCTGCCGCTGTTCGACTTCGAGCCGTCGGCGGAGGACGTCCTCGACGCCCTTCTGCCGCGCTATGTCGAGAGCCGGATCTACAACGCGCTGCTCCAGGCGGCTGCCTCCAAGCACGCCGCCACCCGCCGCGCGATGAAGTCGGCGACCGACAACGCCGGGGAGCTGATCAAGAGCCTCTCCCGGCTTGCCAACGCGGCCCGCCAGGCCGAAATCACCCAGGAAATCAGCGAGATCGTCGGTGGAGCCAGTGCCCTGGCCGACGCGACCGCGGGGAGTGACAAGTAATGACGACGACAGTTGAGACGGCCGTTGCCACGGGCCGCGTCGCCCGGGTCATCGGCCCGGTCGTCGACGTGGAATTCCCCGTCGACGCGATGCCGGAGATCTACAACGCTCTGACCGTCGAGGTGGCCGACCCGGCCGAGGACGGCAAGCTCAAGACGCTGACGCTCGAGGTCGCCCAGCACCTCGGCGAGGGCGTGGTCCGCGCGATCTCGATGCAGCCCACCGACGGTCTGGTCCGCCAGGCCCCGGTGACCGACTCGGGCAACGGCATCACCGTGCCCGTCGGTGACTTCACCAAGGGCAAGGTGTTCAACACCCTCGGTGAGGTGCTGAACGTCCCCGAGGCGAACAAGGACATCACCGAGCGGTGGCCCATCCACCGCAAGGCGCCCAGCTTCGACCAGCTCGAGTCCAAGACCGAGATGTTCGAGACGGGCATCAAGGTCATCGACCTGCTCACCCCGTACGTCAAGGGTGGAAAGATCGGTCTGTTCGGTGGAGCCGGCGTCGGCAAGACCGTGCTGATCCAGGAGATGATCTACCGCGTCGCCAACAACCACGACGGTGTGTCGGTGTTCGCGGGCGTCGGTGAGCGCACCCGTGAGGGCAACGACCTCATCGACGAGATGAGCGAGTCGGGCGTCATCGACAAGACGGCGCTCGTCTTCGGCCAGATGGACGAGCCCCCGGGCACCCGTCTGCGGGTCGCCCTGGCCGGTCTGACCATGGCGGAGTACTTCCGCGATGTGCAGAAGCAGGACGTGCTCTTCTTCATCGACAACATCTTCCGGTACACCCAGGCCGGCTCCGAGGTGTCCACCCTGCTCGGCCGTATGCCGTCCGCGGTGGGTTACCAGCCGAACCTGGCCGACGAGATGGGTCTGCTGCAGGAGCGCATCACGTCGACCCGCGGTCACTCGATCACCTCGATGCAGGCGATCTACGTCCCCGCGGACGACCTGACCGACCCGGCCCCGGCCACCACCTTCGCCCACCTCGACGCGACGACGGTGCTCTCCCGTCCGATCTCGGAGAAGGGCATCTACCCGGCCGTGGACCCGCTGGACTCCACGTCCCGCATCCTGGACCCGCGCTACATCACGCAGGAGCACTACGACGCCGCCACGCGCGTCAAGGGGATCCTGCAGAAGTACAAGGACCTCCAGGACATCATCGCGATCCTCGGTATCGACGAGCTGAGCGAGGAGGACAAGATCGCCGTCCTCCGCGCTCGCCGGGTGGAGCGATTCCTGTCGCAGAACACCCACGTCGCCAAGCAGTTCACCGGTGTGGACGGCTCGGACGTGCCGCTCGACGAGTCGATCGCCGCGTTCAACGCGATCTGCGACGGAGAGTACGACCACTTCCCCGAGCAGGCGTTCTTCATGTGCGGTGGCATTGAGGACCTCAAGGCCAACGCCAAGGAGCTGGGCGTCTCCTGAGTCGTAGGACTCGCGTGGGGGGCGGGGCCCGCCCCGCCCCCCGCGTACGCCCCTCCCTGTGAATCCGGGAGTCCGGACGACCGCCTCCCCGGCGGTGGTCCGGCCCTGGATCTCCGGCAGCGAAATGCCGGAGGACGGGCCCCGGCGCTTCGGCGTCCGGAGCCCCATTAGACTTTGACCCAACACCCGGCATCATCGCCGGGTGGTGACCCGAGGAGCCACCCTTGGCTGCTGAGCTGCATGTCGAGCTGGTCGCAGCGGACCGGCAGGTCTGGTCCGGTGAGGCCACCCTGGTCGTCGCGCGCACCGCATCCGGCGACATCGGCGTCATGCCCGGTCACCAGCCGCTTCTGGGTGTGCTGGAATCGGGCCCGGTGACCATCCGTACCAGCTCCCCCGAAGGAGCCGGGACGGTCGTCGTGGCCGTGCACGGCGGTTTCATCTCCTTCGCCGACAACAAGCTGTCGCTGGTGGCGGAGATCGCCGAGCTGGCCGACGAGATCGATGCCCAGCGCGCCGAGCGTGCGCTGGAGCGTGCCAAGTCGGATTCGGACGCCGCCGCCGAGCGTCGCGCCGATGTCCGACTGCGCGCGGTGGCGGTGCGCTGAGCACCCCGCCGACAGTCTCACCCTCAGCCGCGGCCCGGACTGGACTCCTCCAGACCGGACCGCGGCTGAGGCGATGCGGGTGCGGATGGGATGGCGTTTGAGGACGAGGACGATGCGAGGAGGTCGGTGGACATGTTCCTCGCGGTGCTGGTGAGCGTCCTGGCGCTGGTCGCCCTGGTGGGGATCGCGCTGTTCGTCTTCGGGCTGCGCAGACGTCTGATCCAGCGGTCGGGCGGCACCTTCGACTGCTCCCTGCGGTGGAACATCCCGGAGGACCCCGTCCTCCCGGACGGCTCCGCGGCCGAGCCCCCCAGCGGCAAGGGCTGGGTGTACGGCGTGGCGCGTTACAGCGGCGACCGCATCATGTGGTTCCGCGTCTTCTCCTACGCCCCCCGGCCGCGCCGGGTCCTGGAGCGCTCCGCGATCGAGGTCGTCGCCCGCCGCACCCCCGAGGGGGAGGAGGAGCTGGCGCTGCTCTCCGACGCGGTGGTGCTCGGCTGTCTGCACCGGGGCGTCCGGCTGGAGCTGGCGATGAGCGAGGACGCCCTGACCGGTTTTCTGGCCTGGCTGGAGGCGGCGCCCCCCGGCCAGCGGGTGAATGTGGCCTGAGGCCGCGCGCCGGCTGTACGGATGTACGGACCGGCCGGCTCGGCGCTGCGGGCGTCAGCGCCGGGACCCGCGCGCTGCGCTGCGTACGGCGTGAACGGCATACGAAGGGGCCGGGGGTTCTCCCCGGCCCCTTCTCTGTGCTCACCGGCTCTGGTGAAGCCCGGTGCGGTGCTGTGGGGTGTTAGGGCCTGAGCCCCGAGTCGATCGCGGTGATCAGCTCACCGTTGCTGGTGTCGCCGCTGAAATCCCAGGCGAAGCTTCCGCCGAGGCCCTGGCTCTTGACCCAGCTCATCTTGGTGCCGAGCGTGGCCGGGGTGTCGTAGCTCCACCAGTTGTTGCCGCACTTGGCGTAGGCGGTGCCGCCGACGGTCCCGGTGGCCGGGCAGGTGTTCTTGAGGACCTTGTAGTCCTCGTAGCCGGGCTCGTAGGTGCCGGTGGCCGCGCCGGTCGCGGTGCCGCCCGGGGTCGCCTGGGTGACGCCCGTCCAGCCCCGGCCGTAGAAGCCGACGCCGAGCAGGAGCTTCTCGGCCGGCACGCCCTTGGCCTTGAGCTTGTTGATCGCCGCGGCCGAGTTGTAGCCGTCCTGCGGAATGCCGGGGTACGAGGTCAGCGGCGAGTGCGGGGCCGTCGGACCCTGGGCCGCCCAGGCGCCGAAGAAGTCGTACGTCATGACGTTGTACCAGTCGATGTACTGTGCCGCGCCGGCGTAGTCCGCCTTGTCAATTTTCCCGCCGTTGGAAGCGTCGGCGGTGATGGCAGCGGTGAGCAGGTAGTTCGCGCCGAACTTGGCACGGAACGCCTGCATCATGGTCTTCATGACCGCGGGCCCGCTGGTGTCGCAGGTGAGGCCGCAGGCGTTCGGGTACTCCCAGTCCAGGTCGATGCCGTCGAACACGTCGGCCCACCGCGGGTCCTCGACGAGCTGGTGGCAGGACTCCGCGAAGGCGGCGGGGTTGGCCATGGCCTGGCCGAAGCCGCCGGACCAGGTCCAGCCGCCGAACGAGAACAGCACCTTGATGTGCGGGTGCTTCTTCTTCAGCTCGCGGAGCTGGTTGAAATTGCCCCGCAGCGGCTGGTCCCAGGTGTCCGCCACGCCGTCCACGGACTGGTCCGCGGTGTACGCCTTCTCGTAGTCGGCGTACGAGTCGCCGATGGTGCAGCGGCCGTTCTGGACGTTGCCGAAGGCGTAGTTGATGTGGGTGATCTTCGCGGCGGTGCCGGAGGTGTCCAGGTTCTTCACGTGGAAGTTGCGCCCGTAGACGCCCCACTGGGTGAAGTACCCCATCTTGATCTTGGAGCCGGGGGTGACGGTGCCGCTGGTGCGGACCGCGAGCGCGCCGCTGAGCGGGCCGAGCTGGTCCGCGTTGTCCCTGGCCTGCACCGTGTAGGAGTAGTCGGTGGCCTTGGTCAGCCCGGTGTCGGTGAAGGTGAGGGCCGTGGTCGTGGTGACCTTGGTGCCGTCACGGAAGACGTCGTAGTTCTTGACGCCCTTGTCGTCCGTGGCCGCGGCCCAGCTCAGCGTCGCCGAGGTCTCGGTGATGTTGCTGGAGGTGGGGGTTCCGGGGGCGGACGGCGGGTCGTCACCGGGGACCGTGCCGCCGTCACAGGAGCCGCCGTTGAGCTTACAGTTCGACGGGGAGCCCGTGCCGGTGCCGTTGAAGCCGAAGGTGGCCGAGGCGCCGGGCGCCAGCGAACCGGCCCAGGACTTGCTCTTGGCGGTCCAGCGGTTGCCGACGTTGGTGACGTCGGCGTCCCAGGCGGAGGTCACGCGGGTGCCGGTGGGAAAGTCCCACTCGACGGTCCAGGCGCTGATGGCCGTGGTACCGGTGTTCTTGATGGTCCACTTGCCTTCGAAGCCCTGACCCCAGTCGGAGCCTTTGGTGTACGTCGCGGTGGCGGACGTGGCAGCCTGGGCCGGGGTGGCGAGGCCGACCAGCGCGGCCATCGGGAGGATCAGCGCGGTCAGTATCGCGACGATCTTCGATCGGGTGGAGAACCGCGCGCCCGGTGGTGCGAGACGCCGTCTGAGACCGTGCAGTCGTGGGGGATGAGTGCTCACGGGTGCTCCTCGTGAAGGTCCGGACAGTGGGGTGGGACCGTGCGTGCACTGTGCACTCTGCGTGGCTCACCGCAGCGTGTGTTCGGTGAGAGTAGGAAGGTCTGTACCAATCGTCAATAGGTCCAGACCAAAGGTGGAGCGATGGGGGAGGAGTGGCGGGAATCAGCCCGTCAGATCCCCAACTCCTGCGCCAGTACGGCCGCTTGCACCCGGCTGCGCAGCCCCAGCTTCCCCAGCAGCCTGCTGACGTGCGTCTTCACCGTGGCCTCCGCCATCCGCAGCCGTACCGCGATCTCGGCGTTCGACAGACCCTCGCCCAGACAGCAGAGCACCTCGCGCTCGCGCCGGGTCAGCGCGTCGAGAACCGCCGGGTCGGGGGCGTCGGGGGAGCGTACGGGGTGCGGGGAGGCGAACTCCGCGATCAGCCGGCGGGTGACGGCCGGAGCGATCAGCCCCTCGCCGCGCGCCACCGTGTGCACCGCCTCCAGCAGCTCCCGCGCCTCGGTGTTCTTCAGCAGAAATCCCGACGCGCCCGCGCGTAGCGCGCCGAAGATGTACTCGTCCAGATCGAATGTGGTCAGTACGAGGACGTCCGCGAGCCGTTCGCCGACGATCTGTCCGGTCGCCGACACCCCGTCGAGCCGTGGCATCTGAATGTCCATCAGTACCAGATCGGGGCGGAGTTCCCGGGCGAGGCGCACCGCCGCCTCGCCGTCCGCCGCCTCGCCGACGACCTCGATCCCGGGGTCGCTGCCGAGGATGAGCACCAGGCCCGCGCGGACCGCGCTCTGGTCCTCCGCGACCAGGACGCGCACCCGCCCCGAACGCGGCGCGCCGGGCCCGGGGACCCCGGGGCCCTCCGCCGGCGCGGGCTGCCGGGGCCGCTCGGGGCGCTCCGGGTGCTCGGGCTGCTCGGGCTGCTCGGGCTGCTCGGGGTGCTCGGGGTGCGCTTCCCTCGTCATGCTGAGGGCTCCTCGTCTTCGTCATGCACCGGCAGGGTCGCCCGTACGAGCCAGATCTTCCCGGGCCCGTCCGCCGGACCCTCGACCGGGCCCGCCTCGATCTCGCCCGACAGCAGCGCCACCCGCTCCCGCATGCCGACCAGACCGGCCCCCGAGCCCGGCGCGCGGGGGCCCGGGCGGCGGCCGAAGGCGCTGGTGACCGTGACCGTCAGGGCCCGGCCCTCCGTCCGGGCGAGGACGACGCGCACCTCGCCCCGCTCCGCGTGCTTGAGCGCGTTGGTCAGGGACTCCTGCACGATCCGGTAGGCCGCCAGATCCACCGGCGTGGGCAGCGGCGGCCCCTCCCCGCGCCGGTCGTCGAGGGTGAAGGTCAGTCCGCTGGCCGCGCCATGGGTACGGCACTGGGCGATCAGCGACTCCACCCCGGCGAGCGTGGGCGCGGCGGCGGGCTGGTCGTCGTGGCCGCTGTCCCGCAGCAGCCCGATCAGCCGCCGCATCTCGGCCAGACCGGCGACGCTGTTCTCCCGGATCACCCCGAGGGCGTCCCGGGAGGTCTGCGGATTGTCCAGGGAGAGCGCGGCCGTGGAGTGGATGGCGATCGCGGAGAGATGGTTGGCGACCATGTCGTGCAGCTCACGGGCCATCCGCCCGCGCTCGGCGGTCACCGCCTGCACCCGGTCCATCTCCGCGAGCAGAGCGGTCTGCTCCGCCCGCAGCAGCGCCGCGTCGGCGGCGGCCCGGTGGTTGCGGATGATCACACCGGTGAGGGCGGGGGTGAGGATGATCATGCCCACGACCACGCCGAGGAAGAGCCCGAACGGGTCCTGGAGCAGGGCCGGCAGACCGATCACACAGGCGACCGTGACCACTCCGGCGGCGATCGGCACCCGGCGGACGGCGGCCGGGGGACCGTACACCGTCGCGACGTACACCGTGTCGGTGAAGAGCAGCACGGTGAAGAGATTGCCGACCGTGAGCTGGTCGGCGACGAGCGCCGCCGTGCCGACCAGCAGCGTGAGGAGCGGAGTCGATCTGCGGTACATCTCCTGGACGCTGAGCACCGCCAGCGGCACCAGGGCGGCCCAGGCCGGGAGCAGGGTGCGGTCGGGCTGGGTGTAGAGCCCCAGCGACCACAGCAGCACACCGCCGAGGAACGAGCAGACGCCCATCAGGACGTCGTCGCGGTGCGGGCGGGGAAGGGTCACCCTCCCATCAAACACGGCGAGCGGCCCGGCGGCGTCCCCGGCGGGGGCGATCCGCCAGTACATCGAAGGATGCAGTCCCGGTTCCTGCCTGCCGACGACGATCGGGGCCCGTTTCGACGGAAGTCTGGAGGTGAGGAAGGGAGAGCACCGTGATCGTCACGCTGATCATCGTCTGTGAGGTCGGCTTCTGGGTGCTGCTGGCCGCCGGGCTCGGAGCCCGCTATGTGCTGCGCAGACCCAGGCTGGGCATGGCCCTTCTGCTGTGCGAGCCGCTGCTGGAGGTCCTGCTGCTGGTCGTCACGGCGATCGATCTGAAGAACGGCGCGGAGCCCAGCTGGAAGCACGGTCTGGCCGCGCTCTACATCGGCTACACCGTGGGCCACGGCCACCGCACCGTCAAGTGGCTCGACGGCCACGCGGCCCACCGCTTCGGCGGCGCGCCGCCCCCGCCGAAGCCGCCCCGGTACGGCATGGCGCGCGCCGCCCACGAGGGGAAGATCTGGTTCGGCACGCTGGTCGGCGCGGCGGTGGCGTCGGCGCTGCTCCAGCTCGCGATCTGGTACGTGGGGGACCCCGGCCGGACGGGTTCGCTGGAGTCCTGGATGTATCAGGCGTGGCGGGTGGCCGGCATCCACGGGGTGATCGCGCTGACCTATCTGGTCTTTCCGCGCCGGGGCCCGGGGCCCGCGGCGAAGGACCGCGAGCCGGTCCGGGTGGAGCGCCGCTAGCCGGTCCGCGGCCCCTCGCCCGGGTCCGCTGCCCTTCCGCCCGGGCCGGGTCCGCGGACCCGGCCCCGCGGCCCGGGTCCTCGTACCCCCGCCGCCCGGGACCCTGACCTCAGCGTTCGCCGCCCGGGACCCAGAGCACGTCCCCGGTCTCCTTGTTCGCGACCCGCGCGAGGATGAACAGCAGGTCGGAGAGGCGGTTGAGATAGGTCGCCGTCAGCGGGTTCATCGTCTCGCCGTGGACCTCGAACGCCGCCCAGGTCGAGCGCTCCGCCCGCCGCACCACCGTGCACGCCTGGTGGAGCAGGGCCGCGCCGGGGGTGCCGCCGGGGAGGATGAAGCTGCGGAGCTTCTCCAGCTCCTCCAGGAAGCGGTCGCAGTCCGCCTCCAGCCGGTCGATGTAGAACTGCTCCACCCGCAGCGGCGGGTACTCCGGATTCTCCGCCACCGGGGTCGAGAGGTCCGCCCCCACGTCGAAGAGATCGTTCTGGATCCGGACCAGGACCTGGACGACGTCGTCGGTCAGCCCGCCCAGCGCGACGGCGGTGCCGATGACGGCGTTGGCCTCATTGGCGTCGGCGTACGCGGAGATCCGCAGATCGGTCTTGGCGGTCCGGCTCATGTCGCCGAGCGCCGTGGTGCCCCGGTCGCCGGTACGGGTGTAGATGCGCGTCAGATTGACCATGGGCCCAGCGTAGTTAGCCGCCGCCCCGGCGCGGGACACCCCCGGCCCGGCGGCCCGGCGCGGCCGCTCCGCGCCCGTCCCGGTGTGATGTCCGTCATGTGAGACGTGACGCGCATCTCTTAGCGGCCACTCGGCCCCCCGCGAGCGCTAACCTCCGGCCGAGAGGCGAAATGTAAACAGTCGTTAAGGGGTGTCTCAGTGGCCAGGAAGCTCGCCGTCATCGGAGCCGGACTCATGGGTTCCGGAATCGCTCAGGTCTCCGCCCAGGCGGGCTGGGACGTCGTGCTGCGCGACATCACCGACGAGGCCCTGACCCGAGGCACCGACACCATCAAGAACTCGTGGGACCGATTCGTCGCCAAGGGCAGAATGGAAGCCGCCGACGCCGAGACCGCGTTGGCCCGGATCACCACCACCACCGATCTGGACGCGGTCGCCGACGCGGACGTCGTGGTCGAGGCGGTGTTCGAGAAGCTGGAGGTCAAGCACGAGATCTTCCGCGCGCTCGACCGCATCGCCAAGGACGACGCCGTACTCGCCTCCAACACCTCCGCCATCCCCATCACCAAGATCGCGGCGGTGACGGACCGTCCGGAGCGGGTCGTCGGCGCGCACTTCTTCTCGCCGGTGCCCATGATGCAGCTGTGCGAACTCGTCCGCGGCCACAAGACCAGCGACGAAACCCTGGCGGTCGCCCGGTCGTTCGCCGAGTCCGTCGGCAAGACCGTCGTCGTCGTCAACCGCGACGTGGCGGGCTTCGTCACCACCCGGCTGATCTCGGCGCTGGTGGTGGAGGCCGCGAAGCTGTACGAATCGGGCGTCGCCTCCGCCGAGGACATCGACACCGCCTGCCGGCTCGGCTTCGGGCACGCCATGGGCCCGCTCGCCACCGCCGACCTCACCGGCGTGGACATCCTGCTCCACGCCGCCGAGAACATCTACACCGAGTCCCAGGACGAGAAGTTCGCCCCGCCGGAGCTGATGCGCCGGATGGTGGACGCGGGTGACATCGGCCGCAAGAGCGGGCAGGGCTTCTACACCCACTGAACGGCCGCCGGCGCCGCCGCGACGCCCGCCGGTATCACCCTACGGAGTGATTTCGGTATCGGTTCGCTCACAAACAGCAACTGCTGTGCCCTCCGGGCCGTCAGTTGAGGCAAGAAGTAGTGGAACAGCCTGCGCGGGCTGGGGCCCCAGAGCGGCCCAGCACACAACCACAGGGCACTGAAGCACTCTCGGGGAGCGCATATGCACATCAGGGGCGACCACGTCGAGCTGGTCGTCGGGGGCCGCCTCGACGTCCGCAGCGCGGCGGACGCCCGTACGGTCCTGCACTCGGCGGTCGACGACGGCGACGGCGACCTGGTGCTCGATCTGACCGGTCTCGACTCCTGGGACGCCACCGGGCTCGGCGTCATCATGGGCGCCCACCGCCGGGCCGGCCGCTGCGGCAGACGGCTCGTCCTGCGCGGGGTGCCGCCCCAGATGCAGCGGCTGTTGGTGGCCACCCGGCTGCACCGCATCCTCGCCATCGAGGGCGGACTCGCCGCCGAATCACTGCCCCGCGCCTGACCGCCCGGCCCGCCGCGACGGACCGAACCGTCCGTGACCTCACAATTCTCATGAAGCTGTGACGTCGCGGACGGGGCGGCACCCCGCCGGATGAGGGATACCCTGCCAGCGTCTAGGGTTTCGTTCGTCTGCCGACGTGCGGAACCGCTCCGACGAGCCACAGCGACACGCCGCTTCGGGCGACCCACGCGGCAGGAGCACCGGACCGAAGCGGCGTCCGGGCGCGCGGAGAGACCGGGAGGGGCCTTCGCGCGCGGCTCCGCCACGGACTCCGCACGGAGCCCCGGCGGGGACGAACCTATGCGAAGCGCATCTGGGGGCTTGGACCATGGACCACGACAGTTTCGGCGAGGGCGCGGGGCCGAAGCGGCCGTCGCGCGAGCCCGGCACGCCCGACTTCGGACAGTCCGCGCCGGCACACGCCCGCACCGTGCGGATCGCCGCAGGCGACTTCCTGCTCACCGTCAATCCGGTGGACGGCAGCGAGATAGAACCCTGCCCGCCCCGCGCCCCGGACGCGGGCGCGACCGCCGACGACGACGACCACCCCGTCCGGCGCGCCAACGCCGCCGAGCGGGCCGAACACCGGCGCGCGGCCCGCCCGCCCGCACCCGCCGGGCCCGCCGCCCCCCGGCTGCCGCTCCTGGAGCGCGACGAGCAGCGCGAGCAGATCATCCGCCTCCTCGGCCGGGGCCGCTCCCTGCGCGTCACCGGACCGGCCGGCTCCGGACGCACCACCCTCCTCGACGCCGTCGCCGAGGAGTGCGCCGACCTCGCCCCCGACGGAGTCGTCCGGCTCAACGGCTGCCACCGCACCCCCACCGATCTGCTGTACGAACTCTTCGCCGCCGTCCACCGCGCCCCCCGCCGCCGCCCGAGCCGCGCCCAACTCCTCGAACGCGTAGCGGACATCGGCGCGATCGTCGTCCTGGACGATCTGGAATTCGGCGGCGCGGCCCTCGGCGAACTCCTCGACGCGGCGCCCGAGTGCGCCTTCCTGCTCGCCGCCCTCCCCGACGCGCCCGAACCGGCCCCCGAGGCCCACCTCGAGGAGATCGCCCTCCCCGGACTCGGCCGCCCCGCCTCCCTGGAACTGCTGCGCCGCTCCGTGGACCGCCCGCTCGCCGAGGACGAGACCAACTGGGCCGGAGACCTCTGGTTCGAGTCCGAGGGCCTGCCGCTGCGCTTCGTCCAGGCGGGCGCGCTGCTCAGGCAGTGCGACGAACTCCGCGAACGGCTCCGCGAGGACCCCGAGGCCTTCGAGGCGTTCGCACCCCCCGAGGGCGTCGACGGCGCCGAGGTCGCGCTGCCCACCCTCGGACAGGGCGCGGCCCCCGCCCCGCTGCTCGCCTCCCGGCTCGGCGAGGCCGCCCGCCAGACGCTCCGCTTCGCCGTCGCGCTCGGCGGCGAGGTGCCCCACCAGGCGCATCTGCCCGCGCTCATCGGCGACACCCACGCCGACACGGCCATCGGCGAACTGATGGGCTGCGGCCTGCTCTCCCCGGTCGGCGGCCGCTTCCGGCTCGCGGCCGGCGTCCGCGCGCAACTGGCCGAGAAGGGGTACGCGGACGACTCCGCCGCCCACGCCCACACCGCCGCCCAGCACTACACCTGGTGGATCGGACACCCCTCCGTCACCCCCGAGCGCGCCGCCGCCGAGGCGGACTCCGTCGTCGCCGCCCTCACCGCCCTGGTCGCGAGCACCGCGAGCGGACACCCCAGCGCCGCCGTGCTGCTCGCCCGGGGCGCCGCCCCCGCCTTCGCGGCCGGGCTCCACTGGGGCGCGTGGGAGCGCACCCTGCGGACCGGCTCCGAAGCCGCCCGCAAGGCCGGCGAGGTCGCCGAGGAGGCCTACTTCCACCACGAGCTGGGCATCCTGGCGCTCTGCACCGACCGTCTGGACCGGGCCCGCGCCGAGCTGGAGGCCTCGATCGGCATGCGCGGGGCGCTCGCCGACAAGCGGGGCACGGTCGCGGGCCGCCGCGCCCTCACTCTCGTCGACGACCGCGAGAACGGCCGGGTGCCCTCCGCCGCCGACGCGGCGCCCGCCGCCCCCGCCGGACGCCGCGAGCTGCCCCCGCCGCCGGTCCCGGCCGCCCTGCCGCCGGGCGCCGCGGCCGCCGCCGCGCTCCGCGACGACGAACCGGGCACCCGTCAGCTGCCGGTGGTCTCCGGGACCGTGACGGTGCCGCAGACGCTGGTCTCGTACCAGCCGCCGCGCGCCGAGAGCGCCTGGACCCGCCGGCGCCGCGCGCTGCTCGGCACCCGCCGCAATCTCATCGCCGTCGGCACGGGCGCGCTGCTCGCCGTCGTCCTGGGCGCCGTGGTCACCATCGGCGCGGCCTCGGACGGCCGGGACGCGCCGGGCGGCGGCAAGGCCGGGAACGGCGCCTCGGCGACGGAGGAGGCGAACCGCGAGGGACCGGAGTCGGACGCACCGACCGAGGCCCCGACGGAGCGGGCCTCCAGCACGCCCGCCGCCGTGCCCGCGGCCACCTCCTCCGTCCCCGTCACCGCGGGCACGGGCGCAGGCCCCGCGACGACCGCCCCGGCCACGGCCGCCGGCACCCCGTCGACCGGCTCCTCCCGGCCGTCGACGGGCGTCCCGACGTCCACCGTCCCCTCGCAGCGCCCCAGCTCCCCGACCGGGACCGCGGGCACCGGCAGCCCGACCGCGCCGACCCGGCCGACCATGGTCCCCTCGACCTCCGGCGGCCCGACCACGAAGCCGACCGGGCCGACGAAGCCGACGCCGACGACCAGGCCGACGACTCCCACCGGAACGCCCACGGCCACCGGCGGCGGCGACGTCCAGACCACCGGGAGCGCGCCGATCTCCCCCGGCGGGGCCCCGTCGCCGTCGGGCGCACCGGTCGCCTGAGCGGCGTCACGGCACGCGTACGGCCCCGGAGGCATCGCCTCCGGGGCCGTGTCGGCTCCGCCGTGCTCCGGCCGCGTCAGAACAGCCTGAGCTTGTCGTCCTCGATGCCGCGCATCGCGTTGTAGTCCAGCACCACGCAGCCGATGCCCCGGTCCGTCGCCAGCACCCGCGCCTGCGGCTTGATCTCCTGGGCCGCGAACACGCCCTTCACCGGCGCGAGATGGGGATCGCGGTTCAGCAGCTCCAGATAGCGGGTCAGCTGCTCCACCCCGTCGATCTCGCCCCGGCGCTTGATCTCCACCGCGACCGTGCCGCCGTCGGAGTCCCGGCAGAGGATGTCCACCGGGCCGATCGCGGTCGGGTACTCACGGCGGATCAGGCTGTAGCCCTGGCCGAGTGTCTCGATCCGGTCCGCGAGCAGTTCCTGGAGATGCGCCTCCACGCCGTCCTTGATGAGGCCGGGGTCCACCCCCAGCTCGTGCGAGGAGTCGTGGACGACCTCCTCCATGGTGATGATCAGCTTCTCGCCCGCCTTGTTGACGACCGTCCAGACGTCGTCGTCCCCCACCTTCAGGGTGCAGGGCGGGGACATCCAGTTCAGTGGTTTGTACGCCCGGTCGTCCGCGTGGATGGAGACGCTCCCGTCGGCCTTGACGAGGATCAGACGGAGGGCGGAGGGCAGATGGGCGGTGAGCCGGCCCGCGTAGTCCACGGAGCAACGGGCGATGACAAGACGCATGGTCGGCAACGCTACTCGACGTACACCCCCGCGCGCGATTCTCCCTACGCACACCCGAGCCCGGGCAGCACTGCGCCTGGCGGAGAGCCTCTGGGTCCCCTCGGTGCTCCGGTTCGTTTCTGGCCGGTTGTCCTCCCATTCTCCTGGTGCGGTCTGGACCGCGCACTTACCGTGGATGCAGGAGGTCGTCGGATGCGCACTCTGCGTCGTCATGCGTCATGCGCATGACGATGTTCCCGGCGCGCCTTTCCGTGCCCGTAAGGCCCCGTCACCGGGGTCGCGAGAGGAGAACCCATGTCGCTCGACGTCTCACCGGCGCTGTTGGAACAGGCCGAGCGAGGCGAGGTCGACGAAGCAGACTTCGTCGACTGCGTCCGGACCTCCCTGCCCTACGCATGGGAGATGATCAGTTCGCTGGTGGCACAGCTGAAGGTCGACGGCGGCGACTTCGCCGACAACCTGACGCCTCCGCCGGATGAGCAGGCACGTGGCCAGCTGCTGCGCGCGCTCGCGAGTGACGCGATTCGCGGTGCGCTGCAACGGCATTTCGGAGTACGTCTGGCGTTCCAGAACTGCCACCGTGTGGCGGTGTTCCCGCTGGACTCCTCGGTGGACGAGCGGCTGGCCCGCTTCACCTCCGTGCGGGGGCAGCTGCTCAATCAGTCGCCCGAACTGCGCGACTGCTGAGATCGTGTGCTGCCGCTCCGCGTCGCGCGAGCTACGACTGACGCCGGGGCGGCAGCGGGCCGGGTCCGGGGTGAGCGGGGCGGGGCGGGAACCGGCCGGATCCGCGCCCGGTCCGGCCCGCGGGCTCCGCGCCGGAGCCGACCGGCCCGGAGCCGACCGGCCCGGCGGCGCTCCTTCGTGTACGGCCCCTTCGTACGCGGCTCAGCCCAGCAGCGGGAGGACGTCCTCGCCCAGCCGGCGCACATTCTCCTCGGTGGCCGCCAGATCGCCGGAGCCCTCGGTGAGCAGGGCGAACCGCGTGATTCCGGTGCGCTCCGCCGTCGCCGCCAGCCGGTCCGCGGCCAGCCTCGGCGGGCCCACCGGATGGAGCCGGCAGAGCAGTTCCGTATAGGCCACGGGATCGCGCATCGCCCGCTCCCGGCCGTCGACCGTCATATGGGCGTCCAGCCCCTGCTTGAACCAGCCGGGCATCGACTTCATCAGCGTCTCGCCCGCCTCCGCCGCGCTCGGGCCTATCTGCGCCACTCCCGCCGACACATGACCGGCGTCCGCGACCTCCTCGGGCGGCCGGCCCGCCTCCAGGGCGCTCCGCCGCCACAGGGCGACCATCTCCGCCTTCTCCTCGTCCCCGCAGTGCATGCCCAGCAGCATCGGCAGCCCGCGCCCGGCGGCCAGCCGCACACTCGCCGGCGAGGTGCACGCCACGATCACCTCGGGCCGCGCGGGCCCGCCGATCAGCTCGTCGGGCCGGGGCACGACGGGGACCTCACGGAAGGCGTACCGCTTCGACCGGCCCGCGACGGCGGGCTCGCGCAGCCAGGCCAGCAGCAGATCCAGCGAGTCCGTGAAACCGGTCTCATAGGCCGGCAGTCCGGCCCCGAAGACCTCCAGATCGACCCAGGGCCCGCCCCGGCCCACCCCGAGCGAGAACCTGCCCCCGCTGGTCAGATGGAGCAGCGCGGCCTGCTCGCCGAGCGCGACCGGATGGACGGTCGGCAGCACGCTCACCGCCGTGCCGACCCTGATCCGCCGGGTGCGGCCGAGCAGCAGCGCCGCGAGCGTCACCGCCGACGGGCATACGCCGTACGGCACGAAGTGGTGCTCCGCCAGCCACACCGAGTCGAGCCCCGACTCCTCCGCCACCTCCGCGGAGCGCACCGCCCGGTGCAGCGCCTCACCCTGCCCCTGGCCCGGGAACTGGGCGGCCAGGACGAACGTACCCACGCGCATCGCCTTCTGCCTCCTTGCGGCCGACGCGTCACTCCCCCCACCGGCATCAACGCCCGACACGTGCCAGAGGCACGGCCTCCCGTGAAGTTCTTGCGATTTTCCGGTAACCGCCCCGCCGGACGGGCCCGTCCCCTGTCACACAGGGGCGTGTACCCCGTACCGCGGCCCGTAGGCTGGGCCTGAAAGGAATCGTCCCCACTTGCCCCGTGAGGTGTACACGTGTCCCCGCGCCGCAACCGCCCCAAGGGCGGCGAGAAACTCCCCCCGCAGACCGGTGAACCGGGCGACCGGTACGGCGGTTTCGGCCGTACCGAGTCCTGGCAGGGCGAGGAATGGTCGGTCCGTCTGGTGGCCGGGGCCGGCTCCCAGGGCAAGCGCTATCGCTGCCCCGGCTGCGACCAGGAGATCCCGTCCGCCGTCCCGCACGTGGTGGCCTGGCCGGAGCACGGGGGAGTGGACGACCGGCGGCACTGGCACAAGGCGTGCTGGAACGCGAAGGACCGCCGCACCACGCGGGTGCAGCGGTCCCGTAACGCGCCCAGGCACTGAGCCGGGGCCGGACATCGTCCGGCGGGGTCAGACGTCGCGGCTGTTCAGCGACGCGTACGCGCCGGCCAGCGCGACGGCGGAGACGCCGAGGATGATCCACACCGGCTCCCAGCCCTGCGGACCCGACTCGGTGGCGGTGTTGTTGTAGAGCACGATCAGCTGATTCGGTATCGAGTACTCGAACAGGCCGTCCCGCAGGCCCGACAGCGACTCCGCGTACATGAACATCGCCAGCACGATCGGGAGCAGCACCACGCCGATCATCAGCGTGATCGCGCCCGCCGAGTGCCGGATCAGCACGCCGACGGCGAGCGAGAGCAGACCGAGAGCGGCGAGGAAGACGCTCACGCCGAAGGTCGCGCGGAACCACTCGTCGTTCGAGGGCGCGTCGGCCGTGTCGATGATCGCCACCTGGAGGGCGCCCACCACCAGGGTGAGCACCAGGGTGAAGACGAAGACGACCAGGAAGTAGACGATCGCCTTCGCGGTCAGCACCCGGTTCCGCGAGGGGCAGGCGGTCAGCGTGGTCCGGATCATCCCGGTGCCGTACTCGGACGCGATGGTGAGCACGCCGAGCGTGATCACACAGACGGTGCCGAGCAGCACGCCGAAGAAGCCGAACGCCAGCACCGGCTGACCGTCGAGATCCGCGTCGGCCGCGCCGATCGTGAGCGCGACCAGCAGCCCGATGCCGAGGATCAGGAAGGCCATGACGCTCAGCGTCCAGACCGTGGACCGCACCGACCGGATCTTGGTCCACTCGGAGGCGAGCGCGTCGCCGAGATGGGCCTTGCGGACCGGGATCGGCGAGGAGTACGAGGTGGCGGTGGGCGCGCCCTGCTGCTGGTAGGGGGTGGTCATCGGCGGTCCTCGGGCTTTGTCGGTTCGGCGGGGGCGGCGGCCGGGGCCGCGGCGGGCGGCGCGGCCCGGTCCGGACCGGCGGCGTACGGATTGTCCTCCGGGCGGGGCGGCGGCGGGGCGTAGAAGCCCTGCTGCGGCACCTCGGGGATCTGCTGCTGCGGCGCTCCGTACCCGGGCTGCGGCTGCTGCATCAGCCCCGCCTTCTGGTCGCTGGTGGAGCGGTAGTCGACCGCGCCCTGCGTCATCCGCATGTACGCCTCCTCCAGCGAGGCCCGGTGCGGGGACAGCTCCCACAGCCGGACGTCCGCCCCGTGCGCCAGCTCGCTGATCCGCGGCAGCGGCAGACCCATGACCCGCAGCGCGCCGTCGGGCTCGGTCATCACCTGGCCGCCGGCGCCGGTCAGCTCCGAGGAGAGCTTCTCCCTCAGCTGCGGTTCGGCGTCCGGGGTGCGCACCCGGGCGAAGTCGGCGGAGTTCGCCGAGATGAAGTCCGTGACGCTCATGTCCGCGAGCAGCTGACCGCGGCCGATCACGATCAGATGGTCGGCGGTCAGCGCCATCTCGCTCATCAGGTGCGAGGAGACGAAGACCGTACGGCCCTCGGAGGCGAGCAGCTTCATCAGATTGCGGACCCAGAGGATGCCCTCGGGGTCGAGCCCGTTGACGGGTTCGTCGAAGAGCAGCACCTGCGGGTCGCCCAGGAGCGCCGCCGCTATGCCGAGCCGCTGGCCCATGCCGAGCGAGAAGCCCTTGGAGCGCTTGCGCGCCACGTCCTGGAGGCCGACGACGCCGAGCACCTCGTCCACCCGGCGGGCCGGGATCCCGGAGAGCTGCGCCAGCGAGAGCAGGTGGTTGCGGGCGCTGCGGCCGCCGTGGACGGCCTTGGCGTCGAGCAGCGCGCCGACCTGGCGGGGCGCGTTCGGCGTCTGCCGGAAGGGGAGGCCGCCGATCGTCACCTTGCCCTCGGTCGGGGTGTCGAGCCCGAGGATCATCCGCATGGTGGTGGACTTGCCGGCACCGTTGGGGCCGAGGAATCCGGTCACCGTGCCGGGCCTCACCTGAAAGGAAAGGTTGTACACGGCCGTCTTGGCGCCGTAGCGCTTCGTCAGGCCGACTGCCTCGATCATTCTCCAGAGCCCCATCGACTTTCGGTCATCGGGGCACAGGCCTACCGGCCGCACGCCCCCGTAAGAGCTAGGAGGATATCGACCTTCACCTGGTTCCGGCCAAGGGGTAACTTTCCGGTGACGATCCCGGTGGGGCGGTCGGCGGGCCGGCCCCCGCGGGCACGGCCCGGTCCGGAGCGACCAGACTGATGAGGCCCGGTCCGGTCCGGACCGGACCTACTAGGTCCGGACCGACCAGGACCGGACGCGGCCCGCGCCTACGCGTCGCGCGTCTTCAGCACCGCGTACGCCCCGACCAGGGCCGCGAGCACCCAGAGCAGCATGATCCCGAGCCCCTCCCAGGGCCCGTACGGCGCGCTCGTCCCGCCCAGGGCGTCCGGCACCACCTGCATGATCTTGGCCCCGGCCTGGTCGGGGAAGTAGCGGGCGACCGTCTTCGCCTTCGGCACCGACGCCAGGATCTGCGACACCAGGAAGAAGAACGGCATCAGAATCCCGAGCGACAGCATCGAACTGCGCAGCATCGTGGCCACCGCCATCGAGAACAGCGCGATCAGCCCCATGTAGAGCCCGCCGCCGATCACCGCGCGCAGCACGTTCTCCGCGCCGATCGTCGTCCCGTGCTCGCCCAGCAGCGCCTGGCCGACGAAGAAGGAGGCGAAGCTCGTCGCCATCCCCACCCCCAGCGCCAGCACCGTCGCCACCGTCAGCTTGCCGAAGAGGAACGTCCCCCGCTGCGGCACCGCCGCGAGCGAGGTGCGGATCATCCCGGAGCTGTACTCCGTGCCCACCACCAGCACGCCGAAGACCACCATCGCCAGCTGCCCGAGGGTCATCCCCGAGAAGCTCACCAGCGTCGGGTCGAAGGTGAGCCGCTCGCGCACGGAGAGATTGTCGAAGGTGGAGCGGAAGAGCGCGCAGAGCGCGGCGCTCAGGGCGACCGTCACCAGAAAGGCCGAGGCCAGCGTCCAGGTCGTGGACGACACCGAACGGATCTTGGTCCACTCCGACTGGAGCACCGCGGGTACCGAGGCCATGGGTCAGCTCCCCTCCTTGTCGTTCCGCGGGCCGGCGCCCCACCTCGGGGCCCGGGCCGGCTCCCGCTCGCTGCCCCACCTCGGGCCCGGCGGGGCGGGCGGCCGCGCCCCCTCGCTCGTACCGTGCGCGTGGTACTCCACCGAACCGGCCGTCATCTGCATGAAGGCCTCCTCCAGCGAGGCGCGCTGGGCGCTCAGCTCATGCAGGACGACACCGTGCTCCGCCGCCAGCTCGCCCAGCCGCTCGGTGGTCGCGCCGTCGATCTCCAGCGCGCCGTCCGCCGCCGCCACGGGCGCGAAGCCCGCCAGGGCCAGAACGTCCCGCAGCCGCTCCGGCTGGGGCGAGCGCAGCCGCGCGTAGCTGCGCGAGTTCTCCTGGATGAAGGCCGCCATCGAGGTGTCCGCCAGCAGCCGCCCCTGCCCGATCACGATCAAGTGGTCGGCCGTGAGGGCCATTTCACTCATCAGATGCGAGGAAACGAAGATCGTCCGTCCCTCGGACGCCAGCTGCTTCATCAGATTGCGGATCCAGTGAATTCCCTCGGGGTCCAGACCGTTCACCGGCTCGTCGAACATCAGGATCTCCGGATCGCCGAGCAGCGCCGAGGCGATTCCCAGCCGCTGGCCCATGCCGAGCGAAAATCCCTTCGATTTCTTCCGCGCCACCGCCGTCAGCCCGACGACGTCCAGCACTTCCGAGACCCGGGCGGCCGGGATGCGATTGGCCTGGGCCAGACAGAGCAGATTGTTGTACGCGCTCCGCCCGCCGTGCATGGCCTTGGCGTCGAGCAGCGCGCCGATGTACTTGAGCGGCTCCGCCAGCTCCCGGTAGTGCCGGCCGTCGATCCGTACGCTGCCGCTGGTCGGATTGTCCAGATCGAGCATCATCCGCATGGTGGTGGACTTGCCCGCGCCGTTCGGGCCGAGGAACCCGGTCACCACCCCGGGCCGGACCTGGAACGACAGATGGTCGACGGCGACCTTGGCGCCGAATCGCTTGGTGAGGCCCTCCAGCTCGATCATGCGGCCACGCTAAGGGCGCGCAAAGCCCCCCGCCACTTGAACGGCGGGGGGCTTGACGCAATCTTTGATCCGCGCGCTCCCCCGGGGGGAGAGTCGCACACCCGGACGAGAGTTCCGGCGGTACGAGAGCTTCAGCGCGACTGCTGGGCCGGGACCCCGCGGGAGATCGGCTCGTCGTCGGCGGGCGTACCGGCGGCGGCGACCGCCGCACCCGTCAGCGTGGCCAGCATCTCGCGGACATTGGTCAGCTGCGCGTTGATCGAGTCGCGGCGGTTGGTGAGCGCCGCCAGCTCGCGCTCCGATTCGCTGCGGATCCGGTCGGCCTTGGCATTGGCGTCCGCCACGATGTCCTCGGACTGACGCTGGGCCGTCTCCACCGTCTGACGGGCCCGGCGCTCCGCGTCCGTACGCAGCTTCTCGGCCTCCAGCCGCAGCTGCTCGGCGCGGTGCTCGATCTCCGCCAGCCGCTTCTCGGCCTTCGCCTGACGCGAGGCCAGGTCGCGCTCGGACTGCTCGCGCCGCTTGGCGAGGTTGGTCTCGAAGTCGGCCGCGGCCTGGGCCGCCTTGGCGCGCGTCTCCTCGAAGAGCGCGTCGGCCTCCTCGCGCTTGGACTGCGCGTCCTTCTGCGCCTCGCTGCGCAGCTGCTGGGCCTCTCCCTTCGCCTTGTCGACGATCCGGACGCCCTCGTCCTCCGCCTTCGCCTTGCGGTCGGCGGCGAACGACTCGGCGTCGTTGCGGACCTGCTGGGCGGCCGACTCGGCCAGCTCGCGGTGCTGCTCGGCGGCGCGACGGGCCTCCTCGCGCAGGTCCTTCGCCTCCTCCTCGGCGAGCCGGAGGATCTTCTCGACGCGTGCGCCGAGACCGGCGTACGACGGCTCGGCGTCGGACACCTGGGCCTGGGCGTTCTGCGTCTCGAGGTGGAGTTCCTCGATGCGCTTTTCCAGAGAGGTGATTCGGGCCAGAGCACTATCACGGTCGGCGACGAGCTTGGTAATGCGGTCGTCCACCTGGCCGCGGTCGTAACCACGCCGCACGAGCTCGAAGCCGAAGGGGGAGGATGTGTCGCTCATGGGGTTCCTGTCGAATGAGACCGGTGAGGTGATAGAGGGAATCCTAGGGGCCTAAGCGGCGTGTCATCGAGCGGATGCGGGTTTGATCTGGAGAATGTCCAGCCTTTTGAGTGGCTAGCCGTCGGAGGACTTGCCGCTGGAACGTGTAACCCCAGCTGCCGCACCGGCTTTGACGCCGCCCGATGAGCCGCCCGAAGGCTTGCCGCCGACCGGCGGAGCCTCAAAGCCGAGCGCCTCCAGCACGTCCTGGACCCGGGAAATCTCCGCCTGAATGTCCTCACGCCGCCGCACCAGAACGTCCAACTCCCGCTTTCCGTCCGTGACCAGACGCGTCGCCTCCGCCTCGGCCTCCGCCTTGATCTGCTCGCCCTCGCGCGTCAGACCGGCCTTCTTCTGCTCGGCCTCCTTCAGGAGACCCTCCGCTCTCTTGACCGCGGAGATCCGCACCCGGCTCGCCTCGGAATTCGCGTTGGCGAGCAGCTCCTTGGCCTTCTCCTCGGCCTCCTCGTGCCGCTCGGTCGCCGCCTTCATCAGATGGTCGACCCGCTCGCCGGTCGTCTTCATCTGCTCCGAGGTCTCCCGGCGGGCGCGCTCGTGCAGCTCCTCGACCTCGCTCGCGACCCGGGCCCGCGTCTCGTCGCTCCGCTCCCTTATGGCGGCGGCGTCCCGGCGCGCGCCCACCAGCAGCTCGTCGGCGTCCGTACGCGCCTTCTCCACCAGCGAGTTGCCCTCGACCGTCGCCTCGGCGACCAGCCGCTCGGCCTCCTGGCGCGCCGCGCCCACCATGGCGTCGGCCTGCTCCTCCGCCTCCAGGGCCGAGCGCAGCGCCTCCTCCTGAGCCTTGTTCACCAGCTGATCGGCCTGCTCGGCGGCGTCCTGACGGCTCTTCGACGCGGCCTCCCGCGCCTCGTCCACCAGCCGGTCCGCCGCACCGCGCGCGTCGGCGCCCAGCCGCTCGGCGGCCGCCGCCGCGTCCGCCTCGACCTTGCGCGCCTCGGTCCTGATCCGCTCGGCCGCCTGCTGCGCCGAGGCGACCGCCTCGGTCGCCTCCGCGCGCAGCCGCTCGGCGTCGGCGGTGGCGTCGGCCATGAGCCGGCCCGCCTCGGCGGTGGCGTCGGCGACCAGGCGCTCCGCCTCGGCGCGGGCCTCGGTCGCGAGGCGTTCGGCCTCGGCGCTCGCCTCGCCGATGAGCTGGTCGGCCTGTTCGGCGGCGTCGGAGCGCCGCTTGTCGGCGGCCTTCCGCGCCTCGTCGAGCGTCCGCTCGCTCTCGGCACGGCTCCGCTCGGCCTCGGCGGCCGCTTCCGCCGCCAGCCGCTCGGCCTCGGCCGTCGCGTCCGTGACCAGCCGGTCGGCCTCGGTACGGGCCTCGGTCGCGAGGCGTTCGGCCTCGGCGGTCACCTCGCCGATGAGCTGGTCGGCCTGTTCGGCTGCGTCGGAGCGCCGCTTGTCGGCCGCCTGCCGCGCCTCGTCCAGCACCTGCTGGGCCTCGGCGCGCAGCCGCTCGCCCTCGTTCGTCGCCTCGCCGACGAGCCGGTCCGCCTGGGCCGCCGCCTCCGAACGGATCCGGTTGGCGTCGTCCCGGGCGTCCGCCCGGGTGCGCGAGGCGTCCTGCTCGGCGGAGGCGACCGCGTCGGACGCCTCCGTACGCATCCGCTGGGCGTACTCGGCGGTGTCCGCGCGCAGCCGGTCCGTCTCCGCGATGGCCTCGGCGACGGTCCGCTCGGCGAGCGCGTTCGCCGCCTCGGTCTCCTCCTGGGCGCGGGCCCGCAGGCTCGCCGCGTCCTCGGCCGCCCGCTCCCGCTCGGCGTGCGCGTCGGAGCGGACCCGGTCCGCCTCGTCCTGCGCCTCGCCCCGGGTGCGCTCGGCCGCGTGCTCGGCGGCGGAGCGCAGTCCGGCGATCTCCTGCTCGGCCTGCTCGTGCAGCCCGGCGACCGACTCCCGTACCTGCCGGGCGTTCTGCTCGGCGGCGGACACCATCTCGGCGGCCCGGCCGTCGGCCTCCTCCACCAGCCGATGGGCCTCGGTCTGGGCCTCGTCGACCCGCCGGCGGGCGGACGCGAGCAGCTCCTCGCTCTGCTCCCGGGCCCGCTCCCGCTCCTGGTCGGCCTCCGCGCGCGCCGATTCGAGGATCCCCTCGGCCTCCCGGCGGCGCCGGAGCGCCTCCTCCTGCGCGGCGGCGAGCGCCTCGGCGGCCTCCGCGCCCACCCGGTCGGCGGCGGCCGCGGCCTCCGCGCGCAGCCGGTCGGCGGTCTCCTGAGCCTCGCTCTTGAGCCGCTCGGCCTCGTTCGCCGCCTCGCTGCGCAGCCGTACGGCGACGTTCTCGGCCTCCGCGCGGGCGGTGGACGCGTCGGCCGCGGCCTCGATGCGCAGCCGGTCCGCCTCCTGGTCGGCCTGGTCCTGGAGCGCGCGGATCCGCTCACCGGTCTCGGTGCGCAGCCGCTCGGTCTCCTCGGCGGCCTCCCGGCGGATCCGCTCGCCCTCGGCGCGCGCCTCGGCGAGGCTCCGCTCGGCGGCCTCCAGCCGGGACTCGGCCTCGGTCTGGAGCCGGGACAGCTCCTGGGCGGCCTCCTCCTGACGGGCTGCCAGGGACCGACGGGTCTCCTCGCGCAGCTCGGCCGCGGCGGCCTCGGCGGCGGTGCGGACCTCGTCGGCCTGCTCCTGGGCCTCCTCGCCCAGCCGGTCGGCCTCGGCGCGGGTGCGCTCCAGGGTCTCCTCGGCCTGGCGGCGCAGCGCGGTGGCGCGGTCGATCGCCTCGGTGCGCACCCGCTCGCTGTCCGCGCCCGCGGAGGAGCGCAGCTCGTCGGCGTCGGTCCGGGCCCGGGTGAGCAGCTCCTCGGCGGTGCTGGCCGCCTCCTCGATCTGCTGGACGGCCTCCCGGCGGGCCTCGGAGCGCAGCCGCTCGCCCTCGGCGACCGCCTCGGAGCGCAGCTGCTCCGCCTCGCCGCGCAGCCGCCGCGCCTCCTCCTGGAGTTCGACGGTCTTGGCGCGGTACTCCTTGGTGTCGTCCTTGGCCGCGCCCTTGAGCTGGTCGGCCTGTTCGGCGGCCTCGCCGCGCAGCCGGTCCGCCTCGGCGTCGGCCTCGCCGCGGATCCGCTCGGCCTCCTCGCCCGCCTTGCGGGTGGTCTCCCGGGCGTCCTCGGACGCCTTGGTGAGGATCTCCTCGGCGGCCCTGGCCGCCTTCGCGAGCTGGGCGGCGGAGTCCTCGGCCGCGGCGGTGCGGGCGTTCTCGGTGGCGGTCGCGAGCTGCTTCTCGGCCTCGGCCCGCGCGTCCTCGCGGAGTTGTTCGGCCTCGGCCTTCAGCGCCTCGGCGTCGGTGGTGGCCTCGGCGACCAGCCGGGCGATCTCGGCCTTGGCGGTACGGGTGCGCTGCTCGTTGTCCGACTCGGCGGAGGCGAGCCGGCGGGCGGCGGAGTCCTTGGCGTCGCCGAGGACCTTCTCGGCCTCCGCGCGCGCCTCGCGCAGCCGCTCCTCGGCCTCGGCCATCCGCGCTTCGGCGGACCGGCTCAGCTCGGTGGCCTGCTGACGGGCCGCCTCGGACTCGGCGGTGGTCGACGAGCGCAGCTGCTCGGCGTGGGAGGCGGCCTCCTGCGCCTGGCTGGAGGCGGCGTTGAGCATCCGTTCGGCGTCCTTGCGGGCGCGCAGCAGGATGGACTCGGCCTCGGCGCGGGCGGCCTCGGTCTCGGAGGAGACCCGGCGGCGGGTCTCCTCGGCGGCGCGCTTGGCCTCGCCGCGGGCCTGGGCGAGCGCCTGCTCGGCCTCGGCGCGGGACTCGTCGAGGAGCCGTCGGGCCTGGGACTCGGTGCGGGCGCGCAGCTGCTCGGCCCAGGCGACGTTCTCGTTGACGTGCGCCTCGACCGTGTGGCGGCGCTCGGCCAGCTCCTGGTCGAGCCGCTGGCGCCGCTGATTGGCCTCGGTGTGCAGCTCGGCCTGGAGCCGCGCCTGGTGCTCGGCGTGCTCCTGGAGGATGCGCTGGGTCTGGGCGCGGGCCTCGCGCAGCTCGCGTTCCGCGTCCTGGCGCATCTGGTCGGCCTGCGCCTGGGCGTTACGGAGCAGCTGCTCGGCCTGGTACCCGAGATCGGCGCTGTCGTACGCGGGACGGGCGGCGAGGTTGCGGCGCGCCTCATGGAGCTTGGCGCGCAATACCTCGACCTGGTAGCCGAGGTCCTCGGCATGCTGGACGGCCTTCTCCCGCTCGGTCTTCAGCCGGTCCATCTCGGCTTCGAACCGCGAGAGGTGGTCGTCGTCAGCTCGGTGGCTCTCCTGGCGTTCGTAGCCCCGCACTGCGCGGTCCCATCCGTCCCCTGGTCGCAACTGACTCCACACAAGCACCGTTCGCCCGCGAACGGCCCCCCGGGGAATGGTGACAGATCAACATGAGAGGCCGCGGTGCGACCCCGACCCGGCCCCGGCCCGGAATCGCCCACTCTACCGGGCCGGGAATCCTCAGGTCAGTGCTCCGTTGCCGAGGTGACGAGTTCGGTGAGGACGCCGTGGCAGTCCTTGGGGTGCAGGAAGGTGATCCGGGATCCCATGGAACCGGTCCTCGGCCGGTCGTAGAGCACCCTGACGCCCTTCTCCCGGACG
The DNA here is from genome assembly GCF_043080985.1 of Streptomyces sp. NPDC014894. NCBI lineage: Bacteria > Bacillati > Actinomycetota > Actinomycetes > Kitasatosporales > Streptomycetaceae > Streptomyces > Streptomyces sp. NPDC014894. The sequence goes on from NZ_JBIBWD010000001.1 coordinate 166,568, forward strand.
GCCTCCGCGTCCGCGTCCACGTCCGCGGTGCCGAAGGCGATGTGATGGACTCCCTCCCCGTTCTTGGCCAGCCACTTCCCCACCGGCGAGTCCTCCCGCACGGGCTGGAGGAGCTGGATGTAGGAGGCGCCGCCGTCGGAGGTCCCGTTGATCCTCAGCATGGCCTCGCGCACCCCCTGCTCCTCGTTGACCTCGGTGTGGAAGACCTCGAAGCCGTAGGTGGTCCGGTAGAACTCGACAGTTGTGTCAAGGTCGTGACAGGCGATCCCGATGTGGTCGATTCGCGTCAGCATGGACTCAGTCCAGCGTTCATCGGCCGGTGACGCAACGTGTGCGCGACGTGCGCGCGATCACACCCGCAGCCCGATGACCCCCGGCGGCGGCCCTCAGTACATTTGAGGTAAACCATCGTTCACTCCTCGGCCTCCGGGCTGGAAGGGGATCGTGTCTCATGTCAGGAACGACCGGCACCACCTCAGTGATCGTCGCGGGCGCCAGGACGCCCATGGGTCGGCTCCTCGGCTCGCTCGGCTCCTTCTCCGGTTCCGACCTGGGCGGATTCGCCATCGCGGCGGCGCTGGAACGGGCGGGCGTCGCCCCCGGCCAGGTGCAGTACGTGATCATGGGCCAGGTGCTCCAGGCCGGCGCCGGGCAGATCCCGGCCCGCCAGGCCGCGGTCAGGGCGGGCATCCCGATGTCCGTCCCCGCGCTCACCGTCAACAAGGTCTGTCTCTCCGGTCTGGACGCGATCGCGCTGGCGGACCAGCTGATCCGGGCCGGCGAGTTCGACGTGATCGTCGCGGGCGGCCAGGAGTCGATGACGAACGCGCCGCATCTGCTGCCGAAGTCGCGCTCGGGCTACAAGTACGGGGCGGTCGAGATGCTCGACTCCATGGCGTACGACGGGCTCACCGACGCCTTCGAGGGCATCGCCATGGGCGAGTCGACGGAGCGGCACAACGCGCGGCTCGGCATCGGCCGCCCCGAGCAGGACGAGATCGCCGCCCTCTCCCACCAGCGGGCCGCCGCCGCCCGGAAGAACGGGATCTTCGCGGAGGAGATCGTTCCGGTGGAGATCCCGCAGCGCCGGGGCGAGCCGGTCGCGGTCGCCGAGGACGAGGGCATCCGGCCCGACACCACCGTCGAGTCGCTGGGCCGGCTGCGCCCCGCGTTCGCGAAGGACGGCACGATCACCGCGGGCACCTCCTCGCAGATCTCCGACGGCGCGGCCGCGGTCGTGGTGATGAGCCGGGCCAGGGCCGAGGAGCTGGGCCTGGAGTGGATCGCGGAGATCGGCGCGCACGGCAATGTGGCGGGACCGGACAACTCGCTCCAGTCGCAGCCGTCCAACGCGATCCGGCACGCCCTCGCCAAGGAGGGGGCCGAGGTCGGGGACCTCGATCTCATCGAGATCAACGAGGCCTTCGCCGCGGTCGCCGTGCAGTCAATGAAAGATCTTGGAGTGTCACCCGAAAGGGTGAACGTCAACGGTGGGGCCATCGCTCTCGGCCATCCGATCGGCATGTCCGGCGCCCGGCTCGTGCTGCACTTGGCCCTGGAGCTGAGGCGCCGGGGCGGCGGACTGGGCGCGGCCGCGCTCTGCGGCGGCGGGGGCCAGGGCGACGCGCTGATCCTCCGTGTCCCGGCCCGGGACTGACGTCCCCCGCGAGCGGCGAGACCTCCGGCGAACGGTTGAAGGAGCGGTGTGATGGCAGACGTCCCCCAGCTGGTCGCCCAGGCCAGGGAGGGCCGGCCGCGGGCGGTGGCCCGGCTGATCTCCCTGGTGGAGGGGGCGTCCCCGCAGCTGCGCGAGGTGATGGCCGCGCTCGCCCCGCTGACCGGCGGGGCGTACGTGGTGGGCCTGACCGGCTCGCCGGGCGTCGGCAAGTCCACCTCCACCTCGGCGCTGGTGAGCGCGTACCGGCGGGCCGGCCGGCGGGTCGGGGTGCTGGCCGTCGACCCGTCGTCGCCGTTCTCCGGCGGGGCGCTGCTCGGCGACCGGGTCCGGATGTCGGACCACGCCTCCGACCCGGGCGTCTACATCCGCTCGATGGCCACCCGGGGGCATCTGGGCGGGCTCGCCCAGGCCGCCCCCCAGGCGATCCGGGTGCTGGACGCGGCCGGGTGCGAGGTGATCCTCGTGGAGACGGTGGGCGTGGGGCAGTCGGAGGTGGAGATCGCCGCCCAGGCGGACACCTCGGTGGTTCTGCTCGCGCCCGGGATGGGCGACGGCATCCAGGCGGCGAAGGCGGGCATTCTGGAGATCGGCGACGTCTATGTCGTCAACAAGGCGGACCGCGACGGCGCGGACGCCACCGCCCGTGAGCTGAACCACATGCTCGGCCTGGGCGAGGCCCGCGCGCCCGGCGACTGGCGTCCGCCGATCGTGCGGACGGTGGCCTCGCGCGGCGAGGGCACGGACGAGCTGGTCGAGGCCCTGGAGAAGCACCGCGCCTGGATGGAGGAGCACGGCGCCCTCCAGGAGCGCCGGGTCCGCCGGGCCTCGGGCGAGGTGGAGACCATCGCCGTCACCGCGCTCCGCGAGCGCATCGGGGACCTCCACGGCGACCGCAGACTCGGCGCGCTGGCCGAGCGCATCGTCGCGGGCGAACTGGATCCGTACCGCGCCGCCGACGAACTGGTGGCCGGGGTGACCGGGGCCTGATCCGGCGGCCGGTCCGCCGGTCCGCGCGTGACCGGCCCTTCCCGCGCCGGCGACGGCGGCCACGGCATCGGCCCGGTCCGGGACACGGGGTCCCGGACCGGGCCGGTCACGGCTCGCGGCGAGGCGGTCAGCTGTCGGAGCGGTCGTCGCCGTCGTCGTCGCGCCCGTCGCGGTCGTCCGCCTCGTCGGCGGAGTCATTCCGGTCGTCGCGGTCGTCACGGTCGTCACGGTCATCGCGGTCGTCCGCGCCGTCACGGTCGTCGTGCCGGTCGTCGGCCGCGTCGTCCCGGTCGTCCGCCGCGTCGTCACGGGCCCCGGCGGCGCCGCTCGCGTCATTGCGGTCGTCGTCCCCGGACACCGAGGCCTTCGCCGTCTTCGCGTCCACCCGGACATCGTGCTCGCCGCCGTCCTCGGCGCGGACCTCGATCTCCCACTGGCCGTCGTCGAACTCGACCTCCGTCACCGTGCCCGGCCGGAAGGAGAGCGCCGCCTTCGCGGCCTGCTCGGCGCTCACCGTGGCACTGGAGACCGCGCTGTCGCCGTCCCGGCCGCCCCGGTCGTCGTCCCCGTCGTCCCCGTCGTCGTCGGAGTCCTTGACGGGAGCCGACGCCTTGCCGGTCTGCGCGTCCACCCGGACCTCGTACCCGAGACCCTTGGCGTCCACGACCTCGACCTCCCACTCGCCCTCGCCGTCGTCGTCCCGGCCGACCGACGCCACCGAGCCGGACTGCTTCGCCAGGGCCGCGCTCACCGCGTCGTTCAGCGAGATCTTCGAGGCGGCGGGGGCCGGCGACGAGTCGTCGCCCGAAGCGGCCACGGCGGTGAAGGCGCCACCGCCGACCAGGGCGAGGGCGGCTATGGCTACGGCGATCTTGCGCTTCATGAGGAGTTCCTCCGGTTCGGTGCGGTTCGCGGTTCGGCGCGGTTCGACGAGGACCAATCTGGCGCGGCGATGCTGAACACAACCTGAAGCCACCTGAAGGGATCTTCAGCTTCGATTTGCGACCCTGAGCACATGCGCTTGTTGATCGTGGAGGACGAGAAGCGGCTGGCAGTCTCCCTCGCCAGGGGACTGACGGCCGAGGGCTATGCCGTGGACGTGGTCCACGACGGGCTCGAAGGGCTCCATATGGCCTCCCAGGGCTCCTACGACCTCGTCGTCCTCGACATCATGCTCCCGGGCATGAACGGCTACCGGGTCTGCGCCGCCCTGCGCGCGGCCGGCGACGACGTCCCCATCCTGATGCTCACCGCCAAGGACGGCGAGTACGACGAGGCCGAGGGACTCGACACCGGCGCCGACGACTATCTCACCAAGCCCTTCTCGTACGTCGTCCTCGTCGCCAGGATCAAGGCGCTGCTGCGCCGCCGCGGCCGCGCCGGGGCCTCGCCCGTGCTCACCGTCGGCGATCTGCGCGTCGAGACCGCCGCCCGGCGGGTCTTCCGCGGCGAGGACGAGGTCGCCCTCACCGCCAAGGAGTTCGCCGTCCTCGAACAGCTCGCCGTACGCGCGGGCGACGTCGTCAGCAAGGCCCAGATCCTCGAACACGTCTGGGACTTCGCCTACGAGGGCGACCCCAACATCATCGAGGTCTACATCAGCGCCCTGCGCCGCAAGCTCGGCGCCCCGCGCATCCAGACCGTCCGCGGCGCGGGCTACCGGCTGGTGGCCGCCCGATGAGATCCGTACGGGCCAGGGCCGCCCTCGGCGCGACCGTCGTCGTCGCCGTCGCGCTGATCGCCGCCGGCCTCTCCGTCCTGCTGCTGCTGCGCAATCACCTCACCGACGCGGCCGACCTCCAGGCCGAGGTCACCGCCCGGGAGACCGCCTCCCGCTTCGCCCTCGACCGCGCCCCCGACCTCTCCGACGGCGACGAGCGCCCCCTCCAGATCGTGGCCGAGAACGGCTGTGTGATCGCCGTCAGCGAGGGCCTGGAGAAGATCTCCGGCACCGGCAGCGACAAGGTCGTCCCGGAGCCGGGCTGCGGCGAGGGCGAGGACCCGGGCGACGGAGACCAGGACGACGAGCGGGACGGCGAGCGGGACGGCGACGAGGGCTCCGACGAGGAGCCCGAGCCCGGCCGGATCTCCGCCGACCGCCCCGGCCTCGGCAGCGGCAGCGCCACCGTCCACGGCGACACCGCCTCGTACCGCTTCGCCGCCGTCGAGGCGACCCGCGACGACGACGGCCTCACCGCCACCGTCTACGCGGGCGCGCCCCTGGCCACCGAGCGGTCCACGGTGGCCACCGTCCGGGACGCCATGCTCATCGGCCTCCCGCTGCTGCTGATCGTCGTCGCCTCGGTGACCTGGCTGGTGACCCGGCGCGCCCTCAAGCCCGTCGAGGGCATCCGCGGCGAGATGGCGGCCATCACCGCCTCCGCCGACCTCTCCCGGCGGGTCCCCGAGCCGGACTCCCGGGACGAGGTGGCCCGGCTCGCCCGGACGACCAATGAGACGCTCGCCGCGCTGGAGGCCTCCGAGGAGCGCCAGCGCCGCTTCGTCGCCGACGCCTCGCACGAGCTGCGCAGCCCCATCGCCTCGCTCCGCACCCAGCTGGAGGTGGGCGCGGCCCACCCGGAGCTGCTGGACGTGGCGGGCGCGGTCGAGGACACCGTACGGCTCCAGCAGCTCGCGGCCGATCTGCTGCTGCTGGCCCGGCTGGACGCGGGGGAGCGGCCCGGTCTCGCCCGGGTCGACCTGGGCGCGCTGGTGCGCGAGGAGGTCTCCCAGCGGACGGCTGCCGAGGCGCTGGGCGGCGGGTCCGGCGACCGGATCCCGGTGACCGTGGAGGTCGCCGCCGGTCTGGAGGTGGACGGCTCGCGCTCCCAGCTGGCGCGGGTGCTCGGCAATCTGCTGGACAACGCCCGCCGCCACGCGCGCGCCGGGATCGTCGCCTCGGTCCGCGCCGAGGGCCGGGAGGTCGTGCTCGCCGTCGCCGACGACGGGGAGGGCGTGCCGGAGGCGGAGCGGGAGCGGATCTTCGAGCGGTTCGTCCGGCTCGACGACGCCCGCACCCGTGACGAGGGCGGCGCGGGGCTCGGTCTGGCCATCGCCCGCGATGTGGCCGAGCGGCACGGCGGCAGCCTCACCGTCGGCCGCGCGCCGACGGGCGGCGCGCTCTTCGAGCTGCGGCTGCCCGCCGCGCCGCCGACGTCGTAGCGCCTGATCCGCCACGAGGGCGGGCCCGAGTCGTGGGCCGGCCCGGGGGCGCGGGGCCCGAGCGGTAGCGCCCGCCCGGGTGCTCGGGGCCCGCCCGGGGTCGTAGCGCCGGGTCCGGCATGCGAAAGGCCGGGCCGATCCGGGCGGGAGGCCCGGGTCGGCCCGGCCGGGCCCGCCCTCGGGAGGGTCAGACCTTGCCGCGCTTGCCGCGGAGGTGGTCGGCGACCGGTGCGAGCGAGGCCCGCAGATCGGCCAGCGCCTCCGGCGTCATCAGGTCGATGAAGTGCTTGCGCACGGACGCCACATGGTGCGGTGCGACCTTGCGCATGGTCGCCATGCCCTCCTCGGTGAGCACCGCGTACAGCCCTCGCCGGTCCGATTCGCAGTTCTCGCGGCGGACCAGTCCGGTGTTCTCCATACGGGTGATCTGATGCGAGAGCCGGCTCTTGGACTGCAGGGTGGCCGCGGCGAGATCGCTCATCCGCATCCGCTGGTCCGGCGACTCCGACAGATTGACGAGGATCTCGTAGTCGTTGTTGGTCAGGCCGAACGGCTGGAGGTCCTTCTCGAGCTGGTGCATCAACAGCCTGCTGACGTCCAGGTGGGCCCGCCAGGTGCACTGCTCGTCTTCGCTCAGCCAGCGCGTGGCTGTCTCGGTCTCCATATATGGATTCTACCTAAGAAGTTGAAATACGGACGAAGTGTGAGGGCTCGGGAAGTGTGACGCACGGCACTCTCTCCGCCGGGCCGTTCCGTATGACCGCGCGCGGGCCCCGGCGACGGCCGTACGGAATTCAGTACGGCGCCCGTGGCGCACGCGGGGCGCAGACGTTCGACGTCACACTCCGCAGACTACCGCTCACAGGCCGAAGCGACGCTGGAGATCCCCCAGCTGGCCGGGGAGACGCGGGTTGGAGCCGTGTTGACCCGACCCGCCGTGCCCGCCCGACCCGCCGTGCCCGCCGGGCACCCCCGCCTGCTCCGGCGGCGCCCCCGTGGCCGTCTCCGGCAGCAGCGCCTCCGTCGACTGGAGCAGCACCGTCCCCGCGCCCACGAACTCGAACTGGTGCTCCTCCCCGGACGCCCCGCCGAGCCCCGTCATCGCCCGCAGCCCGCCCAGCACCCCGGTCAGATAGCCGTGGTCGTAGTGATGACACGGGGAGGGGCAGTCCGCCCACCCCACCAGCGCCTGCGGATCCACCCGGATCGGCGGCTCCATGAACACCACCGGGCCGTTCGACGCCGCCACGAACTTCCCGGTCCCGATCAGGGTCAGAAAGCCCGGCACGATCGACTGCTTCAGCGCCAGGGTCGGCTGGTAGGCGAGGAGGTTCCCGGACCGGATCGTCAGATTCCCGTCCTCCAGGTCGTAGGAGTTCACATCGAACGCCCGGTCCGCGAGCAGCATCTTCCCGCTGCCCTCGGCCACCACCCAGTCGCTCGCGTGCAGCGGCGAGTGGAACGAGGTCCGCAGCAGCCGGTCCAGCCGGCCGTGGCCGATCCCGTTGAAGTCGATCCGCCCGTAATAGGCGATCATCTTCCCCTTCTGGAGGAACCACTGGCCGCCCTTCAACTCCACACAGAAGGTGTACGGGTTGACGTTGTCGTCACTCGGCAGGGTCATCGGGTCGAAGATCTCGGGCGTGCTCACAGCTTCTCCTCCGATGCCTGGACGTACACCGCGCCGGTGCCGCTCAGCTCCAGCTGGAACGCCTCGCCCGAGCCGCGCCCCACCATGTCCCGCCAGCCCAGCGCGGTGGACAGCTTGTTCCGTACGTCGCCGTGGTGGGCCACGTACGCCTGCGGGTCGACATGGACCGCGGCCCCCGGCCGGATCGGCAGCTCGACCACCCCGCCGTGCGCCATCACCGCCGCCGAGCCGTGCCCGCGCAGCGTGGTGGTGAAGAGCCCCTGACCGCTGACCTGGCCGCGCACCATGCCCATCACCCCGCCCTGCGAGCCGAGGAACATCGTGCCCTGCTCCAGCGTGCCGTCGAAGGCCAGCAGCCGGTCCGCCTCCACGAAGAGCGTGTCGCCGGTGAGGGCGATGATCTGGATGTGGTGGCCGCCGTGCCCGAAGAGCACCGTGCCCTGCCCCTCCACCGTCATCAGCGGGGTCGCCTCGCCCGCCACCCGGCGGCCGATCATCGACGCCAGACCGCCCTGGCCGCCCTGGGTGTTCGGGGTGAAGGCGACCTCGCCGCGGTACGCGAGCATCGCGCCGCGCTGGCTGAACAGCCGCTGCCCGGGGACCACGGTCGCCTCGACCATCCGGGAGTTGATCTCGCGGAACGGCATCAGACCTCCCCTCCGAGCGTGTTGCGCTCGCTCGGCTGCACATAGACGAGCCCGTCGCCCTCGAAGCGGATCTGGAAGGCCTCGCCGCCGCCCTCGCCCAGGATCGTGCGGAAGTTCACCCCGGACTGGAAGCTCTGCCGCAGTCCGCCCTGGTGGGCGACGTACGCGCCGGGGTCGACGGAGAGCGGGTACTGAGGGGTCACCCGCAGCACCACCGCCGGGCCGTCGGACATGATCGCCACCTGGCCGCTGCCCTCGACGGTCGTGGTGAAGAGCCCGTTGCCGCTCGCGCCGCCGCGCAGCCCGGTGAATCCGGTGCCGGTGCGCAGCGAGGCGTCGGCGCAGAGCAGATTGCTCGACTCGACGTAGAGCTTGTCGCCGTGGAGGGAGACGAGATTGATCTCCGAGGCGCGGTCGGCGAAGTAGCAGGTGCCCTCGCCCTTGACCTCCATCATGGTCATCTGTTCGCCGGTGAGCCGGCGGGTGACCATCCCGCGGATGCCCTCACCGCCGCCGGACAGCTTCTTGAAGGCCATCCGGCCGTCGTAGGCGACCATCGACCCGTTCTTCGCTCTGACGGCGTCGCCGGTCATGCCGACCGCGAGCACCTTGCTCCCCTGGAGCCGGAATGTTGCCACCCGGCGACGGTAACCGGCCGGGCGGCGACGGCGACAGATCGGGGCGGGCCGGATGCGGACCCCGGACAAAGGGTTGGCAAAGAAGGCTGCCACAATGGGCGGGCGCTTGTGAGCGTGTTCACAAGATCCTCTCCCATCGTCCCACCGAAGGTGCCTTTCGTGGACATCAAGACCGCCTCCTCCCTCCACCGCCTCCGTCTGGTCTCCGCCCCGGAGGCCGTCTCCTTCATCCTGCTGATGATCGCCTCGGTGCTGAAGCGCACGACGGAGTTCAACGCGGTCCCGGCCCTGGGCATGATTCACGGCATCCTCTTCGTCATCTACGTGCTGTTCTGGCTGGACGCCTGGAACCGCACCAAGTGGGACCTGAAGACCGCGGCGCTGTACTTCATCCTCTCGGTGATCCCCTTCGGCGGCTTCGTCGCGGAGCGCAGGCTGAAGCGCGCGGCGGACGACGCCGTCATCGCCTCCCGCGCCCGCAGCGCGGGCAGGGTCGAGGCGTAACCCCCTCCCGGCCGGGGCGCGTACGCCCCGCGTCCCCGGCCGGAGGCGCGCACGTCATGCGTCCTCGGCCGGAGGCGCGCCCCGCGTCCCTGGCCGGAAAGGGCCCCGCGGACCGAAGGGCGAGACGGAACTGACCGGCAAATGACCACTGGGTAGGGTCGGTGGCGTGTCCAAGCCGCTCCGTCTCCCTTTCGACCCCATCTCCCGCGCCGATGAGCTGTGGCGGCAGCGCTGGGGCCCCGTTCCCTCCATGGCCGCGATCACCTCGATCATGCGCGCGCACCAGATCCTCCTCGCCGGGGTCGACGCCGTCGTCAAGCCGTACGGACTGACCTTCGCGCGGTACGAGGCGCTGGTGCTGCTCACCTTCTCCAAGGCCGGTGAGCTGCCCATGTCCAAGATCGGCGAGCGGCTGATGGTCCACCCCACCTCGGTCACCAACACCGTGGACCGGCTGGTCAGGTCCGGTCTGGTCGACAAGCGGCCCAACCCCAACGACGGCCGGGGCACCCTCGCCTCCATCACCGGCAAGGGCCGCGAGGTGGTCGAGGCGGCCACCCGCGACCTGATGGAGATGGACTTCGGGCTGGGCGCGTACGACGCCGAGGAGTGCGCGGAGATCTTCGCGATGCTGCGTCCGCTGCGGGTCTCGGCGGAGGACTTCGAGGAGCGGTAGGGCGGGGGCGCGGCGGACCGCCCCGCGCGCGGGGCGTGCTCTACGCCCCGTTACGCTCGGAGCCATGAAACAAACCGTGCTGACCCGCTACCGGGTGATGGCGTACATCACCGCCGTCTGGCTGCTCGTCTTCACCGTCGCCATCGTCCTGAAGTACGGCTTCGAGACCGGCGACACCATGATGATCTCGCAGATCCACGGTGTTCTCTTCATCGTCTACGTCATCTTCGCCTTCGACCTCGGCTCCAAGGCGAAGTGGCCGTTCGGCAAGCTGCTGTGGGTGCTGGCGGCCGGATGCATCCCCGTGGCGTCCTTCTTCGTGGAGCCGAAGATCACCCGTGAGGCGCGGGCGCTGATCACCGACGGTGACAACGCCGTCAAGGCCGAGGTCTGACCGCCCCGGTCCCCCGCCGGGACCGGCTCCCCCACCGCCGCGGGCGCACGGCTCGCGGCGGTTCGCTGTCCCCGCGCCCCGAACCCTCGGCCCGGGAGCCCGGAAACCTTTCGTACGCGGGCCTTCGGGCCGAACCGATAACTGATTCAGAGGCGTGGTCCATCGACATTTACTAGGACGTCCTAGTAAATTTGCTTCATGGACGCTGACGCGATGGAGGAGGGCCGCCGACGCTGGCAGGCCCGCTACGACAAGGCCCGCAAGCGCGAGGCGGACTTCTCGACGCTCTCCGGGGACCCGGTGGACCCGGTCTACGGGCCCCGGCCGGGCGATGTGTACGAGGGCTTCGAGCGGATCGGCTGGCCCGGCGAGTACCCCTTCACCCGGGGACTGCACCCGACCGGCTACCGGGGCCGCACCTGGACCATCCGCCAGTTCGCCGGCTTCGGCAACGCCGAGCAGACCAACGAGCGCTACAAGATGATCCTGGCCGCGGGCGGCGGCGGGCTCTCCGTCGCCTTCGACATGCCGACCCTCATGGGCCGCGACTCCGACGACGGCCGCGCGCTCGGCGAGGTGGGCCACTGCGGCGTCGCCATCGACTCCGCGGCCGACATGGAGGTCCTCTTCCAGGGCATCCCCCTCGGCGACGTCACCACCTCGATGACGATCAGCGGACCGGCCGTGCCCGTCTTCTGCATGTACCTGGTCGCCGCCGAGCGCCAGGGCGTCGACCCCGCCGTACTCAACGGCACGCTCCAGACGGACATCTTCAAGGAGTACATCGCCCAGAAGGAGTGGCTCTTCCAGCCCGAGCCCCATCTGCGCCTCATCGGCGATCTGATGGAGCACTGCGCCCGGTCCATCCCCGCCTACAAGCCGCTCTCCGTCTCCGGCTACCACATCCGCGAGGCCGGGGCGACGGCCGCGCAGGAGCTGGCGTACACGCTCGCCGACGGCTTCGGCTACGTCGAGCTGGGGCTCAGCCGGGGCCTGGAGGTGGACGCCTTCGCGTCCGGTCTCTCCTTCTTCTTCGACGCCCATCTCGACTTCTTCGAGGAGATCGCCAAATTCCGCGCCGCCCGCCGCATCTGGGCCCGCTGGATGCGCGACGTGTACGGCGCGACCACCGACAAGGCCCAGTGGCTCCGCTTCCACACCCAGACCGCGGGCGTCTCGCTGACCGCGCAGCAGCCGTACAACAATGTGGTGCGCACCGCCGTCGAGGCGCTCTCCGCCGTCCTCGGCGGCACCAACTCGCTGCACACCAACGCCCTCGACGAGACCCTGGCCCTGCCGAGCGAGCAGGCGGCGGAGATCGCGCTCCGCACCCAGCAGGTCCTCATGGAGGAGACCGGCGTCGCCAATGTCGCCGACCCGCTCGGCGGTTCCTGGTACGTCGAGCAGCTCACCGACCGGATCGAGGCCGACGCCGAGCGGATCTTCGACCGGATCAAGGAGCGCGGACGGCTGGCCCACCCCGACGGACAGCACCCCGTCGGGCCGATGACCTCGGGCATCCTCCGCGGCATCGAGGACGGCTGGTTCACCGGCGAGATCGCCGAGTCGGCCTTCCGCTACCAGCGGGCCCTGGAGAAGAACGAGAAGCGGGTCGTCGGCGTCAACGCCCACCACGGCTCCGTCACCGGGGATCTGGAGATCCTCCGGGTCAGCCACGAGGTCGAGCGCGAGCAGGTCCGCGCGCTGGCCGAGCGCCGGGCGCGCCGCGACGACGCGGCGGTGCGCTCCTCGCTGGAGGCGATGCTCGCGGCGGCCAGGGACGGATCGAACATGATCGGCCCCATGCTGGCGGCGGTGCGGGCGGAGGCGACGCTCGGCGAGATCTGCGACGCGCTGCGGGACGAGTGGGGTACGTACACGGAGCCGCCCGGCTTCTGACCCGCGGCCCCCTGCCTCCGCCTCCGCCCCGCCGGCTTCCGACCCGCTGGGCCCGCGCGCCCGCCGAGCCCCCGCCCCCGCCGGGGGCTCAGCGGCGCAGGGCCGTCAGCCCCGACAGCAGCAGCGCGGTGAAGGCCCGCGCCCAGGCCGCGTCCACCGGCTCCGCGCTGACCAGCGTGCGGTGGACGACGGCGCCCGCGATCACGTCGAAGACCAGATCGGCGTCGCGCGCCGCCGTCGCCGGATCGTCCTCGTACGGCAGCTCGCCCCGGGCCTGGGCGCGGGCCCGGCCCTGGAGCACCAGCACCTTCTGCCGGTCCACGATCGCCGAGCGGATCCGGATCCGCAGCGCCTCGTCGCGGGTGGCCTCCGCGACCACCGCCATCAGCGAGGTGCGCGCCTCCGGCCGTTCCAGCAGCCCGGCGAACTGGAGCACCATGCTCTCGACGTCGGCCGTGAGGCTGCCGAGGTCCGGCAGTTCCAGCTCGTCGAAGAGGACGGCGACGGCGGCGACCACGAGTTCGCTCTTCCCCGGCCAGCGCCGGTAGAGCGTCGTCTTGGCGACCCCGGCGCGGGCGGCCACATCGCTCATCGTCAGACCCGACCACCCCAGCTCGACCAGCGCGGCCCGGGCCGCGTCGAGGATCGCGCAGTCGGCCTCGGCGCTGCGGGGCCGCCCCCGGAGGCCGCCGCCTGCGGCCGGATGTACGGGCTGGTTGGACATGACGGCGACCATACCGGCGGGTAGCCCTTCTGCTGTGAGCCAGTTCACCGGGGGAATCTCACACCCCCGGGGGCCGGAGAGTTACGCTACGGCTCGTAGCGAAAGCCCTCCGGGGCCCAGCGACGACCACGGGCGCGAGGTGGGGACCCCGCGCGGCGGCACACCGCCGGAGCCCGCTCGCGCGGCCCGGCGACCGCACTTTTCCCATGCGCGCGCGGAAGGGGGAGGATGTACTCATGCAGCCTAGGAACATGTCCATGAGTGGCGTCGTCGACCTCGCCGCGGTGAAGGCGGCCGGAGAGGCCAAGGTCAAGGCGGAGCAGGCCCGTGCCGAGGCCGCCCGTCAGGGCGGTGGCGGCGCCGTGTCCCCCGCCAGTCTGGTGATCGACGTCGATGAGGCGGGCTTCGAGAGCGAGGTGCTCCAGCGCTCCGCCGAGGTCCCGGTCGTCCTCGACTTCTGGGCCGAGTGGTGCCAGCCCTGCAAGCAGCTCGGCCCGCTGCTGGAGCGGCTGGCCCAGGAGTACAACGGCCGCTTCGTACTGGCCAAGATCGATGTCGACGCCAATCAGATGCTGATGCAGCAGTTCGGCATCCAGGGGATCCCCGCGGTCTTCGCCGTGGTCGCCGGGCAGGCGCTGCCGCTCTTCCAGGGCGCGGCCCCCGAGCAGCAGATCCGCCAGACGCTGGACCAGCTGATCCAGGTCGCCGAGGAGCGCTTCGGGCTCACCGGCATCGCCGTCGACCCCGAGGGTGCGGACGCGGAGTCCGGCGAGCCCGCGCCGGTCCCGGCCGGTCCGTACGACGCGCTGCTGGAGGCCGCCGTACAGGCCCTGGACGCGGGGGACTTCGGCGGCGCGGTGCAGGCGTACCGCAATGTGCTCTCCGACGACCCCGCCAACACCGAGGCCAAGCTCGGCCTCGCCCAGGCCCAGTTGCTGGGCCGGGTCCAGGACCTGGACCCGCAGAAGGTGCGTCAGGACGCCGCCGGGAAGCCGGCCGATGTGGCGGCGCAGCTCGCCGCGGCCGATCTGGATCTGGTCGGCGGCCATGTCGAGGACGCCTTCGGCCGGCTCGTCGAGACGGTCCGCCGTACGGCGGGCGACGACCGTAACGAGGTGCGCGTACGGCTGTTGGAGCTGTTCGAGGTGATCGGCCCCGACGACCCCCGTGTCACAGCGGCGCGTTCCGCGCTCGCGAGGGTGCTGTTCTGAGCCATATTCCGAAGTTCGGGAACGGGATTGCCGTTCCGTCAGGACTGCGGTGATTTGCGGCGGTGGCACCGGACAGGTGTCACCGCCGTTCTGGCGACATGGTGACCGTGTGCGACAGCTCTTTGCCAAATCTTGGTAATTTTAGGGCCTGTTACTCGCAGTAAGGCAAGGGGTTTCTTCTGTCCGTTTATCGATGGCATTAGCCCTTTCTGGTGGCACACTCGGCTCCACCCTGTGTGGCTGCTCGATGACTGTCGTCGTAGCCGTGGTTACCAGCCAGTAACGAACCCTCTTGTGCCCCGGCCGGGAATGGACCACGATCGGCGACGCTCGGTCCAATACCGCACCAGCCCGGCACCCAGCCGCGCCGCGATCTTGGGTCCCCACCGGGTCGGCCGGCGCCAGTGACGCCGACCGTGGACAGGGGGGTTCCCGCCGAAGGGCGGGGCCTGTCCGAATGGGGTCGTGCGTGATACGTCAAGCGCGGCCAGTGGTTGTCGCTCGGGGGTGATCGCCGGTGTTCAGAACGCCGTACCTGGCCGAAAGCGCGGGCGCTCTCCTTCCCGAGGACGTAGCACTTCTCCCATCCCAGGACGGACGCCCAGCGCGTCCGGACCGGAGATGTACGTCCGAGAAGGAGGAAAGTCATGGAGTCTGTGGCTCGTGGCGGAACCAGATGGAAGCGGTTCGCCCTGGTCATGGTGCCGGGCGTGGCCGCGACGGCCGCGATAGGCATCGGTCTGGCACAGGGCGCGCTCGCGGCGTCGTTCGCGGTGTCGGGCCAGGAGTTCAAGGTGAAGGCAGGGCACCTGGAAGGCTGGGGATTCGCCCAGTACGGCGGTGTCGACGTGGGATACAAGGACATGGAGGGCGACGGGGTCACCGGGCGCGCCGTCGCGATCTCGTCCTTCAGGGACGCCGAGATCCGGAACATGTGCCAGTCGGTGGTGACCGATATGCCGATCCTCGGCAAGATCACCATGAGGCTCACCGCGGGCACGGGCGAGGACCCCGTCGTCGCGGAGAACCTCTATCTGGACATCGCCCAGCTCGACGGCGACGCCGTGTTCGAGGACATCGACATCGGCGTGGCCGCCAGGGACACCGACCGGGCGCGCGGCGGCAAGGGCCCCGCCGTCACCGACGGCAAGGGCAGCGCCAAGAGCAAGGTGTTCGAGAACGGCTTCGCCCAGCAGGCCAGGAAGGCCACGCTGACCGATGTCGAGCAGGTGGCGTGGGCGACCACCGCGGGCAGCTTCAAGCTGAGCGACATGAGCCTGAGGCTGCACCGGGGCACTGAGAAGGAATGCTTCTGACGGTGCCGCCGTCCGGGTGGACGGGGCCGCGCGCCGCGTCCCGTCCGCCCGTTCAACTCCTCACACAGCACGACCAGTTCCAGGGAGCTGTATTCCATGAGCGCCGAGTCCATCGCCACGGAGCAGAACGAGCATGTCCTCCGCGTCCTCCGGCGGCGGTTCCGCGACTGGCGGGGACAACGACCTTTCTGGGCGGGCCTGTTCACCCTGCTCGGCGGAATCCCGATCGCCTACTTCCCGTACGCGAACCTCCAGCTCGGCAATCTGACCCTCTCCATGGCCACCACCGCGGGCGCCGGATCGCTGATCATCGGTGTTCTGCTGGTCACGCTCGGGATGACGATGTGGTTCCACCACATCGTGCGGGTGTTCGCGGGGGTCGCGTCGATCCTGCTGGCGCTGATCTCCATCCCCATCGCCAATCTGGGCGGATTCGTCGTCGGCTTTCTGCTGGCGCTGGTGGGCGGCGCGCTCTCGATCGCGTGGGCGCCGGGGAAACCGCTGCCGGCCGCGTCCGACGAACCGGCACCCGGGGAGGCGAGGGACGCCGGCGCGCGATGGGATCTTCCCGGCGCGAGAACACCCGAGACCACCACCGAACCCAACGGCGGGAGGAACAGTGCAGGGTGACGCGACACCGCTGACGGACGCCGGGGGTGACCGGGACCGGTCCGGACGCGGCCCCCGGCACGCGGCCCCCCGCAGGTCCCTGCTGTCCAGACTCCAGAAACCGGCCGGGAAGGCGATAGCCCTGGCCGCGATGCCGACCGCCGTACTGATGGGCATGAGTCTCACCCCCCGGCCCGCGCTCGCCGAGGGCAAGGACATCCCCTACGCCCCCGGGCCCTGCGTGACCCGCTCCGACGAACCGGCCGCGTCCGAGTCGCCGAAGCCCTCCAAGAGCCCCTCGCCGTCCGCCTCTTCGACGCCCCTCCCGACCGTGTCGGCCACACCGTCACCGACCGCGAGCGGGACCGCGACCGCGACCGAGACCGCCGCCGCGGCGCCGGACGGCGGCGCCGGGAAGCCCGCGCCGGCGACGAGCCCGTCCGCCTCGCGGAGCGCCGACGCCGGGGACCCGGCCCCGGGGCCGCCCCCGGACCAGGACGGGAAGAAGGACGGGTCCCGCGACCCGCTCGACCCGCTGGGACTCGGCGAAGCGATCGAGGACCTCCTCGACGGCCCCGGCGAGAAGCAGGAGCCCGCCCCCTCGCGCTCCGGGGGCGCCGCACCGGACAAACCCGACGCCGGCCGGCCCAAGGAGACGGACCCGACGGCCGAGTCCGCCACGAAACCCGCCGACAAGCCCCAGCGCAAGCCCACCGGCGAACCCGCGGCCGACCCCACACCGTCCGGCTCCGCCTCCGCCGGACCGTCCCGTTCCACCGATCGCGCCGACCCGTCCGGCGAAGACGCCGACCCGGCGGCCGAGCGGACCCGCAAGGCCATCGAGGACGCGGCGGCGAAGGCCGGCGCGAAGGTCGAGGAGCTGGACGAGGACGCCAAGGGCCTCGACCCCAAGAAGGACGAGGCCGTCCCCGAGGGCGCCAAGCCCCACTTCCCCTGCCCCACCCCCGACCCCGAGGCCCTCGCCGCCGCGAAACTCGAACCCGGCCTCCCGCTGCTCCCCGACGATCCCTGGGTGCTGGAGACCTCGCTGCTCACCCTGACCGGTCTGAAGTACCACGGCATCGTGGAGGTGCGGACCGGCGGCGGCAAGGTCAAGAAGGCCCTCAAGTTCACCGCCTCCGGCGTGGACATCAAAGACCTCCACCAGCTGGTGAAAGGCCCCCAGGACGACACCACCCTCCACGCCCAGGCCCGCCGCGGCTCCACCTCCACCATCCGCGACGGCACGGTGACGATGTACACCGAGGAACTCAAGGGCAATCTCTTCGGCCTCATCCCCATCACCTTCAGCCCCCGCACCCCACCCCCTGTCGACGTCCCCTTCGCCTTCTTCACCCAGGCCAAAGTCACCCAGGCCGGCCAGTTCGGCGGCACCCTGACGGTGCCGGGACTGAGCAACTACCTCACCGGCGGTGATCAGTAGACGGCACGACGGCCGCGGGCCGTGCCCCCCTCGTACGAGAGGAGGCACGGCCCGCGGCCGTCGTGGCGATGTGTGAGGGCTACGCCTCGTGGCCCAGGTGGTGGACGCGGACCATGTTGGTGGTGCCGGGGACGCCGGGAGGGGAGCCGGCGGTCATGACCATGGTGTCGCCGTCGTTGTAGCGCTGGAGCTTGAGCAGCTCGGCGTCGACCAGGTCGACCATGGCGTCGGTGTTGGCGACGTGCGGGACGACGAAGGCCTCGACGCCCCAGCTCAGGGAGAGCTGGTTGCGCGTGGACTCCTCGGTGGTGAAGGCGAGGATGGGCTGACAGGCGCGGTAGCGGGAGAGGCGGCGGGCCGTGTCGCCGGACTTGGTGAAGGCGATCAGGGCCTTGCCGTCGAGGAAGTCCGCGATCTCGCAGGCGGCGCGGGCGACGGAGCCGCCCTGGGTACGGGGCTTCTTGCCGGGGACCAGGGGCTGGAGGCCCTTGGACATCAGCTCTTCCTCCGCCGCCGTCACGATCTTCGACATCGTCTTGACGGTCTCGATCGGATACGCGCCCACCGACGACTCGGCGGACAGCATCACCGCGTCCGCGCCGTCGAGGATCGCGTTGGCCACGTCGGAGGCCTCGGCGCGGGTCGGACGCGAGTTGGTGATCATCGACTCCATCATCTGGGTCGCCACGATCACCGGCTTCGCGTTCCGCCGGCACAGCTCGATCAGGCGCTTCTGCACCATCGGGACCTTCTCCAGCGGGTACTCCACCGCCAGGTCGCCGCGGGCCACCATCACGCCGTCGAACGCCATCACCACATCTTCCATGTGGGCGACGGCCTGGGGCTTCTCCACCTTGGCGATGACGGGGACCCGGATGCCCACCTCGTCCATCACCTTGTGGACGTCCTTGATGTCGTTGGCGTCCCGGACGAAGGAGAGCGCCACCATGTCGCAGCCCATCCGCAGGGCGAAGCGGAGGTCCTCGACGTCCTTCTCGGAGAGCGCGGGCACGTTGACCGCCGCGCCGGGCAGGTTGATGCCCTTGTGGTCGGAGATCACACCGCCCTCGACCACGATCGTCTTCACCCGGGGGCCGACGACCTCGACCACGCGCAGCTCGACGTTGCCGTCGTTGATCAGGATCTGGTCGCCCTTGGAGACATCGCCCGGCAGCCCCTTGTAGGTGGTGCCGCAGATGGTCTTGTCACCCGCCACGTCCTCGGCGGTGATGGTGAACTCGTCGCCGCGGATCAGCTCCACGGGACCCTCGGCGAAGGTCTCCAGGCGGATCTTCGGCCCCTGGAGGTCGGCCAGGACGCCCACCGCGCGGCCGGTGTCCGCGGAGGCCTTGCGGACGCGGTGGTACCGGTCCTCGTGCTCCGCGTGGGAGCCATGACTCATGTTGAAGCGGGCCACGTTCATTCCGGCCTCGATGAGCGTCTTCAACTGCTCGTACGAGTCGACGGCGGGGCCCAGTGTGCAGACGATTTTGGAACGGCGCATAAGGCGGATCCTATCGGTTTGTTTCGAGTCGGAATATTCAGGCCGACGGAATGTACAAATGGGCGGGGCCCCGCTCAGTCGAGTGGCTTTTCGGACACCAGCGCAAACGTCTGACGCGCGATCTCCAGCTCCTCGTCCGTCGGAACGACCGCCACCGCGACCCTCGCGTACGGCGCCGAAACGAGCCGTGCCTCGTCCGACCGCTCCGCGTTCAGCCCGCTGTCCAGCGCCAGCCCCAGTTCTTCGAGGCCCGCCACCGCGGCCTCGCGCACCGGCGCGGCGTTCTCCCCGACCCCGGCCGTGAACGCGATCGCGTCCACCCGGCCGAGAACGGCGTAGTACGCGCCGATGTATTTCTTCAAACGGTGTATATAAATGTCGAAAGCGAGCCGGGCGCGCTCATCGCCCTCGTCGATCCGGCGGCGGATCTCCCGCATGTCATTGTCGCCGCAGAGACCGACCAGACCGCTCTTCTTGTTCAGCAGTACGTCGATGTCATCAGCCGACATCCCCGCCACCCGCATCAGATGGAATGTCACCGCCGGATCCACGTCCCCGGAGCGGGTGCCCATCACCAGCCCCTCCAGCGGAGTGAGCCCCATCGAGGTGTCCACACACCGTCCGCCCGCCACCGCCGAGGCGGACGCGCCGTTGCCCAGATGCAGCACGATCACATTGACGTCCTCCGGCGCCTTCCCCAGCAGCCGGGCCGTCTCCCGCGACACATACGCGTGCGAGGTGCCGTGGAACCCGTAACGGCGGATCCGGTGCGCGTCGGCGGTCTCCACATCGATCGCGTAGCGCGCCGCCGACTCCGGCATCGTCGTGTGGAACGCCGTGTCGAAGACCGCCACCTGCGGCAGATCCGGCCGCAGCGCCCGCGCGGTGCGGATCCCGGTGATGTTCGCCGGATTGTGCAGCGGGGCGACCGGCACCAGCCGCTCCACCTCCGCCAGCACCTCGTCGTCGATCACCGTCGGCTCGGTGAACCGCAGCCCGCCGTGGACCACCCGGTGACCGATCGCCGCCAGCTCCGGCGAGTCCAGCCCGAGACCGTCCGCCGCCAGCTCCTCCGCCACCGCCTTCAGCGCCGCGCCGTGGTCGGCGATCGGCTCCAGGCGCTCCCGCTTCCTGCCCGGCGAGACCAGCGGGGTGTGCACCAGCCGCGAGGACTCCTCGCCGATCCGCTCGACCAGGCCGACCGCCAGCCTGGCGCCGCCGCGCATGTCGAGCAGCTGGTACTTCACCGACGAGGAGCCGGAGTTGAGGACGAGGACTCGGGTCGCTGTCATGGGGCCTTCTGTGTGTGTTCCGCGGATGTCGTACGGGGAAGGGGGCGGGGGAGTGGTCGGCGGTACGGCCGGGGCGGGCCGTACCGGGTCTATACGGGCCGGTCGGGCGCGGCCTGCGGCTGCGCCTGGATCGCGGTGATCGCGACGGTGTTCACGATGTCGCTCACCATCGCGCCGCGCGACAGGTCGTTCACCGGCTTGCGCAGCCCCTGGAGGACCGGGCCCACCGCGACCGCGCCCGCCGAGCGCTGCACGGCCTTGTAGGTGTTGTTGCCGGTGTTCAGGTCCGGGAAGATCAGCACGGTCGCGCGGCCCGCCACCTCCGACTCCGGCAGCTTGGTCGCCGCCACGGACGGCTCCACCGCCGCGTCGTACTGGATCGGACCCTCGATCAGCAGCTCCGGGTGCGAGGCGCGGACCAGCTCGGTCGCCTCCCGCACCTTGTCCACGTCGGCGCCCGAGCCGGAGGTGCCCGTGGAGTACGAGAGCATCGCGATCCGCGGCTCCACGCCGAAGCGGGCCGCGGTCGCCGCCGACTGCACGGCGATGTCCGCGAGCTGCGCGGCGTTCGGGTCCGGATTCACCGCGCAGTCCCCGTACACCAGCACCTTGTCGGCCAGGCACATGAAGAAGACGGAGGAGACGATCGCCGCGTCCGCGCGGGTCTTGATGATCTCGAAGGCCGGCCGGATCGTCGCCGCGGTGGAGTGCACCGAGCCCGAGACCATGCCGTCCGCGAGACCCTCCTGCACCATCAGCGTGCCGAAGTAGTTCACGTCCGCCACCACGTCGTACGCCAGCTCCACCGTCACGCCCTTGTGGGCGCGCAGCTCCGCGTACCGCTCGGCGAAGCTCTGCCGCAGCTCGGAGGTGTTCGGGTCGATGAGCTGCGCGCCGGTGAGGTCGACGCCCAGATCGGCGGCCTTCTTGCGGATCACCTCGACATCGCCGAGCAGGGTCAGATCGCAGACGTCGCGGCGCAGCAGCACATCGGCCGCCCACAGCACCCGCTCCTCGGCGCCCTCGGGCAGCACCACCCGGCGGCGGTCGGCGCGGGCCTGCTCCAGCAGCTCGTGCTCGAACATCATCGGGGTGACATGGCCGCTGCGGACCACCGCGAGCCGGGCCAGCAGCTCACCTGAGTCCACATGGCGCTCGAAGAGCCCGAGCGCGGTCTCCGCCTTGCGCGGGGTGGAGGCGTTCAGCTTCCCCTCCAGACCGAACAGCTCGGCGGCGGTCGGCCAGCTGTTGGTGGGCACCGAGACCACGGGGGTGCCGGGCGCGAGCCGGGAGGCCAGGGTGAGGACCTCCTCGCCCGGGCGCTCGTCGAGGGTGAGCAGCAGTCCGGCGATCGGCGGGGTGCCCGCCGAGTGGGCGGCCAGCGCGCCCACCACCAGATCGGCGCGGTCGCCGGGGGTGACCACCATGCAGCCCGGGGTCAGGGCCTTGAGGAAGTTCGGCAGCAGGGCGCCGCCGAAGACGAAGTCGAGGGCGTCGCGCGCCAGGCCCGAATCGTCGCCGAGCAGCACGGTGCCGCCCAGCGCGTGGGTGATCTGGGCGACGGTGGGGGCCGAGAGCGCGGGCTCGTCGGGCAGGACGTAGCAGGGCACCGGGAGCCGGGCCGTCAGCCGCTCGGATATGACCGCGCGCTCCTCGGGGGCGACCCGGTTCACGACCAGGGCGAGCACATTGGCTCCGAGCGCCTCGTAGGCGCGGTGGGCGTTGCGCGCCTCGGCGCGCACCGACTCGGCGGTCTGGCCGCGGCCGCCGACCACCGGGATCACGGAGGCGCCGAACTCGTTCGCCAGCCGCGCGTTCAGCGCCAGCTCGTCGGGGAGCTGGGTGGCCGCGAAGTCGGTGCCCAGGACGAGCACCACCTCGTACTCCCGCGCCACCTGGTGGAAGCGGTCGACCAGCCGCGAGACCAGCTCGTCCGTGCCCTTCTCGGCCTGGAGCGCGGAGGCCTCGTGATAGTCGAGGCCATAGACCGACGCCGGGTCCTGGGTGAGCCGATAGCGCGCCCGCAGCAGCTCGAAGAGCCGGTCGGGACCGTCGTGCACCAGCGGGCGGAAGACGCCCACCCGATCCACCTGGCGGGTGAGGAGCTCCATGACTCCCAGCTCCACGACCTGCCGGCCGTCCCCGCGATCGATGCCGGTCACGTACACGCTGCGCGTCACGCGTGCTCTCCTGTCCGTTCGCTCACTGACCCTGTCGTACGACGAATCTGCCCGGTGACAGCTCGTACAAAAGGCCGTACAAAAAAACCGCTGGACGGCGGCTTTACCTCTTGACAATACCTCTGGGGGTGGATAAAGCGCTTGCCGGGCCGGGTGGGGTCGCAGGGGCGGGCGAAGGGCCCGGTGGGAAGGGACCCGAGGGTCCGGTGTCATCGGCGGCGGGCGGGGCAGACGGGCGGGAGGGCAGCGCCACACGGCCCATGGAACAATTGAAGCCAAGGGTCACGTGTACCACCCGAGGAGCAGGAGACACAGCACGATGCGTATCGGAGTTCTCACCGCAGGGGGCGACTGCCCCGGACTGAACGCAGTGATCCGGTCGGTCGTGCACCGGGCCCTGACCGGGCACGGCGACGAGGTTATCGGATTTGAAGACGGTTTCAAGGGCCTGCTCGACGGCCACTACCGCCCCCTCGACCTCAACGCCGTCAGCGGCATCCTCGCCCGCGGCGGCACCATCCTCGGCTCGGCCCGGCTGGAGCGGAACCGGCTGCGCGAGGCCGCCGAGAACTGCGGCGAGCTGCAGCGCCGGTACGGCATCGACGTCCTCATCCCGATCGGCGGCGAGGGCACCCTCACCGCGTCCCGGATGCTCTCCGACGCCGGAATGCCCGTGGTCGGCGTGCCCAAGACCATCGACAACGACATCTCGGCGACCGACCGCACCTTCGGCTTCGACACCGCGGTCACCGTCGCCACCGAGGCCATAGACCGGCTCAAGACCACCGCCGAGTCCCATCAGCGGGTGATGGTGGTCGAGGTCATGGGCCGGCACGCCGGGTGGATCGCCCTGGAGTCCGGGATGGCGGGCGGCGCCCACGGCATCTGTCTGCCCGAGCGGCCCTTCCAGGTCGAGGACCTGATGAAGATGGTCGAGGAGCGCTTCTCCCGCGGCAAGAAGTTCGCCGTCATCTGCGTCGCCGAGGGCGCGCACCCCGCCGAGGGCTCCATGGACTACGGCAAGGGCGAGATCGACCAGTACGGGCACGAGCGCTTCCAGGGCATCGGCAACCGGCTCGCCGCGGAGCTGGAGCACCGCCTCGGCAAGGAGGCCAAGCCGGTCATCCTGGGCCATGTCCAGCGCGGCGGGGTGCCGACGGCGTACGACAGGGTGCTCGCGACGAGGTTCGGGTGGCATGCGGTGGAGGCGGCACATCGGGGGGACTTCGGGAGGATGACGTCGCTGCGTGGGACGGATGTGGTGATGGTGCCGCTGGCGGACGCTGTGACCCGTCTGAAGACCGTCCCCAGCGAGCGTATGTACGAGGCCGAGTCCGTCTTCTAGGCCTCTGGGCCTCTGGGCCCGCGCCCGGGTTTCGGTTCGTCCGGGGTCTGGTTCTTTCGGTCTGTCTGGGGCTTGGCGGTGGCCGCCTGTTCATTCAGCTCGTCCGGGGTCCGGCGGCGGCCGCTTGTCTCGTCGGCGGTTGGGCGGCGGGTGTGTTTTTCAGCCCGTCCGGCGTTTGAGGACGGACCTGTGCGGCGGGTGCCCGTGCTGTGGGGGCTCGTGTCGGGGGCGCTGCCCCCGAGCCCCCGCGCCTCAATCGCCGGCGGGGCTGGGTTTGGGTGGTCATCGCCTCGCTTGGAGGCGGGACTGGGTTTGGGTGTGTGCGCCGCGATCGCCGGGCGGGGCTGGATTTGGTGGTCCGTGCGCGCCGCAGCCCGCCGCCGTCGTCGCGGTGGCGGGCTGCGGGCTTCCTCAGGCGGGCCCGGGAACGAAGATCTCGTGCCCCCCGACCCGACGCCATACGATGTGCGGCTCACCCTCACGGACTGCCTGTCCGTGCTGCCAGGTGGCGCGCCCGTCCGGCGCCCAGGTCATTTCCATGATGGGGCTCTCGCCCTCAGGGACATGGACGCCCTGTACAGGCTTGACCCGGAGGCCGGGCCGGAACTGCCCCGCTGCCGCATCCGGAACGAACCTGTTCCGGATGACGTCCTCGAAGCGCTTCTTCTCCTCAGGGCTGAGCTTCTTGAAGTCGCGCTTGAAGTGGGCAGTCGTTTCAAACGTCGGCAATCGGGCCTCCCGGTGTCAGGGGTCAGTCGTCCGCGTTGAGGTGCGTGAACATGGCGTCCTCGTCCTCGTGGACGGTGGTGCGCCCGCTGGCGATGTCCTCGCCGGCCCGGCGCTCACCGTCCTGCCACTCCTTCTCCCAGAACCAGGCCTGGTCGGAGCGGATCTTTCTCAGCCCGTGGATCTCGACGACGCCGGCGTCGTTGACCTCGAACTCAAGCTCGTCACCTGGGGAGACCCCCAGCGCTTCGCGCACGCGCGCGGGCAGCGTCAGCTGGCCCTTGTCGCGCAGGCGAGTCTGGAACGTAGCCGTAGCCATGGATGTCCTCCCACTGTCACCTTTCCATGTCTTTCCTGCTAGCAGACTACCCAGGATTTAGTTAATTTTCGACTCTCTCACTTTCCAACTTTCTCACAGTCTACCATCGGGGGTAGTAGGGGCTGGGGTGGGTAGGCCGCGCGCGCCGGGCTCTCTGCCTGTCCGGGGCTGGGCGGTGGCCGCCTGTTTCTTTCAGCTCGTCCGGGGCTCGGCGGGGCCGCTTGTCTCGTCGGCGGTTGGGCGGCGGGTGTGTTTTTCAGTCCGTCCGGCGTTTGAGGACGGACCTGTGCGGCGGTTGCCCGTGCTGTGCGGGCTCGTGTCGGGGGCGCTGCCCCCGAGCCCCCGCGCCTCAATCGCCGGCGGGGCTGGGTTTGGGTGGTCATCGCCTCGTTTGGGCGCGGGCGCCTCGATCGCCGCTGGGGCTGGGTTGGGTGCGGGTGCCTCAATCGCTGGCAGGGCCGCGTTTGGGTGCGTGCGCCGCGATCAATTGGCGGGGCTGGGTTTGGGGGCTCATGGCCTGGCGCGGAGGCAGGGCTGGGTTTGGGTGCGGGTGCCTCAATCGCTGGCAGGGCTGGGTTTGGGTGCGGGCGCCGCGAGCGGCGGGTGGGTTGGGGGTGGTGGGCGTCAGCCCTTGACCGCGCCTCCCAGGGCGAAGCCGGCGCCGAGGCGGCGGGCGATCAGGAGGTAGAGGAGGAGGGCGGGGGTGGAGTAGAGGAGGGAGAAGGCGGCGAGTTGCCCGTACACGACGGAGCCGTGGTCGCCGAAGAAGGTGAAGACGGTGACGGAGGCGGGCAGTTGCTCCGGGGTGAGGAGCAGCATGAAGGGGACGAAGAAATTGCCCCAGAGCTGGATGAAGGTGTAGACGGTCACCACCGCCAGCCCCGGCCCCATCAGCGGCAGCGCCACCCGTAGCAGCGTCTGCGTGCCGGACGCGCCGTCGGTGCGGGCCGCCTCTTCGAGGACGACGGGGACGGAGTCCATGAAGTTCTTCATGAGCCAGATGGAGAAGGGGAGTTGGGAGGCGGCGAGGAACAGCCCCGTCCCGTACATCGAGTCGATGAGATTGACCTGGACGAAGAGTCCGTAGACGGGGACCATGACCGCGGTGATGGGCAGACAGGTCGTGAAGAGGATGGTCAGCAGATAGCCGCGCCCCCAGGCCGAGCGCTGCCGGGAGAGCGGATACGCGGCGAGCGCGGCGCACCCCACCGCCACCGCGGTCGCCCCGCCGCACAGGAGCAGGCTGTTGAGCATGGGGGTGAAGGTGATCTCGTCGGTGAGCACCGCGCCGAAGTGCTCGCCGCTGACGGAGGACGGGGCCCGGACCCGGGAGTCCGCGTCCGGGTCCACCGACGCGAGGAGCAGCCAGAGCAGGGGGAGGGCGAACGCGGCGGCCGTGAGCAGCAGGGCGGCGTTCGCGGCGAGCCGGGCCCGGGCCTCGCGGCCGCCGCGGGGCCCGCGCGGGCGGCGTCCGGCCGGGGGCGTCACGCGTCCGCCCGCAGCAGTCGCAGATACACGACGGAGAAGAGGGACCCGACCAGCAGGAGCAGCAGCGCGACCGCCGTGCCGTATCCGATCAGGCTCTGCAGAAACGCCTGGTCGTACATGAAGACCGGCAGCGTCTGGCTCCGGCCGCCGGGGCCGCCGCGGGTCATCGCCCAGATCAGCCCGAAGACGGAGAGCGTGGAGAGCGTGTTCAGCATCAGATTGGTGCCGATCGACCGGCGGATCAGCGGCAGGGTGATGTGGCGCAGCCGGCGCGCCCCGCTCGCTCCGTCGACCTCCGCCGCCTCCACCACCTCGCGCGGGATCGCGGAGAGCGCGGCCGAGTAGATCAGCATCGAGAACGCGGTGCCGCGCCACACATTGGCGAAGGACACCGCCAGGATCGGCAGGGTGAAGAGCCAGTTCTGTCCCGGCAGCCCCAGCCAGTCCAGCACCGCGTTCAGCGTCCCCTCCCGGCGGAAGAAGGTGTAGAGCAGAAACGCGGCGACGACCTCCGGCACCACCCAGGCCGCGATGACCAGGGCGCCGGTGACCGTGCGGACCGGACGGGAGGCCGCCCGCATCAGCCCGGCCAGCGCCAGCCCCAGGGTGTTCTGCCCGACGACGGCGGAGACGAAGGTGAAGACGAGGGTGAGCCATACGGCGTTGCGGAATCCGTCGTCGGCGAAGGCCCGGCGGAAGTTGTCCAGGCCCACGAACCGCGCGCCGGAGACTCCCGTCAGCCGCGTGTCGGTGAAGGCGATCCAGACGCAGTAGGCGATCGGCCCGGCGAGGAAGAGCAGCAGCAGTACGGTGGCGGGGACGATCGGCGACCAGCGCCGCAGCCGTCCGGTCAGGGCGCTCACCGGTCGGCGACCGCGCCGTCCGTGACCTCTTCGAGCCGCTCGTCGTAGGCTCTCGCCGCCTCGGCCGCCGACGCGTCGCCCGTGGTCACCCGCTCCATCGCCTCGCCGATCGCCGCCGACACCCGGGGATAGACGGGCAGCGCGGGCCGGTAGTGGGTGTAGCGCACCAGCCCGGTGAAGAACTCGACGCCCGGCATGGAGTCCCGGTACCCGGGATCGGCGGCGACGTCCTCGCGGACCGCGATCTGCGCGCCGACCACACACCAGCGGGTGGCGTTCGCCCGGGTCTGGAGCGTCTCGACGAAGGCGAAGGCCAGATCGGCGTTGCCCGCCTTCGCCGGGACCGACCAGGCCCAGCCGCCGGACATCGACACCGCGCCGGGCGACTGGCCGTACTGGGTGGGCATCGCGGTCCGGCCCAGCTCACGGCTCCACCCGGGCCAGCCGCCCGAGCCCTCGCCGGTCCAGTGCTGGCCCATCCAGGAGCCGTCGAGCGCGATCGCGAGCTTCCCCTCGGGCAGCCACTCGCCGGCGACCCGGGTGGTGATGTGCGGATCGAGGGCGTCGGCGGGATCCGGTCCGAGCCGGTCCGCGTACACCGTCCGGACGAACTCCAGCGCGTCCTGGAAGCCCCGGCCGCCGGTCACCCACTTCCCGGTGCGCGGGTCGTGGAGGGGATCGGGCCCGGTCCCGTACAGCAGCATCTCGAAGCCCTGCATCACCGCGGCCTCGCCGGGGCCCCGGCCGGTGTAGACATTGAGCGGGATGACTCCGGGGACCTTCCGTTTGACGGTACGGGCCGCCGCCAGGACGTCCGCCCAGTTCTCGGGCCGCCAGTCGGCGGGCAGACCCGCCTTCGCGAAGACCGCCCGGTTGTACCAGAGACCGCGGGTGTCGGTGCCGTCCGGGACGCCGTACGTCCGCCCGTCCGGGCCGCGGACCGCCTTCTTCGCGGTGTCCTGGAAGGAGCCCCACTCCTTCCACCGGCCCAACCGGTCGTCCAGCGGACGGAGATACCCGGCCGCGATGTCGGAGCCGATGCGGAAGGTGTCCTCGTACACCAGATCCGGCGCGGTCTTCGCGGAGCGCATCATCTGCTGGGTCTTGGCCGCGTAGTCGTCGTCCGGGGCCTGCACCGGGACGAGCTTCACGCGCTTGCCCGGGCGGGCCTTCTCGAACTGCCGCTTCATCGCCTCCAGATGACGGTCCATGAAGCGGTTCTCGTTGTCCGTGGAGCGCTTGTAGACCACCTTCACCGTGTCGGGGTCGTCGCCGGAGCCGCCCGAGCAGGCGGTGAGACCGACGGCGGCCGAGAGGGTGAACGCGAGGGCGAGGGTCAGTGGGGCGGTGGGGCGCACGGTCACGACCTCCTCTGAGCGGACTCCGGACGAACCGGGCCTTCGAGGGCTGCCGTTGGACCGTAGGTCCGGCCGCCGACCGGGTCAATCCCCCGGGGAGCACGGTCGTCAGTGCGGCGGCCGGGTGTGCGCACCCGAGCCGCCGGGCGTCCGAAGGCGGCGCCGGCCCGGCGAGCGGGGGAGACGGCGGCCGCGGCCGCTCAGCGCGTGGCGGGAATCCATCGGTACTGCAACTCGGGCCGCCCGATCTGGCCGTACTGCGGACTGCGCTCCGCCCGGCCCTCGGTGACCAGATGCTCCAGATAGCGGCGGGCGGTGATCCGGGAGATCCCGACCGCCGCGCCCGCCTCCGCCGCGGTCAGCCCGCCCGCCGCCTCCCGCAGCGAGCGCGTGACCGACTCCAGCGTCGGACCGCTCAGCCCCTTGGGCAGCGCGCCGCCGCGCGGCGCGCGCAGGGCCCCCAGCGCCCGGTCCACCTCGTCCTGCCCGCTGGCCTCGCCGGCCGCCGCGCGGAACTCCGCGTAACGGGAGAGACGGTCCCGGAGCGTGGCGAAGGTGAACGGCTTGAGGACGTACTGCACCACGCCGAGCGAGACGCCCTCGCGCACGATCGCCAGATCGCGGGCGGAGGTGACGGCGATGACATCGGCCGGATGCCCGGCCGCGCGCAGCGACCGCAGCAGATGCAGACCGTGGCCGTCGGGCAGATAGAGGTCGAGCAGCAGCAGATCGACCCGGGTGCGCTCCAGCACCCGGACCGCCTCGGCCCGGGAGTTGGCCACCCCGGCGACCCGGAAGCCGCCGATCCGCCCCACGTACAGGGCGTGCGCGTCGGCGGCGACGGGGTCGTCCTCCACCACGAGCACGCGCAGAGCCTCGGGATCGTTGCCGGTGTCCGTGTTCATACGGGGGCCTTCGTGCTGGTGGGGGCGGGGACGGGTGCGTTTTGGCGCGGTACGGGGGCGGGCGCGGGGGCCCGCGTCGTCAGGTTCATCCGGGCGTCCCGGAGTGCAGCGGCAGCCGTACGGTGAACTCCGCGCCGCCGTCCGCGCCGCGCCCCAGGACCACCGTGCCCCGGCTCCGGTGCACCGCCTGGCGCACCAGGGCCAGACCGAGGCCCCGGCCCGCGCCCCGGGTGGAGAAGCCCCGGCGGAACACCTCGTCGGCGCGGGCCGGATCGACGCCCGCGCCGGTGTCGTCCACCCGGATCAGCAGCTCGTCCCGGTCGGCGCGGGCGGTGACGGTGACCCGAGGCCGCGCGCAGGTCCCGGGCGCGGACTCCCCGGCGGGGGAGTCCCGTACGGCCGGGGCGAGCGCGAGCGCCGTGGTGTCCCGGGCCGCCGCGTCCACCGCGTTGTCGATCAGATTGCCGAGGATCGTCACCAGGTCCCGGGCCGGCAGCGACGCCGGGAGCACCCCGTCGTCGATCCGGCTGTCCGCCGCGAGCACCAGCTCCACCCCCCGCTCATTGGCCTGCGCCGCCTTGCCCAGCAGCAGCGCCGCCAGCACCGGTTCGCCCACCGCGCCGACGACCCGGTCGGTCAGCGCCTGCGCCAGCTCCAGCTCCGCCGTGGCGAAGTCGACGGCCTCGTCCGTACGGCCGAGTTCGATCAGCGAGACGACGGTGTGCAGCCGGTTCGCCGCCTCGTGGGCCTGGGACCGCAGCGCCTGGCTGAACTTCCGCTCGGAGTCCAGCTCGCCGGAGAGGGACTGGAGTTCGGTGTGATCGCGCAGGGTCACCACCGTGCCCCGGTGCTCGCCGCCGACCACCGGGCTGGTGTTGACCACGACGACCCGGTCGGCGGTGAGATGGACCTCGTCGACCCGGGGCTCGGAGGCCAGCAGCGCCCCGGTCAGCGGCGCGGGCAGCCCCAGCTCGGCCACCGGGCGGCCGACCGCCGCGCAGTCCAGCCCCAGCAGCTCCCGCGCGCCGTCGTTGACCAGGGCGATCCTGCGCCGGCCGTCGAGCATCAGCAGCCCTTCGCGGACCGCGTGCAGCGCCGCCTCGTGATAGTCGTGCATCCGGCTCAGCTCACCGGCGTTCATGCCGTGGGTGTGCCGCCGCAGCCGGGCGTTGATCACATAGGTGCCGGCGCCGCCGAGCGCCAGCGCGCCGCCCGCCATCGCGAGCAGCGCGGCGACCTGCTCCCGTATCTGCTCGCTGATCCGCTGGATGGTGATGCCCGCGCTGACCAGGGCGACGACGCGCCCCTCGTCGTACACCGGGACCACCGTGCGGATGGACGGGCCGAGCACGCCCAGATGCCTCTCGCTGTAGATCTCGCCGCGCAGCGCCTGCTCGGTGTGGCCCAGATACTCGCGGCCGATCTCGTCGGGCTCCGGGTGGGTCCAGCGGGTGCCGTCCGGGGCCATCACCACGACGAAGTTGACGCCCGCGTCCCGGCGCAGCCCCTCCGCGTACGGCTGGAGCGCCCGGGTGGGGTCGGCGGAGCGGGCGGCGGCGATGACGGAGGGGGAGCGGGCGACGGCGGACGCGGTCGCCGTCGTCTGGAGCCGGGCGGTCTCCTCGGCCTGGGAGCGGTCGGTGACATAGGCGAAGAGGGCGCAGCCCGCCACCACCGCGGCGACCAGGACGACCTGCATCGCGAAGAGCTGTCCCGCGAGGCTGCGGGGGCGGGGAACGCGCATGGCCCAAGTCTGCCTGCCGTGTTTCGTATGAACGAAACGCACGTAAGGGTGACCGGGGTCACAACCGTGATGGATAGTCGCGGAAATCCATATGGGACGTGGACCGGTTTTCATTTTTGTCTGAGGAGGGACCCCGTGGCTGCTGTGGCAGGCAGAAGGGACCGTACGCACTATCTCTACATCGCCGTCATCGCGGCGGTGGTGCTCGGCATCACGGTGGGCTTCGTGGCACCGGGGGTGGCCGTCGAGCTGAAGCCCATCGGCACGGGGTTCGTCAATCTCATCAAGATGATGATCTCGCCGGTCATCTTCTGCACGATCGTGCTGGGCATCGGATCGGTGCGCAAGGCCGCCAAGGTCGGCGCGGTCGGCGGGCTGGCGCTCGGCTACTTCCTGGTGATGTCGACCGTCGCGCTCGCGATCGGTCTGCTCGTCGGGAACTTCGTGGAGCCGGGCTCCGGACTCCAGATCACCGAGGCCGCGAAGGCGGCGGGCGACAAGGCCGCCGACGGCGCGGGCGGCGAGTCCACGGCGGACTTCCTGCTGGGGATCATCCCCACCACGATGGTCTCCGCCTTCACCGGCGGCGAGGTGCTCCAGACCCTGCTGGTCGCGCTGATGGCCGGATTCGCGCTGCAGGCGATGGGCGCGGCGGGCGAGCCGGTGCTGCGCGGCATCGGGCACATCCAGCGGCTGGTGTTCCGCATTCTGGCCATGATCATGTGGGCCGCCCCGGTCGGCGCCTTCGGCGCGATCGCGGCCGTGGTCGGCGAGACCGGGCTCGACGCGCTGAAGTCGCTCGCCGTCATCATGATCGGCTTCTATGTGACCTGCGCGCTCTTCGTCTTCGTGATTCTGGGCGGACTGCTGAAGCTGGTCGCCGGGGTCAATCTGTTCTCGCTGCTGAAGTATCTGGGCCGGGAGTTCCTGCTGATTCTCTCCACCTCGTCGTCGGAGTCGGCGCTGCCGAGGCTGATCGCGAAGCTGGAGCACATGGGCGTCAGCAAGCCCGTGGTCGGCATCACCGTTCCGACCGGGTACTCCTTCAATCTCGACGGCACCGCGATCTATCTGACGATGGCCTCGCTCTTCATCGCCAACGCGATGGGCGATCCGCTGAGCGCGTCCGAGCAGATCTCGCTGCTGATCTTCATGATCATCGCCTCGAAGGGCGCGGCGGGCGTCACGGGCGCGGGCCTGGCGACGCTGGCCGGCGGGCTCCAGTCGCACCGCCCCGAACTGGTCGACGGGGTCGGCCTGATCGTCGGCATCGACCGCTTCATGAGCGAGGCGCGCGCGGTGACCAACTTCGCGGGCAACGCGGTGGCGACCGTGCTGGTCGGCACCTGGACCAAGGAGATCGACAAGGAGCGGGTGGGCGAAGTGCTGGCCGGGCGGCTGCCGTTCGACGAGACGACGCTGCTGGACGACGGTCACGGCGGGCCCGCCGCCGAGGAGCCGCGGGCCGGGGCGGAGAGCCCGGCCGTCACCGGGCCGCGCCAGGACTCGGGCGTGGGCGCCAAGGTCTGATTCCGGCCGCCGATACTCCCGCGCCCCCCTCCTCTTCCCCCACGGGGGAGGGTGGGCGCGGGTTTCGGCGTATCGGGGCACGGTCCGGCGCGCGCGGGACCGGATTCCGCGGCCCCGCCCGGGTCCTGACCGGGTCCCGCCCTGGTCTCGGCTTGGTCCGGCGCCTGTCCTGGGCCCTCCCGGGCCCGGGTCCCCCTCGTCCCGCCCTCGCTCCGCGCCCTTGACCTCAAGTTTGCTTGAGCTTCTACGGTCGTGCCATGAAGACCTACACGGAGCAGGAACTGGCCGCCCAGCCCATCGGCTACTGGAGCGGCGAGGCGTACCGGACGATCGTCGCCGCCATCCGGGCCGGACTGGCCGAGGAGGCGCTCACCCAGCCCCACTGGTGGATCCTCAACCATGTCGCGGGCCGCCCCGGCCACTGGACGCGCGGCCCGCTCGCCGCCCGGCTGATCACCTTCGACGACCAGGACACCGACTTCGACGAGGTCTTCGACGACCTCGTGCGCCGGGGCTGGCTCGCCGAACCCGCCGGGCCGGCGCAGGGCGCGCTCACCCTGACCGGCGGGGGCGAGGCGGGCCGGGCCCGCGCCCGGGCCCGGACGGCCGAGGTCACCCGGCGGATCCACGAGGGCGTCGGGACCGAGGAGTACACGGCCGCGCTCCAGGTGCTGCGCCGGATGATTGACAACCTGGGGGGCCGGAGCGATCTCCCCTGAGGCCGTCGAGGGTCCGGCGCGCGACTCTGATGCTTACCTTTTGGTGAGTACCTCACTTTATTGTAGGTACTTGCGGCAAGGTATGCGCCGGGAAACCATGGCGGACATGGCAACAACCCCTGAAAACACGTCCGTCACCGTTCTCGGCCTCGGCGCGATGGGCGCCGCTCTGGCCGGCGCCTTCCTCGCGGCGGGCCACCCCACCACCGTCTGGAACCGCACCCCGGGCAAGGGCGGCGAGCTGTCCGCCCGGGGCGCGACCGTGGCCGCCACCGCCGAGGAGGCCGTACGCGCCGGTGAGCTGGTCGTCGTCTGCGTCTTCGACTACGACGCCTCCGACGCGATCCTCGCCCCGCTCGCCGACGCCCTCCGGGGCCGGGTCCTGGTCAATCTCACCTCCGACCTGCCCGAGCGCTCCCGCACGGCGGCGGCCTGGGCGGCGGAGCACTCGATCGACTATCTGGACGGGGCGGTGATGGTCCCGACCCCGGCCGTCGGGGCCCCCGATTCGCTGCTCTTCTACGCGGGCTCCCGCGCGTCCTTCGAGCGCCACGAGCCTGCCCTGAGGGCGCTCGGCGGCAAGACGGCCTTCGTCGGCGAGGACGCCGCGCTGGCCGCCGTCTACGACCTGTCCCTGCTGGACTACTTCTACGGCGCGATCTCCGGCCTGGTGCACGGGCTCTCGCTGGCGAAGTCCGAGGGAGTGAAGGCCGCCGACGTCGCCCCCTTCATGGGCACGATCACGCAGATCCTCCCCTATGTGCTGGAGGGCTCGGCCGCAGGCATCGACGCGGGCGAGTACCCGGGCGCACAGGCCAACCTCGGGGTGATGGCCGCCTCCGTCGACCACATCCTGCACGCCGCGAAGGCCCGGGGCCTGGACGTCGCCCAGCTGGAGGGCATCAAGAGGACGACCGACCGCGCCATCGCGCTGGGCCACGCGGCCGACGACTGGTCCAGCACCCACGAGGCGATCGTCAACCCCTGACCGCCGGCCCC
Source organism: Streptomyces sp. NPDC014894 (assembly GCF_043080985.1). Lineage (NCBI taxonomy): Bacteria > Bacillati > Actinomycetota > Actinomycetes > Kitasatosporales > Streptomycetaceae > Streptomyces > Streptomyces sp. NPDC014894. The sequence goes on from NZ_JBIBWD010000001.1 coordinate 201,080, forward strand.
CGGTCCTTGCCCTGACGTCCACGTCAAGGATTACGGTCGCTGTCATGCGAATCGGCGAGCTGGCGCGGCGGGCCGGAACCACGGCCCGCACCCTGCGCTACTACGAATCGCGCGGGCTGCTGCCCGCGCGCCGCACGGTGAACGGCTACCGCGACTACCAGGAGAGCGACCTCAGGCTGCTCCAGCAGATCAGGACCCTGCGGGACTTCGGGTTCGAGCTGGAGGAGACCCGTCCGTTCGTGGAGTGCCTGCGCGCCGGTCATCCGGCGGGCGACTCCTGCCCTGCCTCGCTCGCCGTCTACCGGGCCAAGCTCGCCGAGCTGGACGCCCTCATCGGGCGGCTCCGGTCGATCCGCGCCCAGGTGGGCGGGGAACTCGCACGGGCCGAGGCGGAGTTCACCGCCGGTCCGGAACCACGGTGTGCATTCGACAACGGACGGAAGGCGACGGAATGACCGGTATCGCGAGCGTCGGCGATGTGACCGACGCGGATTTCGACACGGAGGTGCTGGGCGCGCCGCTCCCGGTGCTGGTCCAGTTCACGGCCCAATGGTGCGGCCCGTGCCGCCAGCTGGGGCCGGTGCTGAGCGCGGTCGCCCAGGACGAGGCCGACCGGCTCAAGGTGGTCCGGCTCGACGTGGACATCAGCCCGGGGACGGCGATGCGCTACGGAGTGCTCTCGACGCCGACCCTGATGGTCTTCCGCCGGGGCGAGCCGGTGGCCTCGATGGTGGGGACCCGGCCCCGGCGCAGGCTGCTCCAGGAGCTGGCGGACGCGCTCACGGACTGAGCGCCGCCGTCGCCTCCCGGGGCGGCTCCCCGGCCGCCCCGAGCGACGGCGTGCCGGCCGGCTCGCGCCGCCGCTCCCCGGCGGGCTCCCGGCGCGGCGCACCGCTCGCCGGGGAGCGCTCGAAGAGGCTGGGCACGGGGAAGTACGCCTCCAGGAAGGGTTCGAGCAGCAGTTGCTGGCCCTCCACGTCCTCGTCGGTCGAGATGGTGTCGTTGATGCAGAACGCCTGCCGGTTGCGGCGCGCCAGCAGCTGGCCGAGCCGGCGGCCGGTGTCCGGGTGGGCCAGGTCCACATAGGCGTAGCTGACCTGGCCCGGCACCGCGCGGGAGGTCTGGTAGGCGTAGTAGTGGTGGAAGGACGAGGCGATCGAGAGATCGTCCAGGCTGCGGAAGCGGGCCGCCGCGGTGGCCCGGTGGCGGTCGGCGAAGACCGTCTCTATCTCCGCGAGGACACTGCGCCGCAGCGGGTAGGGGATGTGCTTCATCTTGTGCGTGATCACCGTGTGGAAACGGGAGTCCAGCACTTCCCGGTTGTTCTTGCCCGCCGCCGAGACCGGCACGTCCTCGTCGCCGGGGTCCCCCATGGGGATCAGCGCGGGGGAGGGGAAGAACTTGGTCAGCCCGTTGGCGTGGAAGAAGTCCTGCGGGGTGACCGGCCGGCCGAGGAACATGTCGTCGTTGAAGTAGAGGAAGTGCTCCGACAGACCTTCGATGTGGTGGAGCTGGCTCTCGATCGCATGCGAGTTGAAGGTCGGCAGCACACTGGGGTCGGTGAAGATGTCCCGGTGGCTGACGAGGGTGATGCCCTCGGCCGACGGGTCCAGCCAGGACGGCGTCTGGTCGTCGGTGACCAGGAAGACCCGGCGGATCCAGGGCGCGTTCTGCCGCAGCGAGCGGAGCGAGTAGCGCAGCTCGTCGCGGCTGGCGAAGCGCGCGGTGTTCGCCGCCTCCTCGTGGTACGGCTGACCCTGGGCCTCCTGCCGCCGGCGCAGCCACGCCGGGTCCTGCCCGTCGACCCAGGTGTAGACGGCGTCGACGGGGAACCGGATGTCGTCGGGCCGGGGCGAGGCGAACTCCCGGCGGGTGCGCACCGTCGGCATCTCGGTGTCGGGGGAGGCGAGCCGGGTGAACAGCGCCCCCGACTCCTGGACCGGGGTGTCGTGGAGCGGGACCTCGTCGGCCACCGGCTGGGAGCGCGGGGCGACGAGCCGGCCCTCCTCCTCGGCCCAGAACTCCACGTCGCAGCCGTACTTGGGGCCGAGCACCAGCCGTCCCGACGGATCGCTGTGGTACCAGGTCATCCGGATGACCCGCGCGGCCGCCAGCCGCTTCCAGGTGGCCGCGGCGAATCCGGGGGAGGACTCGCGGGGCGTCGCGGTGCGGCCGTCCATGGGGGAGACATAGCCCGGCAGCCGCTCGCACAGCTCGGCGAGGGCCAGGTGCACCCGGTCGCGGTCGCGCTCGGGGACGGCGATCACCGCGGAATCGTTCCGCCGGCCGCGCACCCAGAAGTAGTCCACCTCCGCGCCCTCCAGGGCCTCGCAGACCGCCGCCGCGTTGGCGTTGCGGGCCTGGAGCGGTGAGACGCCCGGGGACGCCAGCAGCACCTTCGGCACTCCGCGCACCCGGCCGAGCGGGCGGTCGGCGCCGAGCAGCGGACGCGGGTGCCGCCGTATCTCCCGTTCGGCGCGGACGGTGCTCAGACTGGGGCCGGCGCTGGGCCACACCGAGAGCAGCTGCTTGGTCTGCATCCGGACTTCGCGGGAGACGACCCGCGCCACCCGGCGGCGGAGCCGCACCGGCAGCGCCCGGCGGTAGGCGGTCACCGGCCAGGACGCCTCGGGGTTGCTCCGGGCGAGTCGCTCCGCGGCGCGGGCGCGCGACCGCGCCGCTCCGGCGCCCGGCTCTGCCTGCTCTTGGTGGGGCATACGACCTCTTCGGGATGGATGGGCTCATAACGGGGCCTTCTGTGGCACCTCGTTGCAACTTTGATGCGTGGCGCGCCGGAAAGGTTGTAGGGGAATTTCGCGTGATCTTCCGGAAGCCGGGCGTCCGGCGTCCGGGACCGGCCTCCCGCCCGGGTCCGGGGCGGCGTCCCGGCGGGGCGTCAACGCGCCCGCCCCGTAAGGGTGATGATCCAGCCGCGGGGCAACCGTTCCGCGGGTTCACGGGTCAAGCAGACGCGCGGTCAGAACCACCGGGGTGAGAGCCGCGCGCTCACGGGAGGACCGCACCATGAACACGAACTCGCACAGGGTGACATCGGGGCTGGCGGTGGCCGTGGCGACCGCGGTCGTCTGCTCCTTGGCCGCTCCGGCCGCGTTCGCCGCCCCCGCGCGGGCCGCGTCCGCCGCCGGGGAGCAGGCCGTCGGGGAGCGGACCGCGGGGAAGCCGGCGTCCGCGCGGCCCGAGGACTTCAACGGCGACGGCTTCCGGGACGTGGCGGTCTCCGCCCCCGCCGGCACGGCCGACGGCACGAAGAAGGCCGGATACGTCGCGGTGCTGTACGGCTCCAAGAGCAAGCCCCTGCCCGGCGTGCGGAAGCTGTTCCACCAGGACCGGCCGGGGATGCCCGGCGCCGCCGAGGCCGGGGACGCGTACGGCTCGGCCCTCGCCACCGCCGATCTCGACCGCGACGGCTACACGGATCTGGTCGTCGGCGCCCCCGGCGAGGACGTGGGCGCCCGGGACCGGGCCGGCGCGCTCTCGGTGATCTGGGGCGGCGCGAAGGGTCTCGGGGGCGCCGCGACCCCGCTGGACGGCGCGGCGGAGTACGACCGGGTCGGCGCGCACGTGGTGACGGGCGACTTCGACGGCGACGGCGACTTCGACGTCGCGACCGTGGAGGGCGACAGCGGTCTGCGGGTCCTCTCCGGGCCGTTCCGCCGGGACGGCTCCGCCGCCGCGGACTCGTCCGTCGGCTCGTTCGACTCCACCGTGGTGATGGATCTCGCCGCCGGGGACGTGAACGGCGACGGACGGACCGACATCGCCGCCGTACGCCATGACACCGACGAGTACGACGCCCGCCGCACCGTGGTCTGGAAGGGCGGCCGGAACGGGCCCGCCCCCGCCGCGGTCGTCGAGGACGGCCTGGGCGGCGTGCTGGAGGGCGGGGAGAATCTCGACCTCGGCGACATCGACGGCGACGGCTTCGAAGACATCGTCACGGGCCGCGCCGTCGACGGATACGACAGCGATCTGGGCATCCCGCTCGCCAACGGCGGCATGATCACCGTCGTGCCCGGCTCCGCCAAGGGCCCGGCCGGGGCCCGGGCGCGCTCCTTCAACCAGGACAGCGCCGGAATCCCGGGCACGGCCGAGGCGGACGACGCCTTCGGCTCGGGCGTCTCGGTCGGCGATCTCGACGGCGACGGATACGCGGAAGTCTCGGTCGGCGTCCCGGGCGAGAGCTTCGACGGCATCACGGCGACCGGCGCGGTGATCACTCTGCGCGGCGCCCGCAAGGGGCTCACCGGCGCCGGGGCCAAGGGCTTCAACCAGAGCACCCGGGGCGTCCCCGGCACGGCGGAGAAGCGCGATCTGTTCGGCTCGGCGACCAAGTCGGCCGATCTCAACGGCGACGGCCGCGCGGAGCTGATCGTCGGCGCGGAGGGGGAGAACGACGCGGCCGGAGCCCTCTGGATTCTCCGCGGCACTTCCGCCGGACCGACCGTCGACAAGTCCGTCACCTTCGGCAATGGCACCCTCGGCGCGATCGCCGCCCCGGAGAGCGCACTGGGCTCGGTCTTCAACCACTAAATCCACTGAATGCACCGCGGCCGCGCGCGACGCAGTGGCCGCGGGAAGCGCGGAATCCGCGGGAGCGCGGAATCCGGGGGAGGCGCTGGGTTCACGGGAAGCCCCGAATCCGCGGGAGGCGCTGCGGTCGCGGAAGCGTTGAATCCACGGGAGGCACCGGAGTCGCGGGAAGCCCCGAATCCGCAGGAGGCGCCGAGGCCACGGAAGTGCCGAATCCGTGGGAGACGCCGAGGTCACGGGAGGTATCGAATCCGCAAGAGGCACTGAGGCCACGAGAAGTACCGAACCTGCGGGAAGATCCGAATCCGTGGGAAGCGCTGAGGCCGCAGGAGGCGCCGAGGCCACGGGACATGCCTCATGCACGGGGAGCGCTGCGGCCACGGGACGCTCCGAATGCGCAGGACGTGCAGAGGCCACAGGGCGTGCCGAGTTCACGGGAGGCGCTGAGGCCGCAGGAGGTGCCGAATCGGCAGGAGGCACCGAGGCCACGGGAAGTTCCGAGGCCACGTGACGTGCCAACTGCACAGGACGTGCAGAGGCCGCAGGGCGCGCCGAATCCGCAGGAAGCGCCGAGGCCGCGGAAGCGGCAAATCAGCTGAAACCGCCCAATCCCCAACCCCGGCCGCGACAGCGGCCATGCCCGCGCCCCCGCAGTCGCCGAGGGCGCGGGCCCTCGGCGGCACCGCCCCGCGCCCAGTCGTCCCACGGCATGAAAATACCCCTGCCGAATTGACGGAAGGGGCTGCTCTCTGCGTATATTGGGTGTTTCCCTGTTCATTTCCATAATGGACGGAGAAAACCTCACTGGTGTCACCGTATCGCGTCTGGAGCTGAATTGTCAACCATGGAATGGTCAACCGTGGAATTGCAGAAGGAGCAGCAATTCATTTCCCTGCTCCACCGGCGTCTCGACACCCTCCGCGAGCGGGCGGAGACCGCCGTCGACGCCGTGGCCCGGCCGTCCGGAACGGGACACCAGGCCCGGATCGAGCGCGATGTGAGCATCGCCGAGCACTCCGCGCGCCTCTCCGCGCTGAACGCCGTCGAGACCGGACTCTGCTTCGGCCGGCTCGACATGCGTGACGGCGCCCGCCACCACATCGGCCGGATCGGCATCCGCGAGGACGACGCCGAACGCACCCCGCTGCTCGTCGACTGGCGCGCCCCCGTCGCCCGCCCCTTCTATCTCGCCACCGGACACGAGCCGATGGGCCTGGCCCGGCGCCGTCACATCACCACCGAGGGACGCGTCGTCACCGCGCTCCACGACGAGATCCTCGATCTGGGCGACGCCACCCGCACCGGCCACGAGGACCCCGGCGGAGACGCCGTGCTGCTCGCCGCGCTCGGGGCCGCCCGCACCGGACGGATGGCCGACATCGTCCGGACGATCCAGGCCGAGCAGGACCGGGTGATCCGCGCCCCGCGCCACGGCGTCCTCGTCGTCGAGGGCGGGCCGGGCACCGGGAAGACCGCCGTCGCCCTGCACCGGGCCGCGTTCCTCCTCTACGCCCACCGGGAACAGCTCGCCCGGCGCGCCGTCCTCGTCGTCGGACCGAATCCGGCCTTCCTCGGCTACATCGGCGAGGTGCTGCCCTCGCTCGGCGAGACCGGTGTGCTGCTCGCCACCGTCGCCGAGCTGTTCCCCGGCGTACGCGCCGACGGCGCCGACACCCCCGCCGCCGCCCGGGTCAAGGGCCGCGCCGAGATGGCCGAGGTCCTCGCCCGCGCCGTGCGCGACCGCCAGGCGCTCCCCGAGACCGTGCCCGACATCGACTTCGAGGCCGCCGGAACCGTGCCCGAGGCCGCCCTGGAGATCGACCACGGGCAGTACGGCACGCTGCTGCTGCACCGGGAGATGGCGTACGAGGCCCGCGATCGGGCCCGTGCCACCGGGCTGCCGCACAATCTCGCCCGCCCGCACTTCGCCTTCCGGATCATCGACGCGCTCACCGCGCAGCTCGCCGACCGCCTCGGCGCCGACCCGTACGGCGGACCGAATCTCCTCGGCCCCGACGATCTCGCCCAGCTCGGCAAGGAGATCGCCGTCAGCGCCGAGGTGCACGCCGCCGTCGAGCTGCTCTGGCCCTCGCTCACCCCCGAACGGCTCGTCGCCGAAGTGCTCGCCGAACCGGAGCGGCAGCTCCCCGAGCACGAGGCGGCGCTGATCCGCCGGACCGCCGGGCCGTGGACCCCCGCCGATGTGCCGCTGCTGGACGAGGCCGCCGAACTCCTCGGCGTGGACGACAGCGCCGAACGCGCCGCCGCCGAGGCCGAACGGCATGAGCGGATCGCCTACGCGCAGGGCGTGCTCGACCTCTCCGAGGGCTCCCGGACCTACGAGTACGAGGACGAGGAGTCCGAGCTGCTCGCCGCGCACGACGTCATCGACGCCGAGCGGATGGCCGAACGCCACGACGAGGCCGACCGCCGGAGCGCGGCCGAGCGCGCCGCGGCCGACCGCACCTGGGCGTTCGGCCACATCATCGTGGACGAGGCCCAGGAGCTGTCCGCGATGGCCTGGCGGCTGCTGATGCGCCGCTGCCCGACCCGGTCGATGACCCTGGTCGGCGACCCCGCGCAGACCGGGGACGGAGCCGAGCCGGCCTCCTGGGAGGAGATCCTTCGGCCGTACGTCGGCGACCGCTGGCGGCTCACCCGGCTCGGCGTCAACTACCGCACCCCCGCCGAGATCATGGCGGTGGCCGCCGCCGTGCTCCGGGAGAGCCGCCCCGGCTTCGAGCCGCCGCGCTCCGTGCGCTCCACCGGGGTCCCGCCCCGGATCGAACGCGCCGAGCCGGCCGGGCGGCTCGCCGAGACGGTGCTGGCCGCCGTCGCCCGGGAGACCTCCGCCGACGGACGGCTCGCGGTGATCGCCCCGCGCGAACTCCACGGCCGGCTGGCCCCCCTCCAGGGGCCCGTCGACCTCTCCCGCGCCGTCGTCCTGCTCGAACCCCGCGAGGCCAAGGGGCTGGAGTTCGACTCCGTGATCGTGGTCGAGCCCGCGCTCCTGGGGGCCGGCGACCTCTATGTGGCGCTCACCCGGGCCACCCGGCGCCTGACCGTCGTCCACACCGGCGAGCCGCCCCCGGCCCTGGCCCCCGCCGGCTGACCGCCCCGCGCCCCGGCCCCGCCGCCCGCCCGGCCCCGTACCGGCGCGGCGGCGTACCGGCCCGGGGCGCGGGCGCGCTCACACCGGCCGCAGCCACACCGTCGCGAGCGGGGGCAGCGTCAGCCGTACGGACGCGCCCTGGCCGTGCCACGCCACCGGCTCCGCCTTGAGCGGGTCCGGATTGCCCACGTCCCCGCCCCCGTACCGTCCCGCGTCGGTGTTCAGGATCTCCTCCCAGCAGGGGGCCGACTCGGGGACCCCGAGCCGGAACTCGTGGCGGATCACCGGCGAGAAGTTGCTCACCGACAGCAGCGGCCCTCCCGAGGCGTCGAAGCGCAGAAAGGCGAAGACATTGTCGTCGGCCCCGTCGCCCTCCACCCAGGAGAACCCCTCCGGGGCCGAGTCGCGCTGCCAGAGCGCCGGGGTCGCGCCGTAGACCGTGTTGAGATCGCGGACCAGCAGCCGCACCCCCCGGTGGTCGGGCTCCGCCGCGTAGGACGGATCCAGCAGCCACCAGTCCGGGCCGTGGCTCTCCGACCACTCCGCGCCCTGGGCGAACTCCTGCCCCATGAAGAGCAGCTGCTTCCCCGGATGGGCCCACATGAAGCCGAGATAGGCCCGGTGGTTGGCGCGCTGCTGCCACCAGTCGCCGGGCATCTTGCTCACCAGCGACCGCTTGCCGTGCACCACCTCGTCGTGCGAGATCGGCAGGATGTAGTTCTCGCTGTACGCGTACACCATCGAGAAGGTCATCTCGTGGTGGTGGAACCTGCGGTGCACCGGCTCGTGCGCCGCGTAGCCGAGCGAGTCGTGCATCCAGCCCATGTTCCACTTCAGCCCGAACCCCAGACCGCCGAACCCGCCGGGGCCCACATGGTGGGTGGCCCGGGTGACGCCGTCCCACGCGGTGGACTCCTCCGCGATCGTCACCACACCGGGGCAGCGCCGGTAGACCGTCGCGTTCATCTCCTGGAGGAACGCCACCGCGTCCAGGTTCTCCCGGCCGCCGTGCTCATTGGGCCGCCAGGCGCCGTCCTCGCGCGAGTAGTCCAGATAGAGCATCGAGGCGACGGCGTCGACCCGCAGCCCGTCGATGTGGAACTCCTCGCACCAGTAGACCGCGTTGGCCACCAGGAAGTTCCGCACCTCCGTGCGGCCGTAGTCGAACTCCAGCGTGCCCCAGTCGGGATGGTCGGCCCGGCTCGGGTCCTCGGGCTCGTACAGCGGGCGGCCGTCGAAGCGGGCGAGCGCCCAGTCGTCGCGCGGGAAGTGCGCGGGCACCCAGTCCATGATCACGCCGATGCCCGCCCGGTGCAGCGCGTCGACCAGATGGCGGAAGTCGTCCGGAGTGCCCATCCGGGAGGTCGGCGCGTAGAAGCCGGTCACCTGATAGCCCCAGGAGCCGCCGAACGGATGCTCGGTCACCGGCATCAGCTCCACATGGGTGAAGCCCAGGTCCTTGACGTAGGACGGCAGCTGCTCGGCCAGCCTGCGGTAGCTGAGCCCCGGCCGCCACGAGCCGAGGTGCACCTCGTACACCGAGAACGGCGACTCGTGGACCGGGCGGTCGCCCCGGCGGGCCATCCACGCCTCGTCCCGCCACACATGGTGGGACTCGGTGACCACGGAGGCGTTCGCGGGCGGCACCTCGGTACGGCGCGCCATCGGGTCGGCGCGCAGGGTGTGCGAGCCGTCCGGGCGCATGATCTGGAACTTGTAGAGTGTGCCCTCGCCGACGCCCGGCACGAACAGCTCCCACACCCCCGACGAGCCCAGCGAGCGCATCGGGAAGCCGGAGCCGTCCCAGTAGGTGAAGTCGCCGGTGACCCGGACCCCGCGCGCGTTGGGCGCCCACAGGGTGAACCGGGTCCCGGTGACGCCCTGCCAGGTCATCGGGTGCGCGCCGAGCGCCCGCCACAGCTCCTCGTGCCGGCCCTCGCGGATCAGATGCAGATCGAGTTCGCCGAGGGCGGGCAGAAAGCGGTACGGGTCGTGCGTCTCGCGCTCGTGCGGGCCGCCCTCCCCGTCGTACGTCACGAGCAGCCGGTACTCGGGGCCGGCGTCCGGCGGCAGCGTCCCCGAGAAGAGCCCGTCGCCGTCGTCGTGCAGCTCGGCCCGCAGACCCTCGGCGACGAAGGTCACGGCGCGCGCGGAGGGGCGCAGCGCCCGCACCACCGTCCCGGCCGGCCCGGGGTGTGCGCCGAGCAGGGCGTGCGGGTCGTGGTGGCCGCCCGTCAGCAGCCGTTCCCGGTCGCCCGGGTCGAGCGGCGGGGCGGTGCGCACATCGTGGCCGGCGGACCGGGGCCGGGGCGCGCCGGGGACCGGCGGGGCGGTCCTCGCCCGCTGCCGGGCCGGGTCGCCGGGGGCCGCGGGGGCGGGCGGGGAGGTCTTGCGGGACGGGGGGCGGGCGGTCACAGTGGTCGGGTCTCCTCGGCGGACGGCTGGTACACAAGGGGCGGGTGGGGGCAGAGGTGTTCGCGCCGGTCGGGCGGGGTCGGTGCGGGGCCGTCAGATCAGCGCGGCGGCGAGGCGGTCGATGGCCGCCATCGGCACCGGCAGCCAGTCGGGCCGGTGCCGGGCCTCGTAGACGACCTCGTACACCGCCTTGTCCGTCTCGTAGGCGCGCAGCAGCTCGGGCTCGGCGCGGGGGTCGGCGCCGGAGGTCTCGGCGTATCCCTCGCAGTAGGCGTCCCGGCAGCGCTCGGCCCAGGCCGGGTTCCAGGGGCGGTGGGTGCGGGCCGCGTAGTCGAAGGAGCGGAGTATCCCGGCGATGTCGCGGACCGCGGGCTGGGGCCGGCTGCGTTCGGCGAGGGGGCGGGCGGGCTCGCCCTCGAAGTCGATGAGCGACCAGCGGCTCCCGGGGCGCGGCGGCAGCGGGTCGTACAGCGCCTGGCCCAGATGGAGGTCGCCGTGCACCCGCTGGGCGCGCCAGCCGCGTCCGGCGCGGGCCGGTTCGGCGATCGCGTCGAAGGCGGCGCGCAGCCGGGGCGCGTAGGGCAGCAGCGCGGGCACCGCCCGCGCGGCCTCGTCGAGTCTGCGGTTCATGCCCCGGGCGAGCCGCTCGGTCTGCGGGCGGCCCAGGGCCACGGTGGGCAGCTCGTCCGCCAGCGCGGTGTGCACCTCGGCGGTGACCCGGCCCAGCGCGCGGGCCTGGTCGGTGAAGGGCGATCCGGTCCCCAGCGCCTCCAGCGCGAGGACCCAGCCGTCGGTGGAGCCGCGCAGGAACGGCTGGAGGACGCCGAGCGTGTACGGGCGGGGCGCGGCGGCCTCGTACCAGGCGACGGGCGCGGGCACCCGGGCGCAGCCCGCGCGGGCCAGGGCGAGGGGGAGTTCCAGATCGGGGTTGGGGCCGGGCTGGACGCGCCGGAAGATCTTGAGGATGTAGGCGTCGCCGTAGACCAGGGAGGAGTTGGACTGCTCCGCGTCGAGCGGCCGGGCGCGCAGTCCGCCGGGGACGGGCGGGGCGTCGTCGGAGCGCTCGAAGCGCAGCGGTCCGAGCGAGCCGGGGGTGCGCAGCCGTTCCAGGATCAGTTCGGCCAGCCGCGGGTCGTGCAGGCCCTCGTACACGGTCCGGCCGGCCAGCGGTCCGGCGGCGGGGCGGCCGATGAGCGCGGGGGCGAGATGCGGGGGGAGGGCGCGGCGGACGCCGAGGAGGAGCTGATAGCAGTCCCGGGCCGAGGTGCTGCCGGCGGCGGGGCGGTGGACGCCGACCAGTAGATGGAGCAGTCCGGGGCCCGCGCCGGCGACGGGCAGCAGCTCGGTCGCCGAGATCAGGGAGAAGCCGGTGACCGGCCGGCCCTTCCCGGCGAACCAGCGCTGGCGCGGCAGCCAGGAGCGCAGCAGCGGTGCGAGGGACGGGAGAAGACCGGTGGTAGTCCGGGTGGATGCAGCCTCCGACATGGAATCGCGTCCTTTCCCCGAGTACACGTCTACTGCGCCGAATGCGCAGAGTGTCCCGGATCATGGCGTGGACTGTCCGGCGGCGCGCGGGGGTGGGGGGCGAGTGCCCCCCCGGTGCGGGGCGGCGGCGGCCGCTCGGTGCGCGGTCCGTCCCGGGTCCGTCGTGCGGGCCCGGGGCGTACCCGCGGGGGGAGGGGAGCCCCGCCCGGCGGTCAGAGGGCGGCGGCGCTCTTCCTGAGGCGGAACCAGTAGAAGCCGTGGCCGGCCAGGGTGAGCAGATAGGGCCACTGGCCGACGGGCGGGAAGCGCACCCCGCCGATCAGCTCGACCGGGTGACGGCCGGTGAAGCTCCGCAGGTCCAGCTCGGTGGGCTGGGCGAAGCGGGAGAAGTTGTGGACGCACATCACCAGGTCGTCCTTGTGCTCCCGGGTGAAGGCGAGCACGGCGGGGTTGGAGGAGGGCAGTTCGGTGTACGAGCCGAGTCCGAAGGCCGGGTTCTGCTTCCGGATCTCGATCATCCGCCGGGTCCAGTGCAGCAGCGAGGACGGGCTGGACATGGACGCCTCGACATTGGTGACCTGGTAGCCGTAGACGGGGTCCATGATGGTCGGCAGATAGAGCCGCCCGGGGTCGCAGGAGGAGAATCCCGCGTTCCGGTCCGGGGTCCACTGCATCGGGGTGCGGACCGCGTCCCGGTCGCCCAGCCAGATGTTGTCGCCCATCCCGATCTCGTCGCCGTAGTAGAGGATCGGCGAGCCGGGCAGCGACAGCAGCAGGGCGGTGAACAGCTCGATCTGATTGCGGTCGTTGTCGAGCAGGGGGGCGAGCCGGCGGCGGATGCCGATGTTGGCGCGCATCCGCGGATCCTTGGCGTACTCCGCGTACATGTAGTCGCGCTCCTCGTCGGTGACCATCTCCAGGGTCAGCTCGTCGTGGTTGCGCAGGAAGATGCCCCACTGGCAGTTCTGGGGGATGGCCGGGGTCTTGGCGAGGATTTCCGAGACCGGGTGGCGGGACTCCCGGCGCACCGCCATGAAGATGCGGGGCATCACCGGGAAGTGGAAGGCCATGTGGCACTCGTCGCCGCCGGCCCGGTAGTCGCCGAAGTAGTCGACGACGTCCTCGGGCCACTGATTGGCCTCGGCGAGCAGCACGGTGTCGGGGTAGTGGGCGTCGATCTCCTCGCGGACCCGGCGGAGGAAGGAGTGGGTGGCGGGAAGGTTCTCGCAGTTGGTCCCCTCCTCCTGGTAGAGGTAGGGCACGGCGTCGAGCCGGAATCCGTCGATGCCCAGGTCCAGCCAGAACCGCAGGGCGGAGACGATCTCCTCCTGCACCGCCGGGTTCTCGTAGTTGAGATCGGGCTGGTGGGCGAAGAAGCGGTGCCAGTAGTACTGCTTGCGCACCGGGTCGAAGGTCCAGTTGGACGTCTCGGTGTCGACGAAGATGATCCGGGCGTCCTCGTACCGCTTGTCGTCGTCGGCCCAGACGTAGTAGTCGCCGTACGGCCCCTCGGGGTGGCTGCGGGACTGGAGGAACCACTCGTGCTGGTCGCTGGTGTGGTTCATGACGAAGTCGATGATGACGCGCATGCCGCGCTGGTGCGCGGCGTCCACGAACTCCACGAAGTCGGCGAGGTCGCCGAACTCGGGCAGCACCGCGGTGTAGTCGGAGACGTCGTAGCCGCCGTCCCGCAGCGGCGACTTGAAGAACGGCGGGAGCCAGAGACAGTCGACGCCGAGCCACTGGAGGTAGTCGAGCTTGGCGGTGATGCCCTTGAGGTCTCCGACGCCGTCGCCGTTGCTGTCCTGGAAGGACCGGACGAGGACTTCGTAGAAGACCGCCCGTTTGAACCAGTCGGGGTCGCGGTCCTTGGCGGGGGTGTCCTCGAACAGGTCGTGGACGGGTTCATTGACGATCATGATGTGGGTGACCCTCCGATCGGCGGGGACGGTCGCAGAACCACGATGTGCGCGGGCGTGCGGCCCGGCTCCAGTCGCACATACGCGGTTCTGCCCCAGTGATAGGTCTCGCCGGTGAGCTCGTCGCGCACCGGAGCGGTCTCGTGCCAGGCGAGGCCGAGCCGCGGCATGTCCAACGAGACCGTCGCCTCCTGGGTGTGGTGGGGGTCGAGGTTCACGATGACGACGACGGTGTTCGAGGCGGAACGTTTCGAGTAGGCGATGACCGCGTCGTTGTCGGTGTGGTGGAAGTGGAGATCGCGCAGCTGCTGGAGCGCCGGATGGCGGCGCCGGATCCGGTTGAGGGCGGTGATCAGCGGTGCGATCGTGGCGCCCGAGCGCTCGGCGGCCTCCCAGTCGCGCGGGCGCAGCTCGTACTTCTCCGAGTGCAGGTACTCCTCGCTGCCCGCCCTGACCGGCGTGTTCTCGCACAGCTCGTACCCGGCGTACATCCCCCAGCTCGGCGAGAGGGTGGCGGCCAGCACCGCGCGCGCCTCGAACGCGGGCCGGCCGCCGTTCTGGAGATACGCGTGCAGGATGTCGGGCGTGTTCACGAAGAGATTGGGCCGCAGGGACGCGGCCGACTCGCCGGACAACTCGGTGAGGTACTCCGTCAGCTCGTGCTTCGTGGTGCGCCAGGTGAAGTAGGTGTACGACTGCTGGAAGCCGGTGTCGGCCAGGGCGCGCATCATGGCCGGCCGGGTGAACGCCTCCGCCAGGAAGATCACGTCCGGATCGGTGCGGTTGACCTCGGCGAGCACCTGTTCCCAGAAGACCACCGGCTTGGTGTGCGGATTGTCCACCCGGAAGATCCGTACGCCCCGGTCCATCCAGAAGCGCAGCAGCCGCACGCTCTCCCGGACCAGCCCGCGAAGGTCCCGGTCGAAGGCCAGGGGGTAGATGTCCTGGTACTTCTTCGGCGGGTTCTCGGCGTGGGCGATCGTGCCGTCGGCGCGGTGGCGGAACCACTCGGGGTGTTCGCGCACCCAGGGGTGGTCGGGCGAGCACTGGAGCGCGAAGTCGAGGGCGACCTCCATCCGCAGGGCGCGGGCGGTGGCCACGAAGTGGTCGAAGTCCTCGAAGGCGCCGAGGTCGGGGTGGAGCGCGTCGTGGCCGCCGTCCCGGGAGCCGATCGCCCAGGGCACGCCGACGTCGTGGGGGCCGGGGGAGAGGGAGTTGTCGCGGCCCTTGCGGAAGGTGTCGCCGATGGGGTGGACCGGCGGCAGATAGACCACGTCGAAGCCCATGGCGGCGACGGCGGGGAGCCGTTCGGCGGCGGTGCGCAGGGTGCCGGACACGGGGGGCGCGCCCGGGGTGAGGACGGCCCCCTCGGAGCGCGGGAAGAGTTCGTACCAGGAGCCGAAGAGGGCGCGCCGGCGCTCGACCAGCAGCGGCAGCGGGCGGGAGACGGTGACCAGTTCGCGCAGCGGGTGGCGGGCGAGCGCCCCGGCCGCGTCGGGGGCGAGGGCGGCGGCGAGCCGGGCCGAGGGCGGCCGGCCGGGGTCCCGCAGGGCGTCGGCGGCGGCGAGCACCGCCTCGCGCCCGTCGCTCTTGGGCACTCCCTCGGCGGCCCGCTCGTACAGCTGTGCGCCCTCGGTGAGCGTCAGTACGGTGTCGATGCCCGCCGGGATCTTGATCCGCGCGGTGCGGAGCCAGTCGGCGACCGGGTCGCTCCAGGCCTCGACGGCGAAGCTCCAGCGCCCCTCGGCGTCGGGGGTGACCTCGGCGCTCCAGCGGTCGGTCCCCGCTCCCTGCTCCCGCATGGGAGTCCAGGGTCCCGGCCGTCCGGCGGGGTCGCGCAGGACGACATTGGCGGCGACGGCCTCGTGCCCTTCGCGGAAGACGGTGGCGCTGATCCGGAAGGTCTCTCCGACGACCGCTTTCGCGGGTCGTCTCCCGCAGTCGATGAGAGGGCTGACGTCCAGGACGGGAATGCGACCGATCATGGGCTCACCTGAGGGCTGTACGGACAGGGCAGGGTGAGTAGATTGTCATGCTTTGAAAGGTTTACCTGATATTTGTAACTGCTTGACGGGCGGCGGACGGGCCGACGGCATGGCCGCCCCGGTCCGCGTTCACCCGGGTGGGCGGAACGACGGCGTGGCGGGGCGGGGTCCGCTCCGGGGGCGGCGGCCCGGTGGTGGACACCGGAGGAGCCTTCCCCCGGGGCCCGGGCGGGCAATCCGGTGCGTTCCCGGCCGCGGGGGCGCGGCCGGGAACGCCCTCCGGCGCGCCGGTGCTCGGCGGCGGCGCACCCGGCCCGGCGCGGAACGGCCGCGCCCCGCGACGGCCCGGGCGCGGCGGCGGCGCGGCGATCCGGCGCCGGGCCGCCCTCCCGCCCCGGGCCGGGCCGGGGAGCCTCCCGGACCGGCCTCGCGAAGCCCCCGGAGCGGACCCCGCCCCGCCGCGCGCCGGGTCCCGCGCCCTCCGTGCCGCCCGCGCTCCCGTCCGCCGCGGGGCGCTCCCGGCCGCGGGGACGCCGGGCGGGGTGTGCGTTCACCGGCGGCCGGCGTTTCCGGCCGCGGCGCGTCGCCCGGCGGCGGAGGGCCGTGCTCCGCGACCTGTGTCCGTCGCGCGTCCGCGTCCTGTACGGGGGTGGCCCGGCGGGGGACGGCCCGCGGCCCGCCGCCGGAGTCACGGGGTGGTGGCCGCCGTCGCCCGTCGCGGCGGATCCTGTCGGGCACGGGCACGGGCACGGGCACAGGCACAAGCGCAGGCACAGACAGAGGCACGGGCACGGGCACAAGCGCAGGCACAGACAGAGGCACGGGCACGGGCACGGGAACGGGAATGGGCACGGGAACGGGCACGGGAATGGGCGGGGCTACGCGCCCCAGCTCGGCTCGTCGTCGTGGCCGGGGGC
The DNA here is from genome assembly GCF_043080985.1 of Streptomyces sp. NPDC014894. Taxonomy (NCBI): domain Bacteria; kingdom Bacillati; phylum Actinomycetota; class Actinomycetes; order Kitasatosporales; family Streptomycetaceae; genus Streptomyces; species Streptomyces sp. NPDC014894. The sequence continues at coordinate 217,464 of NZ_JBIBWD010000001.1, forward strand.
GGCCGTCGCCCCGGTCATCGGCGGCCCTCCCGGCCGCCCGACCACAGTTGCCACGGCCGGCGCGTCACCCACTCCTCCACCGACGCGGGCTTCAGCGAGAGCAGCGCCGCCGAGGAGCCGTCGTCGCCGGCCAGCAGCTCCGGCTCCCGGCCGGTGGCGAGGTGGCGGTAGATCCCGGCGACCCCGGCCGCCGCCTCCGCGCCCGCGATCCGGGCGAGCCGCCGTTCGAACTCCGCCGGATCCAGCGGCTCGTACCGCACCGAACGGCCGAGACCCCGGGCGAACGCCCGGGCCAGCCGGGGACCCGTCAGCGTCCGCGCGCCGCCGATGTCGAAGGTGCGCCCCGCGACGCCGTCCACGGTGAGCGCCGCGTGCACCGCCTCGGCCAGATCCCGGTGCGAGATCCACGCGACGGGCCGCTCCGCCGGCAGCGGATGCGCGAGCACGCCCTCGTTCACCAGGGCCGGGCCCGTCCAGGGGCCGAAGAGATTGTCCAGATAGACCGGCGGCCGCAGCACCACCAGCTCCACCCCGCTGTGCGCCAGCCCCTCCCGGAACACCGTCTCCGCCAGCCGCCGGGTCTCGAAGCCCACGACGTCCGTGGTCCGGTCCGGCACCCGGGTGCCCGCGTTGTAGACCAGCCGCCGCAGCCCCGCCTCCCCGGCCGCCTTCGCCAGATGCTGGGCGTACCGCATCACCTTCTCCGCCTGATATACCAGCGGCAGCGCCACCGCCGCGTGCGTGGCCCCCTCGAAGAGCCGCCGCACATCGTCGCACCGCCCCAGATCGCCGCTCCGGAAGGAGATTCCGGGCAGTTCCGGCCGGTCCGCCGCCGGTCTGCGGCTCAGCGTGTGGACGGGATGGCCCCGCTCGGCCAGCAGACGGGCGGTGGCGCCGCCCTGGAAGCCGGTCGCCCCCACGACCGCCACGCGCATCGGTATGTGATCGGACATATGTTTGAAGAGCCCTTCGATAGGGTGAGGTCGCTGCCGGGGTACGGCTCTTCAAGGCTGGCTTCGGAGGCTTCGGCCGATCAATTAACAAACCGGGTCGGAGGTTGAAGGATCGTCCAATGGACCCCGTGGAGATCACCCCCGTTGACACCGCTGCGACCGCTGATGCCTCTGTGAACACCGCCGCCCCGACGGCCCCCGCCGCGCCCGACGCCGACGACCTCCTCAGCGAGCTGCTCCAACCCCTGCGGCTGGCCGGGGTCTTCGACAGCCGCTGGCACGTCCGCGCCCCCTGGGCCATCGAGGGGGACGCGGCCGAGCGGTGCGCCGTACTCCACTTCATCACCGGCGGCAGCTGCTGGCTGACCGGCGAGGGCCGCACCCCGATCCGCCTCCGCGCCGGCGACCTCGCCGTCTTACCCACCGGCAGCGCCCACCGGCTCGCCGACCACCCCGAACGGCGCGGCGGCGCCGCGCTTTGCTCCGTACCGCCCCGGCGCGGCCCCGGCCCCGCCGGAGCGACCGGCATCGGCGGATCCGCCGGACCCGAGAGCCGGCTCCTGTGCGCCGGACTGCGGTACGACGAGTCCGCCGCCACCGGCCTCTACCAGGCCCTGCCCTGGGCGCTGGTGCTCGACCGCGCGCAGGTCGAGCAGGAGCCGCTGCTCCGCGACACCCTGCGGCTGCTCGCCGCCGCCGACCGGCCCGTCGGCCCCGGGGACCGGCTGGTGACCCTGCGCGCCTTCGAGATGGCCCTCGTCCTCGCGATGCGCAATCTCCTGCGCGACCTCGCCGCCGACCCCGCCTCGCTGCCCGTGCTGCGCCACCCCGGGATCAGCAAGGCCATGGTGGTCATCGCCACCCGGTTCGCCGAGCCCTGGACCATCGAGTCGCTCGCCCGGGAGGTCGGCATGTCCCGCTCGGCCTTCACCGCCGCCTTCCGCGAACTCGTCGGGGAGGCCCCCGCCCGCCATCTGACCGGCCGGCGGATGGAGGAGGCCGCCCGGCTCCTCGGCGAGACCTCGCTGCCCCAGTCCTCCGTGCCGCCGCGCGTCGGCTACCAGAGCGCCGTCGGCTTCCACCTCGCCTTCCGCAAGTGGTACGGGATGACCCCGGGCGAGTACCGGGCCGGCAGCCTCTCCGCCGCCTGACGCCTGACGCCCGACGCCTGACGCCCGACGCCTGACCGCCCCACCGCCCTCGGCCGCCCGATCGCCGGACCCCGGCCGTCCCGACAGCGGCCGCCCCGAACCCGATCGCCGACCCCGCCCCTCCGGACCCCGCCCGCACTCTCCGCACCCCCCCGCACCGCCCCCGAACTCACCCGCGCGAACGAATCCCCGGTCCGCCCCGCCGCCGAACGGCCCGCACGCCCTTGGCCCGGGCCCGGCCCCGCCGAACGCACCGGGGCGAACGCCCCATCGGCGCGCCGGGGCCGCCCCGCCGCCGAAGCCCCAGGTGAGCGCGGAGACCGCCACGGCATGCCGCCCGGCGGAAGCACCCGCCCCGCCGCCGCGCGCCGTGCCGGGGAGGACCGCCCGCCGCTAACGTCCTCGGGTGACGGGGAGACGCGCACACCGCCGTGCGTCCCCTCGGATGCGTACCTCCCCTGCGAAGGTGGAACCCGTGAAGGCCATTCGTCGATTCACCGTCCGCCCCGTCCTCCCCGAACCACTGAGCCCGCTCAGCGACCTCGCCCGCAATCTGCGCTGGTCCTGGCACACCGAGACCCGCGACCTCTTCCAGGCCCTCGACCCCGAGGGCTGGCGGGCGGCCGGCGGCGACCCCGTACGCCTGCTCGGCTCCGTATCCGCCGCCCGGCTGGCCGAACTCGCCGAGGACCGGCGCTTCCTGCGCCGGATGACCGCCGCCGCCGACGATCTGGACGACTATCTGCACGGCCGCAGGTGGTACCAGAACCAGGACCGCGCGACCGCCGGGGACTTCCCCCGCGCCGTCGCCTACTTCTCCCCCGAGTTCGGCGTCACCGCCGCGCTCCCGCAGTACTCCGGCGGACTCGGCATCCTCGCCGGGGACCATCTCAAGGCCGCCAGCGACCTCGGCGTCCCCCTCATCGGCGTCGGGCTGCTCTACCGGCACGGCTACTTCCGTCAGTCGCTCTCCCCCGAGGGCTGGCAGCTGGAGCACTATCCCGTGCTCGACCCCGCCGAACTGCCCGTCGCCCTCATGAGGGAACACGACGGCGCCCCCGCCCGGATCTCCCTCACCCTGCCCGCCGGGCGCACCCTGCGCGCCCAGGTCTGGATCGCCCGCGTCGGCCGGGTGCCCCTGCTGCTGCTCGACTCCGACGTCGAGGAGAACGAACCCGGGGAGCGCGAGGTCACCGACCGGCTCTACGGCGGCGGCAGCGAGCACCGGCTGCTCCAGGAGATGCTGCTCGGCATCGGCGGCGTCCGGGCCGTCCGCGCGTACTGCCGGCTCACCGGCCACACGCCGCCCGAGGTCTTCCACACCAACGAGGGCCACGCCGGCTTCCTCGGCCTGGAGCGCATCCGCGAACTGGGCGAGGGCGAGAACGCGGGCACGGACGAGAGCGCGGGCACGAGCACGGGCGGGGCGGGACTGGAGTTCGACGCCGCCCTCGAAGCCGTCCGCGCCGGGACCGTCTTCACCACCCACACCCCCGTGCCCGCCGGCATCGACCGCTTCGACCGCGAACTCGTCGCCCGTCACTTCGGCGAACGCGCCGAACTCCCCACCGTCCCCGTCGAGAAGATCCTCCGGCTCGGCCGCGAGGACTACCCCGGCGGCGAACCCCACCTCTTCAACATGGCCGCCATGGGACTGCGGCTCGCCCAGCGCGCCAACGGGGTCTCCACCCTCCACGGAGCCGTCAGCCGGAGCATGTTCGCCGGGCTCTGGCCGGGCTTCGACCCCGAGGAGGTGCCCATCACCTCCATCACCAACGGCGTCCACGCCCCGACCTGGGTCGCCCCCGAGGTGCTCCGCCTCGGCGCCCGCCGGATCGGCGCGGGCCGCGCCGAGGACGCCCTCACCGTCGGCGGCTCCGAGCTGTGGAACGCCGTGGTCAAGATCCCCGACGCCGAGATCTGGGAACTCCGCCGCGAACTGCGCGAACAACTCGTCGGCGAGGTCCGCACCCGGCTGCGCGCCTCCTGGCGGCAGCGTGGCGCGGGCGCCGCCGAACTCGGCTGGGTCGACGGCGTCCTCGACCCCGGGATCCTCACCATCGGCTTCGCCCGCCGCGTCCCCTCGTACAAACGGCTCACCCTGATGCTGCGCGACCCCGACCGGCTGCGGGAGCTGCTGCTCCACCCCACCCGCCCGGTGCAGATCGTCGTCGCGGGCAAGGCCCACCCCGCCGACGACGGCGGCAAACGCCTCGTCCAGGAGCTGGTGCGGTTCGCCGACGACCCCAGGGTGCGCCACCGGATCGTCTTCCTCCCCGACTACGGCATGGGCATGGCGCAGAAGCTCTACCCCGGCTGCGACGTCTGGCTCAACAACCCGCTGCGCCCGCTGGAGGCCTGCGGCACCAGCGGAATGAAGTCCGCGCTCAACGGCGGCCTCAATCTCTCCGTCCTCGACGGCTGGTGGGACGAGTGGTACGAACCGGACTTCGGCTGGGCGATCCCCACCGCCGACGGCTCCGCCACCGCCGAGGACCGGCGCGACGAACTGGAGGCGGCGGCGCTGTACGAGCTGATCGAGAACCGAGTCGCGCCCCGCTTCTACGAACACGGCCCCCAGGGGCTGCCCCACCGCTGGATCGAGATGGTCCGCAGGACGCTCGCCACCCTCGGCCCCAAGGTGCTGGCAGGCCGGATGGTGCGGGAGTACGTCGAACGCCTCTACGCCCCCGCCGCCCGCGCCCACCGGGCCCTCGACGCGGACACCGCCCGCGAGGTGGCGGCCTGGAAGGCCCGGGTGCGGGCCGCCTGGCCCCGGGTGGCCGTCGACCACGTCGAGACCGTACGGCAGCCGGCCGCCGACGGCGCCGCCGAACTGGGCGCGGCCCTCGCGCTGCGGGCGCGGATCGCCCTCGGCGAACTCGGCCCCGACGATGTCGAGGTGCAGGTCGTCGCGGGCCGCGTCGACGGCGACGACACCATCGCCGACGCCCGCGTCACCCCGCTCAAACAGACCTCGGGCCCCGATCTGGAGGGCCACTGGCTCTTCGAGGGCACCCTCGCCCTGGACCGCACCGGCCCCTTCGGCTACACCGTCCGCGTCCTCCCCGTCCACCCCTCCCTCTCCACCCGCGCCGACCCCGCCCTGGTGGCGCTCCCCGCCGACCCGCCGTCCGAGAGAACGGCCGCGCAGCCCCGCTGACCGCCGCCCGCCCCGCCCCGCCCCGGCCCGGGCGGCGGGGGGCGGCGGGCTCACCGTCAGCGCCGGTGCTCCTCGTTCGGGACGTCGTCGACGACCGTCTTCGACGCCAGGCGTCCCCGCTGGAAGCAGAACCGGTACGCGGGGGCCTCGCTGTACTTGCGGACGCGGTAGTACACGCACTCGCCCGCGTCCGCCGGCTCCGGATCGACGCCTTCCGGCCGCCCCTCGATGCTGTACGCGGGCAGCCGGGAGGCCGCCTCGGCGCGGGTGTCGCCGATCCGGATCTCGTCGTACCGCTCGCGTTCCAGCACGCTCTGCGCCCGGGTGTACTGGTCGACGCCGAAGAGGAGCAGACCGAGCGCCAGCGCGCCCGCGACCGGCACCACGAACACCTGGACCAGTCCGCGCCGGACCCGGGTACGGGCGCGGTCCAGCTCACGCCGCGAGGTGGTGACCGGCTCCGGCTCCGGGGCGGCGGGCAGCCCGGCCGCCCCGGCCGGAAGGCGGGCGGTCACGGTGAAGCCGCCGTCCGGACCCGGCCCGTGGACCAGGGAGCCGCCCGCGAGCCGCACCCGCTCGTCCAGGGCCACCAGCCCCGTGCCGCCGCCCGCCGGACCGGCCGGCGCCCGCCGCGCCCGCCCGCTCACGACCTCCACGAGCAGCGCCCCGGGCTCCCGCGCCACCCGCACCGACACCTCCGCCCCCGGCGCGTGCTTGGCGGCGTTCGTCAAGGACTCCTGGACCACCCGGTGCACCGCCCGGCCCGTCATCTCCGGCAGCGGCCCGCCCTCGCCCTCCTCGGACAGCTCCACCGCCAGCCCGGACTCCGCCGACCGCTCCACCAGCGCCCGTACGGTCTCCTGCGCGGGCGACGTCGGCGCGCCCTCCTCGCCGGTCCGCAGCACCCCGACGATGTCCCGCAGCCGGGCCGTCGCGTCGGCGGCCGACCGGCGCAGCTCCCCGGCCGAGGTCCGCTGCCGCTCGGTCAGCGTCCGGTCGACCTCCAGCGCGGCGGCCCGCACCGCGATCAGCGCCAGATCGTGGCCGAGCGAATCGTGCATGTCCCCGGCGATCCGAGACCGCTCCCGGATCCGCTCCCGGTCGGCGACCGCCCGCTGCTCGCGCTCCATCCGCTCGGCCAGCTCCCAGCCCGCGCGGACCAGTTCCGCGTACTGCCGGACGTACCGGCCCACCACCCAGGGCACGACCACGGTGAAGAGCAGCGTGCCGAGCTGGGCGGGCCAGGCCCACAGACTTCCCTCGACCGCCAGGGCCAGCGCCATACAGCCGGCCGCGGCGCCCGCGAAGACGATCAGCGCCGGCCGGGCCCGTCCGGCGCGCCGTCCGGCGAGATAGCCGAACACGGTCATGGCCAGGCTGTACTCGGGGGTGAACAGCTCCAGGCTCCGCGAGGCCCCCAGCACGATGGCGATGCCCAGCGACACCAGCGGGGCCCGCCGCCACACCAGCACCGCGACCCCGAGCAGCGCGACCCCGGCGGCCACGCCGAGCCGGCTCCCGCCGTCGCTCGGATCGCCCTTGAGCAGCACCGGTCCGCTCAGCAGCGCCCAGAGCGCGAGGTCGGCGAAGGTGTCCCGGGTCCGTTCTCTGCGCATGGCCCCCACTCTCCCGGAGCGCCCCGCGCCGGGTCCCCCGACGAAAGTGCCGTCTCCCGACGGAAGTGCCGTCCCCGGACGGGAGCGCCCCCGGGGCGGGGACGCCGCCTTCGGGCGGGCCGCGAGCCCTCGCCGGGCAGGGGGTACGCCCCGCGAGGCCGCCGCCCTCCCTACGTCTCGGCCACCGCGCCGCCGCCGCCCTCGTCCCTCCCTACGCCTCGGCCACCGCGTCGGCCTCGTGCGCCAGGATCGCCAGCTGGACCCTGTTCCGCAGCCCCAGCCGCGCGAGCACCGCGCTGACATGGGCCTTCACCGTGCCCTCCACCACATGGAGCCGGGCGGCGATCTCCCCGTTGGACAGCCCCGCGCCGACCAGCGCCACCACCTCGCTCTCCCGGCCGGTGAGCGGCTCCAGCTTCCGCCGGGCCTCGGCGGCGCGCGACAGCCGCCCGCCGCCGAGCTGTTCGATGACCCGGCGGGCCACCTCGGGCGAGAGAAAGGCCGCGCCCTCGGCGACGGCGAGGATCCCGCTGATCAGATCCCGGGGATCCCCGGACTTGAGCAGAAAGCCGCTCACCCCCGAATCGAGCGCGCGGGCGATGTACTCGTCCTCCGAGAACGTCGTCAGCATCACGATCGCGACCTCCGGCAGCACCCGACGCAGCTCCTCGGCGGCCCGCAGCCCGTCGAGCCGGGGCATCCTGATGTCGAGCAGCGCCACGTCCGGCCGGTGCCGCAGCGCCAGTTCGACGGCCTCCCGCCCGTCCGCCGCCTCCGCGACCACCTCGATGCCGGGCTCGGCCCCGAGAACGGCCCGCACCCCGGCCCGGATCATCGCTTCGTCGTCGGCGAGTACGACGCGTACGGCGGGCACGACGCGCGCGGCGGCGTCCGGGCCGGTGGCAGTGGTCATACGGTCAGATTACGGGCCGGGCGTGAGGAGCCCCGGCCGGACCGGGCTCAGAGGCGGCGGATCGTGCGCAGGGTCTCGGCGTACGTGCCCGTCCCGTCGATCGTCGAGGCCCCGCCGAGGTCGGCCGCCGTCGGGCCGTTGGGCGTCTTGCGGCTGGAGAGAAAGCGCCGGGCGCCGAACTCGTCGACGCCCAGATGGATCGCGACATGGTCGATCTTGTCGTCGGCGTCCGTCACGGCGTCGAAGAAGAGCAGATCACCGATGTGCAGGCCGGCGAGCGGGGGCGGCGCGGCGGCGGCGTGGGCGATCCGCACACCGGGGGAGTTCCGCGCCATCGCCGCCGAGTCGCGGGGCAGGTACTCCCCGGTGACGGGCCCGCCGAAGTACGTCATGGGCACGCCCATATGGCGTCCGTAGACCATCCGGACATAGCCCGAGCAGTCCAGATGCCCCGCGAACGCGGGATCGGCGGTCCAGACCCTGTTGTCCGGCGGGAACGTCCACGACACCCCCGAGTACTCGTGGAAGTCCGCCCCCTCGTCCCGGACGCCGTTGACCAGCGGGCTGTAACCGGCCGCGCCCAGGACGGGCCTGCCGAGGTCCTCGCCCGGCCGCGCCGACGTCACCGGGGGCACGCCCTTGAGGAACATGGCCGCGTGGGCGAGGGCGTCGGGGGCCGTCGACCCGGCCCAGCCCCTGACCCGCTCCTCCACGGCGGAGGTCCAGGTCCCGTCGTACGGCGCGGGGAGCACCCGCACCCACTCCCGGTGGGTGACCGCGGGCGCGGCGGAGACCACGGTGAACTCGCTGACCAGGAGCTTGACCGGCAGACCCGCCAGTCCCGCGCCGGCGGCGGCGCGGACGCCGACGCGGCCCTTCGGGAAGGCGGCGTCCTCGGCCCACAGCTGCCAGGCGGCCGGCTCGGCGGTCCCGGCCTGCCAGGCGCGGGCCCGGACGACCCGGCCTTCGCGGACGACCCGGATGTGCCAGGGCTCGGCGGCGGCAGAGGCGGCGACGCCCAGGGAGTGGGGGCCGCCCAGCTCCGAGACCTGGTCCGCCGCCTCCTTCTCCAGCCGGAGCCGGCCCCCGTCCTGCGGGGAGAAGGAGAGCCGGGCGCGGAAGTGGTTCTTGGTGTTCTGGTAGCCGAAGGACAGGGCGTACGAGACGGTCGCGCCGGAGGGGGCCTTGTCGAAGCGGGCCGTCGCGCGGGCGTCGAAGTCGGTGATCCCGTCGTCCACCAGGGTCGTGTGACGGGCGGTCGTGGGGGCGGTCGTGGAGATCATGAGGTAGGCGGCGGCCGGAGTCACCCCGTAGTCGGAGCCCGGCGGGGCGCTGGGGCTGCCGTCCCTGCCGTTGACGTGCGTCCAGGAGCCCCCGCCGGGCACGGAACCCCATTTCTCCGCGTTCGTCCGGTCGAAGACGTCCGTGAAGACCCTGCCGGTCTCCTGGAACCGCCGCTCGGGCCCGCGCACCAGCACGGTGCGGGCCCCCTTGGTGAGCACCGCGACGGTCGTTCCGCCGTGGGTGATCTCGGTGCGCTCGGGGTCGCCTGCCGGGGGTCCGGCGACGAGGTTCCCGAGCGAGAGGGCGGAGTGGGCGGCCGGGTCGTTGGCGGCCAGGGTGATGAAGCCCGCGCTTCCGCCGCCCGCGGCGGACAGCGGTACGGCCGAGGCGTGGGCGGCCCCGGCGGCGCGGGCGGGCGCCGCCCGGGCGGTCTGGGCCGGGGCGATCAGCGGCGCGGCGGAGGCGGCGGCCACCGCGGTCATGAACGAGCGTCTCGAAGTCTTCGGCATGGCTCATGATCGCCTGGGCGGGCCGAGCGAAGAAAGGTTTCCCCGGTCAGCCCGCCGGAATGCCCCGGACCGCGGTGATCAGAAGGGCTTGGTCGGCAGGTACTTGCCGTCCAGGGTTATCACCGCGCGATCGCCGCCCTCGGGGTCGGCGACCTTCTTCACATCGAGCCGGAAGTTGATCGCGCTGATGATGCCGTCCCCGAACTGCTCGTGGATCAGGGCCTTGAGGGTGGTCCCGTACACCAGCAGCATCTCGTGGAAGCGGTACACGGTCGGGTCGGTGGGCGGACCGGCGGCGGCCGGGCCCCGGCTCGGGACGGTCCGCAGCAGCGTCACCGCGTCGTCGTCCAGCTCCAGCAGCCCGGCGACGGACCGGGCGGCGGCCTCGGGCAGCGGGTGCTGGCCGAGCACGGCGGCGGTGACGAAGGCGACCGACAGTCCGGTGACGTCGGCGATCTCCTGCCAGGTCAGATCCTTGCGGATCTTGGCGTCGACGGCGACGGCGGCCAGGGCCTGACGGGCGGCGGGGTCGAACTGGGCATGCACCATGGGGGGTTTCCTTTCGGGGCGGACCGGCCGCCGGTCCGGGGACGGGCGGACGGGTCGGTTCTGGGTGTCGGGTCCGGGCGGACGGGCCGGTTCCGGGTATCGGGGACGGGCGGACGGGCCGGTATCGGGTACGGGGTGGGGAGCGGTCAGGCGGCGCGGGCCGCGAACGCCGTGGGGCGGCCGGCGGCGTCGAGCGCCTCGACCGTGCCGGAGGCGATGTCGAACACCCAGCCGTGCAGGGTCAGCGACCCGGCGGCCAGGGCCCGCGCCACCGAGGGGTGCGTGGTCAGATTGGTCAGCTGCGCGAGCACGTTCTGACGGACCAGCGCGTCCACCGAGCCCGCCGGTGCTCCGGCGGCGGCGGTACGGGCCCGGGAGGCGTCCGCGTGCCGCAGCCAGTCGGCGACCAGGGGCGCGCCGCTCAGATCGCGCTGCTCGGCCAGGGCGGTCATCGCGCCGCAGTCGGAGTGCCCGCAGACGACGAGGTCCGAGACGCCCAGCACGGCGACCGCGTACTCGACGGCGGCCGCGACCGCGTCGGAGCCGGGCGCGTGGGCGGGGACGAGATTGCCCGCGGTGCGGATGACGAACAGATCGCCGGGCTCGCTCTGGGTGATCAGTTCCGGCACCACCCGGGCGTCGGAGCAGCCGATGAAGGCGGTGGCGGGGCGGTGGGCGGCGGCCAGCCCGGCGAAGAGTTCCGCCTTGGCCGGGAAGACCTCCCGCCGGAAACGCGCGAGACCTTGGGCGATGTCGTGCATGGTCACTCCTTTCGATGGGCGCCGGCCCTGCGGGGCTGACGAAATCCACCATGCATGACCTGTGTCTATAGAGTCCAAGACGTAGTAACCATGACTTCTATTGATGTGGTCTATGGTTAGGGGCATGGCTCTGGAACTGCGTCATCTGCGCTATCTGCTCGCCGTCGCCGAACACGGCAACTTCACCCGCGCCGCCGAGGATCTGCGGATCTCCCAGCCCACCCTGTCCCAGCAGATCAAGCAGCTGGAGCGGGCGGTGGGCGTCCAGCTGCTCGACCGCACCGGCCGCAGCGTACGGCTCACCGACGCCGGGGAGACGTATGTGCACTACGCCCGGCGCGCCCTGCGGGACCTCGCCGCCGCCGAGCGCGCGGTGCTCGACGTCGCGGACCTCTCCCGGGGGAGCCTGCGGCTCGCGGTGACCCCGACCTTCACCGCGTATCTGATCGGCCCGCTCGTCGCCGAGCTGCACGCCCGCCACCCGGGGATCGCCCTGGATGTGGAGGAGATGACCCAGGACCGGATCGAGGCGGGGCTGCTGGCCGACGAACTCGACGTCGGGATCGCCTTCTCGGGCCCCCATCTGCCCGGCATCACCGGCGCCGCCCTCTTCACCGAGACGCTCGGACTGGTCGTCGGCGCGGACCGCCCGGAGGCCGGCCGGGAGCTGCCGCTGCCCGTGAAGGAGCTGGCCGACCGCCGGCTCGCCCTGCTCAGCGGAAATTTCGCCACCCGAGGCCACACGGACGCCTACTTCGCCCGCCACGGCGTCACCCCGAGGATCGTGGTGGAGGCCAATTCCATCCAGGCGCTGATCGAGATCGTCCGCCGCACCCCGCTCGCCACGGTGCTGCCGGACGCCGTCACCCACGACCATCCGCTGCTGAGCCCGATCCCCCTCGAACCGGCGCTGCCCGCCCGTACGGTCGTCCTGCTGCGGCGCGAGAGCGGCTACCGCAGCGCCGCGGCCCGGGCCTTCACCCGGCTCGTCGAGGACGTGGTGCGCGACCGCGGCTACCGCCCGGCCTGACCGCCGCCCCGCGCCCGCGCCTGTGCCCGCGCCCGTCCCCGCGTCCGCGCCTGTGCCGCGTGCTGTCCTGCCCGGGTGCGGTCACCGGAGCACGGCCTCCCGCGCGCCCGCCTCCCACAGCCGCAGCCCCGCGGCCAGGAAGCCGCGCGCGGCCGCGGTCTCCTCGGGCGTCCAGGACTCGTCCCCGGCGTCCGGTTCGAGGGCCGTGCCGCCGAAGAGCTTCTCGTACGCGCTGTCGTGGAGGGGGCCCTGCGCGGGCAGCGGCGGCCCGTCCGGCAGGCTGCGGGCGAGGTCCTCGAAGGCGTTCCACGCCTCCAGCAGCGACTGGTCCGGCGGTGTGCCGCCCCGGCGGACCCATCGGCCGACCGGGCGCAGATCGAGCACGGAGTCGTCCTCGTCCACCAGGGACAGCCCCGCGCGCCCGCAGTGCTCCCGCAGGGCGGCGCGGTCGCGGAAGGCGAGCAGCCGCCCCGCGCCGTCCACGGCGAACGACTCGGTGCGGTCGCCGTCCCCGCGCCACCAGAGCAGCGTCAGCTCCGCGCCCCCGCCGGCGACCCGGTACGGATAGTGCGTACCGTCGTCCGCTCCCTCGGCCTCGGCCTGGCTCTCGGGGCCGACGGCCGGGTGCGGGCCGGGGAGCGGGCGCGGCGGCGCGGCGGGTACGGGATCGGGGTCCATGCGCCCGGAGTCTCGCACGCGCCCGCCGAGGCCCGCACGCCCTTTCGCCCGGGCGGAGCGAGGCTCCGCCCGGGCGCGGGCACGCGGTTCTAGAAGGTGAGCTTGAAGTTGTTCACATAGCCGGTGTCCTGCGCCGCCCGGTCCTGGACCCGCAGCCTCCAGACCCCGTTCGCGGTCTCCGAGGAGGCGTTGACGACATAGGTCTCCTGGACGTTGTCCGCCGAGTCGCCCGCGCTGAACGGCTTCAGCGAGTACACCGTCCCGTCCGGCGCGATCAGGTCCACCACCAGGTCGCCGCGCCAGGTGTGGACGATGTCCACGGCCGCGCGCAGATTGGACGGGGCGTTGCCCGCGACGCCGGAGACGGTCACCGGGGAGGTGACGGCCGCGCCGTTGTCCGGGATGGAGACGTCGGCGGTGTTCTCGAAGCTGGTGCCCGGGTCGGGGTTGCCGCCGCCGGGACGGGCGCCGACGTTGACCCCGGCCCACGCGTTGGTGACGCCCGCGACCTCGGCGCTGTTCGCCCCGTACAGCTCGGTGGCCACCGCGATGGTGCCGGTGCGCGCGGCGGCGTAGTTGCTGGTGGAGGTGAACTTGGTGGTCAGCGCCTTATACCAGATCAGCGCGGCCTTCTCCCGGCCGATGGCGGTCACCGGGAGCCCGTCCGAGGTCGGCGAGTCGTAGGCGACGCCGTTGACGGTCTTCGCGCCGCTGCCCTCGGAGGCGAGATAGAACCAGTGGTTCGCCGGGCCCGAGGAGTAGTGGACGTCGACCCCGCCGATGCCCGAGTACCAGGCGTCCTTGGACGCGCCGTCACGGCTGGGCCGGTCCATGTAGCGCAGCGGGGTGCCGTTGCCCCGGATGTCGATCTTCTCGCCGACCAGATAGTCGCCCAGGTCCTGGGGGTTGTTGGCGTGGAACTCCACCGCCGCCGCGAAGATGTCGGACGTCGCCTCGTTGAGTCCGCCGGACTCGCCGCTGTAGACGAGCCCCGCCGTCGCCGAGGTGATGCCGTGCGTCATCTCGTGCGCGGCCACGTCGATCGAGGTCAGCGGCTTGGCGTTGCCCGCGCCGTCGCCGTAGGTCATGCAGAAGCAGCTGTCGGTCCAGAAGGCGTTGGAGTAGTTGTTGCCGTAGTGCACGCGGGAGTACGCGCCGACCCCGTCGCCCCGGATGCCGCTGCGGCCGTGCACGTTCTTGAAGTAGTCCCAGGTCACCCCGGCGCCGTAGGCGGCGTCCGCGCCCGCCGTCTCGGCGTTGGCCGGCTGGCCGTTGCCCCAGACGTCGTCGGAGCCGGAGAACAGGGTGCCGGCGCCGGAGGTGGCCCGGTTCAGATTGTTCGTCCGGTGACTGCCGCGCCCGGCGTCGGTGAGGTTGTACGAGGACCCCGACTGCGTGCTGCCCAGGGTCACCTGGCCGCTGTACTGGGTGTTGCCGGTGCCGTTGTGCACCGCCTGCCACTCGTAGAGCTTCTCGCCGGTGGCGGCGTCGGTGACGACATGCAGCTCATTGGGGGTGCCGTCGTGCTGGAGACCGCCGACGACCGTCTCGTACGCGAGGACCGGCCTGTCCTGCTGCGCCAGCCAGACCACCTTGCGCGGGGCGCGCTCGGCGTCGGTGCGGGTGGAGCCCTCCGCCTTCGCCCGGGCCAGCGCCTGCTTCTCGGCCGCCGCCGGGGCGATCCGGGCGGCGGTGCGGACGCCCTTGAGCGCGGTCCTGGACGCCTTGACGACCGACTCGGTCGCGCCCGCCTTCGTCTCGGAGACCACCAGATCGCCGCCGAGCACCGGAAGGCCGCCGTAGGTCCGCTCGTACCGGGTGTGGGTGGTGCCGTCACGGTCCTTGGTGACGTCGCGGACGACGAGCTTCTCCTGGGCGCCGAGGCCCAGTTCCTTCGCGGTCGCCGCCGTCGTGGCGCTCTGCCCGCGTATCAGCGCCGCCCGCTGGGCGGGGGTGAGGCTCAGCGGCAGGGCGCCCGGGTCGGCCTTCCCCGCCTGTGCCGCGGTGGGCGCCGCCGGGGCCGCCGCCGCCGGGACTCCGGCCTGGAGGGCTACGGCCATGAGCGCGGCCGTGGCGATGAACGCGCCGGTCGCGGTGGTGCGACGTCGTGGCGTGGATCTCACGCGAACTCCTTCTGCGAAGGCGGTGCCGGACGGCCGGGCAGGCCGCCGGGTGGGCGTGCGGAGCTTGTGGTGCGCGGAACGGGGGAAGAGTGGCAGGAGTAACCAGTTTCTGTCAGGAGCGCGTCAAGGATTGGCCAGAACTCGTCCGTTGTCCGAGCTTTCGTGTTCGTTGAGCGGACGTTTCGGCGGTGTTGCCACGGTGTACGGGGCGTGCCGCCGCCCCGCCCGGAAGGGTTCCCGGCTGCCGGGCCGATTGCCGCCGTATGTCGCGCCGGACGGACCGGGGCCGCCCGCTCCGGGTGCGGGATCCGGCCAACGGCCCTGGCGGCGTGGGGTGTTCGGGGCGGGCCCGGCGTCGGGGGCGCGGGGGCTCCGGGGGCGCCGCCGGTCCCGGGCGGACCGCTGCCCGGGACCGCTCCCGGGGTCGCTCCCGCGTGATACGGCTCGTTGAACGGGGCTCGTCGCGGTTAGCATCCAGCCTTCGGCCGACCGATCACATCCGAAGGCCGATCGACCGTGTCCCGTACCGGCCCGGTCGCTTCCGTCCGCCCCCGATCACCCGTCAGAACGCGGTCCGGTCAGATCCGATCGCGCCGACCGCCCTCGGATCCGGAACGCTCCCGACGCCCGACCGCCCCCGACGCCCGACCGTCCCAGGACCCCAGGACCCCAGGACCCCAGGGCCCCAGGGCCCCAGGGCCCCAGGGCCCCAGGGCCCCAGGGCCCCAGGGCCCCAGGGCCCCAGGGCCCCAGGGCCCCAGGGCCCCAGGGCCCCGAGGCTCCGAGGCCCCGGACCCCGACCGCTCCGAGAGCCCCAGCCGCCTTCCCCGCAACCTGCACCACTCCCGAGAAACGGACTTCCTGTGAGCGCTGTCGGCTCCGAGGGGCGGGTCCAGCCCGCCCGCCCCGGTGACCCCGCCCGTATCGGCCCGTACCGGATCATCGGCCGGCTCGGCGCGGGCGGCATGGGCACCGTGCACGCCGGACTCGCCCCCGACGGGCTGCGGGTCGCGGTCAAGGTGATCCACCCGGCGCACTCCGGGGACCCGGAGTTCCTGGCCCGGTTCCGCCGCGAGGTACGGCTCTCCACCCGGGTGCAGGGCCCCTGTCTGATACCCCTGCTCGCCGCCGACCCCGAGGCCGACGCGCCCTGGCTGGCCACCGAATACGCCCCCGGCCCCACCCTCGGCGCCCATCTGGCCGCCCACGGCCCCCTCACCGGCGGCACGCTGTACGCCTTCGCCACCGGAACCGCCCAGGCCCTCGCCGCCGTCCACGCCGCCGGGGTCGTCCACCGGGACGTGAAGCCGCAGAACATCATCCTCACGCCCGCCGGACCCCGCGTCCTCGACTTCGGCATCGCCCACGCCGCCGACGGCACCAGCGTGACCCGCACCGGAGTGATGACCGGGACCCCGGGCTGGATCAGCCCCGAGCACTACCGCACCGGCGCCGCCGGAACCGAGGGCGACGTGTTCGCCTGGGGCGCGCTCGTCGCCCACGCCGCCACCGGCCGGCTCCCCTTCGGCTCCGGGGCCCCGGACGTGGTCGCCTTCCGCGTCCTGTCCGGCGAACCCGACCTCGACGGCGTCCCCGGCGAGCTGCGGACGATCCTGGAGCGGGCCCTCGCCAAGGACCCGGCCGACCGGCCCGCCGCCGAGGCGGCGGCCCGCGCCTGCGCGCCGCTGCTCGCCGCCCAGGCCACCCAGATCCTGCCGGAGGGCGACCCGGCCCCCGAGCCCGCCCGGATCGCCGAACTCCTCGCGGACCAGTGGGAGCTGCCGGCGCGGGACGACCCCGACTGGCACGCGCCGTCCCGCGCCCGGCGACGGCGCGTCCTCGCGGCCGTCCTGGTCACGGCGGCCGTCGCGGGCGGGGCGGCCGCGAGCTTCCACGCCTTCCCCGACGAGCGGAAGGACTCCTCCGGCGGCGCGGACAGGTCGATCACCGCCGGGCCCGCCACGAGCCCGGCCGCCCCGGCCCGCCGAACGGCGGACGGCGCACCGGACGGCGGAGCGGACGGCGGAGCGGACGGCGGAGCGGACACGGGGGCGGACGGGACAGCGGACGGGAAGGCCGACGGGGGAGCGGCGGGGAAGCCGGCCGATCCGCGCACGGCCGCCGTGCCGACCGACCCGCTCGCCGGAGTGGCCCGCCCCGCCTTCACCCGCGCCGACGACCTGAGTCAGCCGACGCTCGACACCTGGACGGCGAGCGTCGCCCCGGCCACCCGGGAGGAGAAGGACGCCGCGAAGGCGATCCGGAAGCACATGACCGCCATGCTCGCCACCAAGGACATGGCCTACATGGAGCCCACCGTCACCTTCAACGAGCGCGCCCAGACCGTGCTGGTGACCGGCGGACCCGTCAACACCCTGCCCGACGAGACCAGGGCGGTCTTCGGCAGAGCCGGGCGGACGGCCGCCTGCGTCGCCCTCGCCCGCCGCCTCGAGGCGGCCCCCGCCGACTGGCCCTACGGCCGCTACCACGTCCACTGGAAGGAGTCCGCCGACCAGACGGAGGCCCCCTTCCTCGGCTACGGACAGGCCGCCTCGGGCTGCTACGGCGAGGTCGCGGGGGAGTGGCGGGGCAGCGAGGAGGGCCTGGCGACCGCAGGTCACCCCAGCGCCGACCGGGACGAGGTCCGGGTCGCCGAAGCCACCGTCGAGGCACTCCGCGCCGCCTGGGACGCCCGGGTCGCGGAGGGCCACGGGCTCTCCCCGCTGGACGGACCCGGCTCCCTCGACCTCGGCTTCGACCCCGTCGAGGACGCCGTGTACCTCTGGGTCCAGGACGACTCCGGAGGGCTCGGAGGCCGCGCCCAACAGTCCCACCTGCGGGAAGTCGCCGAGACCACCGTCTGCCGGAAGCTGCTGGCCGAGCAGGACGGCGACCGCGACTGGAACTACCAGCGCTGGTCCGTCGTGCTGTACGGAGGCAACAACGGGCTCCCCGACTTCATCGGCTCTGGCTCCTGCGCCCTCTCCGCCGACCGCTCCTGACGCCCCGACGGCCCCCCCGACGGCCCCCGCACGGGCCGGGACCGCTCCGGGACCGCCGGCCCCCGACCGGACCCCGCACGGGCCGGGACCGCTCCGGGACCGCCGGCCCCCGAGCGCGCCCGGCCCGCCGTTCAGACCAGGCTGTCCCGCCACGCCTTGTGCAGATCGGCGAAGCGCCCGGTCCCCGCGATGAGTTCGGCGGGCGTGCCGTCCTCCACGATCCGGCCCCGCTCCATCACCAGCACCCGGTCCGCGACCTCCACCGTGGAGAGCCGGTGGGCGATCACCACCGCCGTACGGCCGCGCAGCACGGTGTCCATCGCCCGCTGCACCGCCCGCTCGCCGGGGATGTCCAGCGAGCTGGTGGCCTCGTCCAGGATCAGCACCGCCGGGTCCGCCAGCAGCGCCCGGGCGAAGGCGACCAGCTGCCGCTGCCCGGCGGAGATCCGGCCGCCCCGCTTCCGTACGTCCGTGTCGTACCCGTCCGGCAGACCGCTGATGAAATCGTGCGCGCCGATCGCCTTCGCCGCGCTCTCGATCTCCTCCCGGGTGGCGTCCGGCCGCCCGATGGCGATGTTCTCCGCGACCGTCCCCGAGAACAGGAACGCCTCCTGGGTCACCATCACCACCCCGCGCCGCAGCTCCGGCGTGGCCAGCTCCCGGATGTCGACCCCGTCGAGCAGCACCCGGCCCTCGGTCGGGTCGTAGAACCGGGCCAGCAGCTTGGCCAGCGTCGACTTGCCCGCGCCGGTCGAGCCGACGACCGCGACCGTCCGCCCCGCCGGAATGTCCAGATCGAAGCGGGGCAGCACCTCACCGCCTGTGCGATACGCGAAGCGGACGCCCTCGAAGACCACCGCGCGACCCGGCAGCCCGCTCCGGCGCGGCGGCAGCTCCCGGGGACCCACGGCCTCCGGGACGGTCGGCGTCTGGGCCAGCAGACCGGCGATCTTCTTCAGCGACGCGGCGGCGCTCTCGTACGAGTTGAGGAACATCGCCAGCCGGTCGATCGGGTCGAACAGCCGCCGCAGATAGAGCACCGAGGCCGCCAGCACGCCCAGCGCCAGCGTGCCGTCCGCGACCCGGTACGCGCCCCACAGCACGATGCCCGCGACCGTCGTGTTGGCGACCAGCCGGGAGCCGACGACATAGCGCGCCATCTCGATCAGCGTGTCGCCGTTGCTGCGGCCGTGGTGCTCGTTGAGCGCCCGGAACGCCTCGTCGTTGGCGCGCTCGCGCCGGAACGCCCGCACCGGTCGGATGCCGTTCAGCGTCTCGGTGAACTTCACGATCACCCCGGCCATCGCGGTCGACCGCTCGCTGTAGATCATTCCCGCGCGCCGCCGGTAGAGCCGGATCAGCAGATACAGCGGGACGAAGGAGGCGATGGCGACCCCGCCGAGCCCCAGGTCCAGCCAGAGCAGCATCACGGAGATGTAGACGAAGGCCAGGACGACGTTGATGAGTTCCTGGAGGCCCTCTTCGAGCAGCTCGCGCAGGGACTCCACGTCCGTGGTGGAGCGGGAGATCAGCCGGCCGGAGGTGTACCGCTCGTGGAAGTCGACGCTCAGGGCCTGCGAGTGCCGGAAGATCCGGCCGCGCAGATCGAGCAGCACATCCTGGTTGAGCCGGCCGGAGACATTGATGAACAGATACTGGAACAGCCCCGCGCCGAGCGAACAGAGCGCGTAGGCGATCGCCACGGCGATCAGCGGCCCGTAGTCCCGGTCGCGGAAGGCGGGCACGCCCCGGTCGATGGCGAAGGCGACCAGCAGCGGCCCGGCCTGCACGGTGGCCTGCTGGACGAGCAGGATCAGGGCGAGGCGGGCGACCCGGGCCCGGTGCGGGGAGAGCAGCGACCGCAGCAGCGTGCCGGTGGCGCCCTCGGCGGTGGGCAGGTCGTCCTGGTCGAAGGGGTCGACGGCCGCCGGGCCCCGGACGCCCGGGGCTCCGGGCCCGCCGGTCTCCCCGGGTCCGTCGGCGCGGTCCGCGCGCTCGGTGGCGCCGGACGTCGTGGCCGCGGTCATCGCAGGTCCCCTTCCATGTGTACGCCCGGGTCCGCGCCGTGCGCGCGGCCGGTGCCGGCGCCGTCGGCGCCGGCGGGGCTGTCGGCGTCCCCGGAGCCGTCGGAGCCGTCGGGGTGTTCGGAGCCCGACATCAGCCAGGCGTACTCCGCGTTGGTCCGCAGCAGTTCCTGGTGCGTGCCCACCGCCGCTATCCGTCCCCCGGACAGCAGCGCCACCCGGTCGGCGAGCAGCACGGTGGACGGCCGGTGGGCCACCACCAGGGCCGTGGTCTCCCGGAGCACCTCCCGCAGGGCCGCCTCCACCAGCGCCTCCGTGTGCACGTCGAGCGCCGAGAGCGGATCGTCGAGGACCAGGAAGCGGGGTCTGCCGACCACCGCCCGGGCCAGCGCGAGCCGCTGGCGCTGACCGCCGGAGAGGCTCAGGCCCTGCTCGCCGACCTCCGTGTCCACCCCGTCCGGCAGCGAGTGCACGAATCCGGCCTGCGCCACCCGCAGCGCCCGCTCCAGGTCGTCCGCGGCGGATTCGGCCCCGGCGTCCGCGCCCATCAGGACGTTCTCGCCGACCGTGGTGGAGAAGAGCGTCGGCTCCTCGAACGCCACCGACACCAGGGAGCGCAGCCGCTCCCTGGGCATGGCGGCGATGTCCTCGCCGTCCAGCGTGATCCGGCCCGAGGTCACCTCGTGCAGCCGGGGTACGAGGGAGGTCAGCGTGGTCTTCCCGCTGCCGGTCCCGCCGACCAGGGCCATCGTCTCGCCGGGCCGGATGTGCAGATCGACCGGGCCGAGGATGCCGGGCGCGCCCTCGTCCGCGTCGGCGTGGCGGAATCCGACGCCCTCGAACCGCAGCCCGCCCCCGCCCGCGCCCGCGCCCGCGTTCCCGTTCGCGCCCCCGGACCGCGACCCGCCGTCCCGGTCCCGGTCCGGGTCTCCGTCCCCGCCCTCGTCCCCGTCCCCGTTGTCGTCCTTGACCTTGTCCTTGTCCTTCGCCTTGTCCCCGTACGGTCCGGACCCCGCCGGAGCGTCCGACTCCGGCTCCTCGTCCATCACCTCGAAGAACCGGTCGGTCGCGCTCGCCGCCTCCTGGCACATCGCCAGCAGGAAGCCGATCGACTCCACCGGCCACCGCAGCGCCAGCGCGATCGACAGGAACGCCACCAGCGTCCCCGCCGACAGATCCCCGTCCGCGACCTGGACCGAGCCCAGCACCAGCGCGGCGCCGACCGCGATCTCGGGGATCACCGTGACCGCGGCCCAGATGCCCGCCAGCAGCCGCGCCTTGACCAGCTCCGTACCGCGCAGCGTCCGCGACATCTCACGGAAGGCGCGGGCCTGGCTGCGGTGCCGTCCGAAGCCCTTCACGACCCGGATCCCGAGCACGCTCTCCTCGACCAGCGTGGTCAGATCGCCCACCTGGTCCTGCGCCCGCCGGGTGGCGACGGCGTACCGCGACTCGAAGTACGACATCAGCACCGTCAGCGGCACCACCGGTATCAGCAGCACCAGCGCCAGCAGCCACTGCTGCGCGAACAGGATCACGAAACCCACGAGGATCGTGGTGCCGTTGACGACCAGGAAGGTCAGCGGGAAGGCCAGAAAGAGCCGTACCAGCATGAGATCCGTCGTACCGCGCGACAGGAGCTGCCCCGAGGCCCAGCGGTCGTGGAAGGCGACCGGCAGCCGCTGGAGACGGCCGTAGAGCGCGGCTCGCATCGCCGCCTCCACGCCCGCCAGCGGACGCGCCACCAGCCAGCGCCGGAAGCCGAAGAGCAGTGCCTCGGCCGTGCCGAGCAGCAGCAGGAGAAGAGCCCCCAGCCACACCCCGCCGGGGTCGTGGCCGGCGATCGGCCCGTCCACCATCCACTTCAGGACGAGGGGAATGACCAGGCTCAGGCAGGAGGCCACGATCGCGACCGCGGCCGCGAGGAACAGGCGCGTACGGACGGGCCGTACATACGGCCACAGCCGCAGCAGCGACCGCACGGCGGAGCGGTCCTCGGTGGATTTGTGTGTAGTGGGCATCAGGACTGACCTTATGACTTGTTCCTGACGACTCTCACCCCAATTTCCGGGCGATCACGGTCCCCGGTCCCGCGAGGGGCGCGCGCGGGGCCCCTCCGCCGAGCGGCCGTCGCCCGGTCGGGGGCCCACGTTTCCCGTCGCGGGCCCCCGTCGTTGGGTGACCGTGACCGTGAGACATGTACTGAGACGGGCAGGCCGGGGCGGCGCGTTCGCCCTGGCGTCGGCAGCACTGATCGCCGCCGGGCTCTCCGGCTGCTCCGGCGGCGCCCTCGATCTGGGCGGCAAGGCCGGTTCCCCCGAGGAGACCATCCGGATCGTCCCCGGCGACGGCGCGAAGGACGTGGACCCGGGCGGCCGGCTGGAGGTGCGGCTGCCCAGCGGCCGGCTGGAACGGGTCGCCGTCACCCGGATCGAGAACGAGAAGCCCGCCCGCGTCCCGGGCGGGATCTCCGAGGACGGGCTGCGCTGGCGGCCGAAGGACGGCGTCCGGCTGGACCTCGCTGCCAAGTACAGCGTCGACGTGGTCGCCCTCGACGGACACGGCCGCCGCTCGGCCCGCCACACCACCTTCACCACCGAGGTCCCCGACCACCGCTTCATCGGCTACTTCAAACCGGAGAACCGCGCCACCGTCGGCACCGGCATGATCGTCTCCTTCGACTTCAACCAGAAGATCGCCGACCGGGCCGCCGTACAGCGCGCCGTCAAGGTCACCGCCGACCCGCCGGTGCCGGTCGCGGGCCACTGGTTCGGCGACACCCGCCTCGACTTCCGCCCCGAGAAGTACTGGGAGCCGGGCACCGAGGTCACCGTCGACGTCCGGCTGCGCGATGTGGAGGCCGCCCCCGGCGCGTACGGCATCCAGCAGCGGAAGATCTCCTTCACCATCGGCCGCTCCCAGCACTCCCTGGTGGACGCCGAGGAGAAGACGATGCGGGTACGGCGGGAGGGGGCCGCGCCGGTGACCGTGCCCGTCACCGTGGGCGCGGTCAAGATGCCCACGTACAACGGGAAGATGGTCGTCAGCGAGATGCACGACATGACCAGGATGGACGGCAGGACGGTCGGCTTCGGCGGGGAGTACGACATCAAGGACGTGCCGCACGCGATGCGGCTCACCAAGTCCGGCACGTTTCTGCACGGCAACTACTGGGCCGCCCCGGAGACCTTCGGACAGGCCAATGTCAGCCATGGCTGTGTGGGGCTGCGCGATGTGAAGGGGGGCAGCGGGGACACCCCGGCGGGCTGGTTCTTCGATCGCACCCTGGTCGGCGACGTGGTCGAGGTGATCAACTCGACCGACAAGGAGGTCGCCCCCGACAACGGGCTCAGCGGCTGGAACATGGACTGGGGGCGCTGGCGGGCGGGCTCCGCCCTGGGCTGAGCCCCGCGCCCGCTCCAGCAGCGCTCTCCGCCCCTCTGCCGCGCACGTTTTCCGGACAACTTGGGACTGAACGGTGACATCCGCGAGAAGGCTCCAAATGCGGCTGTGTGGTTCTCTGTTCGCGTGTGCGGTAACGACGTACGGGTGTGCGGACCGTGGCGGGGCCAGGCCGCGCGAGGGGAGAGACCATGCTGAAGGAGCGCCCGAAAGCGGGGGCCACGGCCGCCGCCGTGCGCGGACGCGGGGGTTCCGCGCTGCGGGCCGCCGCCGCGGCGGCCCTGCTGGTGCTGGTGACCGCGTGCGGCGGAGGGGACGGGGACGCCGAGTCCGGCTCCGCCGACGGCAAGGGCGGCGCGCGGGACTCGGGACGGGTGGCCGACGAGGCCTCGCGGGCCGTCGTCACCGTCGCGCCCCGGGACGGCGCCAAGGCGGTCGCCACCAGCGGGGCCCTCAAGGTCACCGCGGACCGGGGCCGGCTGACCACGGTGACCGTCCGCGACTCCAAGGGCGTCGAGATCGAGGGCGAGCTGGCCGCCGACGGCGACTCCTGGCAGCCGCTCCACCACCTCGCCGGGGCCACCCGGTACAAGGTGCACGCCGTCGCCCGCGACGAGGACGGCCGGGAGTCCGCGAAGGACACCTCCTTCACCACCCTCGTCCCGAAGAACACCTTCATCGGGCACTACACCCCCGAGGACCGGACCACCGTCGGCGTGGGCATGCCGGTCTCCATCAACTTCACCCGGGGCATCACCGACCCCGCCGCCGTCGAGCGGGCCGTCACGGTGACCGCCGAGCCGTCCGTGCCGATAGAGGGCCACTGGTTCGGCAACGACCGGCTCGACTTCCGCCCCGAGAAGTACTGGGCCCCGGGCACCAAGGTCACCGTCAAGCTCAATCTGGACGGGGTGCAGGGCCGGCCGGGCGTCTACGGCAAGCAGGCCAAGACGGTCTCGTTCACCATAGGCCGCAGCCAGATATCCACCGTCGACGCCAAGACCCAGCGGATGAGAGTCGTCCGTGACGGCCGCCTGGTCAAGGACCTCCCGATCACCGCCGGCGCCCCCGCGACCACCACCTACAACGGCCAGATGGTGATCAGCGAGAAGTACGAGGTGACCCGGATGAACGGGGCCACCGTCGGCTTCGGCGGGGAGTACGACATCAAGGACGTGCCGCACGCGATGCGCCTGTCCACCTCGGGCACCTTCATCCACGGCAACTACTGGGCGGCCCCGTCCACCTTCGGCTCGGCCAATGTCAGCCACGGCTGTGTGGGGCTGCGCGATGTGCGCGGCGGGAGAGACGCGAAGTCCCCGGCCGCCTGGTTCTACGACCGGTCGCTCCTCGGCGACGTGGTCGTCGTGAAGAACTCCAAGGACGAGCTGATCGCGCCCGACAACGGGCTCAACGGGTGGAACATGCCCTGGTCGGAGTGGAAGAAGTAGCGCCGGCCGCCCTGCTTCCCGGCACGCGGCGAGGTGTCTCCCGGCTCTCGGGTCCGCGCCTCCCCGGCGCTCGCGGTGCGGACCCGCGCCGCCTGTCCCCGCGGTCCCGCGCCGCCCGCCGTACGGTCCCGGTGCTGTGACCCACGGCACCGGGACCGCTGCCGTTAGCGGCGGTTAACCTGCCTGCATGACGACTGCGACTGTGCACTTCGAGGTTCTGGACGGCGTCGCCACCGTCCGGCTGGACCGCCCCCCGATGAACGCCCTGGACATCGCCGTCCAGGACCGGCTGCGCGAGCTGGCGGCCGAGGCGACCCGCCGCGACGATGTGCGGGCGGTGATCCTGTACGGCGGGGAGAAGGTGTTCGCGGCCGGCGCGGACATCAAGGAGATGCGGGAGATGGACCACGCGGCGATGGTGGTGCGCTCCCGCGAACTCCAGGAGTCGTTCACCGCGATCGCCCGGATCCCCAAGCCCGTCGTCGCGGCCGTCACCGGCTACGCGCTGGGCGGCGGCTGCGAGCTGGCGCTCTGCGCCGACTTCCGGATCGCGGGGGAGAACGCCAAGCTCGGCCAGCCGGAGATCCTGCTCGGACTGATCCCGGGCGCGGGCGGCACCCAGCGGCTCGCCCGGCTCATCGGCCCGTCCCGGGCCAAGGACCTGATCTTCACCGGCCGCCAGGTGCGCGCCGACGAGGCCCTCGCCCTCGGCCTGGTGGACCGGGTCGTACCCGCCGACGAGGTGTACGAGCAGGCCCGCGCCTGGGCCGCGCAGCTCGCGCGGGGGCCCGCGCTGGCGCTGCGCGCCGCCAAGGAGTGCGTCGACTCCGGGCTGGAGACCGACATCGAGACCGGTCTCGCCATCGAGCGCACATGGTTCGCGGGCCTCTTCGCCACCGAGGACCGCGAGCGCGGGATGCGCAGCTTCGTGGAGGAGGGCCCGGGCAAGGCCAGGTTCCTCTGACGCCGGGCTTCTGACGGAGGGCCTCCGGCGCGCGGGCGGACACCCTGTTGACAGGGTGTCAACGCGGCTCGGCAGGGGAACAGGAGTGCGCGTCCGGCCCCCGTCATATGCCCCGGGGCACCCCCGGACAGGGGTGCCCCCACCCCCCTGTTCCCCCGGAACGGCCACGGAGGCCCCCGGCCCGGGCGATGATGGGACGCATGGCGGGCCTCGAAGGTGTGGAACAACCACGGCAGTGCGACAGCGCTGCCGGCGCCCGGTGGACGGCCGCCGTCGAGGACGAACAGGCGCTGCGGGCCCTGGAGTTGTACGGGAATCCCACCGAGGTGGAGGTCCGGCTACCCTCCCGTCCGGAATCCGCCGCCACCGCCCGCCGGCTGACCCACTGTGTGGTGCTGTACCAGTGGGCGCTCACCGCGCAGACCGCCGAGTACGCGGTCCTGCTCGTCTCGGAGCTGGTGGGCAACGCCGTACGGCACACCGGCGCCCGGGTCTTCGGGCTGCGGATGCTCCGCCGCCGGGGCTGGATCCGGATCGAGGTGCGCGACCCGTCGCGCGGGCTGCCCTGTCTGCTGCCGGTCCAGCCGATGGACATCAGCGGGCGCGGGCTCTTCCTGGTGGACAAGCTCTCCGACCGGTGGGGCGTGGATCTGCTGCCGCGCGGCAAGACGACCTGGTTCGAGATGCGGGTGGCCGAACGGCAGGCCGCCCCGGCGTCCTGACCTCCCCGGACCACCGGCCCCGGCATCCTGGACCTTCCGGAGCCCCGGCCCCGGCTCTGCGCCCCTCGCCCTCGACCTCGCCTGCCCGGGGTCCTGGCGTCGGGCCGGTGTCTGTCCCGCGTCCGAGCGCGGCGGTCTCCGGGCACACAGAAGCCCCCGTGGGGCCGAGGGTGTCGGCGCCGGGGGCTTCTGTGGAGGGCCATGGGATAGGGGGGTGTTCCCACGGCCGCTTACGACGACCTGGCCCGGGTCAATGGGGGTCGTTCCTCCGACTATGGCAGACGGGGGCCTCCGGGCCAAAATCCGCTACTCGGGCATATGTGACAAATAGCGATAGATTGCCGGTGAATCACAGGTGAGGTGGGCCACCTACCTCGTATTTAGTGCATAAAGTTCACCCGGACTGAATGTTTCCTTGATCTGTTCGCGTCAGCTTTCCCGACCCGCAGACTATATTCAATGCGGCAATCATCCTTATTCGCCCGGTTCGCGCCTACGCTGCCTACCCGTGACCTCGATCGACCGCCGCCGCGCCCTGCGCACCGCGGCGGGGGCCGCCGCCGCGGGCGTCTCCCTCACGAGCTGCACCGACGGCGGTCCCGCGCGGGCGCGGGCGGGCCGGACGGACCGGGCGGCCCCGGACCGGCCCGCGTCCCCCTCCGCCGCCCCGCCGCACTCGGCCGGCGCACCGCCCCCCGGCGGCGGGCCCGCCCCCGCCGCCCGCCGCTTCCCCGGCCGCCCCGCGCAGATCACCCACGGCCCCCGCGACCGCGACCGGGTGGCCCTCACCTTCCACGGCGGCGGCGACCCGGCCACCGCCAGAGCCGTCCTCGCCGAGGCCGAACGCGCCGGCGCCCGCGTCACCGTCCTCGCCGTCGGCAGCTGGCTCGACCAGCACCCCGCGCTCGCCCGCCGGATCCTCGACGGCGGCCACGACCTCGGCAACCACACCCAGCGCCATCTGACCATCACGGAGATGTCCGAGACCGACGCCTACGCCGAGATCACCGGCTGCGCCCGGCGGCTGCACCGGCTCACCGGCTCCATCGGCACCTGGTTCCGCCCCTCCCGCACCCAGTTCTCGACCCCGCTGCTGCTGCGCCTGGCGCGGCGGGCCGGATACCCGCACGTCCTCTCGTACGACGTCGACTCCCTCGACTTCACCTCGCCCGGGGCCGCGGCCGTCGTCCGTACGGTCACCGGCCGGATCCAGCGCGGATCCGTGGTGAGCCTGCACTTCGGCTATGCGGACACGGTCGCCGCACTGCCCGCCCTCCTCGACGATCTCGACCGCCGCGGACTGCGCGCGGTGACCACCACGGAGCTGCTGAGCTGATGCACCGACGAACCACTCCCCTGAGACTCACCCGGCGGACCGGCGCACTGGTCACCGGGGCCCTGATCGCCCTGCTCGCGGGCTGCGCCGCGGACGGCTCCCCGGCCTCCGGCGATCGGACGACCAGGGCCGCCGCGCCGCCCGAGAAACCGAGGCCCGCCGTCCCCGCCGGACTGCCGGGCATGCCGCCGGTCCTCGACCCCAAGGACATCTACGCCGCCGACCGGCCCGGGATGCTCTCCCCGGTGGTGCGGAAGTTCCCCTCCCGGGTGTACGTCCCCAACACCAACTCCGACACGGTCTCCGTCATCGACCCCAAGACGTACGAGGTCATCGAGACCATCCCGGTCGGCACCCAGCCCCAGCACGTCGTCCCCTCCTGGGACCTGAAGACCCTCTGGGTGAACAACAACCGCGGCCACACCCTCACCCCCATCGACCCGGCGACCGGCGACGCGGGCGAACCGGTCGAGGTGCACGACCCGTACAACCTCTACTTCACCCCCAACGGCAAGTACGCCGTGGTCATGGCCTCCCTCGACCGCGAACTCGTCTTCCGCGACCCGCACACCATGGACCGGGTGAAGACCACCCCGGTCTCCTGCTACGGCGTCAACCACGCGGACTTCTCGGCGGACGGCCGGTACTTCGTCGTCTCCTGCGAGTTCTCCGGCGAGCTGCTCAAGGTCGACACGGAGAAGATGGAGGTCGTCGCCCAGCAGAAGCTGCCGTTCAAGGGCGCGATGCCGCAGGATGTGAAGATCTCGCCGGACGGAAAGACCTTCTACGTCGCGGACATGATGGCCCACGGCGTCTGGGTGCTCGACGGCGAGAAGTTCACCACCCCGAAGCTGCTGCCCACCGGCGAGGGCTGCCACGGCCTCTACATCAGCCGCGACTCCCGGGAGATGTACATCCCCAACCGGGGCGAGGGCTCCATCTCCGTCTTCGACTTCGCCCAGGACAAGCTCACCAAGAAGTGGTGGCTGCCGGACGGCGGCAGCCCCGACATGGGCGGCGTCTCGGCCGACGGCAAGGTGCTGTGGCTGTCGGGGCGGTACGACGACGAGGTGTACGCGATCGACACCGGGTCCGGGAAGCAGCTGGCGCGCATCCCGGTGGGCGGCGGTCCGCACGGGCTGGCGGTCTATCCCCAGCCGGGCCGGTACTCCCTCGGTCACACCGGGGTCTTCCGCTGACAGCCCGACGGGCTCATGGGCCGACCGGCCCATGCTCTGACGGGCTGACGGGCCGGCGGGCCGGCGGGTCGGCGGGTCGGCGGGTCGGCGGGCGCACGGACCGACGGGCCGCTTCGGTTCTCCTGGTCCTGGTCCTGGTCCTGGTCGACCGAGGGAGAGCGGCCCGGAGGGCCCGTCAACCCGCCGCCCGGACACGCCCACCGCCGGACGACGGTGCCCGGCCCGTCCTCGCAGGCCCGCGATGGTGATCCCTATGATCACAACTCGACTGCGACGACGGGCCGTCGTCCTCGCGCTCACCTTCTCCGCCGCCCTGCTCCCGGCCGCCGCCACCTCGGCCGCCTCCTCCGCCCCGGTCGCCCCCGCCTCCGCCTCCGCACCCGCCCCGGCCGTCCGGACGGCGGCCTTCCGGGCCGCCCCCGCGAACTCCTGTCCCCGGGTCGAGAACCGGCTCTTCGCCGCCGCCGACGCCCGGGTCGACCCCGCCAGGATCACCCCCGACCCCGTCTGGCGCACCGACTGCCGTCAGCTCTACCGCTCCGACGGGCGCGGCCCCGAGGTGGTCTTCGAGGAGGGCTTCCACCCCAAGGCCCCCCTCGACGGCCAGTACGACATCGAGAAGTACGTCCTGGTCAACCAGGCGTCCCCCTATGTCTCCACCACCTACGACCACGATCTGTACAAGTCGTGGAAGAGCGGCTGGAACTACTACGTGGACGCCCCCGGCGGCGTCGACGTCAACAAGACCATCGGCGACGCCCACAAGTACGCCTCCCAGGTCGAGGTGGCCTTCCCCGGCGGGGTCGCGCGCGAGTTCATCGTCGGCGTCTGCCCGGTCGACCGCGTCCGCAAGACCGAGATCATGAACGAGTGCCAGGACAATCCGCACTACCGGCCCTGGCGCACGTCCTACCCGGTCGCCTAGCCCGCCCGTACCGCGTCGCGTCTCGTCGGGCCGGCCGTGGGGGCGGGCGGCCGGTCCGACACGAAGCCGGGGGGTGTGCGCTCAGCCCCCGGCGGCCCGCGCCGGCGCGGGGGAGGGCCCGGACCGGGGCGTACCGTCCAGATGCCCGACGGCCGTTCGCCACGCGGCGGTCACCGCCGCCCGCGCGTCCGCCGTACGCCGCCGCTCGTCCGCGAGCACGACCGGCGTCCCGACATGGACATGGAGCGGGGGACGGCGCAGAGGCGCGGTGACCGCTCCCGCGAGCTGCTTCACGGTGCTTCCGGAGGAGATACGGCGGGACCCGGCCTGCCCGAGGGGAATCACGGGCGCGCCGGTGAGGTGCACCAGCCGGGACAGCCCGCTCCGGAAGGCCTCCGGGGCCGCCTCCGCGACATCCGCGCGCAGCGGCAGCCGCCCCTCGGCGTAGATCAGGACGAGGCGTCCCCGGCCGAGCGCGGCGGCGGCGTCGTTCAGCGCCTCGGCGGCCCGCCGGTCGCCGCGGCGCACGGGTATGTGCCCCTCGCGGACGAGCGCCCGGCCGAGCACGGGCACACGCCACAGCCCGGCCGTCGCCATCACGACCGGCTCCACACCGAGCCGGCGCAGCGCGGCGAGCACGACCGCCGGATCGGCGAGCGAGGTGTGGTTGGCGGCGATGACGCTGCCCGGGGCGAAGTCGACGCCCGCGTCGACGGTCACCGTCAGCCGTCCGACGACGGGCGTCAGGGCTTCGGCGAGGCGGCTGAGCATGAAGGAGACCTCCTGGTCACAACGGTGATCAGCATCGTGACCCGAGATCGGGCCGCGGTCGTGAGTACGCGTACTCAGCCGGCGTGCCCGGATGTGCGCACCGGCGGGGGCGGCGCGGCCGAGAGCAGCGCCTCCGAGCCCACCGGCCGGAACCCCGCCTTCTGGAAGGCCCGCACACTGCGGGCGTTGCCCGGCGACTGCTGGGCCCACACCGTTGATTCCGGTGCCAGATGACGGGCCGCCAGCGCCAGCGCGGGGCCCAGCCCCCGGCCGCGCGCCTCCTCGTCCACCTCGATCGCGGCCTCCCAGCGGCCTGCCACACCCCGGCCGAGCACCAGCAGCCCGCCGCCCGCCTCCCACACCCGCACCTCGTCGCGGTACGCCCGGGCCCGCGCCACCCGGGGATGGTCCGGGTCCTCGATCTCACGCAGCGCCAGACCGGGAACGCCCGGCAGCGCGTCCGCCACCGACACCAGATCGACGCAGTCCATCACCCGGCCGGTGCGCGCCAGCAGCGCCGCCAGGAACACCGGATGCATCGCGGCGGCGAGCGGATCCGCCCCGGTGGCCGCCAGCCGCTCGCGCACCCACGCCGGGTCCTCGTCGGCGCAGACCACCGAGTGCGCGGTGAAGGCAAACACCCCCGCGTCCCGGCCGTTCGGCTGCGCGATCACCCGCGTACCGCCGTCGGGCGGCGGGAAGTCCCCCCGTGCGGCGGCCCGCAGCAGCTCTGCCAGTTCATCGCTCATCCGCACATCCTCACCGAACCGCCCCCGGCACGGAACAGCCGGGCGTGCCGATAATCTGATCTCCGTCAGTAGTGGGGTCAAGCATCAAGAAGGGGCGGAAGCAGTGACGGACATCGACGAGGCGCGCAGGGCGTTCGACCGGTACGACCTGGACCGGGACGGCCTGATCACGGCGGCGGAGTACAAGAGCGTGATGGCGCAGCTGGGCGACTTCTATGTCACTGAGACGGTCGCCGAGGCGATCATCAAGACCAAGGACGCCAACGGCGACGGTCAGCTGACCTTCGAGGAGTTCTGGGCCTCGCTCAACAAGAAGAAGGCCTGAACGACCGGAACGGCTCCCCGGCGGACACCCGGGGAGCCGCCCCGGATCTCCCGGGATATCCGGACCAGTCCGATTTGCGATGAGAACAACCCCCGGTGACGATCATGGGGTGACCACCCCCGGAGCCCTGGCGACCGGCCGGGCCGCCCGCCGCAGAGCCGCTCGCCGCACCACGCGCACCCTCGCCGCGCTGACCTTCGCGGGCGCCGTCGCGGCACTCGCCGTCGCCCTGCTCGGCGGCCCCCTCGCGGCCCGGGGCACGGGCGAACTGCGCGTACCCGCCGCCGGCGCCACCACCGTGCTGCGCACCGTCGTCTTCGCCGCCCTCGCGATCCACCTCGGCGAACTCGCCGGCCGGCGGCTGGCGGTCGGCGGACCGAGCCCCCGGCCCTGGTCGCTGTACGCGGCGCTCGCCGGGGCCGCCGGGGCCGCCGGGCAGATCGCCCTGCTCGCCTCCGTCAGCGACATCGACATGGCCACCGCGTACGGCACCCGCGACGGCCGGCTCCTCCTGCTGACGGCGAACGGCTTCCTCGCCGCCGCGGGCTGCGCCGCCCTGCGCCGCCCGGCCCTCGCGCTCGTCCCGCTCGTCCTCGTCATCGGCGCGGAGGCGCTGCGCGCCCACCCCGAGCAGTACACCCCCGAGATCGGCGCCGCGCTCACCGCCGTCCATCTGCCCGCCGCCTCCCTCTGGGCCGGCGGGCTCCTCTGCGCCCTGCGCCTGATGTGGCTCCGCCGCGCCGACCGCGCCGACGCCCTCGCCGTACTGAGCCGCTACGCCCGCCCCGCCGCCTGGCTCCTCGCCCTGCTCGCCGCCACCGGCACCGCCTCGACACTGCGCA
This sequence comes from Streptomyces sp. NPDC014894, assembly GCF_043080985.1. Lineage (NCBI taxonomy): Bacteria > Bacillati > Actinomycetota > Actinomycetes > Kitasatosporales > Streptomycetaceae > Streptomyces > Streptomyces sp. NPDC014894. Next base: position 249,906 of record NZ_JBIBWD010000001.1, read on the forward strand.
AACTGCCCCCCGACGTCATCCTCACCTCCGCCTACGGCCGAGTCCTCATCGCCAAACTCCTCCTCGTCGCCGCCGTCTGCGCCCTCGCCCTCACCGCCCGCCGCCTCCTCCTCCAATCCCGCCTCGACGCCCAGCACCCCGCCCGCGCCGAACTGGCCCTCCTCACCCTCGTCATCGTCGTCTCGGCCCTCCTCACCGTGCTCCCCGACCCCCACTGGATCAGCGCCCGCCTCGGGCTCCGCTGACCCACGCCGAAGAGCCCCCGGCCCGCGGGCCCCTGCCGGCCGGCGGTACGACTCCGGCGACGTGTCCGGCGCGCCCGCCGAAATCCGGGAGCGGGCCCGGGGTTCTGTGACCCACGCCATAGAGAATGGGTGAACCGAACCGCTGCTCCGTTCCGACGAGGCAGTGTGAGTCCGGCGATGGATGAGGAACCCGATGGCGAACTTCTGGCAGCCCTGGCCGAGTCCGACCGCGAAGCGTTCGAGGCCCTGTACCGCCGCTACGCCCCCTGGCTGAGGGCCCGGCTGCGATACCGCTGCGCGGACGCCGCCCAGCTCGACGACGTGATCCAGGAGACCTTCCTCTCCGTGTGGCACACGTGCTCACGGAAGCGCCCTCCCGAGGTCAGGGACTGCGCGGGCTGGCTCTGGCGCATAGCCGAGCGACGGCTCGCGGACGCCGCGCGCACTCGGGGCCGCCAGGGCCGCCTGCACAGGCTGCTCGCGGGCCTCCGCCGGCAGAGCACCCCGTCGGCGGAGGAGCAGGCCCTGGAGGCCGGCGAGTTCAGCGGCGCCCAGGCGGCCGTACGGCGACTCCCGGACGATCTCCGCGAGGTCGTCCAGGCCACCCTCATCGACGGGCTGACCACCCGGCAGACCTCCGACCGGCTGAGCCTGCCCGTCGGAACGGTCAAGACCCGGGCCATGCGGGCCCGCAGACGTCTGCGCGAGGAACTTGCCCACGACCGGGCCGCGGAAGCGGCCCGCGAGCCCGGCGCCGGCGAGATTGGCCACGACCGGGGAGACGACGGCGCCCGGCGCCCGGGCTCCTTACCGGACCGGCGGAAACGAACGAGCGGGGAGTGTGGGACGTGAACAGAGGCAGGGAAACGGGAGCCCGGCACCCCGTCCCGGACGTACTGGAGCGCTACGCCCTCGGCGCCCTCGACCGCGGCGAACTGCACCCGGTGGAGACCCATGTCGACGGATGCGCCGTCTGCCGGGCCCGGCTCGCCGCGACCGCCGACCCGGCCCCCGTCGAACGCGGCTGGCGGCGTCTCGACCACACGCTCGACGCACCGGTTCCCGGGCGCGCCGAGAGGCTGCTGCTCGCGGCCGGGGCGCCCGACCACACGGCACGGCTGCTGGCCGCCACCCCCCTGCTGCGGGTGAACTGGCTCTGCGGCACCGTGTTGACGCTGGTCACGGCCGTCCTGCTGGCATGGTCCGAGGTCGCCATGGCGTCGGTGGCCTTCCTCGCCGCAGCCCCGCTGCTGCCCGCCGTCGGAGTCGCCGTGTCCATCGGCCGACACGGCGATCCTGCGCACGAGCTGGGGACGGTCGCCGCCCCGAGCGGTTTCCGGCTCGTTCTGCTGCGGATGACCGCCGTGCTCGGCGCCACCGTGTCGCTGACCGCACTCGCCGCACTCGCCCTCCCCGGTCCCGGGCTCCGGGCGTTCAGCTGGGTCCTTCCCTCCCTTCTGGTCGCCGCCGTCTGTCTCCTGCTGCTGCCGCGCGCCGGGGCCGTGCCCGCCGTCGCCGTCAGCACGGGCGGATGGCTCTTCGCGGTGACCCTGACTCGCCACTCCGACCTGCTGTTCTCACCGGCCGCACAGGCCGCGCTCGCCGGGATGCTGCTCGCCGCCGGCCTCCTGCTGGTGCTGAAGCGCGCCGACTTCGACGTCGACAAGGAGATCCACGTATGACCACCGCACCCCGAGACAGGGCCGGCGCCTCCGTCCACCGGCTGACGGTCCGCTACCGCAAGACCTTCGCGCTCGAAGAGGTGACCCTGCGGCTGAGCGACGGGGTCACCGGTCTGCTCGGCCCCAACGGCGCGGGGAAGACGACGCTGATGCGCGTACTGGCGACGGCCGTGATCCCCACGAGCGGGGAGGTGAGAGTGCTGGGGCGGGACCCCAGGGCGCCCGCCCAGCGGCAGGAGATCCGCCGCCGCCTCGGCTATCTGCCGCAGGCGCCGGGATTTCACCGGCATTTCACCGCGTTCGAGTTCGTGGACTATGTGGCGATCCTCAAGGAGCACACCGAGCGCCGCGCCCGTCACGACGAGGTGCGGCGGGTCCTGGAAGCTGTCGGCATGGGCGAACACCGCGGCAAGAAGATCAAGGCGCTCTCCGGCGGGATGCGCCAGCGCGTCGCCCTGGCCGCGGCGCTGATCGGCAGCCCCGAACTGCTCGTCCTCGACGAACCGACCGTCGGTCTCGACCCCGAGCAACGGCTGCGATTTCGCGAACTGATCGCCGAACTCGCCGTCCGCCGCCCCGTCCTCCTGTCCACACACCAGACCGAGGACGTGGCCGCCCTGTGCCACCGGGTCGTGGTCCTGGCACGGGGCCGGGTCCGCCACGACTCCAGCCCCCGCGAACTGAGCGAGGTCGCCCGGGGATCGGTCTGGTTCAGCCGCGACCGCGACCCCAGATCCATCGCGGGCTGGCGGACCGGCACCGGCGACCACCGCAACATCGGCGTTCCCCCAGCGGGCGCCGAACTGGCAGAACCCACCATGGAGGACGCCTACCTGCTCCTCAATTCGGCCCACGGCCTCCCGGCTGCTCCCCAGGAAGGCGGCACCGCGTGAGCGCCGTCCGGCCGGCGCCCGCGAGCGCCCCCGCCCGCCCGGCCACCGCCGCACGGCCCGTGCGATCCCTCGCTGCGGTGGAGGCCCGCCGCCTGCTCCTGCATCCGCTCGTCCTCGGCAGCACGGCGCTCTGCCTGCTGCTGTGGACGTACCGGACCTCGATCGCGGGGACCGTCGCCCTCCCCGTCCTGCACGACCAGGACAGATTTCTCCAGACACAGCTTCTGCTGCCCGCCGCCGGTGTCTTCCTCGCCTCGCACCTCGCCGTTCTGCGGTCCACCCGGGACGAGACGGAACCGTGGTTCGCCCTCATGGTCCTCCCGCGGTGGCGGCGAGCCGCCGCCCATCTGCTGGCCGTGCTGCCCGTCGTGGTGCTCACGGCCCTGCTGGCCTCCGTACGCATCGCCTGGCTGGCGCTCCTGCCCGGGGCCGTCGGCACTCCATCCGCCGCCGAACTCGCCACGGGCCCGGCCGTCGTCCTGCTCGCCGGAGCGCTCGCCGTACTGGTCGGCACGCTGTTCCGCTCGGGCGCCGCGGGTCCGCTCGTCCTCGGCCTCCTGGCCGTCCTCACCGTGGTGGGCGGGATCGCCGACTCCCAATCCTGGCGCTGGCTACTGCCGGTCGCCCACGAAGACGACATGCGGACCGCCCTGCCCGCTCATCTTCTGGACCGTCCGGCCGCCCTCCACCTCGGCTATCTCGTGCTCCTGGCCGCGATCTGCGCCTCCGGGACCCTTCTGCGGGCCGGTCTGAGAGCCACCTCGGTCAGGGCGGGCGCGGTCCTCGCACTCTCCGGAGCCATCGCCCTCGGAGCCGTTCAACTCCAGCATCCCCGGGACGGCGCGGCCCAGGAGCGCGCCCTGTACACACCGTCGGAGCAACAGCGGTGCGACGAGGAGCGCGGAGTCCGGTACTGCGCCTTTCCGGACTTCGCGGACCGGCGCGCCCAGTGGGCCCCTGTCGTCCACGGCATTCTCGACGCCCTCCCGGAGGGCGTCGGAGACGAGCCGTACGTCGTGCGCCAGCGCATCACGCCCATCACCGGTCCCGTCGTGATGATCGAAACCTTCCGGCTGCTGCGGACATGGCGGGAGGACGACCGGCGCGCGGGCACCGCCGGCGCGGTGGTCGTAGGCACCCACTGGGGGGACCACGACGACCTGAGCACCAGCGCCACCGCCGGATTCGCCGCCGAATTCGCCCACCGCGCCGTCGTCGGCGACGACGCGGACCCCGGACCGGCCGCCGACGACGAGATATCCCGGGTGTGCGGCTCCCGCGCCGTCCTCTCCGTGTGGCTCGCCGGGCAGGCGACCCCGGCGACGGGGCGTGCCCTGAGTTCCGTCCTCCGCCGGTCCGGCGGGGATTTCGTCGGCTTCGCCAGTGTCATGAGCACCGCCCAGTTCGGCCGGGCGGAGGCGGATCTGGGCATGGCGCTGCTCGACCGGCCCCGCGACACGGTGGCCCGTACCGTACACGCGTCATGGCGAGAACTCGCCTCGCCCACCACGACCGCGGCGCGCGCCGCGGAACTCCTGGGAGTGCCCGCGCCTCCTCGCCCCACTCGGGAATGCGCGCGGTGAACGATCCCCGGCCCACCTCGGCGTCCGCTCCCACGCCGGCTGTTCCTGGAGCCGCCGGAGACCGGCGTCGGCTCATGGCACAGGCCCGCGCCCTCCTTCCCCACGAGCACCGGGCGGCCCGGACCGCACCGCTGCTCGGGGGATCGGCCCTGGGCGTCGTCACCTGCGCCGTCCCGGCTGTGTTCGACGTGCCCGTCGGCCCCGGCGCCGCAGCCGTACTGCTGTTCCTCTCGGCGGCCGTGGGCGTCGCCGGCGTCGGCTTCGCCCTCGAGGACCCGTCCGCCCCGACCACCGGTCTGTGCCCCTCGCCCCGATGGCTCCGACGCTGCCTGCGCACCACGTCGGCGCTCTCGTTCCTCTCCATCGCCTGGTGGTCCGAGGCCGCCCTGGTCCGCCGGGCGCTCCCCGCCGAGGACCGCGAGATCTTCCCCTACGGCGATCTGGCCGTCACCGCCCTGGCACTGAGCCTTCTCGCGATGACATGCGCCATGCTCACGACCCGCTTTACCCAGGGCCGCGGCAGCGGCCCGGCCGCCACGGCCCTGTTCGCCTCCTGCGTCCTGCTCCTGCTGTTTCTCCCGCCCGGCATCGAACTCTTCAGCGACCCGGCCGACCCACCGCGATGGCAGTCCGCGTCCCAGCGCTGGACCGCCCTGGCCCTCCTGCTCGCACCGGCCACCGTCGCGCTCCACGGGGACCCGGCGGTGCGGCAATCGTTGGAACGGGGCGACGGTAATCCTTCTTCGCGTTCGGCCCGCGGGGTCAGACCTTGACGACGCGGACGCCGGGGCGGCACAGCATCAGGAGATCCTCGGGGTCCGACGTCAGTACGGTCACGGGGGCGGGCGAGGCGAGTGCGGTGGCGGCCACGATGGCGTCGAGGGCGTACTTGTGGCCGTGCAGGCCGGCGCTGGCGAGGAGCTTGCTGGCATGGCGGGCGATAGCTTCAGTGGGCGGGACGATGTTCACGCGGGAGACGGCGTAGTCGAAGCGGGCCTGGTTGACCTTGGGGTCGCGTGCTTCGACCAGAGTGACGGAACTGGTGACCACGCGGATGTCCTCGTCCTCGGCCGCGGCCAGCCACTCGGTGACTTCGGGTGAGCGCCGTACGAGTTTGGACAAACCCTCACAGTCCAGGACGAGTGTTCCGCTCACGCCGCGTCCGCCGAGCCGGAAGTCGCCGAGCCGGCCGTGTCGCCGCGGAGGATCGCTCGTTTGGTCTCGACCGCTGCCCGGTCCACCGGGCCGTGTTCCGCTTCGGCGTCTTCGATGAGTTCGCGCAGCAGGTCCCGCTCGAGCTGGCGCTGGATGAGAGCTTCGACGTAGGCGGACATGCCTCGCTTGCCGGTCCGTGCCTTGAGGGCGGCGATCGTGCCTTCGTGGAGGGAGACGGAGACCGGACGGACAGGGCCTTCGCCGGGAGCGGAAGAGGTGACCATGAACCCACTTTAACAAAACTCTTGTTATTGGGTGATCGTCATCCGTGCCCGGCTCCCGGCATCAGCACTCGATGATGTTCACCGCCAGCCCGCCCCGCGCCGTCTCCTTGTACTTGACCGACATGTCCGCCCCGGTGTCCTTCATGGTCTTGATGACCTTGTCGAGGGAGACCTTGTGGGTGCCGTCGCCGCGCATCGCCATCTTGGCGGCGGTGACGGCCTTCACGGCGGCCATGCCGTTGCGCTCGATGCAGGGGATCTGGACCAGGCCGCCGACGGGGTCGCAGGTGAGGCCGAGGTTGTGTTCCATGCCGATCTCGGCGGCGTTCTCGACCTGCTCGGGGGTGCCGCCGAGGACCTCGGCGAGGGCGCCGGCCGCCATGGAGCAGGCGGAGCCGACCTCGCCCTGGCAGCCGACCTCGGCGCCGGAGATGGAGGCGTTCTCCTTGAAGAGCATGCCGATCGCGCCGGCCGAGAGCATGAAGCGGACGACGCCCTCGTCGTCGGCGCCCGGGACGAAGTTCATGTAGTAGTGCAGCACGGCGGGGATGATGCCCGCCGCGCCGTTGGTGGGCGCGGTCACGACACGGCCGCCGGCCGCGTTCTCCTCGTTCACGGCCATCGCGTAGAGGGTGATCCACTCCATGGCGCGGGCCAGCGGATCGCCCTCGGCGCGCAGCTGGCGGGCGGAGTTCGCGGCCCGGCGGCGGACCTTCAGACCGCCCGGGAGGATGCCCTCGCGGGCCATTCCGCGGGAGACGCAGGCCTGCATGACCCGCCAGATCTCCAGCAGGCCGGCCCGGATCTCGTCCTCGGTGCGCCAGGCCTTCTCGTTCTCCAGCATCAGCGCGGAGATCGACAGACCGGTCTCGCGGGTCAGCCTGAGCAGCTCGTCACCGGTGCGGAAAGGATACTTCAGCACGGTGTCGTCGAGCTTGATCCGGTCCTCGCCGACCGCGTCCTCGTCGACGACGAACCCGCCGCCGACCGAGTAGTACGTCTTCTCCAGGACGCTCGCGCCCTCGGCGTCGTACGCGAAGACCGTCATGCCGTTGGCGTGGTACGGGAGCGTCTTGCGGCGGTGCAGCACCAGATCGGCGTCGAAGTCGAAGTCGATCTCCCGCTCGCCGAGCAGGCTGATCCGCCCGGACTCCTTGATCCGCTCGACCTGCTCGTCGGCGGTCTCCACGTCGACGGTGCGCGGGGAGCTGCCCGCGAGGCCGAGCAGGACGGCCTTGGGGGTGCCGTGGCCGTGGCCGGTCGCGCCGAGGGAGCCGTACAGCTCGGCCCGGACGGTGGCGGTGCGCTCCAGCAGGCCCTCGTTCCTCAGTCGCCGGGCGAACATACGGGCCGCGCGCATCGGGCCGACCGTGTGGGAGCTGGAGGGGCCGATGCCGACCGAGAACAGGTCGAATACCGAGAGGGCCACGGGGTAACTCCTTGGACGTTGTCAGACGCCGTTGTCTGCCAGGTGACTCAGCGGCGCGAAGCGCCTCGTGCGAGAGCGGGGCGAGGGCGGGACGGGCGAGAAAGCGGGACGGGGTGAGGAAGGGGGGCGGGGTGAGGAAGGGGACGGGGCAGGGACGGGGCGGCCCGGCGGTACGGGTGGCGCCGGAGAACGGGGCGGGGCACCGCGCTCACTCCCCAGTGTGCGCGGTGCCCCGAAGAAATCGTCCGTGAGGTGCGCCCGCGCGCGCGGGCGATCTCTACAGACCGGGGTAGAGCGGGTGCTTCGCGGCCAGCGCGGAGACCCGGGTGCGCAGCGCCTCCGTGTCGTACGACGGCTTCAGCACCTCCGCGATGATGTCGGCGACCTCACGGAAGTCGTCCTCCTGGAAGCCGCGGGTGGCGAGCGCCGGGGTGCCGATCCGCAGACCCGAGGTGACCATCGGCGGCCTGGGGTCGTTCGGGACGGCGTTGCGGTTGACCGTGATGCCGACCTCGTGGAGACGGTCCTCGGCCTGCTGGCCGTCCAGCTCGGACTCGCGCAGGTCGACCAGGACCAGGTGCACGTCCGTACCGCCCGACAGCACCGAGACGCCGTGCTCGGTGACGTCGCTCCGCACCAGGCGCTCGGCCAGGATGCGGGCGCCGTCCAGGGTGCGCTGCTGGCGCTCCTTGAAGTCGTCGGAGGCGGCGACCTTGAAGGAGACGGCCTTCGCCGCGACGACATGCTCCAGCGGGCCGCCCTGCTGACCCGGGAAGACCGCGGAGTTGATCTTCTTGGCCAGCTCCTGGGTGGAGAGGATCACTCCGCCGCGGGGGCCGCCCAGGGTCTTGTGGGTGGTGGTGGTGACCACATGGGCGTGCGGCACCGGGTTGGGGTGCAGCCCGGCCGCGACCAGGCCCGCGAAGTGGGCCATGTCGACCATCAGATAAGCGCCGACCTCGTCCGCGATCCGGCGGAACGCGGCGAAGTCCAGCTGGCGCGGGTACGCCGACCAGCCGGCCACGATCAGCTTCGGACGGGACTCCTTGGCCAGCTTCTCGACCTCGGCCATGTCGACCTGGCCGGTGGCGTCGTCCACGTGGTAGGCGACCACGTTGTAGAGCTTGCCAGAGAAGTTGATCTTCATTCCATGGGTCAGGTGCCCGCCGTGCGCGAGATTCAGACCCATGATCGTGTCGCCGGGCTTCAGCAGGGCGAACATCGCCGCCGCGTTCGCCTGGGCCCCGGAGTGCGGCTGCACATTGGCGTGCTCGGCGCCGAACAGCTCCTTGACCCGGTCGATCGCGATCTGCTCGATGACGTCGACATGCTCACAGCCGCCGTAGTAGCGGCGACCCGGATAACCCTCGGCGTACTTGTTGGTGAGGACCGAGCCCTGTGCCTCCATCACCGCGACCGGAGCGAAGTTCTCCGAGGCGATCATTTCCAGGGTGGACTGCTGACGGTGGAGCTCGGCGTCGACGGCGGCGGCGACGTCCGGGTCCAGCTCGTGGAGAGGGGTGTTGAGAAGCGACATCTCGGGTCCCTGTCGTAGTCGTGGTCAGTTACCGGAAAAGGCGGTGTACTCATCGGCGGAGAGCAGGTCCTTCGGCTCCTCGCTCACCCGCACCTTGAACAGCCAGCCGCCCTCGAAGGGCGCGCTGTTCACCAGCGACGGGTCGTCCACCACGTTCTGATTGGCCTCGGTGACCTCACCGGACACGGGCGAGTACAGATCGCTGACGGACTTGGTCGACTCCAGCTCTCCGCAGGTCTCGCCCGCGGTCACGGTGTCGCCCACCACGGGGAGCTGGGCGTAGACGACATCACCGAGCGCGCCGGCGGCGAACTCCGTGATCCCGACCGTCGACACGCCGTCCTCGGCGTCCGACAGCCACTCGTGCTCCTTGCTGTAGCGCAGCTGCTGGGGGTTGCTCATGACCTGAATTCTCCTGTATGCGGGAAGGGCGGATGTACGTGCTGGGGGTACGGCGGGGTGCCGCTGGTCACTTCTGACGCCGGTACGCGGTCGTGCGCGCCGTACGCGTCGGCCGTCGCGCCGCCGCGCGGGCGGTGCGCCGAGGCCGGGACGCGCCCGTACGTCTCGTCCGGAGCGCCGTCGCGCGCCGAGGCCGGGACGTCGCCGTGCGCGCCGGCCCGAAGGCCGTCGGGTGCGCCGGACGTCACTTCGCGCGCTGGTAGAACGGCAGCGCGACGACCTCGTACGGCTCGTGCGCCCCGCGGATGTCGACGCCGACGCCCTCGGCGCCCGGGGCGGCGTGCGCCGCGTCCACATAAGCGATGGCGATCGGCTTCCCCAGCGTGGGCGAGGGCGCGCCCGAGGTGACCTCGCCGATCACCGCGCCGCCCGCGACCACCGGATACCCGGCGCGCGGGACCCGCCGGCCCTCGGCGATCAGCCCGACCAGCTTCCGCGGCGGAGCGCTCTCGGCGCGCTCGGCGGCCGCGGCCAGGGCCGCGCGGCCGACGAAGTCGCCCGCCTTCTCGAACTTCACGACCCGGCCGAGACCGGCGTCGAAGGGGGTGAGGCCGGTGGTCAGCTCATGCCCGTACAGCGGCATGCCCGCCTCCAGGCGCAGGGTGTCCCGGCAGGACAGACCGCAGGGGACCAGACCGGCGGCGGCGCCCGCCTCGGTCAGCGCCCGCCACAGCTCCTCTGCGTGCCGGGGCTCGACGAACAGCTCGAAGCCGTCCTCGCCGGTGTAGCCCGTACGGGCGATCAGCGCGGGGACCCCGGCGACCGTGCCGGGCAGGCCGGCGTAGTACTTCAGACCGTCCAGATCGGCGTCGGTGACGGCCTTCAGGATGCCGGGGGACTCCGGGCCCTGGATCGCGATCAGCGCGTACGCGTCCCGGTCGTCGCGCACCTCGGCGTCGAAGCCGGCGGCCCGCTCGGTGATCGCGTCCAGCACGGTCTGGGCGTTCCCGGCGTTCGCGACGACCATGTACTCGGTCTCGCCGAGCCGGTAGACGATCAGATCGTCCAGGATCCCGCCGTCCTCGCGGCAGATCATGGTGTAGCGGGCCCGGCCCACACCCACCGAACCGATGTTCCCGACCAGGGCGTAGTCCAGCAGCGCGGCGGCGGCGGGACCGGTGACGGTGATCTCGCCCATGTGGGAGAGGTCGAAGAGGCCCGCCCGGGTGCGGACGGCGTGGTGCTCGTCGCGCTCGCTGCCGTACCGCAGCGGCATGTCCCAGCCCGCGAAGTCGGTCATGGTCGCGCCCAGCGAGCGATGAAGGGCGTCGAGCGCTGTCTGGCGATGGGCGTTGCTCATGGATAGGGCTCCCAAGGGCATGCGGGCGAGGACGACCCTCCCCATCTGTCATCGGAACCTGAGAGGTTCGTCGCGACCGTATGTACGGGTGACCGTACGTACCGGTGGCCGTGACTTGCACCTTGGGTGGAGCCGCGCAGGGCGGCCCGCTTTTCAGATCTGCCTCATCGCACGCGGTACGGGGCCTGAGAGATTCAAGGGAGGAACTTGCTCCTTCGGCGCCCGGCACCGAGGTGCCCGGGACTCTCCCGCGTGGATTCAAGCGGCCGGTATGCAGTTGGCGGGCACATCATTGCACGCATTCGGCGCTGGTGGGGGTGTGGTCCCGGCCGTTCGGGGCCGGGCCGGGAAGCGCCCCGGGCCGGGGCGGGGGCGAGCGCCGGGCGGAGCCGGGGAGCGGGGCGGCGCGGGCCCCGGCGCCGGTCCGCGCGAAAGCGCGGACGGCGCGCCACACGCCGGACGCGCCTCGGGCACAAATCAGTTGTGTCCCATTACCATTTCTTTACGCTTCTTGGGCAAGTGTGTGGGTGACCTGACAAGGGGGAGGGTGTGATGACGTTGCAGCACTCCGGTGCGTACGCCACGACCGCGGGTGTGCCCGCGCAGGCACAGCCGGCGGTCAGCGGGCTCCACGGGGGAGTGGGGGCCCGGCCCGTGCTGCGGGACCTCAGGGACCGCGCCGGGCGCAGCCCGCGGCGGCTGATGTTCGCCGCGGGGGATCTGGTGGTGGTGTCCGGGCTGCCGGGCAGCGGGAAGTCGACCCTGATCAGACGTGCCGCGAGAGGCCGGGGCATCGATTCGCAGGACGCCCGGGACCGCTGGGACGCGCGCACGCCGGCGTTCCTCCCCTACGCGGTCTACCGCCCCCTGGTCCGGCTCGCGCACTACGCCGGGCTGCGGCGCGCGCTCCGCTCCGGCGAGAGCGTGGTCGTCCACGACTGCGGTACGCAGGCCTGGGTGCGGCGCTGGCTGGCCCGCCGGGCGCGGAGCCGGGGCACGGCGCTCCATCTGATCCTGCTCGACGTCCCGCCGACGGTGGCCCGGCAGGGGCAGCGCGAGCGGGGCCGGGGCGTCTCCGGGTACGCCTTCGCCCGGCACCGCCGGGGTGTCGGCCGGCTGATCGCCGACGCGGAGGCGGGCCGTCTTCCGGCGGGCTGCTCCTCCGCGGTGCTCCTCGACCGCGACTCCGCGAGCGTCCTCACCCGCCTCGGCTTCGATCCGTCCTGACGCCTGCCCTGACTCGACGCCTGCCCCCGCCGTTCGTCCCGCCACCCGTCCCCGCCGACTGCCCACGCCGCCCGTCCCCGCCGTCCGGTACTCGTCCTGCCCGCCTGCCCCGAGGCCCGTCCCGCCGCCAGGCCGCCCGCCCCCTTTCCGAGACCTGTCCCGCGGCCTGTCCCGGCGCCCCCGTACCGGTGACCGGCCCGAGACCTGCCCCGCACCTCCGGCCGGCCCGGCTTCCTCGCCCCGGCCCGTCCCGCCCGGGCCCCTCGGCCGCCCGGGCCCTCCGCCGCACCCCCGCACCCGCGGGGCTCCCGCCCCGCACCCCCGCACCCCCCGCTACGTGCGCCGGATCCGCCCCCGGCGTGCCTCCCGCACCCCCGGAGGGCGGTGCTCAGGAGGCGGAGGGCGGCATTAGGGTCGGGGGAAAGCCGAGGGGACGACCGGCCAAGCCGGGGGAGAGGGCCAGCACATGACCATTCCGGAGCAGGCACAGCCATACCCGTACACCGGCGGCTGGCCCGCCAACGAGCTGGAGGAGACGCTCGCGGCCTCCCTCGGCGACCCCTCCGCCGGCGCCCGGCTCGTCGAAGTCCTCGGCCGCAGCCCGCTCTGGGTGCCGCTGCCCCGGGGCGGCTCCCCGGACAGCCGCGATCTCGATCTGCCCACCATGGAGATCGACGGCGCTCCCTATGTCCCCGTCTTCAGCTCCGAACAGCAGTTCATGAGCTGCGTCGGCGGCCATATGGCCTTCACCGTCGCCCCCGCCCGCGACTTCGCCCGGGGGCTGCCCCCGCAGCTGGGCATCGCCGTCAACCCGGGCGGCGCGGTCGGCGCGCCGCTCCCCCCGCCCGCCGTGGCCGAGCTGTGCCGGGCCGGAGTGCCCGCCGCGCCCGACGGACCCGCCGCCGGCGGCCGGGTACGGATGTTCGAGCCGGACTGGCAGGAGGAGCCGGTCGACTTCCTCGCCGCCGCCGCGGGAGAGTTCCACGAGGCCCGCGTCGTCCTCACCGCCCGCCGCGCGCTCGCCTCCGTCGAGGGCGACCCGCCCGCCCTCTTCATCGGCGTCCAGCTCTCCTCCTGGGAGGGCCCCGGCGGCTCCGCCCCCCTCGACGCGCTCGGCCGGGCGCTCGGCCGGGTCCAGGTGCCCTGGCCGGTCAATCTCGTCCTCCTCGATGTGGCGCGGGACCCGGTCGCCGACTGGATGCTCGCCACGGTCCGGCCCTTCTACCAGCGGGATCACCGCTAGAGCCCGCCCCGGGAACCCGGGGCCGCCGCCGCGCGTCAAGTCGGTGTCAAGGCGGCCGATTAAGCTGGCTCCACGGCCAGACCTCCCACCGGTGCGACGGCTGTGCTGAACACGGAGCAGGAGAGGGGCGGAACGAGGGTGAGCGCGTCAGGCACCGCGGCGACCGGGCAGGTCGAGCACATGCTGCGCCAGGTCACGCCCGGACGGTACGACGCCTACGAGGCATTGCTGAACGCGCTCGCCGACCCGGCGAACGGCAGGGTCTGGATGCTGCTCTGGCACGGCAGACCGGGCTCCCCCGACGCCCAGTACGGGAACATGGAGATCGACGGCATCGGGTACGCCCCCTGTGTCACCTCCGCCCAGGAGCTGGCCGTATCCGGCTGGAACCGTGCGCATGAGGTGGTCTCCGGACCCGATATCGCCCGCACCCTCTTCCCCGAGCGCTGGGGAATCTGGCTCAATCCACATGCTCCCGGCGGCGGGGTGGGCATCCCCTGGCCCGATCTGCGCCGGATCGCCACCGGTCTGGAGCGGATGCCCGCCGGACCGCTGAGGCTCTCCGAGCCCGCCATCGAGATTCCGCACTTCTACGCCCTGCTCTCCCAGAACGCCCATCGCACCCCGCCGGTCAGATCGCTGCGCCGGGCCTGGGTCCAGCCCGCCCTGGGCGCTCCCTACCTGGTCATCGGGCTCGACCTCTATGACACCGGACCGCAGTCCGTGGACGCGGCCCGCGCGATGATGCAGCAGTCGATCGCCGCGGTCCCCGAGGGGCTGCCCGTGTCGACGGTGGCGATGTCGGACGAGTACGACCCGGTGACGATGTGGCTGCGGGCCCACGCCCGCCCGTTCTACGACCGGGACGCGCACGCCGCCCCCGAGCAGCAGACCGGCTACGGCTTTCCGCCGACCGTCGGCCACTGACCGAAAGGTCACCATCGCAAATCGGCCAACGCGCCTCGAACGTATGTCAGTTCGGGGCGCGTTGCTGTACGCCATAGGCGCCCCCGCCCGCCGCTCCGAGGTTCCTGACGCCCATCGTGCCGATCTCCCGGTGAAAGCGCTGTCCAAGTCGCTTCGCGGCCTTGGAAACGCAGAGTCGTCTCGGCGTCCGCGGAAGGGGAAATCTCCCAACTACCCACCCGTATGCGGCAGATGGCGTCCCGCTCAGTCGTCGGCCCGGTCCGGATAACGGATTCCCTCTACGCGCATCACGATCGAGCAAACATTCCCGGCGAGGTCTGGCGGCTGGTCCCGTGACCATTGAAGACTCCCGCAGCAAGGGAAGAATCGCCCCTGTGTGCGGCGGGCTTCACGGCGCTATCTCGTACCAAGTGTCCTATGTACACCCGATGTTGTGAGAAATGCCGCTACAGCGGCGGGTACGGGCCGGTCACCTCCGGCCGAGAGGGGTCCCCACCACGATGACGGCACCATTGCACGACACGAGCGTGGACGCGGAGAAGTCCGCGGCCGCCGGCGTCCCGCCGGCCGATGGCGGCGCCCCGGTCGAGGGGCGGTCGCTGCGGCAGATCGCGTGGACCCGGCTGAAGCGGGACAAGCTCGCGCTCACCGGCGGCGTCGTGGTCCTCCTCCTCGTGATCGTCGCGGTCTTCGCCCCGCTCATCGTCAGCCTGCTGGGCCACCCGCCCAACCAGTTCCACCAGGACAAGATCGACCCGCTCTTCGGCACCCCCGTCGGCTCCTTCGGCGGCATCAGCTCCGAGCATCTGCTCGGCGTCGAGCCCAACAACGGCCGGGACGTCTTCAGCCGGGTGGTCTACGGCGCGCGCATCTCGCTGCTGGTGGCCTTCCTCGCCGCCGTCGTCGCCGTCTTCCTCGGCACCGTGCTCGGCATCGTCGCCGGATACTTCGGCGGCTGGGTCGACTCGGCGATCAGCCGGGTGATGGACATGCTGCTGGCCTTCCCACAGCTCCTCTTCATCATCTCGCTGGTCTCCGTCCTCCCCAACGATCTGCTGGGCATGACCGGCAGCAATGTCCGCATCGCCATCCTGGTCGGGGTGATCGGCTTCTTCGGCTGGCCCTACGTCGGCCGGATCGTGCGCGGCCAGACCCTCTCGCTGCGGGAGAAGGAGTACGTCGAGGCCGCCCGCAGCCTGGGCGCCGGCCGCCGCTATGTGCTCTTCAAGGAGCTGCTGCCCAACCTGGTCGCCCCGATCACCGTCTACGCCACGCTGATGATCCCCACCAACATCCTCACCGAGGCCGCGCTCAGCTTCCTGGGCGCCGGCGTCCGGCCGCCCACCGCCTCCTGGGGGCAGATGCTCTCCACGGCCGTGGACACCTACGAGTCCAATCCGACCTTCATGATCGTCCCCGGCGTCGCGATCTTCATCACGGTGCTGGCCTTCAACCTCTTCGGCGACGGTGTGCGGGACGCGCTGGACCCCAAGGGCACCCGATGAGCCCCGGGGTGAGCGATGAGCCCCGAGGGCGCCCGGTGAGCCCCGCGGCCCCCCGGTGAACCCCGCGGGCCCCGACTCCCGCCGACCCACGTCCGAACGCCACACAACTGAACGCGCCCCTGCCACAGCAGGTCAGGCGGCACACCGACGGTCCCCGGCACCACGGCGGGAACCGCGCTATCCCGGAGGTTGCAGGACAATGACACCCCAACGTTCGTCGAGGACCAGGCGTATCGCCGGAGCGGCGCTCGTCGTGGCCGCCCTCACGGCCACCGCGGCGTGCGGCGGCGGTTCCAAGAAGGAGGGCGGCGACGGGAAGGCCGCCGGCTACAACGCGGGCACCAAGGGCATCGCCAACGCGTCCGCCAAGAAGGGCGGCACGCTCAAGTTCATCGGCAAGCAGGACCTCGACTCCACCGACCCGCAGCGGCAGTACTACGGAATGTCCTGGGACTTCTCCCGGTTCTACGCGCGCCAGCTGCTCTCGTACGCCCCCAAGGCGGGCGCCGCGGGCGCCGAGCTGACGCCGGACCTGGCCAAGGCCAAGGGCGTGGTCAGCAACGACGGCAAGACCTACACGTACCAGCTGCGGGACGGCATCACCTGGGAGGACGGCTCGCCGATCACCTCCCAGGACGTCAAGTACGGCATCCAGCGCGTCTGGGCCACCGACGTCATCAGCGGCGGCCCGCAGTATCTGCGCCAGGTCCTCGACCCGAAGACCGAGTACAAGGGCCCGTACAAGGACAAGAGCCCGGACAAGCTCGGTCTGAAGGCCATCGAGACGCCCGACGCCAAGACCATCGTCTTCAATCTCCCCAAGCCCAACGGCGACTTCGAGCAGATGCTCGCGATGCCCTCCGGCTCCCCGGTGAAGAAGGAGAAGGACACCGGCGGCAAGTACCAGCTGAAGCCGTTCTCCTCGGGCCCGTACAAGTTCGAGTCGTACGCGCCGAAGAAGAGCATCGTCCTCGTCCGCAACGACAAGTGGCAGAAGGCGTCCGACCCGATCCGCGCCGCGCTCCCGGACAAGGTCACCGTCACGATCAACTCCAACATCGAGGCGATCGACGAGCTGCTGATCAAGGGCGAGTACGACCTCGACCTGAACGCCACCGGCATGTCCCAGGCGGGCCGCACCAAGGCGCTCAAGCAGCACAAGGGCAATGTCGACAACATCGAGACCAGCTTCATCCGCTATGTCGACATCGCGACCAAGGTCGAGCCCTTCGACGACATCGAGTGCCGCAAGGCCGTGATGTACGCGGCCGACTACAAGTCGATGCAGACGGTCCGCGGCGGCCCGGAGGCCGGCGGCGACATCGCCACCAACATGCTGCCCAAGGCCATCAAGGGCGCCAGCGACTACGACCCGTACGGCGTCCTCGCCCGTGACGGCAAGCCGGACATCGCCAAGGCCAAGGCCGCCCTCAAGGAGTGCGGCAAGCCCGACGGATTCACCACCAACATCAGCGCCCGCAGCAACAACCCGGGCGAGGTCGCGACCGCCGAGGCGCTCCAGGAGTCCCTCAAGGCCGTCGGCATCCAGACCGAGGTCGAGACGATCGACGGCGCCGAGTCCTCCACGATCACCGGCTCCCCCGCCGTGGTGAAGAAGCGGAACCTCGGCCTCGTCATGACCGGCTGGGGCCCGGACTTCCCGACCGGCCAGGGCTTCTCGCAGCCGCTGGTCGACGGCCGCTTCATCGTCCCCAACGGCAACTACAACGTCTCCGAGACGAACGACCCGAAGATCAACAAGTTCTTCGACGACGCGCTCAGGGAGACCGACCCCGAGAAGGCCGGCCAGATCTACCAGCAGATGAACCACGCCGTCGCCGACCTGGCCGTCATGATGCCGATCGTCTTCGAGAAGAACTTCACCTGGCGCAGCTCGCGGCTGACGAACGCGTACTCCTCCGCCGCGTACAACGGCCGCTACGACTACGCCTCCCTGGGCGTCGTCAAGTAACCCTCCCGGTGACGAGTCACACCCCACCATCGCCCACCCCGCCAGTCCCGAAGGGCAGGTGATGGCCTCGGGCGGCGGCCCGGGGAGCCCGTAATCCGGGCTCCCCGGGCCCCCGCCGGGCCGCGCACAGTGCTTGCTTACGTCATCCGGCGCTTGTTCGCCGTCGCCATGATGCTGTTGGTCGTGACCCTGACGACCTTCGTCATCTTCTTCGTGCTCCCCAAGTGGGCCGGCACCGACCCGGCCTATCTCTTCGCCGGAAAGCAGACCGACGAGGCAGCGATCGAGGGCATCCGGCAGAAGCTGGGCCTCGCCGATCCGCTGCTGGTGCAGTTCTGGAACTTCGTCCAGGGCCTGTTCGCCGGCCGGGAGTACGCCAACGGCGCCGATGTCACCAACTGCCCCGCCCCCTGCTTCGGCTACTCCTTCCGCACCGAGCAGGACGTGTGGCCGCAGCTCACCGAGGCGATCCCGGTCACCCTCTCGCTGGCCGCCGGAGCCTGTCTGCTGTGGGTCGCCGGCGGCGTCGCGGCCGGCGTCGTCTCCGCGCTGCGCCGGGGCACCCTGTGGGACCGGGCCGCGATGACCGTCGCACTGGCCGGCGTCTCGCTCCCCATCTACTTCACCGGCCTGCTCTCCCTGGCGGTCTTCAGCTACCAGCTCGACTGGGTCGGCGGTGAGTACGCGCCGCTGGAGGAGGACTTCGCCCAGTGGTTCCAGACCCTGGTGCTGCCCTGGATCACCCTCGCCTTCCTCTACGCGGCGATGTACGCCCGGCTCACCCGGGCGACCATGCTGGAGGTCATGGGCGAGGACTACATCCGCACCGCCCGGGCCAAGGGCCTCACCGAGCGGGTCGTCATCGGCCGGCACGCGATGCGCTCCACCTGGACCCCGGTGCTGACCCTGCTCGGCCTCGACATCGGGGCGCTGCTGGGCGGGGCGGTGCTCACCGAGTCCACGTACAACCTGCCGGGCCTCGGCCGGCTCGCGATCGAGTCCATCAACACCAAGGACCTTCCGCTGATCCTCGGCGTCACCCTCTTCGCCGCCCTCTTCATCTGTGTCGCGAACCTCCTCGTGGACCTTCTGTACGCCGTCGTCGACCCGCGAGTGAGGATCGGATGAGCACCCTCGGCACCACCGGACCCTCCGGACCGGCCCTGGTCCCCGGCGAGGTCGCCGCGGCCGGCTCCGCCGCCCCCACGGCCTTCCTCGAAGTGCGCGATCTGCGCGTGCACTTCCCGACCGACGACGGTCTGGTCAAATCCGTCGACGGCCTCAGCTTCCAGCTGGAGAAGGGCAAGACCCTCGGCATCGTCGGCGAGTCCGGCTCGGGCAAGTCCGTCACCTCGCTCGGCATCATGGGCCTGCACACCGCGGGCCGGCACGGCCGCCGCAAGGCGCGGATCACCGGCGAGGTCTGGCTCGACGGGCAGGAGCTGCTCGCCGCCGACCCGGACGAGGTGCGCAGGCTGCGCGGGCGGAACATGGCGATGATCTTCCAGGACCCGCTCTCCGCGCTCCATCCGTACTACACGATCGGCCGGCAGATCGTGGAGGCCTACCGGGTCCACCACAAGGTCGACAAGAAGACCGCCCGCAAACGGGCCGTCGAGATGCTCGACCGGGTCGGCATCCCCCAGCCCGACAAGCGGGTGGACAGCTATCCGCACGAGTTCTCCGGCGGGATGCGCCAGCGCGCGATGATCGCCATGGCGCTGGTGAACAACCCCGAGCTGCTGATCGCCGACGAGCCGACCACCGCGCTGGACGTCACCGTCCAGGCCCAGATCCTCGATCTGATCCGCGATCTCCAGAAGGAGTTCGGCTCGGCGGTCATCGTCATCACCCACGACCTCGGCGTCGTCGCCGAGCTGGCCGACGACATCCTCGTGATGTACGGCGGCCGGTGCGTGGAGCGCGGCCCGGCCGAGCAGGTCTTCTACAAGCCCCAGCACCCCTACACCTGGGGTCTGCTCGGCTCGATGCCGCGTATCGACCGGGACCAGACCGAGCGGCTCATCCCGGTCAAGGGCTCCCCGCCCAGCCTGATCAACATCCCCGACGGCTGTGCCTTCAACCCGCGGTGCCCCTACGCCGACGTGCCGGAGGAGAACGTGACACGGACCGTCCGGCCCGACCTCCGCCCGGCGGGCGACCGGCACTTCTCCGCCTGCCACATGTCGGCGGACGAGCGGACGCGGATCTGGACCGAAGAGATTGCGCCCAAGCTGTGAGTGACACTGTGAAGATTCCCGGACAGACACAGCCGGCTCCCGAGGCGCTGCTGAAGGTCGACGGCCTGGTCAAGCACTTCCCCATCAGGAAGGGGATGCTGCGGCGGCAGACCGGGGCCGTGCAGGCGGTCGACGGGCTGACCTTCGACGTCCGCCCCGGGGAGACGCTGGGCGTGGTCGGCGAGTCCGGCTGCGGCAAGTCGACCATGGGCCGGCTGATCACCCGGCTCCTCGAGCCGACCGGCGGGACGATCGAGTTCCAGGGCCACGACATCACCCATCTCGGCGTCGGCGCGATGCGGCCGCTCCGCCGCGACGTCCAGATGATCTTCCAGGACCCGTACTCCTCGCTGAACCCCCGGCACACCATCGGCACCATCGTCTCCGCGCCCTTCAAGCTCCAGCGGATCACTCCCGAGGGCGGGGTGAAGAAGGAGGTCCAGCGGCTGCTGGAGCTGGTGGGTCTCAATCCGGAGCACTACAACCGCTATCCGCACGAGTTCTCCGGCGGCCAGCGCCAGCGCATCGGCATCGCCCGGGCCCTGGCGCTCAAGCCCAAGCTCGTGGTGGCGGACGAGCCGGTCTCCGCGCTGGACGTCTCCATCCAGGCCCAGGTGGTCAATCTCCTCGACGACCTCCAGGACGAGCTGGGACTCACCTATGTGATCATCGCCCACGACCTGTCGGTGATCCGGCACGTCTCGGACCGGATCGCGGTGATGTACCTCGGCAAGATCGTGGAGCTGGCCGACCGCACCGCGCTCTACGAGTCGCCGATGCACCCGTACACCAAGGCGCTGCTCTCCGCGGTGCCCGTACCGGATCCGCGGCGGCGCGGCGGCGGCAGTGAGCGGATCCTGCTGAAGGGCGACGTGCCGTCGCCGATCGCCCCGCCGGCCGGCTGCCGCTTCCACACCCGGTGCTGGAAGGCGACCGAGATCTGCAAGGAGAAGGAGCCGCCGCTGATCGCGCCGGCCCCGGGCCGCCAGGTGGCCTGTCACCACCCCGAGAACGCCGAGGACCGGGCGCCCGGCGACACGGCGCTGCCGTCGGCCCGGGAGGCGGTCGAGATCGTGACGGTGGCCCCGGAGCCGGGCGTCAGGAAGGGCCCGGAGCCGGAGCCGGGCGCGAAGACCGCCCCGGAGGCGGGCCCGGACTCGGAGGCGGAAGGGGCGGCGGGCCGGGAGTAGGCCCGGCGGGCCGGCGGGCCCGGGCCGGGCGGACCGTCACCGGCAGGGGCCCGATACCGGCACAATCGTCCGGTGCTTCAAGAATTGTTCACCCCCTCCGTCCAGCACGGGCTCGACCTCGCCGGAATCTTCGTCTTCGCGATCTCCGGCGCGCTGCTCGCCGTTCGCAAGAACTTCGACGTCTTCGGCATGGCGGTGCTCGCCGAGGTCACCGCGCTGGGCGGCGGGCTGTTCCGCGATCTGATCATCGGGGCCGTGCCCCCGGCCGCCTTCACCGACCTCGGGTACTTCCTGATGCCCCTGGTCGCCACCGCCCTGGTCTTCTTCCTCCACCCCCATGTGGAGCGCATCCAGACCGGCGTCAACGTCTTCGACGCGGCGGGGCTCGGGCTGTTCTGCGTGACGGGGACGACCAAGGCGTACGAGTACGGGCTCGGCCTCACCTCCTCGGCGGTGCTCGGCCTGGCCACCGCGGTCGGCGGCGGCGTGCTGCGGGACGTGCTGGCCAACGAGGTCCCCTCGCTGCTGCGCTGGGACCGCGATCTGTACGCCGTGCCCGCGATCGTCGGCGCGGTCATCGTGGTCCTGTGCATCCAGTTCGAGACCCTGAACGCCTTCACCAGCGGGCTGGCCGCCGTGACCGCCTTCACCCTGCGGCTGCTGGCGATGCGCTTCCACTGGCGGGCCCCGCGCGCCTTCAACCGCAGCTCCGCCACGGCAGACGACGGTCAGTGACGGGGCCCGGCCGAGGCGCGTCGCGGGATCGCCCGGCTCGGGACCGCCCGGCTCGGGACCGCCCGGCTCGGGACCGCCCGGCACGGGATCGCCCCTTCCGGGAACGCCCGCCAAAAAGCTACCGCTCAGTATTCGATTCTTGTACGGTACGGCCATGGCACAGGCAGTTCAGGCATCCATCGGTGACAGCGAGTTCGACCGCGACACCGCCCTCACCCCGCGCGAGCCGGGCGTCTACGACGCGGACCTGTCGGCGGGCTGGACCGTCATCCGGGCCGTCAACGGCGGCTATCTCCTCGCCGTCCTCGGCCGGGCGCTGGCCGACGCCCTCCCGCACCCGGACCCGTTCACGGTCTCGGCCCACTATCTGAGCGCCTCCGAGCCGGGCCCGGCGATCGTCCGCACCGAGGTCGTCCGCACCGGCCGCACGCTCTCCACCGGCCAGGCCTCCCTCGTCCAGTACGAGAAGGACGGCGCCGAGGTCGAGCGCATCCGCGTGCTCGCGACCTACGGAGACCTGGACGCGCTCCCCGCCGATGTGCTCACCTCGGCCACCCCGCCCGCGATGCCCCCGTACGAGAAGTGCCTCGGCGCGTCCGACGGGCCGAGGCCGCCCTTCCCCGGCAGCTCCGCGATCCTGGACCGGCTGAACGTCCGGCTGGACCCGGCCACCGCGGGCTGGGCGATCGGCGCGCCCTCCGGGAAGGGCGAGATGCGGGGCTGGTTCACGCTCGCGGACGGCCGGGACGCCGATCCGCTCTCCCTGCTGCTGACCGTCGACGCGCTGCCGCCCACCGCCTTCGACCTCGGCATCAAGGGCTGGACCCCGACGGTGGAGCTGACCGTCCACATCCGCTGCCGTCCCGCGCCCGGGCCGCTGCGGGTGGCGCTCACCACCCGCAACGCTGCGGGCGGCTTCCTGGAGGAGGACGCGGAGGTCTGGGACAGCCGCGACCGGCTGGTCGCCCAGTCCCGCCAGCTGGCGAAGGCCCCGGCCCCGCGCTGACCGGGCGGCCCCGGGCGCCCGGCCGCATCGCGCGCATGCCCCGGCCCCGCGCTGACCGGGCCGGGCCGGGCCGGTCACCGGTGGCCGGGGCGGGCCGGCTCCCTCAGACTGCGTCCGGGGGGATCATCGCGACGCGATGGAGGCCGCTCCCCATGAATCCGACCGATCCGAGCCCCGACACCCTCACCACCGCCGGCGACGGCCGGAGCGTGCTCAGGATGGAGCGCCGCCTCGACCGGCCCCCGGGGCGGGTCTGGGAGGCCCTCACCCGGCCCGCCCCGCTCGCCCGGTGGTTCCCCGCCGAGGTGAGCGTGGAGCCGCGCCCCGGCGGCCGGATCGGCTTCACCTTCCCCGGGGAGGCCGGGCCGGGGACGACCGGCACGGTCACCGACGCCCGCGAGCCCGCGCTCTTCGCCTTCACCTGGGGCGAGGACCTGCTCCGCTTCGACCTCGCCCCCGACGGCGAGGGCTCGCTCCTCACCCTCACCCACACCTTCGGCGACCGGTACGGCGCGGCGAGCTACGCCGCGGGCTGGCAGCTCTGCCTCGCCGCGCTCGCCCGGCTCCTGGACGACGACGGCCGCCCCGAGCCAGAGCCTGAGCCCGGAGCCGGCGCCGGAGCGGGTACGAAGAGCGCCGGAGCCGGTACGGAGAGCCCCGGGGCCGGGCCCGAACGCGACACCGGCGGCGCGCTCCACGAGTCGTACATCGCCCGCTTCGGCCTGGAACAGGGCGTCGTCGAGACCACCGCCGACGGCTGGCGGATCCGGGTCGAGCGCCAGCTCGTCCGCCCCGCCCAGACCGTGTGGGCCGAACTCCGCGCCCACTCCACCCCGCTGCTCGGGGGCCCCGCGCCCCGGGGATTCACCATCCCCGAGAGCCCGCCCGGCCGTATCACCGCGCTGCGCCCGCCCCATCTGCTCGCCTACGCCACCGCCGGCGGCGGCGAGGTCCGCTGGCAGCTCGCCGAGGGCACCGGCCACGGCCCCCGGCTGATCCTCACCCAGACCGGCCCGCCGTTCACACCCCCGGAGCCCGTCCTCGCCGCCTGGCAGGGCCGGGTCGCCCGGCTCGCGGCCCGGCTCAGCGCGCTGTAGCAGCGCCGCTCCGGTCCGGCCGGCCGTCGGCGATCACCGGTCCGATCGGCCGCCGGCGATCGGGGGAGAGGGGCCGCGGATCACGGGACCTCGCGCCCCAGCCAGGCCGCGAGCCGCTCGTACGCCTCCGCCCCGGGCCGCGCCTCGCGGACCGCCGCGAACGGGACCGGGCCGCCGCGCGGCTCGGCCGGGACCGCCTGCCGCGCCGCGGGCAGGATCGCCGAGGCCGGACCCTGGTCCAGGACCAGCGGATGCCCGAGCGCCCGGGAGAGGTCCCAGGTGTGGGCCGCCGTCTCCAGCGCGAAGCCCGTCACCGCCGCCGCGCCCGGCACCGTGCCCCACGGGACCGTGCTCGGCCGCCCCAGCCGGGCGTCCTCCGCCCAGGCCGCGGTGAAACGGCGGCGCGCCCGGTCGTACGCCGCGCTCCACTCGCCGCCGTCCACGAGGCCCGAGAGATCGGGCGGGCCGGCCGCGTCGGCGGGTTCCCCGGCGTCTGCCGGCTCCGCCCCGGGCTCCGCGGCGGCGAGGGCCATGTCGTGCGTCCCGCCCACCACATGGATCAGCAGCGCCCGGACGTCGAACTCCGTACACGGCGTCGGATCCCCCAGCCGGTCGGCGGTCACGGTCCTCAGCACCCGCGCCAGCTGGTCGGCGGCGCTCTCGAAAAGGGGGCGGGGGTCGTTCACGGGGGCATCTCCCAGGGTCGGGGCCCGGTGCGGGCCCTCGGTGTGTTGCTGACGGGGATCACTCTGCGGAGATAACCTGACAACAACCGTCATGTTTTGGAAGCGATCCGCGCACCGGGGGCCGATCCGTGAAATCCGACCGGCTGCTGTCGATCCTGCTGCTGCTCCAGACCCGCGGCCTCGTCGCCGCGGGCGAGCTGGCGGAGCGCCTGGAGGTGTCCGTACGCACCATCTACCGCGATGTCGAGGCGCTCTCCGCCGCCGGGGTCCCCGTCTACGCCGAACGCGGCCGGCACGGCGGCATCACCCTGCTCCCCGGCTTCCGCACCGATGTCACGGGCCTCACCGAGGACGAGTCCCGCGCCCTGTTCGTCCTGGCCTCCCAGGGCGCGCACACGGCGCTCGGCCTCGACCGGGCGCTCGGCTCCGCCCTGCGCAAGGTCATGGCCGCGCTGCCCGAGCCGCACCGCCCGGCCGCCGAGCTGACCAGCCGCCGGATCCTGGTGGACCCCGAGCGCTGGCTCACCCGGCCGGGGCCCGCCGTCGATCTGGACGTGCTGAACACCGCCGTCTTCACCGACCGGCGGCTGAGCCTGAGCTACCGGCGCGGGGTGACGAGCGAGCCGCGCGACTATCTCCTCGACCCGTACGGCCTCGTGGTGAAGGCGGGCGTCTGGTACCTCGTCGCCGACAAGGAGGGCGAGCCCCGGACCTTCCGCGTCGACCGCGTGGTCGCCGCCCGGGTCCTCGACGAGCCGGTGCGCCGCCGGGCCGGTCTGGAGCTGCCCGAGATCTGGCGGACCCTGCGCGGCCGGATGCGCGACCGCCCGCCGGGCGTCCGGGTGAGCGCCCGCGTCCACGCCGACCGGCTGGATCTCTTCCTCCGGATCCACGGCGACCGGCTCATCGGCGAGCCGGTCCCGGAGGGCGGCGACAGCGATTGGACCCGGGTCGGACTCGGCTTCGACGAGCCCGCCGCCGTCCGCTCCCTCCTCTCCCTCGGCGAGAGCCTCGAAGTCCTCGCCCCGCCGTCCGCGCGCGCGGAACTCGCCCGCGCGGCCGCGGCCGTGACCGCGCTGTACGCCGCCGACGGCCCCGTCTGACCGTCCGGTACGCGTGCGGAGCGGCCCCGTCCGACCGTCCGACACACGTCGGCGACCCCGCCCGGCTCGGTACGTGCGCAGGCCGGCCGCTCCGTACCGGCCGGTCTCCCCGTACCGGCAGGCGACCTCCCGGCGGACGGGCCGACCGTCCCCGGCGTACGGTCCCGCGACCCTCCGGCGGGCGGGCCGGGGGCTCGCGGCGGGGCGGGCCCGGGACGGGGGTGTGGCGGGCCGCACCCCCCGTACCCCCCTGCGCCGCGTCCGCGCCCCCGTACCGCCTCGTAGAATCGGGGCCACCATGGCTTACCTGGACCACGCTGCGACCACTCCCATGCTGCCGGAGGCCGTCGAGGCGATGACCGCGCAGCTCACCGTCACCGGCAACGCGTCGGCACTGCACGCCGCGGGCAGACGGGCCCGCCGGACCGTCGAGGAGGCGCGCGAGACGCTCGCCGAGGCGCTCGGGGCCCGGCCGAGCGAGGTGGTCTTCACCTCCGGCGGCACCGAGGCCGACAATCTCGCCGTGAAGGGGCTGTACTGGCAGCGGCGCGACGCCGACCCGGCCAGGACCCGGGTGCTGGCCAGCCCCGTCGAGCACCACGCCGTGCTCGACGCCGTCGACTGGCTCGCCGAGCACGAGGGCGCGACCGTCGAATACCTCCCCGTGGACGGCTACGGCCGGGTCCACCCCGAGGCGCTGCGCGAAGCCATCGAGCGCGACCCCGCCGATGTGGCGCTCGCCACCGTGATGTGGGCCAACAACGAGATCGGCACGATCATGCCGATCGCGGAGCTGGCCTCGGTGGCGCGCGAGTTCGACGTGCCCTTCCACTCCGACGCGGTCCAGGCCTTCGGCCAGACCGAGGTCGGCTTCGCCGGCTCCGGACTCGCCGCGATGACCGTCTCCGGCCACAAGATCGGCGGACCGTACGGCATCGGCGCGCTGCTGCTGGGCCGCGAGCACACCCCCGTACCGGTGCTGCACGGCGGCGGCCAGGAGCGGCATGTGCGCTCCGGCACCCTCGACGCACCCGCCATCGCCGCCTTCGCCGTCGCGGGCCGGCTCGCCGCGGAGCGCCGCGAGACGTACGCCCGCGAGGTCGGGGCCCTCCGCGACGAGCTGGTGACCGCCGTCCTCGCGGCCGTCCCCGACGCCGTCCTCGGCGGCGACCCGCACGACCGGCTCCCCGCCAACGCCCACTTCGCCTTCCCCGGCTGCGAGGGCGACTCGCTGCTCCTCCTGCTGGACGCCCAGGGCATCGAATGCTCCACCGGATCGGCCTGCACGGCCGGCGTCGCCCAGCCCAGCCATGTCCTCCTCGCCACCGGAACCGACCCGGAGCTGGCCCGGGGCACCCTGCGCTTCACCCTCGGCCACACCTCCGGCCGCGACGATGTGCGCGCGGTCGCCGAGGCGATCGGCCCGGCGGTGGAACGCGCCCGTACGGCGGGGCTGAGTTGAGCCCGGCCCGGCGGTACGGCTCGCTCCGGGCCGGTCCCCGCCGGGGAGCGGGCCCGTACGGACCGCGCTGAACCGGGCCCGGTCGTGGCGCGGGTCCCGTCGTGGAGCGGGTCCGGATCGGCGCGGGCCCGACCCGATCCGCGCCGCGCCCGCTACTCGGCGGCCCGCCGCCCCGAGGGCATCGCCGCGCGCACCAGCTTCAGATAGCGGTCCCAGTCCCAGTGCGGCCCCGGGTCGGTGTGATCCGTGCCCGGGACCTCCACATGCCCGATGATGTGCTCCCGGTCCACCGGCAGCTCATAGCGCGCGCAGATGCCCGCCGTCAGCCGCGCCGACCCCTCGTACATCGCGGCCGTGAAATCCTGCGGCCGGTCCACGAACCCCTCGTGCTCTATGCCGACGCTGCGCTCGTTGAACGACCGGTTCCCCGCGTGGAAGCCCACGTCCAGCTCCCGGATCATCTGGGCGACATGGCCGTCCTTCCGTACGACATAGTGCGTCGCCGCGCCGTGCCCCGGGTTCTTGAAGACCCGCAGGGCCGTCGGATAGCTGCCCTGCACCACATGGATGATCACCCGGTCGATCCGGAAGTCGTCCGGGCGGTCGGCCAGCCGCCAGTTCGCCGTCGAGGCGGCCGTCCACTCCGCGCCCGGGTGATCCAGCTCACCCTCCTTGCGCGGCTTGGCCACCCCGGGGACCTGCCACCACAGCTGACCCAGCTCCTCCCGCGCCACCACCCCGGCGCCCACGACGACCGCCGCGCCCCCGATCAGCACGCCCCGTCTGCCGATCCGCGGCCCGCCGCGGCCGCCCCCCTTCGAGGCCCCGCTCCGGCTCCCGCCGCCGGTCCCGCTCTTCGCTCTGCTTCCCATGAGCTGTTCAACGCGCATCCGAGCCTCCCCGGTTCCCCGGGCCCGTACCCTGGTAGGGCTATGACTCAGACTTCCCAGCGCCCCCTGCGCGTGCTCGCCGCCATGTCCGGCGGTGTCGACTCCGCCGTCGCCGCCGCCCGGGCCGCCGAGGCCGGGCACGATGTGACCGGCGTCCATCTGGCGCTCTCCGCGAACCCGCAGTCGTTCCGCACGGGCGCGCGCGGCTGCTGCACCATCGAGGACTCGCGCGACGCCCGCCGCGCCGCCGATGTGATCGGCATCCCCTTCTACGTGTGGGACCTCGCCGAACGCTTCCGCGAGGACGTGGTCGAGGACTTCGTCGCCGAGTACGAGGCCGGCCGCACCCCGAACCCCTGCCTCCGCTGCAACGAGAAGATCAAATTCGCGGCGCTGCTGGACAAGGCGCTCGCGCTGGGCTTCGACGCGGTCTGCACCGGCCACTACGCGACCGTGATCACCCGCGAGGACGGCAGCCGGGAGCTGCACCGCGCCGAGGACATGGCCAAGGACCAGTCGTACGTCCTCGGGGTGCTGGACGAGCGGCAGCTCGCCCACGCCATGTTCCCGCTCGGCGACACCCTCACCACCAAGGACGAGATCCGCGCGGAGGCCGAGCGGCGCGGTCTGGCGGTCGCGAAGAAGCCCGACAGCCACGACATCTGCTTCATCGCCGACGGCGACACCCAGGGCTTCCTCGCCGCCCGCCTCGGCGCCGCCGAGGGCGACATCGTCGACGAGTCCGGTGCCAAGGTCGGCACCCACGAGGGGGCCTTCGGCTTCACCATCGGCCAGCGCAAGGGCCTGCGGATCGGCCACCCCGCCCCCGACGGCAAGCCGCGCTACGTCCTCGACATCTCCCCGGTGAACAACACGGTCACGGTCGGCCCCGTCGAGGCCCTGGACGTCACCTCGCTGACCGCGATCAGGCCCCGCTGGTGCGGGAACGCCCCGGCCGGCCCCGGCACGTACACGGCCCAGCTGCGTGCCCACGGCGGCGAGACCGAGGTCACGGCCGCCCTGGCCGACGGCGAGCTGCGGGTCGACTTCGCTGAGCCCGTCCGCGGCGTCGCCCCCGGCCAGGCGATCGTCCTCTACGACGGCACCCGCGTGGTCGGCTCGGCGACGATCGCCACGACCTCGCGCACGGAAGCCCGGGTCGCCTAGCTTCTCCGGTCCTACCCCCGCGCCGCCGGAGCCGATGGTTCCGGCGGCCCGGGACCCGGTGCGTCAGCCGTCGGCGGCGCGTCCGGTCCCGCGCCCGGCTCCCGTCCCGCGCCCGGTCCCCTGTGCGGCTCTCCGCCCGGTCCCGCGTCCCCCTGCCCCGCGACCCCCTGCCCCGGGCTCGCTCCCGGCGAAGGTCACGAAGACGGCGAAGACGGAACGATCCGTCACGATCATCCGCGCCGGGCACCGGCTGTCCCTGATCGCTATCCCCTCCCCGGGGTCGACGGCCACCTCGATACAGGCGTTGCCGGATGCTTCGGAGAACGAGGACTTGAACCAGCGCAGGGTGGACAAGCGGTACCTCTTAGAGACTCCCGGCGATTTCGAGGATGAGGTCCCTCGACTTCTCCGGATTCAACGCGACCCGCTCCACCACGTCCAGGCGCGCACGGAAGTTGGCCAATTGCGCGGGGGAGTCGAAGAAGACCGCGCCGATCGGCGAATCGACTTCCACCGTGTCCAGAAGCGGATTCGCCGCCGACGCGTAGATCATCGTCTCTCCGGCCATCGGAAATCCCTCTGTCGCGAAAGGAATGACCAGCAGCCGCACATTCGGGCGAGCGCTCTCCTCCAGCAGCCGCAGCAACTGGGCCCGGGCGACCGGACGGCCGCCCACGCGCATGCGCAGCGCCGCCTCGTGGATCAGTCCCAGATACGGCAGCGCCGGATCGCGGGTGATCACTTCATGCCGGGCCCGGCGGTGCGCGATCCGCAATTCGATCTCCAGCCGGGGCAGCGCCGGAACGAACAGACCGAAAAGCGCGCGGGCGTGGTCCTCGGTCTGGAACAGACCTGGAATATGGGCCGTCTGGAGCGTCGTCAGCGCCGACGCGTGGTGTTCCAGCTCCGCCACGTCGAGAAAGTCCGGCGGGATCTTTCCCCGGTACTCGTCCCACCAGCCCTTGACGCGCCCGCCGGTCATCGCGGCCAGCGCGTCGACGAGTCCGGCGTCCGCGCACCCGTAGATGTCCGCGAGCCGGCGCAGCCGCTCCTCGCTGATGCCGAAACGGCCGGCCTCGATGTTCGAGATCATCGTGCGGTCCGCGCCGAGGCGCCCGGCCGCGACGGGCGCGGAGAGCCCGGCGTTCTCCCGCAGCCTGCGCAGTTCGGCGCCGAACCGGCGCTGACGGACGGTGGGGCTGTGCCTGGGGGCCATGGGGCAACTCCTCGCTCGCGCGCACAGTCTGCCGATCGGCGCGCGGCCGCCGTCCCCCGGGCCGCCACAGACCACTCGTTCCGGTGAGCCGCACGACACCGCGCCCCGCCGACCCGCCCCGCCGTGCTGCGCCGGGGGCCGCGCCCTCCGGCGGCCGCCCCGCGCGTGCGGCGCTCCCGGGCGGATCGACCCGCCCGGGCGGGTCCGGGCGGGCCGGAGTGCGGAGGCCGGCCCCGTGCCCGGCCCCCGCACCGTACGGAATTCACCCCTCCGCCGCGAAGAACCCCTCCAGCACCGGCGCCAGCACATGGGGCGCCACCTCGTGCGTCTGGCCCGTCAGGGTGCGGTGCCGGCCGCGCGGCAGGGCGAGGGAGACGAGCCGGGCCGCGTCCCGCATCCAGGGCGGGCTGGCCCCGCCGTCGACCACCATCACCCGGATCCCGACGCCCCGCAGCATCCCGACGGGCACCGACCCGTCGCCCATCACCTCATGGTCGTACGGAAGGGTGTGCGCCACCGCCTCCAGCTCCGCCCACAGGGGGGAGCCGCGCAGATGCCCCATGGTCTCGGTCGGCATCCCGGCCTCGCCGAGGAAGACCGCGAGCGCCTCCGAGCGGCGGCCCGCCGCCAGCAGCTCCCGCAGCCGGGCGACGTACGCGGCCGGGCGCGGTCCGGCCTGTACCGAAGGGGTGAACGGCGGCTCGTACACCGACAGCTGGGCGATCGGCGCCCCGGCCGCCGCCGCCCGCAGCGCCAGCCCGCCGCCCGAGGACATCCCGTGCACCGAGACGTCGTCGCCGACGTCCTCCAGCACGGCCGTCAGATCCTCGATCTCCCGCTCCACCGCGTAGGGCGCGGTGTCCCCGCTCGCCCCCCGGCCGCGCCGGTCGTAGGTGACGACACGGAAGCGCGGGGCGAGCAGCGCGGCGAGCGGCGCGTCCGTCGCCGCCGTGCAGAGCGCCCCGCCGACCAGCACCAGCGGCGGCCCCTCGCCCCGCTGTTCGTACGCGACGAGCGTGCCGTCCCCCGACCGCGCCTTGCTGAGCGTCCGGCTCATATTGTCCATGGCAGTGCTGACCGGCGCTCCGCGCCGAACTCATCGCCGCCGCGCGAGATTCTTTCCGCGGATTCGGCCCGGAGGGAAAACCCCCTGCGTACGGGGCTCCGCCGCGCCTACCGTGAGCCCATGAACATCTGTGTCTTTCTCTCCGCCGCCGATCTGGACGACCGGTACACCGGACCCGCCCGGGACTTCGCCGAACTTCTCGGGAAGGGCGGCCACACCCTGGTCTGGGGCGGCTCCGAGAGCGGGCTGATGAAGGTCGTCGCGGACGGCGTGCGGGCGGCGGGCGGCCGGCTCGTCGGCGTCTCGGTGGACTTCCTCTCCCATGTGGCCCGGGCGGACGCCGACGAACTGGTGGTCGCCGCCGATCTGGCCGAGCGCAAGGCGCTCCTGCTGGCCAGGTCCGACGCGATCGTCGTGATGGTCGGCGGCATGGGCACGCTGGACGAGGCCACCGAGATCCTGGAGCTGAAGAAGCACGGCAAGCACCAGAAGCCGGTCGTCCTGCTCAACACCGCCGGGTTCTACGACGGACTGAAGCGGCAGCTGCGGCGGATGGACGAGGAGGGCTTCCTGCCGCTTCCCCTCACCGAGCTGGTGTTCTTCGCCGAGGACGGCGTCGCGGCCCTCGCGTATCTGGAGGAGCAGGCCGGAATCCAGTAATCCGGGTCCGGGGCGGCCCGGGACCGCGGGATGCGCGGGTCCGGCGCGGTCCCGGGCGCGGACCGGGTGCGAGCATGGTCCCCATGGCAACACACCTGATCACCGGCTCCGGCTCCGGCATCGGCGCGGCGGTCGCCCGCCGGCTGCACGAGCGCGGCGACGAGCTCATCCTGCTGGCGCGCGACGCCGGGCGCGCCAAGCAGCTGGCGGCCGTCTTCCCCGGCGCCCACACCCTCGTCGCCGACCTCGCCGACCCCGACCGCATCTCCTGGGCCTTCTCCAAGCAGCCGATGCCGGACCGGCTCGACTCGCTGCTGCACATCGCGGGCATCGTCGACCTCGGCCCGGTCGGCGATCTGCGGCCCAAGACCTGGCACCAGCAGCTCAACACCAATCTCATCGCCCCCGCCGAACTCACCCGGCTGCTCCTTCCGCAGCTGCGCGCCTCCCACGGGCAGGTCGTCTTCGTCAACTCGGGCGCCGGGCTCGTCGCCCACGCCGAGTGGGGCGCGTACGCCGCCGCCAAGCACGGTCTGAAGGCCCTCGCCGACTCCCTGCGCCTGGAGGAGCGGGACAACGGGGTCAGGGTCACCTCCGTCTTCCCGGGGCGCACCGCGAGCCCCATGCAGGCCAAGGTGCACTCGCAGGAGGGCCGTGAGTACGACCCCGCCCGCTGGATCGACCCCGAGTCGGTCGCGACCGCGATCGTCACCGCGCTGGATCTGCCGCGCGACGCGGTGATCGAGAACATGACCGTGCGCCCGGGGCGCTGAGCCGACTCCCCGCGCCGGCCGTCCGCAGCCGTCCCCGCCGGGCCCGGGCGGGTCGCGCGCCCGTCCGGAGGGACCGGCCGGGACGCCGCGTACCCTTCCCGGGTGAGCGACAAGAGCGAGAAGCAGAAGTTCGGCTGGGGCCCCGCGACCGGTGTCGGGTCCATGCCCGGCGGCGACGCGCGGGAAGCGGCGAAGACCGTCACCGGTTCCTTCGAGACCTTTCCCCATCTGTTCGAGCTGCCCGCCCGGGGCCCCGGCGCCGACATGATCGGCCGGAGCCTCGGGCTGCTGGTCGAGATGTACGCCCGTGTCGAACCGAGCGGCTGGCGCCTCGGCGACCGGCCGGGACGCGACACCCGGCGCGCCCGCGCCTGGCTCGGCGAGGACCTCGACGCGCTGGAGGAGTACACCCAGGGGTACGAGGGTCCGCTGAAGGTCCAGGCCGTCGGCCCGTGGACGCTCGCCGCCGCGCTGGAGCTGCGCAACGGCGAGTCGGTCCTCTCCGACCCCGGCGCCTGCCGCGATCTCGCCGGCTCGCTCGCCGAGGGGCTCCGCGCCCATCTGACCGAGGTGCGCCGCCGGATCCCGGGCGCGCGGGTGGTGCTCCAGCTGGACGAGCCGTCGCTCACCGCCGTACTGCGCGGACAGATCCGCAGCGCCAGCGGCTACCGCACCCACCGCGCCCCCGACCGCCAGGTCGTGGAGTCGGCGCTGCGGGAGCTGATCGGCGAGGAGACGGCCGTCGTCCACTCCTGCGCCCAGGACGTGCCCTTCGCGCTGCTGCGCCGGGCGGGCGCGGCCGGAATCTCCTTCGACTTCGGACTCCTCACCGAGCGTGACGACGACGCCATCGGCGAGGCCGTCGAGGCCGGCGCCCAGCTGTTCGCGGGAGTGGTGCCGTGCACCGACGCCCCATTGTCGGACCCGGCAGGTAGCGTCATGGGGGTAAGGACGCTGTGGCGCAGGTTGGGGCTGAATCCGGGGACTCTCGCGGAGTCCGTGGTGATCACCCCGAGCTGTGGTCTGGCGGGTGCGTCTCCGGCGTACGCACGGGCGGCGCTCGCCCACTGCGTCACCGCCGCGAGATCGCTCGCGGACAACCCTGAGTAATGGGCGCCGGGACACGGGAGGACGAGACGGTGGCTGGCGAAGAGCGGACGGATCTGTCGGCGGGGGACGAGTCGGGGCTGCCCGCCGAGGCGCGGGAGCGCCATGCCGATCTGGCCGAACAGATCGAGGAGCACCGCTTCCGGTACTACGTGAAGGAGCAGCCGGTCGTCAGCGACAGCGACTTCGACCGGCTGCTGCGCACCCTGGAGGAGCTGGAGGAGCGGTATCCGGCGCTGCGGACGCCCGATTCGCCGACCCAGAAGGTCGCCGGGCAGTACGAGACGGATCTCGCCAAGGTCGAGCACCGCGAGCGCATGCTCTCCCTGGACAACGCCTTCGACGAGGAGGAGCTGACGGCCTGGGCCGAGCGCGTCGAGCGCGAGGTCGGATCGCCGGACTTCCACTTCCTGTGCGAGCTGAAGGTCGACGGTCTCGCGGTCAATCTGACCTATGAGAAGGGCCGGCTGACCAGGGCGGCGACCCGCGGCGACGGCCGGGTCGGCGAGGACATCACCCCCAATGTCCGCACCATCGCCGACATTCCCGAGCGGCTGCTCGGCGACGACGTCCCGGATCTGGTGGAGATCCGCGGCGAGGTCTATTTCCCGATGGACCAGTTCCAGGAGCTGAACGCGAGACGGGTGGCGGCCGGCGAGCAGCCGTACGCCAATCCGAGGAATTCCGCCTCGGGCTCGCTGCGGCAGAAGGATCCCCGGGTCACCGCGACCCTGCCGCTCCATATGGTGGTGCACGGCATCGGAGCCCGGGAGGGCTTCACCATCGACTGTCTGTCGCACGCCTACGACCTGCTGCGGGCCTGGGGTCTGCCCACCGCCCGGCACAATCGGGTGGTGGACTCCCTGGAGGGGGTGCGGGAGTTCATCGCCCACTTCGGCGAGAACCGGCACTCCATGGAGCACGAGATCGACGGCGTGGTCGTCAAGCTCGACGAGATCCCGCTCCAGGGGCGGCTGGGCTCCACCGCGCGCGCCCCGCGCTGGGCCATCGCCTGGAAGTATCCGCCGGAGGAGGTCAACACCAAGCTGGTGAACATCCTGGTCGGCGTCGGCCGCACCGGCCGGGTCACGCCGTACGCGCAGGTCGAGCCGGTCCAGGTCGCGGGCTCCGAGGTCGAGTTCGCCACGCTGCACAATCAGGACGTGGTCCGGGCCAAGGGCGTGCTCATCGGCGACACGGTGGTGCTGCGCAAGGCGGGCGACGTCATCCCCGAGATCCTCGGCCCGGTCGCCGATCTGCGGGACGGCTCCGAGCGGGAGTTCGTGATGCCGGCCGAGTGCCCCGAGTGCGGCACGGCGCTGCGGCCCATGAAGGAGGGCGACGTCGATCTGCGCTGCCCCAACGCCCGGTCCTGCCCGGCCCAGTTGCGCGAGCGGCTGTTCTATCTCGCCGGCCGTAAATCGCTCGACATCGAGCACTTCGGCTATGTGGCGGCGGCGGCGCTCACCAAGCCGCTGGAGCCCGCCGAGCCGCCGCTGACGGACGAGGGCGACCTCTTCGACCTCACGATGGAGCAGCTGCTGCCGATCCGGGCCTATGTGCTCGACCCCGACAGCAAGCTGCCCAAGCGGGATCCGAAGACGGGCGAGGACAAGACGGCCACGGTCTTCGCCAATCAGGAGGGCGAGGCCCGGAAGAACGCCGTCGCGATGCTGGAGAACATCGCGGCCGCGAAGACCCGTCCGCTCGCCCGGATCCTCACCGGGCTCTCCATCCGCCATGTGGGCCCGGTCGCGGCGGAGGCGCTGGCCCGGGAGTTCCGCTCGATCCAGCGGATCGAGGAGGCGAGCGAGGAGGAGCTGGCCGCCACCGACGGCGTCGGCGCGATCATCGCGGCCTCCCTCAAGCAGTGGTTCGCCGAGGAGTGGCATCAGGAGATCCTGCGCAAGTGGCGGGCCGCCGGAGTCCGGATGGAGGACGAGGGCGCGGGCGAGGAGTCGGGGCCCCGGCCGCTGGAGGGGCTGACCGTCGTCGTCACCGGGACGCTGGAGAACCACACCAGGGATGGCGCAAAAGAGGCCCTCCAGAGACTCGGCGCGAAAGTGACCGGTTCTGTTTCCAAGAAAACCGGGTTCGTTGTGGTCGGTGACAACCCTGGGTCCAAGTACGACAAGGCGATGCAGCTGAAGGTGCCTGTGCTGAACGAAGAGGGATTCGCCGTTCTGCTCACCCAGGGGCCGGACGCGGCCCGTGAGGCGGCTGTGCCTGCGGAGGCGTGACAAAGGGGGCGTGCGCGGTCGTCGGCGGCGACGGCCGCGCGAGGCCGAAAGCGCTCCGGAGGTCGGGATTCAGCCGCCTTCCGCGGCGGGAATCGACTGGTACATCGTCACCCGTTCGGCGCATAGCAGATGGATAAGGGTGGTCCGGTCGCATTCGGGCAAGAGCAGTAGAGCGATGCCCTTCAGAGCCTTTGGCGGCCTACTGTTGGGACGTGCGCCTGTCGTGCACGGCCGCGTGGTGGGATCTCAGTCGTGGTGGCATGACACATGGACCATCGCCAGGCATCGGCACCGCCGGCTGTGAGAGGGACGGGAATGGAACCGACCGAGAGCGCCGCCCCGGTCCCGCGGCCGCGTGGGCTCGCGGCCCTCGCGAGTCTGGCGGGCCTGACACCCGGGCTGCACACCGTCGTCGTCGCGGGAGCCGCGCTCGTCCTCGCCACCGGGATCTCCGGAGCGATGCGCGAGGACCGCGCGCTCTTCCCCGGCTCCACCGTGGGCTGGGCGTTCGCCGTGCTCACCGGGATCATCGTCGGCCATCTGGTGGCCCTGGGCCGCGACCGCTGGTGGGGCGGGACGGGCTCCGGCGCCGCCCTGACCATCGCCGCCCTCCTCCTCTACGGCTGGGTGCCCGCCGGACTCGTCAGCCTGGCCGTCGTCGCCCTGGTCGGCACGGTCCGCAAACACCGCTGGCGGCACGGCGTGCTGCACGGCTCCGTCGACATCCTCGGCATCGGCGCGGCGGCCCTGGTCCTCGCCGCCTTCGGGGCGTCCCCGACCGTCGAGCACCCCTGGGAGCCACTCGACTGGGGCATCGAGGCCGCCCCCGAGGTGATCCTCGCGGCCACCGCCTATCTCGCGGTGACCCGGCTGCTTCTGTGGTACGTGATGGCCCCCCAGGGCAGCGGACTGCCCACCATCGCCCGGACGGCCGTGCTGCGGCAGGGCCTGGTCGCGGTGGCCCTGCTCGGCATCGCCCCGCTGATCTGCGTCGTCGCGGCCGTGCTCCCGGTGCTGCTGCCCCTGTTCGCCATACCCCTGATCGCCCTCGACTCCACCCTCTGGATCGCCCGCGCCCGGGCCGAGGAGCAATTGCGCGACCCGCTCACCGGGCTGCCCAACCGGCAGTGGCTGCTGGAGCGGACCTGGGCCGCCCTGGAGGAGGCCGAGACCAACGGCGACCGCGCCGCCCTCGTACTGATCGACCTCGACCGCTTCCGGTCCGTGAACGACACCCTCGGCCATCTCGCGGGCGACCGGCTGCTGTTGCAGATCGCCCAGCGGCTGCGCCACGCCCTGCCGCGCGGGGCCGAGGCCGCCAGACTCGGCGGCGACGAGTTCGCCGTCCTCCTGCCGACGGCCGACTCCATCACCAGCGCCCAGCGCGTCGCCCGCCGGCTCGCCGTCGAACTCTCCTCGCCGCTCGACCTGGACGGGCTCACCCTCGTCCTGGAGGCCAGCGCGGGCGTCGCCGTCTTCCCCGAGCACGCGCTCGACGCCGAGGGGCTGCTGCGCCGCGCGGACGTGGCGATGTACCAGGCCAAGCGGGACCGCACCGGCGTCGAGGTGTACGAGTCCAAGCGCGACAGCAACACCCCCGACCGGCTCGGCCTCCTCGGCGATCTGCGTCGGGCGCTGGACGCCCGCGAGGTGGAGCTGCACTACCAGCCCAAGGTGCGCTTCGACGGCCAGGTCGCCGGGCTGGAGGCGCTGGTCCGCTGGGTCCACCCGGAGCGCGGCCGGGTGCCCCCCGACGAGTTCATCGCGATAGCCGAGTCCTCCGGCCTGATGCCCCATCTCACGGAGTACGTCCTCGACACGGCCCTCGCCCAGGTCGCCAAGTGGCGGGCCCAGGGGCTGAAGGTCCCCGTCGCCGTCAACGTGTCCCCGCGCGACGTCCACACCCCCGGCTTCGCCGGCTCCGTCGCCGCCCGGCTCGCCCGGCACGGCGTGCCGCCGGGAGCGCTCCAGCTGGAGATCACCGAGCACGTCCTGCTGGAGGATCCGCAGCGGGCCGCCGACACCCTGGCCGGTCTCACCGACCACGGGGTGAAGATGTCCCTCGACGACTTCGGCACGGGCTACTCCTCCCTCGTCCATCTGCGCCGTCTTCCGGTCAGCGAGCTGAAGATCGACCGTTCCTTCGTCGCCCGGCTCGCCGTGGACACCGAGGACGCGGAGATCGTCCGCTGCACCGTCGACCTCGCGCACTCCCTCGGTCTGCTCGTGGTGGCCGAGGGAGTCGAGGACGACGAGACCTGGGAACGGCTGCGCGATCTGGGCTGCGACGCGGTGCAGGGCTGGCTGGTCGCCGCCGCCATGCCGCCGCAGGAGACCACCGCCTGGCTGCGCGCCCGCGGCGAACGGGGCTGGCACCGCCACCCCCAGCCCGAGCCGGAGCCCCAGCCCCCGTCGCCGCCCCAGCTCCAGCCCGGCCCCCAGCTCCAGCCGCCGCCCCCGCACCCCTCCGGCGCCGACGAGCCCTCCGGCCAGGCGGTGCCCTGACCGGGCGGACCGCCGCCCCGCGCCCCGGGCGCCGCCGCCCCGGCCGGACCTCCCGCGCCCCGGCCCCGCCGCCCCGGCCGGCTCCCGCGTCCCGCGTCCTCGCAGCCCCCGCCGTACCCCGCCCGCGGCCCCGGACGAGCCCGGCGCCGTCCACCGCGGAAGGCCGCGCCAGGTCCGCACCCGCGCGTTACGCGGCCCGCACCCCGTCCGTACGCGGTCCGCACCCGGGCGTTACGCGGCCCGTGCGCGCCCCGTCCCCGGCCTCGTGGGGCGAACCGTTTCGTGGTCAGCGCCCCTCGCCCCATAGGATTGACTCAAACCACACACACTCACCCCAGAGGATCGCTGCATGCCTGGCATTACGCGCGAGGAGGTCGCCCACCTCGCCCGGCTGGCGCGTCTGGAGCTGTCCGGCGACGAACTCGACCATTTCGCCGGTCAGCTCGGCGACATCATCGGCGCGGTCGCCCGCGTCGCCGAAGTCGCCGACCAAGACGTACCCCCGACCTCCCACCCGCTGCCGCTGACCAACGTCATGCGCGCGGACGAGGTCCGTCCGTCGCTCACCCCCGCGCAGGCGCTCTCCGGCGCCCCGGCCCAGGAGCAGCAGCGTTTCAAGGTGCCGCAGATCCTGGGGGAGGACTAACCACATCATGACGGACATCATCAAGCTCACCGCGGCCGAGATCGCCGCGCGGATCGCCGCGGGCGACCTCACGGCCGTCGAGGTCACCGAGGCCCACCTCGCCCGTATCGACGCGATCGACGAGAAGGTCCACGCCTTCCTGCACGTCGACCGGGAGGGCGCGCTCGCGCAGGCCCGCGCCGTGGACGCCAAGCGCGCCGCGGGCGAGAAGCTCGGCCCCCTCGCGGGCGTCCCCCTCGCGCTGAAGGACATCTTCACCACCGAGGGCGTCCCCACCACGGTCGGCTCCAAGATCCTCGAAGGCTGGATCCCGCCGTACGACGCCACCCTGACGCGCAAGCTGAAGGAGGCCGGCGTCGTCATCCTCGGCAAGACCAACATGGACGAGTTCGCCATGGGGTCCTCCACCGAGAACAGCGCGTACGGCCCCACCGGCAACCCCTGGGACCTCACCCGGATCCCCGGCGGCTCCGGCGGCGGCTCCAGCGCGGCCCTGGCCTCCTACGAGGCCCCGCTCGCCATCGGCACGGACACCGGCGGCTCCATCCGCCAGCCCGCGGCCGTCACCGGCACGGTCGGCGTCAAGCCCACCTACGGCGGCGTCTCCCGCTACGGCATGGTGGCCTTCTCGTCCTCCCTGGACCAGGGCGGCCCCTGTGCCCGTACGGTCCTGGACGCGGCCCTGCTCCACGAGGTCATCGCCGGTCACGACCCGCTCGACTCCACCTCCATCGACGCCCCGGTCCCGCCGGTCGTCGAGGCCGCCCGCAACGGCAGCGTGGAGGGCATGCGCGTCGGCGTGGTCAAGCAGTTCCGCGGCGAGCACTACCAGGCCGGCGTGATGCAGCGCTTCGACGAGGCCGTCACCCTGCTCAAGGGGCTCGGCGCCGAGATCGTCGAGCTGGACTGCCCCTCCTTCGACCTGAGTCTCTCGGCGTACTACCTGATCGCGCCCTCGGAGTGCTCCTCCAACCTGGCCCGCTTCGACGCCATGCGCTACGGCCTGCGGGTCGGCGACGACGGTACGAAGTCGGCCGAGGAGGTCACCGCCCTCACCCGTGAGGCCGGTTTCGGCGACGAGGTCAAGCGCCGGG
The DNA here is from genome assembly GCF_043080985.1 of Streptomyces sp. NPDC014894. Taxonomy (NCBI): domain Bacteria; kingdom Bacillati; phylum Actinomycetota; class Actinomycetes; order Kitasatosporales; family Streptomycetaceae; genus Streptomyces; species Streptomyces sp. NPDC014894. The sequence continues at coordinate 290,233 of NZ_JBIBWD010000001.1, forward strand.
TCATCCTCGGCACGTACGCGCTCAGCTCCGGCTACTACGACGCGTACTACGGCAGCGCCCAGAAGGTCCGCACGCTCATCAAGCAGGACTTCGACCGGTCCTTCGAGCAGGTGGACGTGATCGTCTCGCCGACGACCCCGACCACCGCGTTCCCCATCGGCGAGCGCGCCGACGACCCGATGGCGATGTACCTCGCCGACCTGTGCACCATCCCGACCAACCTGGCCGGCAACGCGGCGATGTCGCTGCCCTGCGGCCTGGCTCCGGAGGACGATCTCCCGGTCGGACTGCAGATCATCGCCCCCGCCATGAAGGACGACCGGCTCTACAAGGTCGGTGCCGCCGTCGAGGCCGCCTTCGTGGAACAGTGGGGTCACCAGCTGCTGGAGGAGGCACCGTCACTGTGAGCGCACTGACCAAGGCCAAGGGCTTCAAGAAGTCGAAGGCCGGCACGTATCTGTCGATCGGCACCACCGCGTTCGGCGCGCTCGGCGTCCTGAAGCAGGTGAAGCTGGCCCGCAGCGAACACGACACGCTCCGGCTGATCGATGCCGCGATCACCGGCGCCGCCATCGTCACGGGCGTCGCCCTGCTGGTGCGCGAGCTGAAGCGCCTCGGCGACGACGACGTTCTGTTCGGCTGAGAGGGAAAGTTTCACCGTGACCGTCACTGAACTGGTGTCGTACGAGGCGGCCCTCGCCGGCTACGACCCCGTCATGGGCCTCGAGGTCCATGTCGAACTCGGTACCAAGACCAAGATGTTCTGCGGGTGCTCCACCGAGCTGGGCGCCGAGCCCAACGCGCAGACCTGCCCCACCTGTCTCGGTCTGCCCGGCTCGCTCCCGGTCGTCAACGCGATCGGCATCGAGTCCGCCATCAAGATCGGTCTCGCGCTGAACTGCGAGATCGCCGAATGGTGCCGTTTCGCCCGGAAGAACTACTTCTATCCGGACATGCCGAAGAACTTCCAGACCTCGCAGTACGACGAGCCGATCGCCTTCAACGGCTATCTGGACGTCCAGCTGGAGGACGGCGAGGTCTTCCGGGTGGAGATCGAGCGCGCCCACATGGAGGAGGACACCGGCAAGTCGACCCACGTCGGCGGCGCCACCGGCCGTATCCACGGCGCGTCCCACTCCCTGCTGGACTACAACCGCGCGGGCATCCCGCTCATCGAGATCGTCACCAAGCCGATCGAGGGCGCGGGCGCGCGGGCCCCCGAGGTCGCCAAGGCGTACGTCTCCGAGCTGCGCGAGCTGATCAAGGCGCTGGGCGTCTCCGAGGCCCGGATGGACAAGGGCCAGATGCGCTGCGACGTCAATCTCTCCCTGCGCCCGAACGGCACGGAGAAGTTCGGCACCCGCAGCGAGACCAAGAACGTCAACTCGCTGCGCAGCGTCGAGCGCGCCGCCCGGTTCGAGATCCAGCGGCACGCCGCGGTGCTGGAGTCCGGCGGCACGATCGTCCAGGAGACCCGTCACTTCCACGAGGACGACGGCTCCACCACCTCCGGCCGGATCAAGGACAACGCGGAGGACTACCGGTACTTCCCGGAGCCCGACCTCGTCCCCGTCGCCCCCTCCCGCGAGTGGGTCGAGGAGCTGCGGACGGGTCTGCCCGAGCTGCCCCGGGTGCGCCGCAACCGGCTCCGCGAGGAGTGGGGCGTGTCCGAGCACGACATGCAGTCGATCCTCAACGCGGGCGCGGTCGATCTGATCGCCGCCACGATCGAGGCGGGCGCCCCGGCCGACCAGGCGCGCAAGTGGTGGATGGGCGAGCTGGCCCGTAACGCGAACGAGTCCGGCCGTGCGCTGGACGAGCTGCCCATCACCCCCGCGCAGGTCGCCCGGGTCACCGCGCTGGTCGCCTCCGGCGATCTCAACGACAAGCTGGCCCGCCAGGTCATCGAGGGCGTCCTCGCGGGCGAGGGCGACCCGGACGCGGTCGTCGACAAGCGCGGTCTGAAGGTCGTCTCCGACGAGGGCGCGCTCGGCGCCGCCGTGGACGAGGCCATCGCCGGGAACGCGGCTGTCGCGGACAAGATCCGCGGCGGCAAGGTGGCGGCCGTGGGCGCGCTCGTGGGCGCGGTCATGAAGGCCACCCGCGGTCAGGCGGACGCCGCCCGCGTCAAGGAGCTGATCCTTGAGCGGCTCGGCGTGACGGAGGGCTGAGCCTCTCCCGTACACGACGCGCGGACGGGGGCGGCCCGCACCACCACGGTGCGGGCCGCCCCCACACGTATCCCCGCCCCCACACGTATCCCCGGCCCCCGCGCGCACCCCGGGGCTCCCGTGCCCCGGCCCCGGCCCCCGCGCGCACCCCCGGGCTCCCGCGCGCCCCGACCGCACCCCCCCCGGCTCCCCTGAGCGCCCCCGCCTCCCGCCCGTACGCGCGACCCGGAGGAGCGCCCCCCACGGCCGCCGAGGGACCGCATCCGCCCGTACGGCGCACCCGCCCGGGCTCCGCTCAGTGCCGGATGCCCAGCCCCGGGAGCAGCAGCTCGCCCCGGTCCTTGCAGCTCACGTCCCGTGCCCGCAGCTCCTTGGGCCCGGTGGTGCCCCGGGCTCTCAGCTCGGCCAGCGCCAGCCGGGCCGCCTCCGCCGTCTCCGGCCGCTCCGGATCCGGGAACTCCGCCTGCCACCACCCCCGGTCGCGCGAATGCCAGCCGCGCGAGCGCATCAGCGCGGCGCGCTCGGGCGTGTCCGCGCCGTCCCGGTCGTCCACCGAGACATGCAGCCCGTCGGCCAGGGCGTAGGAGATCTGGAGCCGCCGGCCCCGGTCGGCCGCGCTCGTCAGCGAGAACCCCGCCCAGTCCCCGCCGGCCTGCACCGGCAGCTGCTCGACCCAGGCGGCGAGCATCAGCTCCAGCGCGCTCGCGAAGTGCTCCAGCGAGGACGCCGTCCGCCCGCCGACCCGCTCCGCCGGGCGCTCGCCGGGACCCGAGCGGTCCAGCTGCCACAGATAGGGCAGCAGATCGAAGTCGTGCGGCTCGTCCGCCGACCACGCGCCGCCCCAGTCGAAGGTGCGCGCCTCCGCGGCCTCCAGCGCGTCGGTGTCGTGGACGGAGAGCCGGGCCCGGTGGAGATCGCCGGCCAGCAGCACGATCCGCCTGGCGTCGCGCCAGCGGACGCTGGGGCCGTGCGCGGAGCCGCCGTACAGCGTCGGCTCGCCGATCCGGGCGACGACCGCCTCGTACACCCGGCGGAAGGACTCGCGCCGCTCCCGCAGCGGGGCTCCCGGGGCATGGGAGAGCACCGGGAGGGATCCGTGCCCGGCGGTCGCCGAGGGCGCGTCGTACAGGGTCAGGGCGTACTCCCCGGCTTCGCCGGGCGGCAGGATCGGCTGGTCGGTCCCCGTCGTCTCCATGCCGTCCATCGTGCCAGCCCGCGCCGACAACGACCGCCGCCCGCCCGGGTGTTTGTCGGGACCGGGCGGGAGCGCGATGGGCGAACGACGGGAGCGCGTCGGTGCTCCGCCCGCCGGGCTTCCTGTGAATAAGCCCACGAAACACCAGCAAAGAGGTACAAGGCGGCGATTGGCTGACAGAGTGAGCGACCACAGGTCATGAGTTCTTTTCGGGCTGTTCACGATCAAAGATCCACGAACCACCCAGGGAGCGAGTCCGTTGGCAGCCATCGCCCGATGGTGCATCGCGCACCGAGGACTCACCGTGCTGATCTGGATCCTCGCCTGCGCGGGCGTCTCGGCCGCCGCCGGAGCCGCCGGAACGGCCTACTCCAACGACTACGACGCCCCGGGCACCGAATCCGGCCGCGCCGCCCAGCTGCTCGACCGGGGCTTCCCCGGCAGCGGCGCCGAGGGACTCACCGTCGTCTGGCACACCGAGGACGGCACCGTCCGCGCCGACGCCGTCCGCGAGCCCGTCGAGCGCATGCTCGCGTCGGTCGCCGGCCTCGAACCGGTGGCCGCTGTCAGCGGCCCCTACGAGACCGGACCCGACGACGCCCGGCGATCCGAGGCCGCCGCGCGCGTCAGCCCCGACGGGCGCACCGCGTACGCCACGGTCACCTTCGACCAGCGGGCCGAGGACGTCCCCGCGCCCCGCGTCGAGGAGCTGGTGTCCCTCGCGCGGTCGGCCGCGACCGACCGGATCCAGGTCGAGGTGGGCGGCCCCGCCGTCGGAGCCGTCCAGGCCCCCGAGGGGCATCTCGCCGAGGCCGTCGGCGTGTCCGTCGCCGCCGTCGTCCTCTTCCTCGCCTTCGGCTCCGTCGTCGCGGGGCTGCTGCCCATCGCCACCGCCCTCGTCTCCGTCGGCACGGCGTACGCGGGCACCGTCCTGCTCGGCCATGTCATGACCGTCGCCGACTTCGCCCCGATGCTCGGACTGCTCATCGGGCTCGGCGTCGGCATCGACTACGCCCTCTTCATCGTCACCCGCCACCGCACGGGGCTGCGCGCCGGGCTGCCGGTGCCGGAGGCCGCGCTCACCGCCGTCGCCACCACAGGGCGCGCGGTGGTCTTCGCCGGAGCCACCGTCTGCGTCGCGCTGCTGGGGATGCTCATCCTGGGGCTGAACTTCCTCAACGGCGTGGCGATCGCCGCCAGTCTCACGGTCGTCCTCACCGTCGCCGCCTCGGTGACCCTGCTGCCCGCCCTGCTCTCGTACGCCGGAGCCCGGGCGCTGAGCGGCCGCGAACGGCGGCGGCTGCGGGAGCGCGGGCCGCGGCCCGAGACCAGGACCGGGCTCGCCGCCCGCTGGTCGGCGCTGGTGGAGAGGCGGCCCAGAACGCTGGGGGCCGTCGCCGCCGCCCTGATGATCGTGCTCGCGCTGCCCACCCTCTCGCTCCATCTCGGCACCTCCGACCAGGGCAACGGCCCGGCCGGCTCCACCGCCCGCCAGGCGTACGACCTGCTGGCGCACGGCGGTCCCGGCGGCGACGCCGCCTCGGGCGCGGGCTTCGGCCCCGGCGTCAACGGCCCGCTCACCCTCGTCGCCCGCGTCGACGACCCGGCCGGCCGGGCGGCGATGGACGGGCTGCCGGACGCCCTGCGCGACGCCCGGGGCATCGCCTCGACCGGCCAGGTCGCCTACAACGAGGCCGGGGACACGGCGCTGCTCACCGTCGTCCCCGAGACCGCGCCCCAGTCCAAGCGGACCAGCGAACTCGTCGACCGGCTCCGCGCGGATCTGCTGCCGGCGGCCACGGCGGGCTCCGGACTGACGGTCCACGTCGGCGGGGTGACCGCGAGCTACGACGACTTCGCCCAGGTCGTCGTCGGCAAGCTCCCGCTCTTCGTCGGCGTCGTCATCGCGCTCGGCTGCCTTCTTCTGCTGCTGGCCTTCCGCTCGATCGCCGTCCCCCTCAAGGCGGCCGTGATGAACGTGGCCGCCGTCGCCGCCTCCTTCGGCGTCGTGGTCGCGGTCTTCCAGTGGGGCTGGGGCAGCGAACTGCTCGGCCTCGGCCGCGCGGGCCCGATAGAGCCCTTCCTGCCGGTCGTCATGGTCTCGGTGCTCTTCGGCCTCTCCATGGACTACCAGGTCTTCCTGGTCAGCCGGATGTACGAGGAGTGGCTGGCCACGGGCGACAACCGCCGGGCGGTACGGGTCGGGCTCGCCGAGACCGGCCGCGTCATCAACTCCGCCGCGGTGATCATGATCTCGGTCTTCCTCGCCTTCGTGCTCACCGGCGACCGGGTCATCGCCATGTTCGGCATCGCCCTCGCCGCCGCCGTCGCGCTGGACGCCTTCGTCCTCCGCACGCTGCTCGTCCCGGCCCTGATGCATCTGCTCGGCGGCGCGAACTGGTGGCTCCCGCGCGGACTGGAGCGACGGCTGCCGAGGTTCAGCATCGAGCCGCCCCATTCATCCGAATATGCGAAGATTCCTCAGCGGCGCACGAGTGAGGACGACCGGCTCGTGCCGTAGACCGGCCCGGAGGAAAGACCATCATGTTCGCGACACCCCTGGAATCCGCCGACGGCGCGCACGCGGAGCTGCGCCCTCTGGAGCCGTGGCGGGCGGCCGAGTTCCTCGCCCACATCGACCGGGGCCGGGAGCACATCGGCCGGCACATCGGCCTCCCGGACGCCGTCGGGGACCTCGACGCGGCCCGCGGCTATCTCCAGTCGTACGCCGACAAGCAGGCGTCCGACGGCGGACGGATCCACGGCATCTGGCTGGACGGAACCCTCGTCGGCGGAGTGCTCTTCCGCCTCTTCGACGCCGAGTCGGGCAGCTGCGAGGTCGGCTGCTGGCTGGAGCCCGCCGCCGTCGGCCGCGGACTGATCACCCGGGCCGCCGGAGTGCTGATCGACTGGGCGGTCGAGGAGCGCGGAATTCACCGGATCGAGTGGGTCACCCCGTCCGGGAACGCCCCCAGCATCAGGGTCGCCGAGCGCCTGGGCATGCGACGGGACGGCGTGCTGCGGGAGTCCTATCCCTACCGGGGCGTACGTCACGACATGGAGGTCTGGTCGGTGCTGGCCCCCGAGTGGCGCGCCCGCCGCGCGGGTCAACAGGACGCCTGACCCGCCCCGGCCGGCCCGTCCGTTAAGGGGACTCTCAGACAGGCCGCCTACCGTGCGCCCAATGAACCCCACGGACACCGACAAGACCACCGACGACACCGCTGCCGGCACCGCCCCCGCCGCCACCACCACACTGAGCAAGGACAAGGACGCGGAGAAGGCCCCCGCCGACGCCGGGAGCACGGCGGACGCGACGCCCGCGAACTCCCCCGAGGAGGGCGCGCAGGCCGAGGCCGCCGCGGACGCCGGCAACGACGAGGACACGGTGGATCTCGACGAGTCCGACGAGGCCCCCCGCGAGTCCTCCGGACTGCTGGCCTCCGCCGCGGGCGTCGTCGCCGCCGGACTGTCCGTCATCGGTCTGAGCGGCAGCTGGGTCGGCACGATCGCCGCCGAGCGCCAGTCCCTCGTGGGCCGCTTCGAGACCTCCCAGAGCGCCACCCCGGCCGAGCAGATCTCCGCGCTCTACGGCGACGCCTGGCACACCACCGCCCTGATCAACGGCGTCTTCGCCACCCTCGCGGTCATCATCGGCCTCGCCGTCCTCGCCCTGCCGCGCCAGGCCGGCTGGGTCCGCGCCGTGGCCGCCGGCGGAGCCGCCCTCGGCGGTCTCGGCCTCCTGGCCGCGATCGGCATGTACGTCGACATCCTGCCCCTGCCCGACGGCACCGGCGGCAACTAGGGCCTCTCTTTCGGATCTTGCCGGGCTCGCGCGCCCTGGCACCGCACTCCCCCTGCGCCTGGCGGCGCGGTAGGTGCCCCCACCCTGCGCCCAGCGGCGCGGGAGGCGCCCCCACCGCATGGACTCATTCCTCCGCCTCGCGATGCACGGCACCAGACCCCGCTCCCTGATCCGGCCTGATCCAAAAGAAAGACCCTAGGCGCACCGCCAGCGCCCGGCGCCCTCAGGCCCGTACACCCACACCCGTACACCCCTACGCACGCCGACCGCTCGCCGCGCCCCGCACGGCGCGGCACGGTACGGCCCCGCGCGGCGAATCCCGGTGGTGCCCGGCCCCCGGCCGGTGTTCCACTGGGCGGATGGATCACGACGAGACACTCGCCCTGTTCGACCGCCTCACCCGCCGGGACGCCGTCGCCGACAGCCCCGGGGCCCGGGTCGAGCGGGTCGGCCCGGTGGTCCGCCAGACCGGCGGCGCGAACGACTGGAACGGCGTCCTCTGGTCGGATCTCGACGCCGGCACGGCCGACGCCGCCATCGCCGCCCAGATCGCCCACTTCGCCGCGCTGGGACGGGACATCGAGTGGAAGCTCTACTCCCACGACCTCCCCGTCGACCTGGGCGAACGTCTGGAGGCGGCGGGCTTCGCCGCCGAGCCCGCCGAGACCCTCATGGTCGTCGAGGCCGCCGCCCTGGACACCTCGGCACGGCCCCCCGAGGGCGTCCGGCTCGTCGACGTCACCGACGCGGCCGGCGTCGAGCTGATGATCCGCGCCCAGGGCGAGGCCTTCGGGGACAGCCCGCCCCGGCTGCGCGAACAGCTGCTGGGACAACTGGGCCTGGACACCTCGGTGCTGACCGTGGCCCTCGCCGGGGACCGCCCGGTCTGCGGGGCCCGGACCGAGCTGGACCCGGCGTCCGGATTCGCCGGACTCTGGGGCGGCGGCACCGTCCCCGACTGGCGCGGCCGCGGCGTCTACCGCGCGATGGTCGCCCACCGCGCCCGGATCGCCCTCGCCCGGGACCACCGCCACCTGAGGGTCGACGCCTCCGACGAGAGCCGCCCCATCCTCGAACGCCTCGGCTTCACCGCCCTGAGCACCACCACCCCCTATCTCCTCCCGGCCCCCGCCGCCCGCCGCGCGCCCTAGGGCCTCTCTTTCGGATCTTGCCGGGCTCGCGTGCCCTGGCACCGCACCTCGCCGCGTTGTCGTCAATCGCCGATGCTCCGCATGGACTCATTCCTCCGCCTTGCGATGCACGTCACCAGGCCCCGCTCCCTGATCCGGCCTGATCCAAAAGAAAGACCCTAGCGGCTCAGGGCCTTAGACCGCGCCCGGACCCGGCCCCCGCGGGAACCCGGCGTCTAAGGACCCTCCCCGGAGGAAGATCCGGCACCCTCCCCATGCGGAGCCCCCCACTGGCGGACGAGATTGGAGGCACGGCGGACGAACGCCGCCGGCACACCGATCCACCAGGGGGCATCCCATGTACCAGTACCGACTCCAGGAACTCCGCAGGGCCGAACTCGTCCGGCAGGCCGACGACTTCCGGCTCGCCCGCCGGATCCGCGCGGCCCGCCGTTCCCGTACCGACCGCGAGCCCCGCCCAGGACCGCCCGGCGGCGAACGGTACGTACGAGCCGCCTGACCGCGGACACCGTGCTCAGCGGCGTCCCGGCCCCGCTCGCCGGCCCCGCCGGACTGTCCGCGCACTGTGCGATGCTCGGCGGTGTGGAGACCAGATCCGTCAGTCCCGTGTTCGTGGGCCGCGCCGACGAGCTGTCCGCGCTCACCGGCGCGCTCGGCCTCGTCTCGGGGAGCGCCCTGGCCCCGGCCTCGCCGCAGACGCTGCTCGTCGGCGGCGAGGCCGGGGTCGGCAAGACCCGGCTCATCGAGGAACTGCTCGCCGAGGCCGGCCGCCGGGACGCGGTCGTCGCGGTCGGCGGCTGTGTCGAGGTCGGCGCGGACGGACTCCCGTTCGCGCCCTTCTCCACCGCCCTGCGCGCCCTGGAGCGCCGGCTGCCCGGCCGGCTCGCCGAGGCCGCCGAGGGCCAGGAGGACGAGCTGGCCCGGCTCCTCCCGGAGCTGGGCCGCCACCCCCGGAGCGGCCACGGGCGGTACGACGAGGAGGACACGGCCCGCCTCTTCGAGCTGACCGTACGGCTCCTGGAGCGCATCGCCGCCGAGCGCACGGTCGTCCTCGTCCTGGAGGACATCCACTGGGCGGACGCCTCCACCCGGCACCTCCTCTCTTACCTCTTCCGCACCCTGCGCCGGGGCCGGCTCCTCTGCGTCGCCACCTATCGCTCCGACGACGTCCACCGCCGCCATCCGCTGCGCCCCTTCCTCGCCGAGATGGACCGGCTGCGCACCGTCCAGCGGCTCGAACTGACCCGGTTCACCCGGGGCGAGGTCCGCAGCCAGCTCGTCGGCATCCTCGACGCCGAACCGGAACCGGCCGTGGTCGACCGGGTCTTCGACCGCTCCGACGGCAATGCCTTCTTCGTCGAGGAGCTGGCCCGCAGCATGGCCGAGGGCAGCACCTGCGGACTCTCCGACTCCCTCCGCGACATCCTGCTCGTCCGCGTCGAGGCGCTCTCCGACGACGCCCAGCGGGTCGTCCGCGTCGTCGCCGAGGGCGGCTCCACCGTGGAGTACGGACTGCTCCTCGCCGTCGTCCGGCTCGGCGAGGACGACCTCATCGAGGCCCTCCGGGCCGCCGTCGGAGCCAACATCCTGCTGGCCACCCAGGACGGCGACGGCTACCGCTTCCGCCACTCCCTCGCCCGCGAGGCCGTCAGCGACGATCTGCTGCCCGGCGAGCGCTCCCGGATCAACCGGCGGTACGCGGAGGTGCTGGAGGCCGACCCCGCCCTCGTCCGCCGGGACGAGCGCGCCACCCGCCTCGCCGCGTACTGGTACCACGCGAGCGTCCCCGCCAAGGCCCTGCCCGCCGTGCTCCGCGCCTCCGTCGACGCCCGGCTCCGCCACGCCTACAGCGAGCAGCTGCGCCTCCTGGAGAGGGCCATGGAGCTGTGGGACACCGTCCCCGACGAGATACGGGCCGGGCTGCGGCCCCTCGACCACGCCGAGGCGTATCCCGCCTGCGGCTGCGACCCCGAGACCACCCCCCTGCGCTTCCTGGACCTGATGGCCGAGGCCGCCGTCGCCGGCCGGCTCAGCAGCGAGCGGGAACGCGCCCTGAAGATCACCAAGCGCGGCCGGCAGCTGGCGGTGGCCGAGGGCGACCCGCTGCGCGCCGCCTGGTTCTCCGTCGAATGCTCCCGGCTGGTCTCCGCGCTCGGCCGCGGCGACGGCTGGGCCGAACTGGCCGAGGCCCAGGAGCTGGTGCGCGGACTGCCGCCGTCCGCCGTCCACGCGGAGGTGCTCGCCGAGGCGGCCGGCTGGCGGCGGCTCCACACCCCCGGCCCCGACACCCTCCCCATCGCCGAGCGCGCCGTGGAGTACGCCCGGATGGTCGGCGCGGAGGACATCGAGCTGCGCGCCCGGTTCATCCTCGGCGTCCTCATGGTCGAGGCGGGCGACACCGACGCCGGGCTCGCGGAGATGCGCGCGGTCCGCGACCGCGTCGTCGCCCGGGGTCTGCCCACGCTCATCGGACGCATCCATGTGAACCTGCCGGCCGTCCTGGAGAGCGTCGGCCGCTCACAGGAGGCCGTGGACGTCATGGCCGAGGGGATCGATCTCACCCACCACTACGGACTGCTGGACTCCGAGGCGTGGATCCTCGGCAATCTCGCCGAGTCCTGCTACGCCCTGGGCCGCTGGGACGAGGCGCACACCGCCGCCGAGCGCGGCCTCCACATCGGGCTGAGCCCCAAACCCCGGGGGAACGCGGCCCTTCGGCTCGCCCTCCTCGCCCTCGCCCGGGGCGACGCCGAGGCGGCCGCCCGGCGGCTCGCGGCGGCCCGCGCCCACTTCGGGGAGAACGACCCCATGCCGCAGAGCCTGCTCGCCATGGCCGCCGTCGCGATCGGGGTCGCCGCGGCGGAGGGGCGCGTCGACGAGGCCCGCGCCGAGTTCCGCCGCGCGGCGGAGGCCGGTCTCGCGCCCGGCAGCCAGCGGTACGCCTGGCCGCTGCTCGCCGCCGCCGCGTCCCTGGAGGCCGACACCCGAGGACTGCCCGCGGCGGACGAGGGCCGCGCCGGGGCGCTGGAGCTGATCCGCCGGGCCGCCCGGCCGCTCGCCTCCTCGATCCCCGTCTGGGCGGCCCACGAGCGATGGGTCCGCGCCGAACTCCTGCGCGCGGAGGACCGCGACACCGCAGCGGACTGGGCGGAGGCCGCCGAGGCCTTCGAGGACGTCGGCTTCCCCTACGAGCGCGCCGTCGTACGGCTGCGCTGGGCGCAGGCCCTGCTCCCCTCGGACCGCGCCCGCGCCGCCGAACTGCTGCGCCGCGCCGACGGCACCGCGCGGCGGCTGGGCGCGCGCCGGCTGTCGGAGGAGACGGCCCTGCTCGCGCAGAGCGCCCGGGTCCCGCTCACGGAGGGGACGCCCGCGGAGCCCGATCCCGCGCCCGCGACCCGGCCGGGTCCGGCGCTCGGGCTCACCCCGCGCGAGGAGGACGTGCTCCGTCTGGTCGCGGCGGGCCGGAGCAACCGGCAGATCGCGGCGGCGCTGTACATCTCGCCGAAGACCGCGAGCGTCCATGTCTCCAACATCCTCGCCAAGCTCTCGGTCTCGGGCCGGGGCGAGGCGGCCGCCCTCGCCCACCGCCTCCGCCTCTTCCCCGCCGACGACCGTCCGGCCCCGGCCTGACACCCGGAGCGGGCCCGGGCCGCATGCCGCCCCGGCCCGGGCCCGCTCCGGGTTTTCGGCGGACCGTCCGGCGGCTCGGCTCCGCTCGGCTCACCTTCAGTCAGCTCACCTCCAGGCCGAGGATCCGGTCGTCCCCCCGCTCCGGTGTGCCGCGGGTGTCGGTCTCGCTGGTGACCAGCCAGAGCCGGGAGCCGCCCGCGGCGACGACGGTGCGGAGCCGGCCGTGCTTCCCGTTGAGGAAGGCCTCGGAATCGGCGGACGGCTTCGTGCCGTCCAGCGGGACGCGCCACAGCCGCTCGCCGCGCAGCCCCGCCATCCAGATCGAGCCCTCGGCGTAGGCGATCCCGCTGGGGGAGGCCTCCTCGGTGGGCCACTGGGCCACCGGGTCCACGAAGCCGGCCTTCCCGCCCCTGCCCTCGACCTCGGGCCAGCCGTAGTTCTTCCCCGGCTCGATCAGATTCAGCTCGTCCCAGGTGTTCTGGCCGAACTCAGCCGCCCACAGCCGGTCCCGGGAGTCCCAGGCCAGACCCTGCACATTGCGGTGGCCGAGCGAGTACACCAGCGAATCGGGCTTCGGGTTGTCCGGCGCGGGCCGGCCGTCGGGCGTCATCCGGAGGATCTTCCCGCCGAGCGACTCCGGGTCCTGGGCCAGTCCGGTCTCGCCCACCTCGCCGGTCCCGGCGTACAGCATCTTGTCGGGGCCGAAAGCGATCCGCCCGCCGTTGTGGGTCAGCCCCTTGGGGATGTCCCGCAGGACGGTGTCGGGAGCGCCCAGCTGCTGACCGGCCGGTTTCCGCTCGTCGAAGAGCATCCGGGCGATCCGGTTGTCCGACTCGGTGGTGAAGTACGCGTACACCTGCCGGTCCGAGGCGAACGCGGGGGAGACCGCGAGCCCGAGCAGCCCGCCCTCGCCGCCGGGGGAGACGCCCGGCACCGAGCCGACCGGCGTCTTCTTCCCGTCCTCCGCGCCGACCCGGGTCACGGTGCCCTCGTCCCGCGAGGCGACCAGCAGATCGCCGCCGGGCAGCACGGCCACGCCCCACGGCGACTTCAGCCCCTCGGTCAGGGTGGAGGCCGTCCTCACGGAGCCCTTCGCGGGCGGCGGCGAGGGCTCCGGCGTGCCGGCGGGGCCCGAGGACTCGGGGCCGGGGGAGCGGGGGGCCGAGGCGGAGGGCGTCAGTCCGGGCAGTCCGCCCGACTCCCCGTCACCGCCGTCCGAGGCGCACCCCGTGGCCAGCAGGGCCACGGCAGCGGCCAGCGCGGCCGTCACACAGGGACGTTGCTGCACAGTTCCGATCCTTCCGAAGGCGGTGTGAGCTGCTCACCACCCTTCCTACACCGCCGGGCGCCCCCCAGCGGCCGGATCTCCCGCACGGAAACCGATCCGCGACCCGCGCCGCCCGTCCATGACCCGCGACCCGCATCGACCCATGACCCGCACCGACCGAGGTCCCGCGCCGCCCTCGCGACCCGCACCCGCCCCGCGACCGCCCCCGCTCAGTCCCACGACCCCCGCGCCCGCGGCAGCCCCGCTATCTCCCAGACGTCCCGGGGCGAGAGCCCCACCCGTACGGCCGCCGCGTTCTGCACCGCCCACTCCACCCGCTTCGTCCCCGGCACCACGACCACGTTCCGGCCGCGTCCCAGCACCCACGCGAGCGCGACCTGCGCCGGAGTCGTCCCCGGCCCGTGCCGTTCCGCGATCCGGCGCAGCCCCGACACCAGCGGCTGGTTCGCCGCCATCATCTCCGCCGTGAATCTCGGGTGCCGGGCCCGCAGATCGTCCGGCTCGAAGCCCTGCCCCGGCGTCAGCGTCCCGCTCAGATATCCGTTCCCCAGCGGCATCGCCGCCAGGAACCCGATCCCGCGCGTCTCGCACCAGGGCAGCAGCCGCTCCAGGGCCTGCTGCGACCAGACCGACAGCTCCGCCTGCACGGCGCTCACGGGGAAGACCTGCTGGACCCGTTCCAATTGCCGGATCGTTCCCTCGTACAGATCTCCGGCGGATCTGTGTGCGGTGCGTACGCCCACCGAGCCCACGCCCATCGCGGAGACCCCGAGCGCCCGCACCTTCCCGGCCCCCACCAGCTCCGCCATCGCCCCCCAGGTCTCCTCGACCGGGACCTCGGGATCGGCTCGGTGCAGCTGATAGAGATCGATGACATCGGTCTGGAGCCGCCGCAGCGAGGCGTCGCAGGCCCGCTTGACGTAGCCGGGCCGTCCGTTGGCCACCACATGCTGGTCACCGGCGAGCAGTCCGACCTTGGTCGAGACGAACGCGTCCTTCCGCCGCCCCTTCAACGCCCGCCCGAGCAGCAGCTCATTGGTGAAGGGCCCGTACATGTCGGCGGTGTCCAGCAGGGTCGAGCCCGCGTCCAGCGCGGCGTGCACCGTACGCAGCGATCGCTCCCCGTGCCGCTGTGAGGCGGTGTACGCCCAGCTCATCGGCATACAGCCGAGGCCGACCGCCCCCACCTCCAGCGCCGCCGCACCCAGTGTCCTGCGCTCCACCTGCCCGTACCCCTCCCTCGGCCGTCCCCCAAACTAACCAATTAGCCTGCTGACCATGACGTCTGACATCTGGCTCTCGATAGCGGCCGACGAGATCGACGGGCTCCCCGCGCTCTCCGGAACGGATTTCGCCTACCGTTTCTGGGACGGCGGCCCGGACTTCCCCGCCGATCCGGCCGACTGCGCCTTCTACACCGTCCCCTACTTCAAGCCGGACATCGCTGTGGTCCCGCTGCCCGGGATGCGCTCTCTGCGGGTCGTTCAGACACTCTCCGCAGGCATCGACCATGTCGAACCCGGCCTCGGAATGTTGCCTTCCGGCGTACGCCTCTGCAACGCCAAGGGCGTGCACGAGGCCTCCACCGCCGAGCTGGCGCTCGCCCTCACCCTCGCCTCGCTCCGTGACATCCCCGGTTTCGTCCGCGGCCAGGAGGCCCAGGAGTGGCGGGCCGGCTTCTATCCTGCGCTCGCCGACAAGACCGTCCTGGTGATCGGTTACGGCTCGATCGGCGCGGCGATCGAGGACCGGCTCGTTCCCTTTGAGTGCGCGCGGGTGGTGCGCGCCGCGCGCTCCGCCCGCACCACGGCGCGCGGGGAGGTGCACGCCATCGCCGATGTGCCCGCTCTGCTCCCGGACGCCGATGTGGTCATCCTCTCCACCCCGCTGACCGCCGGGACGAAGGGCCTGGTGAACGCGGAGTTCCTGGCCCGGATGAAGGACGGTGCACTTCTGGTCAATGTCGCCCGCGGCGCGGTGGTGGACACCGAGGCGCTTCTCGCGGAGGTCGCCACCGGCCGGCTGACGGCGGCCCTCGATGTCACCGACCCCGAGCCGCTGCCCTCCGGACACCCGCTGTGGCACGCTCCTGGAGTGCTGATCAGTCCCCATGTCGGAGGTTCCACTTCCGCCTTTCTGCCGCGCGCCAAGCGGCTCCTCGCGGGCCAGGTCCGCCGGTTCGTCGCGGGCGAGCCGCTGGAGAATGTCGTACTCACCACCGAATAGCCCCAGCCTTCCCCAGCCACCCGGTGCACAGGCACCATGACAGCGACGCCCCGTCACTCCGTCGTCACAAGCGAAAACTCTGCGAAGTCATCCGATCGCTCCGCGTGCCTGCGTGGCGAGAGGTGGTCACTGAGAGTAGAGGGCCTATGTCCCTGAGTGACATTCCTGGTGTATCGTCCGGACCTGGGGGCCGCACCAGGACACAAGGGGCGGTGCGCTGAGGCGACCTGACTGCCGATCAGACTTCGAGGGGGGCGACGGGCGATGCACGGCCAATGGACCCAAGATCCGACACGGCGAGGACGTCGACGACGACCCTCGCCCGTCTCCCTCTCCCACCGCCACCTCGCGGCGTTCCCCTCCCGGGCCGCCGCCGCACCGCGAGGAGCGGCCCGGTGAGCGCCCCGGGGGCGCTGATGGCCCGTGAGTCGGTCCCCGCCGGCACCGGACTCCTCACCCAGCTGCTCCTCGCCCTCGTCTGCGCCGGATACGCCGTGGGCGCCGCCCTCGGCTGGGGCTCGCGCGAACTGGCACTGATCATGGGCGATTTCGGCCTCAGCGCCGGCGCCCTGATCGCCGCCGTCTCCTGCTTCCTCTACGCCCGCATCAGCCCGCCCCGGGCCCGCCCCGCCTGGCTGCTCTTCGCCCTCTCCTCCGCCATGGCCTGCGCGGGAAACGCCGTATGGGGCTGGTACGAGATCGTGCTGGACCGCGAGGTCCCCGGCCGGTCCGTCGCCGATCTCTTCTTCCTCTGCTTCGCCCCGCCCGCCATCGTCGGCCTGCTCGTCCTCGCCAAACGCCCGGTCACCCGGGCCGGCTGGGTCTGCCTCGCGCTCGACGCCTGGCTGATCGGCGGCTCGCTGCTGACCCTCTCCTGGAGCCTCGCGCTCGCCCACACCACCCGGGTGCAGGGCGAGAGCGTGGCCCCCGCCGCGCTCGCGCTCGCCTATCCGCTGCTGGACATCGTCCTGGTCAGCATGGTCTTCGCCCTCCACTTCCGGCGCTCGGCCACCAACCGCTCGGCGGTCAACACCGCGATCGGCGCCCTGGCCCTGACCGTCGTCTGCGACGCCCTGTTCACCTCCCCGCTGCTGCGCGAGACCTACCGCTCCGGGCAGCTGCTCGACGCGGGCTGGTTCGCCGGATCCCTGCTGCTGGCCTACGCCCCCTGGGGCGCGCGCCGCAGCGCGGAGACGGCGCGACGGCCCGCCGCCCCGCGCGCCCCCGGCCGCCCGGTCGCCGGCTCGCTGGCCGCCCTCACTCCCTATCTCGCCGCCGCCGTCTGCACTCTCGGGATCCTCTACAACGTGGTCGAGGGGCGCACCGTGGACCGAGTCGTCGTCCTCACCGGCTGCACGGTGGTGCTCGCCCTCGTCGTCCGGCAGGGCATCATGCTCCAGGACAATGTCGCCCTCACCCATGAGCTGGCCCAGAAGGAGAACCACTTCCGCTCCCTGGTCCAGGGCTCCAGCGACGTCATCATGATCGCCGCCCCCGGCGGCACGCTGCACTATGTGAGCCCCGCCGCCTCCGGGGTCTACGGACGGCACGCGGAGGAGCTGGTCGGCTCCCCGCTCTCCTCCCTCATCCACCCCGACGACCTCGGCCGGGTCCTGCACGAGGTGCGCCGCTTCCTGGCGGCCCCGGCCCCGGACGAGCCGACCACCCGGATCGAGTGCCGCTTCAAGTCCGGCTCCGGCGACTGGCTCAATGTGGAGTCCACCGTCAATCGCCACCAGGGCGGACTGATCTTCAACAGCCGGGACGTCACCGACCGGGTGCGGCTCCAGGCCCAGCTCCAGCACAGCGCCGAGCACGACCCGCTCACCGATCTCCCCAACCGGGCGCTGTTCACCGAGCGGGTGCGGCAGGCGCTCACCGGCAGACGCGCCGGCGATCCGGGCACCGCCGTGCTCTTCATCGACCTCGACGGCTTCAAGGCCGTCAACGACCGCCTCGGCCATCAGGCCGGCGACCAGCTGCTGATCCAGGCCGCGCACCGGCTGGAGGACTCCGTACGCTCCGGAGACACCGCCGCCCGGCTCGGCGGGGACGAGTTCGCCGCCCTCATCCTCGGCGAGGGCATCCGGGACCAGACCGACCGCGAGAGCCAGGTGGTCGAGATCGCCGACCGGCTGCGGCTCACCCTCTCCCAGCCCTACCGCATCGACGGCAACGACGTCCGGGTCGCCGCCTCCATCGGGGTCGCCTTCGCCGAGAAGGGCATCACCCCCACCGACCTCATGCGCAACGCGGACCTCGCCATGTACCGGGCCAAGGCCGGCGGCAAGGACCGCGTCGAGCTGTACGTGCCCCAGATGCAGGCCGAGGTGGTGCGCCGCACCGAGCTGGCCGCCCGGCTGCGCAGCGCGCTCCACGAGGGCGAGTTCGCCCTCCTCCACCAGCCGGTGGTCAGTCTCACCACCGGCCGGATCGAGTCCGTCACCGCCCAGGCCCGCTGGCGCTCCGCCCAGGGCATCCTCTTCACCCCGGCCGAGTATCTGCGGGTCTCCGCCGACAGCGACCGCGCCGCCGAGCTGGGCCGCTGGCTGCTGGAGGAGGCCGTCCAGCAGGCCGCCGAGCGGAATCGGCTCGGCCACCGGGTCCCCGTCACCGTCCGGCTCTCGGCCCGCCGGCTGCTGGACCGGTCCCTGCCGATGGGCACGGTGGAGGCCCTGCTCACCCGCCATGGGCTGCCCTCCGGGGCGCTCGTCGTGGAGCTGGCCGACAGCGATCCGCGGATCTCCTTCGACGAGCTGGAGCAGCGTCTGGTGAGCCTGCGCAGACTCGGCGTACGGATCGCGCTCGACGGCTTCGGCACCGGCCACGCCGCCTTCACCGCCCTGCGCAGGCTCCCCGTGGACATACTGAAACTCGACCGATGTCTGGTCGAGGGCGTGGTGGAGTCCGCCCGGCTGCACAAGATCACCAATGGGCTGCTGAGAATCGCCGGCGATCTCGGCCTCCAGACGGTGGCCGACGGCGTGGACGCCCCCGAGCAGGTCATCGCCCTGCGCGCGATGGGGTGCACCCACGGCCAGGGCATGGCCTTCTCCGGACTGCTCGACGAGTACCGGCTCCGCCGCGCCCTGGTACGGGACGACTTCCCGGTGCCCGGCGGGCTCGCCATGCCCGTCCCGCACCGCTGGCGGGTGGAGCATCCCCAGTGGACGAAATGACCGACGGACCACATAGTGAGACTCGCGTCCCACCCGCTTGACAGTGATGGCGGGTCAGGGAGAGGGTCAATGCCATGCGCACCCGAATTCTCGTACTTGGAAAGCGCGTCGGCTGAGCAGGGACCTCACACCAAGGCCCCCGCTGACTCCCTCCCGACGCGCTCCCCTCGCCTGCCTCACGGCACGAGGGGTTTTTTGTTGCACCGATGCCCGTGCCCAAGCACAAGAATCCACGCGAAACCCTCAGCCAGACATCGCAGAACCCTCAGCTTCAGCCCTCAGCTTCGAGAAGAGAATGCCGATGACCGAGCAGGCCTCCGGGGCCCACCATCCGCAGCCGCGGGCCCGTAACGGCGGACACCCGACCTCCGCAGTCGAGCACGTCACGGGCGCGCAGTCCCTCATCCGCTCTCTCGAGGAAGTGGGCGCCGACACCGTCTTCGGCATCCCCGGCGGCGCCATCCTCCCCGCGTACGACCCGATGATGGACTCCACCCGGGTCCGTCACATCCTCGTCCGCCACGAACAGGGCGCGGGCCACGCCGCCACCGGCTACGCCCAGGCCACCGGCAAGGTCGGGGTCTGTATGGCCACCTCGGGCCCGGGCGCCACCAATCTGGTCACCCCGATCGCCGACGCCCACATGGACTCCGTCCCGCTGGTCGCGATCACCGGTCAGGTCGCCTCCAAGGCGATCGGCACCGACGCCTTCCAGGAGGCGGACATCGTCGGCATCACCATGCCGATCACCAAGCACAACTTCCTGGTCACCAAGGCCGAGGACATTCCGCGGACCATCGCCGAGGCCTTCCACATCGCCTCCACCGGCCGCCCCGGACCCGTCCTGGTCGACATCGCCAAGGACGCCCTCCAGGCCCGGACCACCTTCAGCTGGCCGCCCGCCCAGGATCTGCCCGGCTACCGCCCGGTCACCAAGCCGCACGCCAAGCAGATCCGTGAGGCCGCCAAGCTGATCGTCCAGGCCAGGCGCCCGGTCCTCTACGTCGGCGGCGGGGTCATCAAGGCCCACGCCACCGCCGAGCTGAAGGTTCTCGCGGAACTCACCGGAGCCCCCGTCACCACCACCCTGATGGCGCTGGGCGCATTCCCCGACAGCCACCCGCTGCACGTCGGAATGCCGGGCATGCACGGTGCGGTCACCGCCGTCACCGCTCTCCAGAAGGCCGACCTGATCGTCGCCCTCGGAGCCCGTTTCGATGACCGCGTCACCGGAAAGCTCGACAGCTTCGCCCCCTTCGCGAAGATCGTCCACGCCGATATCGACCCGGCCGAGATCGGCAAGAACCGCCTCGCCGACGTCCCGATCGTCGGCGACGCCCGCGAGGTCATCGCCGATCTGGTCCAGGCCGTCCAGGCCGAGCACAGCGAGGGCCGCACCGGCGACTACGCCCTGTGGTGGAAGGACCTCAACCGCTGGCGCGAGACCTACCCCCTCGGCTACGACCAGCCCGAGAACGGCAGCCTCTCCCCGCAGCAGGTCATCCAGCGCATCGGACAGCTCGCCCCCGCCGACACCATCTACGCGGCCGGCGTCGGTCAGCACCAGATGTGGGCGGCCCACTTCATCACCTACGACCAGCCCGCCACCTGGCTGAACTCCGGCGGCGCCGGAACGATGGGGTACGCGGTCCCCGCGGCCATGGGCGCCAAGGCCGGCGCCCCGGACCGCACCGTCTGGGCGATCGACGGCGACGGCTGCTTCCAGATGACCAACCAGGAACTCACCACCTGCGCGCTCAACAACATCCCGATCAAGGTCGCCATCATCAACAACGGCGCCCTCGGGATGGTCCGCCAGTGGCAGACCCTCTTCTACAACCAGCGCTACTCCAACACCGTGCTGCACTCCGGTCCCGACGCCTCCGGCACGGAGCCCAGCGCCGGCACCCGGGTCCCCGACTTCGTCAAACTCTCCGAGGCCATGGGCTGCTACGCGCTGCGCTGCGAGTCCCCGGACGACCTCGACAAGGTCATCGCCGAGGCCAACGCCGTCAACGACCGGCCCGTCGTGATCGACTTCATCGTCCACGAGGACGCCATGGTGTGGCCGATGGTCGCCGCCGGCACCTCCAACGACGAGGTCATGGCCGCCCGGGGCGTCCGCCCCGACTTCGGCGACGGCGAAGACGACTGAGCGAGCAGAGAGAGACGAGAGACCGACCCATGTCCAAGCACACGCTCTCCGTCCTGGTCGAGAACACCCCCGGCATCCTCGCCCGGATCGCCGCCCTGTTCTCCCGCCGGGGCTTCAACATCGACTCGCTCGCCGTCGGCGTCACCGAGCACCCCGACATCTCCCGCATCACCATCGTGGTCAATGTCGAGGACCTCCCGCTGGAGCAGGTGACCAAGCAGCTCAACAAGCTGGTCAACGTCCTCAAGATCGTCGAGCTGGAGCCCGGCGGCGCGATCCAGCGCGAACTGGTCCTGGTGAAGGTCCGCGCCGACAACGAGACCCGCTCCCAGATCGTCGAGATCGTCCAGCTGTTCCGCGCCAAGACGGTGGACGTCTCGCCCGACGCCGTCACCATCGAGGCCACCGGTTCGGGTGACAAGCTGGACGCCATGCTCAAGATGCTGGAGCCCTTCGGCATCAAGGAGCTGGTCCAGTCCGGCACCATCGCCATAGGGCGCGGCGCCCGGTCGATCACCGACCGCTCGCTGCGCGCGCTGGACCGCAGCGCCTAGCACCCCGGACCCCGCCCGGGGCCGTGCCGACCGCCGGACCGCCTCCGGCCCGGCCCCGCGGCGACTGCTCGCTATGCGAGACCGGAAGACTTCCTCATCCACCCCCGCCGTACGGTGGGACGCACACCTGTACACCAAGGAGATACCCAGTGGCCGAGCTGTTCTACGACGACGACGCCGACCTGTCCATCATCCAGAACCGCAAGGTCGCGGTCATCGGCTACGGCAGCCAGGGCCACGCCCACGCGCTGTCGCTCCGCGACTCGGGCGTCGACGTCCGCGTCGGTCTGCACGAGGGCTCCAAGTCCAAGGCCAAGGCCGAGGAGCAGGGCCTGCGCGTCGTCACCCCGGCCGAGGCCGCGGCCGAGGCCGACGTCATCATGATCCTGGTGCCGGACCCGATCCAGGGCCAGGTCTACGAGGAGTCCATCGCCCCGAACCTGAAGGACGGCGACGCGCTGTTCTTCGGCCACGGACTCAACATCCGCTACGGCTTCATCAAGCCGCCGGCCGGCGTCGACGTCGCCATGGTCGCCCCGAAGGGCCCGGGCCACCTGGTCCGCCGTCAGTACGAGGAGGGCCGCGGCGTTCCGTGTATCGCCGCCGTCGAGCAGGACGCCACGGGCAACGGCTTCGCGCTGGCCCTGTCGTACGCCAAGGGCATCGGCGGCACCCGCGCCGGCGTCATCAAGACCACCTTCACCGAGGAGACCGAGACCGACCTCTTCGGCGAGCAGGCCGTGCTGTGCGGCGGTGCCTCGGCGCTGGTCAAGGCGGGCTTCGAGACCCTGGTCGAGGCCGGCTACCAGCCGGAGATCGCGTACTTCGAGTGCCTCCACGAGCTGAAGCTGATCGTGGACCTGATGTACGAGGGCGGCCTGGAGAAGATGCGCTGGTCGGTCTCCGAGACCGCCGAGTGGGGCGACTACATCACCGGCCCCCGCATCATCACGGACCAGACCAAGGCCGAGATGCGCAAGGTTCTCGCCGAAATCCAGGACGGCACCTTCGCCCGCAACTGGATGGACGAGTACCACGGCGGTCTGAAGAAGTACAACGAGTACAAGACGCAGGACGAGAACCACCTGCTGGAGACCACCGGCAAGGAGCTGCGCAAGCTCATGAGCTGGGTCGACAACGACGACGCGTGAGTCGTGGGCGAGGGCCGGGACGCCGATGTCCCGGCCCTTCGCCGTATCGCGCGCCGATCGGCGCCCGCCGCCCGCCGCCGAGGCGGCCGGACCGCGGCGCCGTGCCCGGGATCGTACGGCTTCTCCACTTCGTCCAGCCACGGACGGGTGATCCTGCCGTTCAGGCGTAAGAGATGGCCCGAGGCACCACTACACTTCTCAACAACACATACGCGTCAGGCCCACAGTGTCGTGCGTCTTCCACGCGGCTTGCCCCCTCCACCGCCTGCGGCCGTCGGGACGGCCGTCCGCACTGGACATGTGAGGACTCACGTGAGCTCGAAAACCAGCAAGAAGCCAGTGGTACTCATCGCTGAAGAGCTGTCGCCCGCCACTGTGGACGCGCTCGGCCCCGACTTCGAGATCCGCCACTGCAACGGGGCGGACCGGGCGGAGCTGATCCCCGCCATCGCCGATGTGGACGCGATCCTCGTGCGCTCCGCCACCAAGGTCGACGCCGAGGCCATCGCCGCCGCCCGCAAGCTGCGCGTCGTCGCCCGCGCCGGCGTCGGTCTGGACAATGTCGACGTCTCCGCCGCCACCAAGGCCGGCGTGATGGTGGTCAACGCCCCGACCTCCAACATCGTCACCGCGGCCGAGCTGGCCTGCGGCCTGCTGGTCGCCACCGCGCGCAACATCCCCCAGGCCAACACCGCCCTGAAGAACGGCGAGTGGAAGCGCTCCAAGTACACCGGCGTCGAGCTGAGCGAGAAGGTCCTCGGCGTCGTCGGCCTCGGCCGGATCGGCGTCCTGGTCGCCCAGCGGATGTCCGCCTTCGGGATGAAGATCGTCGCGTACGACCCCTATGTACAGCCCGCGCGGGCCGCGCAGATGGGCGTCAAGCTGCTCTCCCTCGACGAGCTGCTCGAAGTCGCCGACTTCATCACCGTCCACCTCCCCAAGACGCCCGAGACCCTCGGACTCATCGGCGACGACGCCCTCCACAAGGTCAAGCCGACCGTCCGGATCGTCAACGCCGCGCGCGGCGGGATCGTCGACGAGGAGGCGCTGTACTCGGCGCTCAAGGAGGGCCGGGTCGCGGGCGCGGGCCTCGACGTGTACGCCAAGGAGCCCTGCACCGACTCCCCGCTCTTCCAGTTCGACCAGGTCGTCTGCACCCCGCACCTCGGCGCCTCCACCGACGAGGCCCAGGAGAAGGCGGGCGTCGCGGTCGCCCGTTCCGTACGGCTCGCCCTCGCCGGCGAACTCGTCCCCGACGCGGTCAACGTCCAGGGCGGCGTGATCGCCGAGGACGTCAAGCCCGGACTGCCGCTGGCCGAGCGCCTCGGCCGGATCTTCACCGCCCTCGCGGGCGAGGTCGCCGTCCGGCTCGACGTCGAGGTGTACGGAGAGATCACCCAGCACGACGTCAAGGTGCTCGAACTGTCCGCGCTCAAGGGCGTGTTCGAGGACGTCGTCGACGAGACGGTCTCCTATGTCAACGCCCCGCTCTTCGCCCAGGAGCGCGGTGTCGAGGTCCGGCTGACGACCAGCTCGGAGTCCCCGGACCACCGCAATGTCGTCACCGTCCGCGGCACCCTCTCCGGCGGCGAGGAGGTCTCGGTCTCCGGCACGCTCGCCGGACCCAAGAACTTCCAGAAGATCGTCGCCATCGGCGACCACGATGTGGACCTCGCCCTCGCCGACCACATGGCCGTCCTGCGCTACGAGGACCGTCCCGGCGTCGTCGGCACGGTCGGCCGGATCCTCGGCGAGGCCGGGCTGAACATCGCGGGCATGCAGGTCTCCCGCGCCGAGGAGGGCGGCGAGGCCCTCGTCGTCCTCACCGTGGACGAGAATGTGCCGCAGCCGGTGCTCAACGAGATCGCGGAGGAGATCGGCGCGACCTCCGCGCGCTCGGTGAATCTGACCGACTGATCCACCGCTGTTCGCGACGGCGAGGGCCCGGCGCCCCGAAGCCCAAGGCTTCGGAACGCCGGGCCCTCACCCGTATCCGCCCGCCCGGTCCGCCGGGCGGGCCCGCCGCTCAGCGGACGGCGACCAGCACGCTGTCGTCGCCGCACTGCCAGACCGTGGTGACCGTGCTGAAGCCCGCCGCCAGCAGCATCTCCGTCTGCTCCGAGGTGCTCAGATCGTTCGGCGGGGCGAAGGCCCGCTGCCCCACCGCCGTCCGCGCCCGCGCCTCGACCAGATCGGCCAGCTCGGGCTCGGCGAGAAACGCCTTCCACCAGGACGCCCAGTCCTCCCGGTCCGCCCTGCCGACCCGCTCGGCGCGCGCGTCACGAATCTGACGGGCCAGCCCCCGCACCGTCTCCGAACGGTTCGGCTCACGGTTGTTCGCGTCCACGAAGACCCCGCCCGGCTCCAGCCTCGCCGCCAGATCGCGGTAGACGGCGGCCAGATCGTCCGGGTCCAGCCAGTGCAGCGCCGTCGAGCTGACCGCCGCGTGCCACGGCTTGCCCTGCGAGGCCCGGTCCGCCCAGCCGGGGGCGTTGAGATCGTCGAGCAGCAGCCGCGCGCCGGTGCCGACCACGGCCTCCTCGGCCAGCCCCAGCATCAGCGGATCGCCGTCCACGCCGACCACATCCGCGTGCGGCAGGGCGCGCGCGAGCCGGATCGTGAGCGACGCGGCCCCACACCCCAGATCGACGATTCTGGGTTCCGCAGGCGCGGTCCGTTCCAGGGCCCACCGGGTGACATCGAGTACCACCTCGAACCGCTCGTCCCGGTCCGGGCTGTAGCGCTCCTGCTGTTCGTCCCATCGTCGCAACCACTTACGGGCTGTCTCACCGAGCATCGCTGCCTCTTCTCATACGTTCGCCGAACGGGATCGTGGCCTGCGGTACATGCGCGTCCTCGCCGGTCCGGGCCGGGCGAGGTGTCGTGGGAAGGCGGTCCGCGCCGGGAAGGCCGGCCGGGCACGACGGCGGGAGTCACTCCGCGCCGGGGAACGGGTCAACGACCCTTGTGACGTGCCGACACTCCTCCTGGCCTGCCTTCTGTCGTCGGTCAACGGGCAATGGGCGAGGGTACTGATACGGCCGCCGAAAGCGGCCCGGCACAAGATCAGATGCTAGCCCGAGGCTCTCCGGCCCTTCAAGACCGTCTTCGCCGACCGACCCCGTGACGTGCCGGGTTCACCCGGGTGGACGCCCCGGCCACGGACTCCTCCCGATCGCCGGATCACCCGATCACCGCCCGAGCCGCGGCCCCCCGGATCTCCGCCGGGGCCGCCGGATCCGGGCCGCCGATCACCGCTGGAGCCGGGCCGCCTTCAGCGCCATGTGCAGCAGCAGCCGGTCCTCGCCGTCCGCCAGATCCAGCCCGGTCAGCTGCTCCACCCGGGAGAGCCGGTAGTACAGCGTCTGCCGGTGCACACCCAGCGCCGACGCGGTGCGCCCCGCCTGCCCCGCGCAGTCCAGGAACACCTCGGCGGTACGCGCCAGCTCGGTGTGGGAGCGGTCCAGCAGGGCCCGTACGGCCAGATCGGGCACGGCGCGCCCGTACGGGCCGGCCAGCGCGGTCAGCATCCGATACGGCCCGATGTCCGCCCACTGCGCGACCGGGCCGAGCCGGGGCTGCGCCCGGGCCGTCCGCGCGGCGGCGGCCGCCTCCTGCCAGGCGGCGTTCAGACCGGTCAGACCGCGCCGGGGCGCGCCCACCCCGGCGGTCGCCGAGGGCCCCGCCGTGACGCGCAGCCGCTCGGCCGCGGTCAGCGCCGGGGCGGGGACGTCGGGGGCGCGCAGCCGCACCAGCACGGCGAGCGCGTGCTCCCCGTCGCCGGGGGCGGCCGGCCGAGCCGGCGGGGGAGCGCCGGGCTCCCCGGCCCCGGCGGCCGGAGCCCCCGGCGCGGCGGGGTCCGCCGCGCCCGCCGGGGCCGCCGGCACCGTGCACACCGCCGCCACCCCGGGCAGCGCCCGCGCCGACGCCGGGTCCGCCGAGGGCCACGGCGTCACACAGACCACCGCGTGCGGCCCCTCCGCACCGCGCTCGTCGCCGCCCAGCGCGGTGCGCAGCGCCGCCACCGCCATGTCGTACTGCCAGCCCCGCTCGGCGGTCAGCACCGCCCGCAGCTCCCGGGAGAGATCGGAGCCCGCCCGCTCCTCGTCCGCGAGCAGCGCCCCGATCCGCGCCGCGACCTCCATGGCGGCGGCCAGCTGGGCGTCCGTGGGGCCGGGGCTGGTGTCCAGCAGCCAGACATAGCCGAGGGCGATGCCCCGATGCCGTACGGGCAGGCAGATCCGGTCCCGGAACACCCCCGCGTCCGGGGCGGCCGGGATGCGGACCGGGCCCGTCGCCCGGGTGATGCCGAAGCCCTCGAACCAGGCGCGGACGGCGGGGGAGGACTTCCGGGTGAGGATCGAACGGGTCCTGACCGGGTCCATGGCGCTGTCGTCGTCGCTGTCGTGCGCACCGAAGGCGATCAGGCCGAAATCGCGGTTCTCCAGCGTGGCCGGGGCCGCCAGCAGGCCGGAGATCTCATCGACCAGTTCCTGGTAATCGCCCTTCATCCGGACATTCTGGCACGCCCTTCAGACATATGTCTGAGATCCGGGCCACGGATGCGTGACAGCTGTCGATGGCCGCTCCCCGGGGTGATCCTTAGATTTCACGGTGGTTCTTCGTGCCGTTCCGGATCCGTTCCACGGGTCCCGCCCGGCGCCCGTACTTCTGATGGAGGTCCCCGTGCTGGGTCCCGTGATCCTCGCCGCCTCGCGCAGCGACCAGATGCGCCGCATCGTTTCGGCCGCCCCGGTCACCAAGCCCGTGGTGAACCGTTTCATCGCCGGTGAGTCGGTCCTGGAGACGATCCCCGTCGTCCAGGAGACCGCCGCCGGCGGTCTGGAGATCACGCTCGACGTCCTCGGCGAGGACATCACCGACCCGGCCGAGGCGCTGCGCGCCCGGGACGCCTATCTGGAGCTGATCGAGGCCCTCGCGCCGCTCGGCCTCGGCGTCCGCGCCGAGATGTCGGTCAAGCTCTCCTCCTTCGGCCAGGCCCTCGCGGGCGGCCACGAGCTGGCGCTGAGGAACATCACCCCCGTCGTCGAGGCGGCCGCCGAGATCGGCACCACGGTCACCCTCGACATGGAGGACCACACCACCGTCGACTCGACCCTCGCGATCCACGCCGAGCTGCGCGAGCGCTTCCCCCAGACGGGCGCGGTCGTCCAGTCGTACCTCTTCCGCACCGAGGACGACTGCCGCGCGCTCGCCGAGGCGGGCTCGCGGGTCCGGCTGGTGAAGGGCGCCTACAAGGAGCCCGAGACCGTCGCGTACCAGGACAAGGCCGAGGTCGACAAGGCGTACATCCGCTGCCTGAAGATCCTCATGGAGGGCGAGGGCTACCCGATGATCGGGTCCCACGACCCCCGGATCATCGCCATCAGCCAGGAGCTGGCCCGGCGGGCCGGCCGTAAGCTGGAGGACTACGAGTTCCAGATGCTGTACGGCATCCGCGAGGCCGAGCA
Source organism: Streptomyces sp. NPDC014894 (assembly GCF_043080985.1). NCBI lineage: Bacteria > Bacillati > Actinomycetota > Actinomycetes > Kitasatosporales > Streptomycetaceae > Streptomyces > Streptomyces sp. NPDC014894. Next base: position 318,209 of record NZ_JBIBWD010000001.1, read on the forward strand.
GCACCGCCTCGCCGCCGAGGGCCACCGGGTGCGGGTCTACATCGCCTACGGCACCGACTGGTACGGATATTTCATGCGCCGTCTGGCGGAGCGTCCGGCGAACCTGGCGTTCTTCCTGCGTTCGCTGGTCAGCCGCGGCTGAACCCCCACACCTGACCCACTGCTTTAAGGAGATGCGGCACCCATGGACGCTGTGACCAAGGTCCCCGCGCCGGTCAACGAGCCGGTGCACGGCTACGCCCCCGGCTCCCCGGAGCGCGCCCGCCTCGAGGCCAAGCTCAAGGAACTGGCCGAGAACCCGATCGAGCTGCCGATGACCATCGGCGGAGTGCGCCGGATGGGCGGTGGCGAGCGGGTCGACGTCGTCCAGCCGCACAACCACGGCGCGGTGATCGGCACCTTCGCCGGGGCCACCCAGCAGGACGCCCAGGACGCGATCGACGCCGCCCTGGCCGCGGCCCCCGCCTGGCGCGCGATGTCCTTCGACGACCGCGCCGCGATCATCCTGCGCGCCGCCGAGCTGCTCTCCGGCCCCTGGCGCGAGACGCTGGCCGCCTCCACCATGCTGGGCCAGTCCAAGACCGCCCAGCAGGCGGAGATCGACACTCCCTGCGAGCTGATCGACTTCTGGCGCTTCAATGTCGCCTACGCCCGCGACATCCTGGCCGAGCAGCCCCCGGCCAACGCGCCGGGCGTGTGGAACCGCATGGACCACCGCCCGCTGGAGGGCTTCGTCTACGCGATCACGCCCTTCAACTTCACCGCCATCGCGGGCAACCTGCCCACCGCGCCCGCCCTGATGGGCAATGTCGTGGTGTGGAAGCCGTCCCCGACGCAGACCCACTCCGCCGTGCTGCTGATGCGGCTGCTGGAGGAGGCCGGGCTGCCCAAGGGCGTCATCAACCTGGTGACCGGCGACGGCATCGCCGTCTCCGAGGTGGCCCTGAACCACCGCGATCTGGCCGGCATCCACTTCACCGGCTCGACCCCCACCTTCCAGCACCTGTGGAAGACGGTCGGCAACAACATCGCGAAGTACCGCTCCTACCCGCGCATCGTGGGCGAGACCGGCGGCAAGGACTTCGTGGTCGCGCACCCCAGCGCCGACCGCGCCGTGCTGAAGACCGCGCTGACCCGCGGCTCCTTCGAGTTCCAGGGCCAGAAGTGCTCCGCGTCCTCGCGTGCGTACATCCCGGCGTCCATCTGGAACGACGGCTTCAAGGAGCGGTTCGCGGCCGAGGTCGACGGGATCACCATGGGTGACGTCACCGATCTGTCGAACTTCATCGGCGCCGTGATCGACGAGCGCTCGTTCGCCAAGAACAAGGCCGCGATCGACCGTGCCGCGGCCGACCCGTCCTGCACGATCATCGCGGGCGGCACCTACGACGACTCGGTGGGCTACTTCGTCCGCCCGACCGTCATCGAGTGCGACGACCCGGAGAACGAGGTCTTCAAGGCCGAGTACTTCGGTCCGATCCTGGCGATCCACGTGTACGAGGATGACCAGTACGACGCCATGCTCGACCAGATGGAGTCGGTCTCCGACTACGCGCTGACCGGTGCGGTCATCTCCAACGACCGCGCCGCCGCCGCGCACACGATGGAGAAGCTCCGCTTCGCCGCGGGCAACTTCTACATCAACGACAAGTCGACCGGCGCCGTCGTCGGCCAGCAGCCCTTCGGCGGCGGCCGTGCCTCGGGCACCAACGACAAGGCGGGCGCCCCGCAGAACCTGATGCGCTGGACGCTGACCCGCGCGATCAAGGAGACGCTGGTCGCGCCGACGGAGTACGGCTACCCGCACATGGGCTGAGCCGCCCGACCGGGCGGGCCCGACGGCCCGCCCCTATGAACCCGCCCCCGTTCCGGCCCCCACGCCGGAACGGGGGCGGTTCCAACTCTATGGATGGCGAGCGCCGCGGACCGGTTCCGTTCCGGCGGCGGTGTTTCGCTCCCCGGCCGGCCCGGCGGCCGGGCCCCGTTCGGCCCGGGGCCGTGCGGCCTCGGCCGTGTCGAACGCGTCCGCGACCCCGGCGGCCGGGGCGGCGCCGGCCGGTGACGAGCAGGGTCGCGGGCGGGCCGGGAGCCGGGAGCGCTAGCGCCAGGCGGTGACGATCAGGGTCAGGGCGACGGCGAAGCCGCCGGTCAGCAGCGCCAGGAAGACGCCGTAGAACCGCCGGAAGCGGCGCAGCAGCAGGGCGAGGGCGGCGAACGACAGACCCGTGGTCAGGGTGCGGGAGCCGCGGGCCGCCGCCGCGGACGCCAGCCACTCGCCGGACGGCGCGTCCGCCCGGCCCGCCTCGGCCGCGTACACCTTGAACGGGATCCCGTTCCACGGCTGATGCCGTACCGCGCCCGCGGACTCGGCCGCCACCTGCTGCCGGGCCTCCGCGCGCATCCGGTCCGTGGTCAGCGGCGCGGGCGGGGCGAGACCCGCGCCCGTCAGCTGGAGCGTCAGCAGCGAACCGGCCAGACTGCCCGCCAGCGCGGTCGCCGAGAGCCGCAGCGCGGCCCGAGGGGCGGCCGTGCAGGCGGCGGCGAGCAGCAGCTCCGGCATCAGCGGCCAGCTCAGCGCCTCCGCGAAGGCCCAGACGAAGGCGATCGCCAGGCCCGCCCGCGAGGCGGCCAGGGAGGCGATCCGGCGGCGGGCCCGTGAGTCGCGCAGCGATTCGGCGCTGGTGCGCCGGTGCAGCGCCGAGACGGCCGCGCGGGCCTCCTCGGGAGTGGCCGACGGGGGCAGGGGAGCGCCGATCCGCACCCGTACCAGGGAGGAGCGCAGCCGTCCGTGCTTGGGCAGCAGCCGGTCCGTGCCCGCGATGCCGACCGGGACGACGGGGACGCCCGCCCGCTCGGCCAGCACCAGAGCGCCCCGGTGGAAGGAGCCCACCGGCCCGTCGCCGCCGCGCGTGCCCTCGGGGAAGAGGACGACCGCCCGCCCGGCCCGCAGTCCGTCCGTCATCGCCAGCAGATCGTCCATCCCGCCGCCGGTGCGCCGGACCGGGAACCCGGCGGCGAGCCGGCCGCAGATCCGGCTCCGCCAGGGCGAGGAGAACCAGTAGTCCGCGGCCGCGCCGATGGCGGGCTTGTGGCGGGCGTCCAGGGCGGCGAGCAGGGCCGCCGTGTCGGCGTGCGAGGAGTGGTTGGCGACCACCACACAGCCGCCCCGGGGCAGCCGGCCCCGCCGCTCCACCCCGCCCGTCAGGGTGAGCACCGTCCACCACAGCGCCCGCCGCAGCACCGCCGCCCAGCGGGAGCCGCCGGGCGCGCTCACGCTCGCGTTCACGGATACCGGCGCGGGTACGCGTGTCACGGCGGCCGGGTCGTGTTCCCCGCGCTCTCTCATCGCCCGGTCACCACCGTCGCCAGCAGCAGCGCCGGCAGCAGGGAGTCGATCCGGTCCAGGAGCCCGCCGAACCCCGGCAGCCAGGAGCCCGCGTCCTTGACGCCCGTCTCGCGCTTGACCATCGACTCCAGCAGATCGCCCAGCACACATCCGGCCAGCACCGCGGCCCACAGCACCGGCGAGAACGCGCCGACCGCCGCCAGGGTCAGCGCCGTGGCGGCCGCCGCCCCGGCCACGCCCGCCCAGGTCTTGTGCGGGGACAGCGGCGAGAGCCTTCGCGCGCCCGGACCGCGCCGGCCCAGCGCCGTACCGCCGCACCACGCGCCCACATCGCCGAGCGCCACGGCCAGCCCCACCGCGATCGCGGTCTCCTGGAGCGTCACCAGACCGGTGAGCGCCACCGGGATCCACAGCAGCGCGAAGACCGAGTGCGCGGCCCGGGTGAAGCCCCCGCCGGCGTCGCCCGCCAGCAGGGGCGGCAGCGCCGCCGCGAGCAGCAGCAGCCCCGCGGTGCGCAGATCCAGGGCTCCCGGGGCCAGCCACGCGAGCCCCGGCAGCAGTACCGAGGCCGCCGTGAGCACCGCCTGGTCGGCCCGGGGCAGCGCCGTCATCCGCGCGTACTCGCTCACCCCGATCACGCCGAGCGCGGCCGCCAGCGCGAACGCCCCGCCCTGCCCGAGCAGCAGCGGCCCCAGAAAAACCGGAGCGGCGATCGCCCATGTACGCCAGCGTCTTCGCAGCTCGGCCCGTATCCGCAGCCGTGCGGGGAGCGCGGCGACCGCGATTCCGCTCACCCCGAGCGCCCCGGCCACCAGCGGGATCGCCCGCCCGACCGCCTCGCCCGCGACCATGACCCCGCTCACGCGCCCGTCTCCTTCCAGAGCCGTCCCAGCCGCAGCAGCGCGGTGAGCAGCGATCCGGCCGCGATCACGATCAGCACCGGGACCGCCCAGCCGGTCGCCGCCGCGACCACCGCCAGCAGACAGCGCTCGGTCTTGCCCGCCGGCCCTCCGTTCAGCCGCCGGGCCCCGGCCGCCGCGCCCGCCAGCGAGACCCAGGACGGCAGGGTCGCGGCCAGCGCGGCGACCGCCACCAGCCACAGCGGCGCGAGGGTCAGAAAACCGGCGAGCACCGCCAGATCGGCCGCGCGGTCGCCGAGTTCGTTGAGCAGCGCGCCGCGCCGGGAGGTGCGGCCGGTCTCCCGGGCGAGCGCGCCGTCGAGATTGGCGCAGGCGAGCCGGGCCGCCAGCAGAACGGCGACCGGGAGGGCGGCGAGCGGGGCGGGCAGCCAGGCGAGCGCGGCGGCCGCGCCGGCGGCGCACACCACGCCCGCGGCCGTGAGCGCGTCGGGCGACACCTCACGGCGGACGAGCGCGCCCCGGACTCCGGAGAGCCGGGCCGCGTACCAGGGCTTGAGAGCGTAGAGGCCGTTCATGGCGCTCACTCTCGCCGTGTGGCTCATTCGCCACCATGGAGTGAATACTCAATTGGCCCGTGAGTACGTGCGGGGAGAGGCTCAGGCGTATGACCGAGTCGATCCGCACCCTGCACACCTCCCAACTCACCCCGGCCGACCTGGCCGCGATCCGCTCCCTCCTGCACGACGCCTTCGACGGGGACTTCGGGGAGGAGGACTGGGACCACACGCTCGGCGGGATGCACGTCCTTCTCCACGAGAGCGAGAACGGCTCCGCGAACGAGTCCGGGGACGCGCTGGTCGCGCACGGCAGCGTGATCATGCGCCGGGTGACGCACGGAGGGCGGTCGTACCGCATCGGATACGTCGAGGCCCTCGCCGTCCGCGCCGACCGCCGCCGCCAGGGTCTGGGCGGCCGGGCGATGGACGCGCTGGAGCAGATCATCGTCCGCTCCTACGCCTTCGGCGCGCTCTCCGCGTCGGACGAGGGCGCGGCGCTGTACCGCTCGCGCGGCTGGCGGCTCTGGCGGGGCCGGATCGAGGGGCTCGGCCCGGACGGCCCGGTGCGCTTCCCCGACGAGGAGGACTCCACCTTCGTCCTCGGCCCGTCCCCCGACCCCGCCGACTCCCCCCTCGCATTCGACTGGCGCGACGGCGACGTCCTCTGACCCCCGCTCCACAGGTGCCTTCGTCGCCGCCGCCGGAGCCGGGCACGGCCCCGGCGGTGGGCGCGGACCGGCCCGTACGAGGAGACTTCCCGCCTCCGCAGGCCGACGCCCACTGAGCTGTCAGCGAGTTCGACGTCCGTCCGTCCGCCCGCTGCGCGCCTCCGCGCCGTGTACGAGACCGGCGCGGAGGCGGGCGCGCCCGGCGGGGACCACTGAGTCGTACGGGACTCGGAGTCCGTCGCCTCCGCGCCGCGTGCGACCCGCCCGCCCGGCCCGGATCCCCGCGCTGTACGCCAGTTCACCGCCGCCCGCCCGGCCCGGCCGAGTTCATCGCGCCCTCCGCCACGCGGTACGCCCGGGTGCGTATCCCGGCCCCCTGCGGATCGCCCGTCGCCCCGGGTGCGTAGCTCGATCCCGTTCCGGCGGCCCGGCCGGCGCCCGGGCGGTCTGCCGGCCCGGGGCCGGGTCTGTGGCCGGCTCATCCGGCTCCGGACGGCATGGAGTCGGTGCTTTGCGGCGTCCGCCAGGCGGTACGCCCGCCGCCCCGGGTGCGTACCCGGACCCCACGCGGATCGCCCACCGCCCCGGGTGCGTAACCCAATCCCGTTCCGGCGGCCCGGCCGGTGCCCGGGCGGTCTGCCGGCCCGGGGCCGGCTCATCCGGCCCCGGACGGCATCGAGTCGGCCCTTGCGCGGTACGCCCGCCGCCCCCGGTCCGTACCCGGACCCCACGCGGATCGCCCGCCGCCCCCGGGCGGCGTACCCCGCGCCCGCGCCGTCGCGCCCAAGGCGGCCCGCGCCGCGCGCCCCCCGGCCGGGGGGGGGGGGGGGGGGGGGGGGCCCCCCCCCCCCCCCCCCCCCCGCCCCCGCCCCGCCCCCCCCCCCCCCGCCCCGGGGGGGGGTATAGACCTCCCAAAAAAAAATGAGGACGGCCAACATACGTG
>NZ_JBIBWD010000001.1:324591-532533 GCF_043080985.1 Streptomyces sp. NPDC014894
TCGCCCCCCCCCCCCCCCCGCCGCCCCCCCCCCGCCGCCCCGCGCCGCCCCCCCCCCGCGGGGGGGGGGGGGGGGGCCGGGCCCCCCCCCCCACCCCCCCCCCCCCGGCCGCTCCCTTCAGGACCACACTTGACCTGCGGTTTCCATGATCTCCGTCTCAGATAGTAGGAAGTCCGACTACTTATGGAGACAGTGCGGGCCCGCTGCCTTAGCTTGGTAGAAGCCGAACGCCTCGCTCGATCCAGCGAATGGCGGTTGTGAGCCGGTGCCCCCGCAGGCGATCCCTGTGGCACGCTCCCCGCCCCGCCCGGCGCCTTCGACATCTCGCGATCTCCAAGGAGTCGATCATCATGTCCGCGATCCCCGCAGAGACCGTCCGCCGCGTCCGCCATGCCGCGCGCCGTCTGTCCGAGTCCGACCGCAAGAACGCGGCGGCGGCGCTCCAGCGCGCCCTGGACCGCCGGGACAACGGCGGAGCCCCCGGCCGCTGAACGCGCCCTCCCCGTCGGGCGGTCCACATCGTGGACGTGCCATGTCATGGGGTGGGACGAAGAGTAGGGTGCCCGACATGTCTCGCAGCCTCAACATCGCAGTGATCCCCGGTGACGGCATCGGCCGGGAGGTCGTGGCCCAGGGTCTGAAGGTCCTCTCCTCCGTCCTCCCGCAGGATGTGAAGCTGGAGACCAAGGACTACGACCTCGGCGCCCAGCGCTGGCACCGCACGGGTGAGACCCTTCCCGACGCGGAGCTGGAGGCCCTCAAGGGCCACGACGCGATCCTCCTCGGCGCGATCGGTGATCCCTCCGTGCCCTCCGGCGTACTGGAGCGCGGGCTGCTGCTCAAGCTGCGTTTCGCCTTCGACCACTACGTGAACCTGCGTCCGTCGAAGCTGTTCCCGAACACCTCCACCCCCCTCGCCGGCCAGCCCGAGATCGACTTCGTCGTCGTGCGCGAGGGCACCGAGGGCCCGTACACCGGCAACGGCGGCTCGCTGCGCACCGGCACCCCCGCCGAGGTCGCCACCGAGGTCAGCCTGAACACCGCGTACGGAGTGGAGCGCGTCGTCCGCGACGCCTTCGAGCGGGCGAACTCCCGCCCCCGCAAGAAGCTGACGCTGGTCCACAAGAACAACGTCCTCGTCTACGCCGGTCATCTGTGGAAGAACATCTTCGACCGGGTCGGCCAGGAGTACCCCGAGGTCACCACCGACTATCTGCACGTCGACGCCGCGACGATCTTCTTCGTCACCCAGCCGGAGCGCTTCGACGTCATCGTCACCGACAATCTCTTCGGCGACATCCTCACCGACCTCGCCGCGGCCGTCACCGGCGGCATCGGCCTGGCCGCCTCCGGCAACATCAACCCGACGGGCGCCTTCCCGTCGATGTTCGAGCCCGTCCACGGGTCCGCCCCCGACATCGCGGGCACCGGCAAGGCCGACCCGACGGCCACGATCCTCTCCGTCGCCCTGCTCCTGCGCCACCTCTCCTTCGAGGCCGAGGCGGTCCGCATCGAGGAGGCCGTCTCCGCCGACCTCGCGGGACGTGACGGGACCTTCCGCACCACGGAAGAGATCGGCGACGCGCTCGCGGTACGAGTAGCGAGCTGACCCGACGCCTTTACCTCGAAGCCGCCGGGTCGCGTTCCGCGCCCGGCGGCTTCTTCTGCGCGGCTCCCGGGCGCACCATCAGACCGGGACCGCTTTCACCCGTTGCACCCTGTTTCACGCATCGCCCCCGTGGGGCGATAATCGGAACCGGGCCGTGGCATGCGGGAATGCTCGGACGTCCTAGCATCAGTAGCGGCGTGAGCGCGGTCCGTCACAACCAACGGTGAAGGACATAGCACTCATGACGACGCCCACGATCGAGCTGAAGCCCTCCTCGCACCCGCTCTCCGACGCGGAGCGGGAGGCGATCCTGGCGGACCCCGGGTTCGGCCGCCACTTCACCGATCACATGGTGACCATCAAGTGGACCGAGGGTGTGGGCTGGCACGACGCCCAGCTCACTCCGTACGCGCCCCTCTCGCTCGACCCGGCCAACATGACCCTGCACTACGCGCAGGAGATCTTCGAGGGGCTCAAGGCGTACCGCCGCCCCGACGGCTCCGTGGCCACCTTCCGCCCCGACGCCAACGCCGAGCGCTTCCAGCGCTCCGCCCGCCGGCTCGCCATGCCCGAACTGCCCACCGAGCTGTTCGTCGAGGCCTGTGACGTCCTGGTCCGCCAGGACAAGGCGTGGGTCCCGGAGCACGGCGGCGAAGCCTCCCTCTATCTTCGCCCGTTCATGATCGCGACCGAGGTCGGCCTCGGGGTGCGCCCCGCCAACGAGTACCTCTTCATCGTGATCGCCTGCCCGGCCGCCGCCTACTTCCCCGGCGGCGTCCAGCCGGTCTCCGTCTGGCTCTCCGAGAACTACGTCCGCGCCGTCCCCGGCGGCATGGGCTTCGCCAAGACCGGCGGCAACTACGCGGCTTCGCTGCTCGCCCAGGCCGAGGCCGCCGCGCAGGGCTGCGACCAGGTCGTCTGGCTGGACGCGCTGGAGCACCGCTGGGTCGAGGAGATGGGCGGGATGAATCTGTACTTCGTGTACGGGAACCGCATCGTCACCCCCGAGCTGACCGGCTCCCTCCTCGCCGGGATCACCCGCGACTCCCTGCTCAAGCTCGCCAAGGACCTCGGCTACGAGTCCGCAGAGGGCCGGATCTCCACCGAGCAGTGGCGGCGCGACACCGAGAGCGGCGCCCTGACCGAGGTCTTCGCCTGCGGCACGGCCGCGGTGGTCACCCCGATCGGCCTGGTGAAGTCTGCGGGCGGCGAGTGGACCCAGAGCGCCGGCCGGCCGGGCGAGGTGACGCTGAAGCTGCGCGAGGCGCTGCTGGACATCCAGCGGGGCATCGCCGCCGACGAGCACGGCTGGATGCACGAACTGGGCTGATCCGCCCCCGCGTCCTCCGCATGCCCCCGTCCTCCCGCATCGGTGAGGATGGGGGCATGACTGCGTCCGAGCGCGACCGTGAGCTGGCCGAATCCATACGCCTGAGGGAGCGGGGGAGCGCGGAGGAGGCCCGCCGCCGGCTGCTCGCGCTCGCCGAACGGCTGCCCGCCGACGCCGAGATCGCCTACCAGACCGCCTGGGCCCACGACGTCCTGGGACGGGAGGCGGAGGCCGTGCCGTACTACGAGCGCGCCCTCGCCGGACCGGACCTGCCCGCCCGGGACCGCCGCGAGGCGCTGCTCGGGCTCGGCAGCACCTACCGGGTGCTCGGGCGGTACGAGGAGGCCGAGCGGACCCTGCGGCAGGGGGTGGCCGAGTTCCCCGACCACGGCGGACTGCGGGCCTTTCTGGCCATGGCGCTCTTCAACACCGGCCGTCACGAGGAGTCCGTGCGGCTGCTGCTGGAGCTGCTGGCGGCGACGAGCGAGGACCCGACCGTGCGGCCGTTCCGCGCGGCGATCGAGACCTATGCCCGGGATCTGACCGCGACCACTGGCTGAGCGCTTCTGATCGAGCGCTGCTCGATCAAGCTGAACTGGCCTCTTCCCTCTCCCGCGCCTCTTGATTAGAGTGCTGTTCTAACTCAGGGGCGTGGTGATGTGCGACTGACTCCCACCGAACGGGACCGGCTGCTGCTGTTCGGCGCGGCCGAGCTGGCCCGGGCGCGCCGGGCCCGGGGTCTGCGGCTCAACGTCCCCGAGGCGACCGCGCTGATCGCGGACACGGTCTGCGAGGCCGCCCGCGACGGGCTGCGGCTCGCGGCGGCGATCGAGGCGGCCCGCTCGGTCCTGGGCCCCGGCGATGTGCTGCCCGGGGTCGCGGACGTGGTGACCGAGGTGCAGGTCGAGGCGGTCTTCGACGACGGCTCCCGGCTCGCGGTGGTCCCGGACCCGATCGGGGGCGGCGGCTCGGGCGCCGAGGCCCCCGGCGCGGTGCTGCCCGGCTCGGCCCGCCCCGCGCCCGCTCCCGCGCTGCGGCTGACGGTGCGCAACACCGCGGCCGTCCCGGTGAGCGTCACCTCCCACTTCCACTTCTTCGAGGCCAACCCCCGGCTGGACTTCGACCGGGCCGCCGCCTACGGCATGCGGCTCTGCGTCCCGGCCGGCTCCTCGGTCCGCTTCGACCCGGGCGGCGAGGCCGAGGTCGGGCTGGTCCCGATCGGCGGGGACCGGGTCGCCATCGGCTTCGCCGGCCTGGTGGACGGTCCGCTGGACGCCCCGGGGGCCCGCGAGGAAGCCCTGCGCAAGGCCGCCGCCTGCGGATATCTGGGGGCGGACCGATGATCGCGGTCGTCGCCGTGATCGCGGTGACCGCGCACGGCCGGGCCTCCGACGACCCGCCCCCCGGCGCGCCGCCGTCGGGCCTCTCGCTGCTCGCGGTCGTGCTGGCGGTGGCCGCGGTCACCGCCGCCACCGGTCTGCTCTCGCCCCGCGCCGGAACGGCGGCCCGCCGCCGCCCCGGAAGGTCCGACCCGGTTCGCCCCGGAGGGGCCGGCCGCGCTCAGCCCGGAAGGACCGGCCCGGTTCGCCCCGGAAGGGCCGGCCGCGCTCAGCCCGGAAGGACCGGCCCGGTACACCCCGGAGGGGCCGACCCCGTCCCGCCCGCCCCCGTCCTCCCGGAGGAGCACCGCGTATGACCGCCGTCGACCCGTCGGAGTACGCCGCCGTCCACGGCCCCCGGGCCGGGGACCGGGTGGTCCTCGGGGACTCCGGGCTCGTCGTGCGCGTCGAGTCCGACGCGCAGCGGCCCGGCGACGAGTTCCTCGCCGGCTTCGGCAAGACCGCCCGCGACGGACTCCATCTGCGGGCCGCCGCCGTCCGCGACACCTGTGACGTCGTCATCAGCAACGTCCTGCTGATCGACGCCGTCCAGGGCGTCCGCAAGGTCTCCATCGGCGTCCGCGAGGGCCGGATCTCGGCCATCGGCCGGGCGGGGAACCCGGACACCCTGGACGGGGTCGACGTCGTCACCGGGACCGGCACCGCGATCGTCTCCGGCGAGGGTCTGATCGCCACCGCCGGAGCCGTCGACACCCATGTCCATCTGCTCTCGCCCCGGATCATGGAGGCGTCCCTCGCCTCCGGCGTCACCACCCTCATCGGCCAGGAGTTCGGCCCGGTCTGGGGCGTCGGCGTCAACTCGCCCTGGGCCCTGCGGCACGCCTTCGCGGCCTTCGACGCCTGGCCCGTCAACATCGGCTTCCTCGCCCGGGGCTCGTCCTCCCGCGAAGCGCCGCTGGTGGAGGCGCTCGCCGAGGGCGGCGCCTGCGGATTCAAGGTCCATGAGGACATGGGCGCGCACACCCGGGCCCTGGACACCGCCCTGCGGGTGGCCGAGGAGCACGATGTGCAGGTCGCGCTGCACAGCGACGGCCTCAACGAGTGCCTGTCGGTCGAGGACACCCTGCGCGTGCTGGACGGCCGGACGATCCACGCCTTCCACATCGAGGGCTGCGGCGGCGGCCATGTCCCCAACGTCCTCAAGATGGCGGGCGTGCCGAACGTCATCGGCTCCTCCACCAACCCGACCCTCCCCTTCGGCCGGGACGCCGTCGCCGAGCACTACGGGATGATCGTCTCCGTACACGACCTCAAGACCGAGCTGCCCGGCGACGCCGCCATGGCCCGGGACCGCGTCCGGGCCGGGACGATGGGCGCGGAGGACGTCCTCCACGACCTCGGCGCGATCGGCATCACCTCCTCCGACGCCCAGGGCATGGGCCGCGCGGGCGAGACCGTGCGCCGTACCTTCGCGCTGGCCGGGAAGATGAAGGCCGAACGCGGACCGGCGCCCGGCGACGGACCGCACGACGACAACGCCCGGGTGCTGCGCTACCTCGCCAAACTGACCCTCAATCCGGCCCTCGCCCACGGCCTCGCCCATGAGATCGGATCGGTCGAGGTCGGCAAGATGGCCGACATCGTGCTCTGGAGACCGGAGTTCTTCGGGGCGAAACCGCAGCTGGTGCTGAAGTCCGGGTTCCCCGCGTACGGGGTGACCGGCGACCCCAACGCGGCGACGGACGCCTGTGAGCCGCTGGTCATGGGGCCGCAGTTCGGCGCGTACGGGGCCGCTCCGGCGGAGCTGTCCGTCGCCTTCGCGGCACGGGCCGCCGCCGAGGGCGGAGCCGACGCGATGCCGACCCGCCGCCGCCGGGTCGCGGTCCGGGACACCCGGGGCATCGGGCCCGCCGACCTCCGGTTCAACTCCCGGCTCGGCGAGGTCGACGTCGACGCCCGCACCGGGCTGGTCACCCTCGACGGCGAGCCGATCCGCTCCGACCCCGCCGACTCGGTCTCCCTGAACCGCCTCTACTTCCTCTAGACCCGATCAGGCCCGATCAGGCCAGGTCGGACCAGGTCGGACCCGATGGGACCCGATCAGGCCCGGACGCCCCCCGGCGGCCCCGCCGGATGTCCCCGCCCCCCTCACCCCCCAGGACGTGACCATGTTCCGTATGCCCCCCGAATGGGCCCCGCACGAGCGCACCTGGATGGCCTGGCCGGTCCCCAACGACACCTTCACCGGCGACGGCCTCGCCGCGGCCCGCCGCGCGTGGGCCGAGGTCGCCCGAGCCGTACGCCGCTTCGAGCCGGTCACCATGGTGGTCGGCCCCGGCCAGTCCACGGCGGCGCGCGAGCTGCTGGGCCCGGGGATCGACCTGGTGGAACGGGCGCTGGACGACGCCTGGATGCGGGACACCGGCCCCACCTTCGTCACCGACGGCGAACGGCTCGCCGCCGTGGACTGGGTCTTCAACGGCTGGGGAGCGCAGGAGTGGGCGAGCTGGGAGCACGACGCCGGCCTCGCCCGCGAGGTCGCCGGACTGGCGGGCGTCCCCGTGCACAGCTCCCCGCTCACCAACGAGGGCGGCGGACTCCACGTCGACGGCGAGGGCACGGTGCTGCTCACCGAGACCGTGCAGCTCGGCCCCGAGCGCAACCCGGGCTGGACCAGGGAGCGGGTCGAGGCGGAGATCCACGCCCGGCTCGGCACGACCAAGGCGATCTGGCTGCGGCGCGGGCTGACCGCCGACTACCCGCCGCACGGCTACGGCACCCTCGGCCATGTCGACATCGTCGCCGCCTTCGCGGCCCCCGGCACCGTCGTCGTCCACACCCAGCCCGACCCGGCCCACCCCGACCACGACCTCTGCGCCGAGAACGCCGCCTTCCTCAGGAGCCGGACGGACGCCCGGGGCCGCCCGCTGGAGGTCGTCGAGATCCCCGCCCCCACCGTCCTGCGCGACGACGAGGGCGGCTGGGCGCACTACTCGTACATCAACCACTACCTCTGCAACGGCGGTCTGGTGCTGTGCGCCTTCGACGACCCGCGCGACGCCGGGGCGGCGGCGGTCCTCGGCCGTCTCCACCCGGACCGGGAGATCGTCCAGGTCGACGCCCGGACCCTCTTCGCGGGCGGCGGCGGCATCCACTGCGTCACCCAGCAGCAGCCCCGCCCCTGACGGCGGACCGCCCCGGTCCGCCGCTCCGATCAGGTAGAACGTACGAGTGAACGAAGCGCACCCCGAGGTATCCGGATGACCCCGCACGCCCGGCGGCGCAATATCGCCCCGCCCCGCGAGACCGTGCTCGCCGCCGCCATGGCCACCATCGCCGAACACGGCCTCGACCGGCTCACCATGGCGGGCCTCGGCCGGGACGTCGGGATGAGCAGCGGACACCTCCTCTACTACTTCCGCACCAAGGACGAACTCCTGCTGCGCACCCTGGAGTGGAGCGAGGAACGCCTCGGGGCCGAGCGCGCCGCCCTGCTCTCCGGCCCCGGCAGCGCCGCCGAACGCCTCACCGCCTATGTCGGGCTGTACGTCCCCGACGGCCCGCGCGATCCCCACTGGACGCTCTGGCTGGAGGTCTGGAACCGCTCCCGGGCCGCCGAGGACGACGCCCTCGTCCGGCAGGGCGCGATCGAGACCGCCTGGCACCGCGATCTGGTCGCGCTGCTCGCCGAGGGGATTTCCCGGGGCGAGTTCCGCCCCGTCGACCCCGACCGCCACGCCGCCCGGCTGCGCGCGATGCTCGACGGGCTCAGCGTCCATGTCGCCGTCGGCCTCCCCGGCGCCGGACGGCCCCAAGTCCTCGCCCATGTAAGCGAATTCCTCGCCGAAACCCTGCTCGCCCCGGCGTCCTGAAGCACTCCGGGACGGCCGCGCGCCCCCTGCCACGGCCCCTCGCCACGCCGGGAACACAGCCCCTCACCACGCCGGGAACGCAACGCACGCAAGTACTCCCGATCGTTGCCCCGGCAGCCCTTGTCGGCCCCCCACCCCTCCGGCACGGTTTCCCCCCATGGGACGAGAGCACTGGAAGAAGATCTGGGTCGGGTCGGCCGGCAACATGGTCGAGTGGTTCGACTGGTTCGTGTACGCGAGCTTCGCGGTCTACTTCGCGGGCGCGTTCTTCCCGGAGGGGAACGACACCGCCAAGCTCATGAACACGGCGGGCATCTTCGCCGTCGGCTTCTTCATGCGCCCGGTCGGCGGCTGGCTGCTCGGCCGGGTCGGCGACCGCAAGGGCCGCAAGGCGGCGCTGACGCTCACCGTCACCCTGATGTCCGCCTCCGCGCTCCTGATCGCCGTCGCCCCCACCTACTCGGTCGCCGGGTACGGCGGCGCGGCCGTGCTCCTCGTCGCCCGTCTCCTCCAGGGCCTCTCCGTCGGCGGCGAGTACGCGGCCAGCGCCACCTATCTCACCGAGGCCTCCGCGCCCGGTCGGCGCGGCCTCGCCTCCAGCTTCCAGTACGTCTCCATGACGGCGGGCCAGATCCTCGGCCTCGGACTGCTGATCGTCCTCCAGCGCACCATGTCCGACGAGGCCCTGCACAGCTGGGGCTGGCGCATCCCCTTCATCATCGGCGCGCTCGGCGCGGCGGTCGTGTTCTATCTGCGCCGCAACATGCTGGAGACGGAGGTGTACGAGGAGTCCGCCGACGACACCCCCGCGAGCGAGAAGGGCACCCTGCGGGCGCTGCTCGCGCACAAGCGGGAGGCGTTCCTCGTCATCGCCCTCACCATGGGCGGGACCGTGGCGTACTACACGTACACCACCTATCTCACCAAGTACCTCTCCAACTCCGCCGGGCTGGACAAGCAGACCGCGACCCTGGTCTCGTTCTGCGCCCTGATCGTCTTCGCCTGTCTCCAGCCGCTCGCGGGCATGCTCTCCGACCGGATCGGCCGCCGCCCGCTGCTGATCACCTTCGCGGTCGGCTCGACCCTGCTGACCGTGCCGATCATGGCGATGCTCAAGCACGCCGACTCGTTCTGGCCGGCGCTGGGGCTGTCGCTGCTCGCGCTCGTGGTGATCACCGGCTACACCTCGATCAACGCCTGTGTGAAGGCGGAGCTGTTCCCGACCGGGGTACGGGCGCTGGGCGTCGCGCTCCCGTACGCGATCGCCAACGCGCTCTTCGGCGGCACCGCCGAGTATGTGGCGCTCTGGTTCAAGGACGCGGGGATGGAGTCGGGCTTCTCCTGGTACGTGGCGGGCTGCGCGGCCGTCTCGCTGATCGTGTACCTCGCCATGCGCGAGACCCGCGACATCGATCTGAATCTGGTGGGCCGCTCCGCCGGGGAGCCCGAGGAGGGCCGGGAGCCGGCCAAGGTCCCCGCCTCCTGACCGGGACCGCGCACCCGCGTGATCGGTATCCCGCGCGCCTCCGACCGACCCCGGCCGAAGGACGTACGGGGGCGGACCGACCGGTCGACGCGTGACGGGGCCCCTGGATCGCGGGGGCCCCGGCGAGGGCCGGGGCCACGCCGCCCCCGACACGCGGCGCCGGGGCCCGGGCCCCCTCGCGCGCCGCCCCCCGACACGCGGCAGGACCGCATCCCGAGACAGATCCCCCACCCCCTGTCGACGTATGGCAAACTGCCCCCGTGCTTTCGTTCGCCATGATTATCGGCAGCAGGCGCGCCGGTCCGCCGTGATCGCTCCGTACCATCCGTACGCAGCGCCCACCACGCCCCAGACCCGCGCGCAGACCTCTCGCACCCGCGAGGGGTTTTTTCGTTTTCCGGCCCCACCCCGGCCGGATACGGACCGCACGGGAAAATGGGGGCAAGTGGAGCCAGAAATTCCGGGAGCCACTCACCCGACAGGAGTCACAGCAGCCATGACCACACAGCCCAAGGACACGGACATGGGCACGGCCACCGACGACAGCTCACGCCTCGACGACAGCTTCCATGTCTTCGACACCACCCTTCGCGACGGGGCCCAGCGCGAAGGCATCAACCTCACCGTCGCGGACAAGCTGACCATCGCCCGGCACCTGGACGACTTCGGCGTGGCCTTCATCGAGGGCGGCTGGCCCGGCGCCAACCCCCGCGACACCGAGTTCTTCTCCCGCGCCCAGCAGGAGATCACCTTCCGGCACGCCCAGCTCGTCGCCTTCGGAGCCACCCGCCGCGCGGGCGGCAGCGCCGCCGACGACCCCCAGGTCAAGGCGCTCCTCGACTCCGGCGCCCAGGTCATCACCCTGGTCGCCAAGTCCCACGACCGCCATGTCGAACTGGCGCTGCGCACCACCCTCGAAGAGAACCTGGAGATGGTCCGCGACACCGTCTCCCATCTGCGCGCCCAGGGCCGCCGCGTCTTCGTCGACTGCGAGCACTTCTTCGACGGCCACCGCGCCAACCCCGAGTACGCCACCGCCGTGGTCCGCGCCGCCGCCGACGCGGGCGCGGACGTCGTCGTCCTGTGCGACACCAACGGCGGCATGCTCCCCGCCCAGATCCAGACCGTCGTCGCCGCCGTCCTCGCCGAGACCGGCGCCCGCCTCGGCATCCACGCCCAGGACGACACCGGCTGCGCCGTCGCCAACACCCTCGCCGCCGTCGACGCCGGCGCGACCCATGTCCAGTGCACCGCCAACGGCTACGGCGAGCGCGTCGGCAACGCCAATCTCTTCCCGGTCGTCGCCGCCCTGGAGCTGAAGTACGACCGCCGGGTCGTGCCGCCCGGCGCGCTCGCCGAGATGACCCGCACCTCGCACGCGATCGCCGAGGTCGTCAATCTGACGCCCTCCACCCACCAGCCCTATGTGGGCGTCTCGGCCTTCGCCCACAAGGCCGGCCTCCACGCCTCCGCGATCAAGGTCGACCCCGACCTCTACCAGCACATCGATCCCGCGCTGGTCGGCAACACCATGCGGATGCTCGTCTCCGACATGGCCGGCCGCGCCTCCATCGAGCTGAAGGGCAAGGAGCTGGGCATCGACCTCGGCGGCGACCGCGCCCTCGTCGGCCGGGTGGTCGAACGCGTCAAGGAGCGCGAGCTGAAGGGGTACACCTACGAGGCCGCCGACGCCTCCTTCGAACTGCTGCTGCGCGCCGAGGCGGAGGGCCGGGCGCGGACCTACTTCCGCACCGAGTCCTGGCGCGCCATCGTCGAGGACCGCCCCGACGGCACCCACGCCAACGAGGCCACGGTGAAGCTCTGGGTCAAGGGCGAGCGGATCGTCGCCACCGCCGAGGGCAACGGCCCGGTCAACGCGCTAGACCGGGCGATGCGGGTCGGCCTGGAGCGGGTCTACCCGCCGCTCGCCAAGCTGGAGCTGGTCGACTACAAGGTCCGCATCCTCGAAGGCCGCCACGGCACGGACTCCACCACCCGGGTGCTGATCACCACCGGCGACGGCCAGGGCGAGTGGTCCACCGTCGGCGTCGCCGACAACGTGATCGCCGCCTCCTGGCAGGCCCTGGAGGACGCGTACACCTACGGTCTGCTGCGCGCGGGGGTCGAACCGGCCGAATGATCGAAAACGGCGCCCATCCGGAAAATCACCTCTTCGGGTAGCGTCGAAGTATGAGGACCAGGCTGCTCTCCGCACTGTCCGGTCTGCTGCCGGCGCTCTCGGCGGCCGTCATCCTGGCGGCCCCGGGAGCGCAGGCCGCCACCGGCCCCGAACAGGCGGCCGCCGGCCCCGGCCGGGCGCCCGCCGCCGTCGCCGCGCCGTTCACGGCCGGTCCGCCGGGGCCCGCCGCGCCCCTCGCGGACGGCCCCGCCGAGGTGGCCGAGGCGTTCAAGAAGGGCCCGGTCCATGTGGACCCGCGCGCCGCCGGACAGCTCTCCCGTGCCGACGCCGACGCCCTCGCCCAGAAGATCAAGGACGCCGACAAGCCCCTCTTCGTGGCCGTCCTGCCCGCCGCGGCGGAGTTCCCGCCGGACAGCGTGCTGCGGAACCTCCGTACCGAGACCGGCGTCACCGGCCTGTACGCGGTACGCCTCGGCGAGCGCTTCAACGCGGGCGCCGACCCCGCCGTCCTCTCCCAGCAGGCCGTACGGAATCTGGTCACCGCGGTCTCCACGCCCCCGGGCGCCGACGCCGCCACCCAGCTGAACAACTTCGCCGACCAGGCCCTGCCCCAGCTGCGCGGCACCGCCCCGGCCTCCTGGGGCGCCACCGGGAACCAGGGCGCGGCCGACGATGTGAACACCGGCGCGCTGATCACCTTCGGCGTCGTGCTGGCCGCCGCCGGCGCGGGCGCGTACACGGTCGTCCGCCGCAACCGCCGCCGCCGGGCCGAGGAGGAGCGGGCGGCCCTCGACAAGCTCCGGGTGGTGGTCGACGAGGACATCACCGCCTTCGGCGAGGAGCTGGACCGGCTCGACTTCCACCCCGCCGAGCGGGGCGCGGACGACGCCATGCGCACCGACTACGAGCACGCGCTCGACGCGTACGACCGCTCGAAGTCCCTGATGGGCTCCGCCGAGCACCCCTCCGACGTCCGGGACGTCACCCGGGCCCTGGAGGACGGCCGCTTCAGCCTGGCCGTGCTGGACGCCCGCCGCACCGCCCGCCCGCTCCCCGAGCGGCGCGCCCCCTGCTTCTTCGACCCGCGCCACGGGCCCGCCGCCGACGAGCGCGACTGGACCCCGGAGGGCGGCGCGCCCCGGCGGGTCCCGGTCTGCGCCGCCGACGCCGCCCGGCTGGACGACGGGCTCGACCCCATGGCCCGTACGGTCGAGACCGAGACGGGCCGCCGCCCCTACTGGGAGGCCGGACCGGCCTACGGCCCCTGGGCGGGCGGCTACTTCGGCGGCGGTCTGCTCCCGGGGCTGCTGGTGGGCACCATGCTCGGCGGAATGCTCTCCTCCCCGGCGTACGCGGCGGAGTACGGCGGCGGTGAGTTCGGCGGCGGGGACACCTCGGGCGCGGACTTCTCGCCGTCCGACTTCGGCGGCGACTGGGGAGGCGGCGGTGACGCGGGCGGCGGGTTCGACGGGGGCGGCGGCTTCTGAGCGCTGGGGCGCCCGGGGCCCCGCCAGGTCCGGGTGCCCGTCCGCCCGTCTGTCCGTGCGTCCGTGAACGGCAGAGCGCCCGCCCTCGCCGTGGGGGGACGGCGGGACGGGCGCGCTCTGGGGGCGCCGGCCGTCAGCTGCGGCCGGGCGCGGAATCCGGCGTCAGGCGGACTTGATCGCCGAGATGTCGAAGTTCAGCTTGACCTTGTCGCTGACCATCACACCGCCGGTCTCCAGCGCGGCGTTCCAGGTCAGGCCCCATGCGGAGCGCAGGATCTCGGCGCTGCCCTCGAAGCCGACGCGCTCGTTGCCGTAGACGTCCTTGGCGGTGCCGTTGAACTCCAGGTCGATCGCGAGCGGACGGGTCACGTCCTTGATCGTGAGGTCGCCGGTGACGCGGTACTTGTCGCCGCCGAGCTGCTCGGCGTTGGTCGAGCGGAACGTCATCAGGGGGAACTGCTCGACGTCGAAGAAGTCGCCGCTGCGGAGGTGGCCGTCGCGGTCCGCGATGCCGGTGTCGATCGACTCGATCCGGACGTCGATGGCGGCGGCGGAGGCGGCCGGGTCCGACCCGTTCAGCGTCAGGGTGCCCTCGTGCTCGCCGAAGGTGCCGCGCACATTGGTGACCATGGCGTGCCGGACCGTGAACCCGATGCTGCTGTGCGCCGGGTCGATGCTGTACTCGCCGCTGAGCGCGGAGAGCGCCGGGTCGACGGGGGCGGGGGCGGTGGCGACGGCGGTGTCGGACTTGCGGTTGAACAGACCCATGATCACGCACTCCTGTGGGGGAAGGGGTTCGGCGCGGATCGCACCTTGGTTGTTGAAGCTTCAACGAGAATGACTGTAGACCTATTCCGTTCAATATTCAACTTCTAGGATCCGGAGTCACCCGAAGCGCGTACGGTCCCGCCCCCGCACCGCCCCCGCCGTCCGCCCCGCGCCCGGTTCCGGCGTTCGATCTTGACAAGCCATCCAGGACTGGACATCTTGTCGAACATGACCGCTCACTACCTCGATGAACGCTCCGGGACCCGCTACCCGCTCACCGACCCGCTCCGCTGGCGCTCCGACAGCGGCGCGCCCCTCTCGGTGAGCCCCCTCCCCGGCATCACCCGCGCCGACGTCGACACCGCCCGCCGCTCCATCTGGCGCTACCGGGCCGCGCTCCCGGTCGAGATCCGCGAACCCGTCTCGCTCGGCGAGGGCTGCACCCCGCTGGTCGACGGCGAATGGGACGGCGTCCCCGTCTCGTACAAGCTGGAGTGGTTCGCCCCGACCGGCAGCTTCAAGGACCGCGGCACCAGCGTGATGATCTCCTTCCTCGCCCAGCACGGCGTCCGGGAGGTCGTCGAGGACAGCTCGGGCAACGGCGGCTCGTCCGTCTCCGCCTACTGCGCCGCCGCCGGCATCCGCGCCCGGATCCTCGCCCCCGAGTCCACCTCGCCCGCCAAGGTCCTCCAGAGCCGGGCGTACGGGGCCGACGTCCGGCTCGTCCCCGGGGACCGGGAGGCCACCGCCGCCGAGGCCCTGCGCCAGTCCGCCGACACCTACTACGCCAGCCACAACTGGCACCCCTTCTTCCTCCAGGGCACCAAGACCCTCGCCTACGAGATCTGGGAGGACCTCGGCTTCCGCGCCCCCGACCAGATCGTGACCGTCGCGGGCGCGGGCAGCACCGTCCTCGGCTGCTTCCTCGGCTTCTCCGAGCTGCTGGCCGCCGGACAGATCGAGCGGCTGCCCCGGCTCCTGGTCGCCCAGCCCGCCAACTGCGCCCCCCTCCACGCGAGCTTCCGGGCCGGCGCGGAGACCGCCGTCCCCACCGACTTCGCCCCGACCGTCGCCGAGGGCACCGCCATCCAGCGGCCCGTCCGGCTGCCCGAGGTGCTCCGCGCCGTCCGCCGCTCCGGCGGCGACATGGCCGCGATCGGGGAGGCCGCGATCGAGGACGCCGTACGACGGCTCGCCGCCAGGGGCCTCTACGCCGAGCCCACCAGCGCCACCGCCGCCGCGGCCGTCGGCGAGTTCGCCGCCCGCGGAGCCGTCCGGCCGGGCACCCGCACCGTCGTCGTCCTGACCGGCTCCGGCCTCAAGGCCGCCGGGGCGATGGAGCGCGTCACCGCGAGGGGGAGCGCCCGATGAGCGCCGAGGACGAACTGCTGCTGCGCGAGGCCGAGAAGATCGCGGTCGCGGTCGGCCGGATGTTCCCCGGACTCTGCGAGGTCGTCCTCCACGATCTGCGCGACCCCGGCCGGTCCGTCCGGGCGATCGAGAACAATCTCTCCGGCCGCTCGGTGGGCGAGCCCGTCACCGAACTCGGCCTCGCCCGGATCCACGACCCCGACTTCCCCGGCGTCGTCCAGAACTACCCCGGCCGCTTCCCGGACGGCCGCCCCGCGAAGAGCACCTCCATCGGCCTCAAGAACGGCGACGGCGTCTACGTCGCCGCCCTCTGCCTCAATCTCGATCTGTCGGTGCTCACGGCGGCCGCCGCCGGGCTCGACCGGCTGATGAGGACCGACGAGCAGGAGCGGCCGCTCGCCGAGACCCTGCGGGCGCGGACCGCCGACGGACTGCGCGGAGCCGTCGACGACTTCGCCTCGGCTCGCGGACGGACCGCCCGCGAGCTGGGCACCGCCGACCGCAAGGAGCTGGTCCGCGCGCTGGAGACGCAGGGCTGGCTCCAGGTCAAGCACGCCGTACGCACCCTCGCCCAGATTCTCGGCGTCTCCCGCGCCACGGTCTACAACCATCTGCGCGCCGAACCCGCCCCGGCCGGGGGCGCGCCGGGGGAGCGGGCGCGCGACGCCACGTCATGACCGCGCCCGCCAAACCACCCGGGGGCGGCGTCTTCGCAGGCCGGGGCCCGGGTAGCGTCCCGCCATGAGCGAACCCGCCGGAAGCGAACGCACCGTTCTCGACACCAAGCTGGACCGGTCCTTCGACATGCTCGACACGGACGGCGACGGCCGGATCCGCGCGGCGGACCTGGTCTGTCTCGCCGGGCGGCTCGGCACGGCCTTCGGAGCCGGCGCCCCCGACGCCGTCGGCCGGCTCCAGCACGCCTTCACCGTCCTGTGGGAGACCGACCTCCAGCACATGGACGCCGACGGCAACGGCGCGATCGACCGCGAGGAGTGGCGCGCCGGGGTCCGCCGGGCCGTCGCCGCCGACCGCGAGGGCTTCCTGGACCGGATGGGCGCGATGCTGCGGGTCTGGCTGGAGCTGTGCGACACCGACGCGGACGGCCGGATCACCCGCGCCGAGTACACCACCATGTACGGAGCCACCCTCGGCCTGCCGTCCGGGCCGCTCAACGAGGCCTTCACTACCCTCGACATCGACGGCGACGGACATCTCGACGGGGACGAGCTGCGCGCCGCCGTCGAGGAGTTCTACACCAGCGAGGCGACCGACACCCCCGGCAACTGGCTCTTCGGCCCCCTGTAGCGCGCCGTCGTCGCGCTCCACGCGCAGACCCCGTCCACAAGCTCCCTGGTCCCCTCCAGATACCGGCCGCACCCCGGGTGCTCCCGCGCCAGCCGCGCCCGGAGCAGCTCGCTCTCCCGGCGCAGCACCCGGACCCGGTTCCGTACGGCGGTCAGCGCCTCCTCCCGGCCGAGCCCGTGCTCGCGCCGGAGCACCAGGACCATGTTGAATCCGCTGCCGCGCTCCTCCTCGCGGGCGAGCGAGTACAGATCGTTGACGAGCGTCGCGGCGTCGGCGGTGTGGGCGCGCAGCCGGTGCCAGGCGGGCCCGGCCCGCAGCCGGCGGGGCAGTTCGGCTCCCTGGACGCGCTCCAGCATGTTCATGAACGGATAGAGACAGCTCGCGTGCCGGCGCAGCAGGGTCGTCTCCGCGACGGAGGGCAGGCTGCCCCGGCTGCGGTGGGCGGTCTCCGCGACGAAGGTGCCCAGACAGTCGCTCCAGTCCCGGGCGGCCCGGCTCCGCCACACCGCCGTCCGGCCCCGGCACTGCCGGACCCACAGCTCGCTCCACGCGCCGAGCACCCCGCGGGCGGGGCGTACGGCGGGCGGCGTCACCATGATCTCCGTCAGCCGCCGGACCAGCCCCCGGGCCAGGGCGGGATCGCGGCCCAGCGGACCGTCGAAGCGGTCGTCCAGCACCGTGTACCAGCCGAGCAGATCGGTCAGCAGCTCCCGCTCGGCGACCGGGGCCCCGGGGTAGGCGTGGCGTATCAGCTCGGGGAGCGCGTACGAGCGGTACAGCTCCTCCTCCGCCCCGGCGAGCAGCCGGTGCCGGACCAGCCACGCGGTGTGCCGGTCCCCGGCCGCCTCCCCGGGACCGCCGGGACCGCCGATCCGGGTGGCGGGCCCCGGGCCGGCGGGCCGGCCGCCGGCGGCGGCGGCGAGGGGCGGCGGGTCCGGGAGCGCCTTCGCCCCGCCCGGACCCGGCAGCCGTACGGGCGTACGCGCCGGCCGCCGTACGGGGACGGGCGCGCGGCCCCCGCGCACCGCCGTCACGGCGCGCCGCCCGCCGACGCGCCGGGCGGCCCCGGGACCCGTACCGCGCGCGGGGCGACGGTCATGACCACATCGCGCGCCTGGACGGTGGTCCACACCACCTCCCTGGCCCGTGCCCCGGGAAGCGGCGCGAGCCGCCATCGCAGCAGCACCGTCGCGGCGATCACCGCCAGCTCCATCCACGCGAAGCCCTCGCCCACGCACTTGTGCCGGCCCGCCCCGAACGGCAGGAACAGCCGCCGGTCCCCGGCCCCCTCGCCGTCCGCCCAGCGGTCCGGGTCGAAGCGGAGCGGATCGGGATACCGCGCCGGATCCCGGTGCAGCGCGGTCAGGCTGTAGAGCAGCTCGGTCCCGGCCGGGACGGCGTACGGGCCCAGCCGCACCCCGGCGGCCGCCGTCCGGGTCAGAAACGCGTTGGGGGCGTGCAGCCGCAGAACCTCCCGCAGCACCGCGCGCAGATACGGCGGCGCCTCACCCGGCCACCCCGCCCCCGGCTCGCCCGAGGCCGCGCCCGTCAGCCCGTCGCCGTACGCCTCCTCCAGCTCGCCCAGCAGCCGGGCGTACACCTCGGGCGCGCCCATCAGCTCATGGAAGAGCCAGGTCAGCGTGGAGGAGACCGTCTCGGTGCCCGCGCCGAACAGGCTCACGGCCTCGGAGCGCAGGGCCGCCCGGTCCAGTCTCCGGCCGGTGGCCGGGTCGACGGCGTCGCGCAGCGGGCCGGCCGGTGCGCCGTCCCGTCCGTCCGGTCTGTCCCGTCCGTACGGTCTGTCCCGTCCGTCCGGTCCGTCCGGTCCGCCCACCGTCCGGTCGACCACCGCGTCCAGCACTCGCACGGCCGCGTCGAAGCGCCGGTTCAGCGGCAGCGGCAGCCGGGCGAAGAGCGGATGCGGACAGAGCGACCGGGCGATCTGGCCGCGCACCAGATCGGGCAGCGCCCGCCGGAAGGCGGCGGCCGGGCCCTCGGCGAGCCGGACGCCGAACAGGGCGCGGGCGACCACGTCGAGGGCGAGCGCGGTCATCTCCCCGGCGACGTCCACGGCCCGGCCGGGGGACCAGCGCTCGATCCGCTCCCGGGCCGCCTCGCCGACGACGCCCGCCAGCGCCGCCACCCGCTCGGCGGTGAACGCGGGCTGGACGGCCCGGCGGCGCTCCCGGTGCAGCGCGCCCTCCGACATCAGCAGCCCGTCGCCGAAGGCCTCCCGCAGGGCGCCCTGCACCGTGCCGCGCGGACAGTCGTGGGAGAGCGCCGTCAGCAGGGTGTGGACCAGGGCGGGGCTGGTGACCACCGTCATCCGCCGGGGCCCCAGCGAGATCTCGACCGCGTCGCCGACACGGGCGAGCGAGCCGAGGAAGCCGAGCGGGTCGTGCAGCAGGGCCGGGAGATGGCCGAGCACCGGGACGCCTCCGGGCGCGGTGGGAACGGTCTGCGGAGTCACCGTGGTCACGTGGGGTACCTCGCTCGGATCTCGCCGGTCCCGCACGAGCACGGTTCCGGGCCGTGATGCGTTCACTCTCCGGGCGGTGACGGAGCGGCCGCAAACCGCTCTCACTCGATCGGGTGGACTTGTCGCATCCGGGCGACTTCGCGCCGTATCGCGGGCGGCCGCGCGCCGGGCCCCGAGCGGGGGAGTCGCCGTCCCCGGTCCGGGGCTCTCGCCGGATCCCGTCCGGGCCCCTTAAAGCGGCGCCGAGGCCGTGCTACACCGAAAGAGGCGCGGGCGCCCGCTCCTGACCCGCCTCACTCCCGGCCCGCACCGCTGGCGTACCACCCGGCCCCGGCCCGCCTCACTCCCGGCCCGCACCGCTCGCGTACCACCCGGCTCCCCGCGTCGCCCTGTTCCCGCGCCATCCGCTCCTGGCCGACCCCGCTCCTGGCCGACCCCGCTCGCGTACTCACCCCGCTCCCGCATCGCCCGCGGCCCCCGGAGGCTCCCGTGCCCCAGCCGTCCGACTGGTCCCGACGCACCCTCCTGACCACTCTCGCCTCACTGGCCTCCCTCGCCTCGCTGCCCGTCCCCACCGCGACCGCGGCGGCGGACCCCGCCGATCCGGCCCGCCCTGCCGACCCCAGAAACCTCAACGACTCCAGAGACCTCACCAACCCCACTGACGACGACCCGTACCGCGCCCTCCGGCTCCGCTGGCTGGAGATCAGCCTCGGCACGGGCTACGACCCGACCGCCGAGCCGTACGCCTCCCTGATCGCCGAGACCGCCGCCCGCGCCGCCTCCCACCGCGCCACCATGGCCCCCGGCCCCCGCTCCCTGTGGCCCGGCCACGACTACGACCCGCCCTCCGGCATCACCCGCAGCCACGCCCGGCTCTGGACCATGGCCCAGGCCCACGCCCACACCCCCGACCCCGGGCTGCTCGCCGACACCGTCCGCGGCCTCGACCACCTCGCCGCCACCGTCTACCACCCCGGCACCACCCCGTACGGCAACTGGTGGGAGTGGCGGATCGGCACCCCCCGCCTTCTCATGGACACCGTCGCCGTGCTGTACGACGGGCTCACCCCCGATCGCCGCGAGGCCGCCTTCGCCGCCGTCGACCACTTCGTCCCCGACGCGCTGCTGCGCGACTACAGCGGCGTCTCCACCGGGGCCAACCGCGTCGACCTGTGCCGCTCGGTCGCCCTGCGCGGAGTCCTCGGCCGCGCCCCCGACCGGATCGCCCTCGCCCGCGACGCGCTCTCGCCCGTCTTCCCCCACGTCACCGCCGGAGACGGCCTCTACGCCGACGGATCCTTCATCCAGCACACCTCGGTCGCCTACTCCGGCACCTACGGACAGGTCTTCCTCGACGGCCTCGCCCGGCTCTTCGCCCTGCTCGCCCGGGGACCGTGGGCCGTCACCGACCCGGCGCGCCAGACCGTCCTCGACAGCGTGGAGCGGGCCTTCGCCCCGCTGATCCACGACGGGCTGATGATGGACAGCGTCAACGGCCGGGCCGTCAGCCGGGGCCTGCTGAAGGACGACGACCGCCGGATCCTCCGCGGCGACCACTTCCACGGCCACGCCATGATCGCCGCCATCGCCCTGCTCGCCGACGCGGCGAGCCCGGCCGAACGCGAGCGCTGGCACGCCCGGATCAAGGGCTGGATCGAACGCGACACGACCTCGCCCGTCCTCGGCTCCCCGCAGTTCGGCGTCGCCGACCTCTCCCGGCTGCACCCGATCGCCGCCTCCCCGGCGGCCCCGGCCCCCGAACCGGTCGGCCACACCCTCTTCGCCTCCATGGACCGGGCCGTCCACCGCCGCCCCGGCTGGGCCGCCAACATCTCCATGGCCTCCGAGCGCGTCTCCTCCTACGAATGCGGCAACGGCGAGAACCCGCGCGGCTGGCACACCGGAGCGGGAATGCTCTACTGGTGGCCCGCGGGGGACCGGGGCGACCAGTACACCGACTGGTTCTGGCCGACCGTCGACCCCCGCCGGCTGCCCGGGACCACCGTCTCCACCCGCCCGCTCGCCGACCGCGAGGGCGGCGAATGGGGCCTGCCCCGACCCGCCGCGCGCTGGGTGGGCGGAGTCACCGACGGGGAGTACGCGGCGGTCGGACAGCATCTGCTCGGCCTCGGCTCCACCCTCACCGCCCGCAAGTCCTGGTTCTGCGCCGACGACGCGATCATCTGCCTCGGCGCGGGCATCAGCTGCGCCGACGGGGTCCCCGTCGAGACCGTCGTCGACAACCGCAATCTGGGCGAGAACGGGACCGCCGCCCTCACCACCGGCCCCCGCTGGGCCCATCTCGAAGGCCACGGCGGCTGGATCCTCCCGTACGGGACCCGGCGGCTGCGCACCCTGCGCGAGGACCGCTCCGGGGCCTGGAGCGACATCAACACCGGCGGCTCGGACGAGCGCGCCACCCGCCGCTACCAGACCCTCTGGATCGACCACGGAACCGACCCCGTGAACGCCGGATACGCCTATCTGCTGATGCCCGGCGCGAGCCGCCGGGCCGTCGCGGCGCGCGCCGCCGGCCGCCGCCGGGTCCTCGTCCTCGCCAACAGCGCCGCCCGCCAGGCCGTCGCCGTGCCCTCCGTCGGACTGACGGCCGCGAACTTCTGGCGGCCCGGTACGGTGGGCGCGCTCGGCGCGAGCGCGCCCGCCAGCGTGCTCGTACGCCGTCGCCGGGACCGGACGGCCGCCCTGTGGCTCAGCGATCCGCCGCGCTGCGGATCGCCGGTCGAGATCGTCTGGCGGCGGCCCGTCCGGCGGGTGCTCGCCCACGACCCGGGGATCGAGGTGCTCGCCGCCGGCCCCGTGCTGCGGCTGCGGCTCACCGGGGGGACGGCGGGGGCGGGCCACCGCTGCGAGGTGACACTCAGCTGAACAGCTTGTGGGACTTCCACAAACATCACCGCCCTCGCGCTGGTGGTTGGGCTGCTGGGACGAGGGGTTCTGTCAGAGGCTCACAGGAGAAAGGTCGCGAGACTGTACGGAGTCAACGGAAGGGTTTTCTTGGTCGGATCCGTAGGGTCAGTACATGACCGTTGTGGACGAGACCCCGAGCGAGCCGACGGACGCGCGCGGGCGCGTCGCCGAGCTGCACGAGCTGCGCGCGCAGGCCCTGCGCGGACCGAGCGACCGCGCGACCGAGGCGCAGCACGCCAAGGGCAAGCTGACCGCGCGCGAGCGCATTGAGCTGCTGGTGGACGCGGGCTCGTTCCACGAGGTGGAGCAGTTGCGGCGGCACCGGGCGAACGGGTTCGGCCTGGAGGCCAAGAAGCCCTACACCGACGGTGTGATCACCGGCTGGGGCACGGTCGAGGGCCGTACCGTCTTCGTCTACGCCCATGACTTCCGGATCTTCGGCGGCGCGCTGGGCGAGGCCCACGCCACCAAGATCCACAAGATCATGGACATGGCCATCTCGGCCGGCGCGCCGCTGGTGTCGCTGAACGACGGGGCCGGCGCGCGGATCCAGGAGGGCGTCTCGGCGCTCGCCGGATACGGCGGCATCTTCCAGCGGAACACCCGGGCCTCCGGAGTGATCCCCCAGATCAGCGTGATGCTCGGCCCCTGCGCGGGCGGCGCGGCCTACTCCCCGGCCCTCACCGACTTCGTCTTCATGGTCCGTGAGACCTCCCAGATGTTCATCACCGGACCCGACGTGGTCAAGGCCGTCACCGGTGAGGAGATCACCCAGAACGGGCTCGGCGGCGCGGATGTGCACGCCGAGACCAGCGGTGTGGCGCACTTCGCCTACGACGACGAGGAGACCTGCATCGCGGAGGTCCGCTACCTCCTGTCGATGCTCCCGCAGAACAACCGCGAGAACCCGCCGACCGTCGCCACCGACGACCCGGCGGACCGCCGCTCGGACGTGCTGCTCGACCTGGTGCCGGCGGACGGGAACCGCCCGTACGACATGCACCAGGTGATCGAGGAACTGGTCGACGAGGGCGACTACCTGGAGATCCACGAGCGCTGGGCGAGGAACATCATCTGCGCGCTCGCCCGGCTGGACGGCCAGGTCGTCGGCATCGTCGCCAATCAGCCTCAGTCGCTGGCCGGGGTGCTGGACATCGAGGCCTCCGAAAAGGCTGCGCGCTTTGTCCAGATGTGCGACGCTTTCAATATTCCGATCATCACTCTTCTGGACGTACCCGGCTTTCTCCCCGGGGTCGATCAGGAGCACGGTGGGATCATCCGGCACGGCGCGAAGCTGCTCTACGCGTACTGCAACGCGACGGTGCCGAGGATCTCGCTGATCCTGCGCAAGGCGTACGGCGGTGCGTACATCGTGATGGACTCCCAGTCCATCGGCGCGGACCTGACCTACGCCTGGCCGACCAACGAGATCGCGGTGATGGGCGCCGAGGGCGCCGCCAACGTCATCTTCCGCAGGCAGATCGCGGAGGCCGAGGACCCCGAGGCGATGCGGACGCGCATGGTCAAGGAGTACAAGTCCGAGCTGATGCATCCGTACTACGCGGCGGAGCGGGGCCTCGTCGACGACGTCATCGACCCCGCGGAGACGCGCGAGGTGCTCATCGCCTCGCTCGCGATGCTCCGCACGAAGCATGCCGACCTGCCGTCGCGCAAGCACGGCAACCCCCCGCAGTGATGGCCGCGGGGAGAAACGGAGCCGGATCAGACATGAGCACTCCTGAGTCTTCGCTGCTGAGGGTGGAGAAGGGCGACTGCGACCCGGAGGAGCTGGCGGCGATCACCGCCGTCCTCCTGGCCCGCGCCGCCTCCCAGCCGGGCCCCGCCGCCCCCTCCCACCCCCGCACCCCCGCCGCCTGGCGCCGCCTCGAACGCCAACGCGGCTTCCAGCCCTCCCACAGCTGGCAGGGCTGACCCACCGTCCGGCGCGGCGTCTCCAGCCCGTCGGGCCGGTGCATTTCCGGCTCCTCCGGCCGGTGCATCTCCCCGTCTGGCCGGTGCATTTCCACTCCACCCCGTCCGGGCGTGCATTTCCAGCCCGTCCGGCGCTTGAGGACGGACCTCGGCCCCGGCGGCCAGAGCCTTACCGGCTCTCGGCCCCCGGGGCTTTCCGCTTCCCGGCCGCCCCGGGCAGAACCCAGCCCGTCCGGGGCGGTGCATTTCCAGCCCGTCCGGCGTTTGAGGACGGACCTCGGCCCCGGCGGCCAGAGCCTTACCGGCTCTCGGCCCCCGGGGCCTTCCGCTTCCCGGTCGCCCCGGGCAGAACCCAGCCCGTCCGGGGCGGTGCATTTCCAGCCCGTCCGGCGTTTGAGGACGGACCCTGCCCCCGGCGGCCAGAGCCTTACCGGCTCCCGGGGCCTTCCGTCTCCCCGCCGCAGGCGAAGCGCATCTTCAGCCTGGGGACCGGTAGGGCTCGGGCAGCCCGGGGCCGGGGTCCGTCCTCAAGCGCCGGACGGGCTGAAGTGCACCGCCTGAACGGGCGGAAGACGAACCGCGCGGACGGGCGGAAGACGAACCGCGCGCAACAGAGCCCCCGCCCCGCCGCGACGGCGATACGCGAGGGCCCCTGAGCCACAACGCCCGATCGGCGAACGATCGGCGAAACGATCAGCGCAGCCGCGCCATCAGAGCGTGCTCCACCAACGTGATCAGCGCACTCTTCGCGTCCGCGCGATGCCGCGCGTCCGTGGTGATGATCGGAGTGTCCGGGCCGATCTGCAGCGCCTCCCGGACCTCCTCCGGGTTGTACGGCTGATGCCCGTCGAACCCGTTGAGCGCGATCACGAACGGGAGCCCGCTGTTCTCGAAGTAGTCGACCGCGGGGAAGCAGTCCGCGAGCCGGCGGGTGTCGACCAGGACCACCGCGCCGATCGCGCCGCGCACCAGGTCGTCCCACATGAACCAGAAACGGTCCTGCCCGGGCGTGCCGAACAGGTACAGGATCAGATCCTGGTCCAGGGTGATGCGTCCGAAGTCCATGGCGACGGTGGTCGTCGTCTTGTCCCCGGTGTGCGTGAGGTCGTCGATGCCCGCCGACGCAGACGTCATCACGGCCTCGGTACGCAGCGGGTTGATCTCCGAGACGGCGCCGACGAACGTGGTCTTGCCCACGCCGAAGCCGCCCGCCACCACGATTTTCGCGCTGGTGGTTGAGCGGGCTGCACCGCCGCTAGAGCTTGCGAAGTCCACTGAGCACCCTTTCGAGCAGTGTCACATCTGGCTGGCCGCCGGCGGCCTCGTCGCCGCCGGGCTGGTGGATGGCGACGAGTCCGGCCTCCGCCAGGTCGGCGACGAGGATCCGGGCGACGCCGAGGGGGATATGCAGGAGTGCCGAGATCTCCGCCACGGACTTGATCTCGAAGCACAGTCGGCAGATCCGCTGGTGCTCGGGCAACTGCCCTTGCAGACTCATCGGATCCGCCGTGGTGCTGACCAGCGCCTCGATGGCGAGCTGGTAGCGCGGCCGGGTACGGCCGCCGGTCATCGCGTACGGCCGCACCAGCGGATTGTGCGCGTTCTGGTGGTGCGGAAGCTCCGGAACGGCCCGCTGCTGCTGGTAGGGCTGCTGCTGGCCGTACGGTCGCTGTTCGTACTGCCCCTGGTAGTGCTGCTGCTGGTCGTACGAGGGCGCGTACGGCTGCTGGTAGGGCGGCTGCTGGGCGCCGTGTCTGCCCGGCGTCGAGGGGGAGTTGTAGCGATTGCGGGAGTGCTCGTGCGGCGTCTGGTGGGCACCGCCGTCATAGGGGCGTCCGCCTGGGGGTGTTGCCACGTTTCCTCCTCCGACTGCGAGTCGCCGGTCCCGTCCCTGTGGAGCCGCGCCACCGCACCCTATGGTGCGGTGGCGTGAAACGCACTGTCTGCCAGTTAGTTGAGAAGACTGCCCTGAAGTTCCGCGCGGAGGTCCGGAGTCAGGACATTTCCGGCCCGCTCCACCAGCAGTGCCATCTCGTACCCCACCAGGCCGATATCGGCCTCCGGGTGCGCGAGAACGGCCAGCGAGGAGCCGTCGGAGATGGACATGATGAACAGGAAGCCCCGCTCCATCTCCACGACCGTCTGGTTGACGGCCCCGCCTTCGAAGATCCTCGACGCGCCTGCCGTCAGCGAGGTCAGTCCGGAGGCGACGGCCGCCAGCTGATCGGCGCGGTCGCGCGGGAATCCTTCGGACATGGCCAGCAGGAGTCCGTCGGCGGAGACCACCACCGTGTGGGACACCCCGGGGGTGTTGTCCACGAAGTTGGTGATCAACCAGTTGAGATTCTGCGCCGCCTGGCTCATCGGGCTCACACTAACGCTCCTGGTTGTAGGTACTGCCCGGGCCACCGTTGTGATCGTAGGTGGCCGGTCCGTTCGTGTCCGTCCCCGCGCTGCGTCCCCGCTGGACGCCGCGGCGCAGGTTGCTCAGCCTGCCCCGCACGTCCTCCGGGGCGCGCGAGACCTGGGGGCCCTGCTGCGTGGTCTGCTCCGCGGCGCCCTCGATGAGATTGGCCTTGGGCACCCGCCGCGGCAGCCCGGACGAGGTGACTCCGCCCGCCTTCGGCTCCCGCAGCTTCTCCGCCCGATGCCAGCGCTCGTCGTTGGCCGAGCGCCAGTCCTTGGCGTCGGCGGGATCGCTCTCGCCGACGACCGCCTCGGACTGGGCGCTCCGCGGCGCCTGAGCGCCCTGGTCCACGGGCTGCTGCCACTGCTGCTGAGGCTGCTGCGCGGGCTGCGGCTTCTGCTGGGAACCGCGCCGCGGCAGACCCGCCTCGGTCAGCTCATGGCTGCCCGAAGAGTGACCCGGACGGTCGAAGCCTACGCTCTCGGGACCACTCGTGGGGGTGCCCGAAGCGCCGGAATCAAGCTCCGGTTCTGGCTGGAAATTCGGCTCAAAGCTGGTGGAGTAGGCGGTCTGATCCGTCCAGTCGCCCTGGTGGGGCGGGGTGGCGAACGGGTCCTCGTACGCCGGACGCGGATGCTCGCCGGTCTCGTGGACCGGCTCCGGGTACGCCGCGCCGAGATGCCCCTGACCCTGCGGCGCGGGGTGCTCGGCGGGGTTCGCGAAGCCGCCCTCCGGATAGCCCCCGTACGGCTGCCGCGACTGGTCCGCGGCGGGGAAGCCCTGCTCGGCGTAGCCCTGGGCGCCGAACTCGGGCGCGTACCCCGGCTGCTCGTACGGCTGCTCGTACGGCCGGTCCGAGCGCTGCGGCAGGGGGCGCTCGGCCTCCGGCGTCTGCGCCGCCAGTGCCGCACGCCGCTCTTCGCGCTTCAGTGAGCGGTTGACAGGCGTCGGACGGATGGCCGCCGGCGGTTCCGGGTTCTCCTCGTAGCGGGAGTCGTCGAAGCCCAGCTCCGCCGCGGTGAGCATCGGAGCGCCGTTGAAGGACTGCTGCTCCGGGATGATCTGCGAGACGGTGAAGTCGTCCTGGGGCAGCGGCTCGCCGCCGCCGCCGTGGGTGATCGCGTCGGGGAGCATCACCAGCGAGGTGGTGCCCGCCTGCTCGCCGGAGGGGCGCAGCTGCACCCGGATGCCGTGCCGGTCGGCGAGGCGGCCGACCACGAAGAGGCCCATCCGCTGCGAGACGGCGGCGTCCACCGTCGGCGGGTTGGCCAGCTTGTGGTTGATGTCGGCGAAGTCCTCGGCGGTCAGGCCGATGCCCTTGTCATGGATCTCGATCATGACCCGGCCGTCGGGCAGCCGGGTGGCGGTCACCCGGACCTTGGTCTGCGGCGAGGAGAACGTGGTGGCGTTCTCCAGCAGCTCGGCCAGGAGGTGCACGAGGTCGGTCACGGACTGGCCGTGGATCTCCGTCTCCGGGACTCCGGTCAGCTCGATCCGCTCGTACGACTCCACCTCGGAGGAGGCGGCGCGCAGCACGTCCACGAGGGGGACCGGCTGGTTCCAGCGCCGGCCCGGCTCCTCGCCCGCGAGGACGAGGAGGTTCTCGCCGTTGCGGCGCATCCGGGTGGCCAGATGGTCCAGCCGGAAGAGGGACGCCAGCTGGTCCGGGTCGGCCTCGCTGTTCTCCAGGTCCGAGATGAGGGTCAGCTGGCCCTCGATCAGGGACTGGTTGCGGCGGGAGAGATTGGTGAAGATCGCGTTGACGTTGCCCCGGAGCATGGCCTGCTCGGAGGCGAGCCGGACGGCTTCCCGGTGCACCTGGTCGAAGGCGCGGGCGACCTCGCCGATCTCGTCCTGGGTGTCGATCGGGATCGGCTCCACCCGGGTGTCGACCCGGCCGGGCTCGGTACGGGAGAGCTGGTCGACCAGCATCGGCAGCCGCTGCTCGGCGATGGCGAAGGCCGCGGTGCGCAGCTGCTGCATCGACCGGCTCATCTGCCGGGCGACCGCGCCGGCCAGGACGAAGGCCGCGAGCAGGGAGATCAGGGTGATCAGGGCGTTGACGACCGCGTCCTGCTTGGCGTCGTCGGCGATGGCGACGGCCTCTTCGACGGCCCGGTCGACCAGATCGCGCTCGACCTCGCTGTACGCGTCGAAGCGCGCGGTGGCGGCCGTGTTCCACGACTCGGGGGTGAGGTCCTCCTTCGCCAGCTCCGAGGGGGCGGCGCCGGCGCCGATCCTGCGGGCCATGCCGGTGAAGACGGAGTCGCCCTCCTTGGGCGGGGTCAGTCCGGCCTGCTGGAGCTTCCGGTCGGCCTCGGCCGCCTTCTTCGCGGTGACCGCCTGGAGCCGGTCGGTGTCGGCCTGGGTGCCGCCGGAGACGAACTCCGCGATGGCGATCTGCTCAAGGTAGTTGTACGAATTGAAGGCGATGGTCTGCTTGGCGAAGACATCCTTCTTCTGGCTCGGCCGCACCAGAAGGTGTGTGCCAATGGAGCGTTGAAGGGATTCGGCTGCCTTGGCGAGTTGAATGGCATAGACCATCCGACCGAAACTGGTGACATTTCCGGTGCCGAGACCCAGCTCGTTGGAGAACTCCATGAGCGAGTGCTGGACCTGGACATAGCCCTCTTCGGTGGCGACCGGGTCGAGGCTGGTGGTGTAGGCGGCCTCCCGGAGCTTCTTCAGTCCGGGCTCCTCCTCGCGGAAGAGGCTCAGCCGTCGCTCCAGACCCTGCCCGGGGGGCAGGTCGCCGACGGCCGTGTCGAACTTCTCCTTGGCCGCGTCGGTGGCGGCGTAGGCCTTTTTGACCTCGGGGGCGTTCCGGTCCCCGGGGGTGGTGGCGGTGAGCAGCGGGCGGGCCGTGAGGTCGCGCTCGTTGAGCAGGGCTTCGCCGTACTCCGAGGCTGCCCGCACGATCAGCGCGGTCCGCTCGGCGTCCTGCGCCTCGCCCCAGGTGTCGATCGAGCCCTTGACCTGGAAACCGCCCATGACCAGGCCGACGGCGACCGGAATGAGGAGGATCGCGTTCAGCCGGGCGGGCACCCGCCAGTTGCGCGGCGAGAGCCGGCTGCTGGAGCCGCCGGGGGCCGGTGGCGGTGGCGGCGGCTCGTCGGCGGGCGGCGCCGCTGCGCGCGGCGGCGGGGTGAAGTTGCCCCGTGCCTGCTGCTCCGCGGAGCCGTTCGTGCTTCGCCTCACTCGACCAACAACCTCTCGGCGTCGGCACCTACGCTGTGCCGTGTTTCGTTCGGAGCCGTACTACTCAGAAGTCCGTCGAATTTCAGCATGTGGAGCGGGTCCGTTCCAAACAGTTGGAATCAGCCATTCCAAGGGATCATACCCGGAGATAAAACGGGCATAAAGAGCGAGCCCTTTCAAAAGGCGAGGTAAATATGAGCGCAGCGGCACCGGGCGTATGCATCGGGTGTCCGAACGGCGGCAATTCTCTGTCGAAACGTTATGAACATGGGGGCGGACCGTGTCAAAGGACACAGTCCGCCCCCTGCTAACTACGACAACTGCCGTACGTCTCTGTCTACTTGAGCCGCGCCATCAGAGCGTGCTCGACCAGCGTGATCAGAGCGCTCTTCGCGTCCCCGCGGTGGCGGGCGTCGGTGGTGATGATCGGGGTGTCCGGGCCGATCTGCAGCGCCTCCCGGACCTCCTCCGGGTTGTACGGCTGATGGCCGTCGAACCCGTTGAGGGCGACGACGAACGGGAGCCCGCTGTTCTCGAAGTAGTCGACCGCGGGGAAGCAGTCCGCGAGCCGGCGGGTGTCGACCAGGACCACCGCGCCGATCGCGCCGCGCACCAGGTCGTCCCACATGAACCAGAAACGGTCCTGCCCGGGGGTGCCGAACAGGTACAGGATCAGATCCTGGTCCAGGGTGATGCGTCCGAAGTCCATGGCGACGGTGGTCGTCGTCTTGTCCCCGGTGTGGGTCAGGTCGTCGATGCCCGCCGAGGCGGAGGTCATCACGGCCTCGGTACGCAGCGGGTTGATCTCCGAGACGGCGCCGACGAACGTGGTCTTGCCCACGCCGAAGCCGCCCGCCACCACGATCTTCGCGCTGGTGGTCGATCTCGGGGCGGTACCGCCGCTAGAGCTTGCGAAGTCCACTGAGCACCCTTTCGAGCAGTGTCACATCCGGCGTGCCGCCGGCATCTCCGTTGCCCGGCTGGTGGATCGCCACCATTCCCGCCTCGGCCAGGTCGGCCACGAGGATCCGGGCCACGCCGAGCGGCATGGACAGCAGGGCCGACACCTCGGCCACCGACTTGACCTCACGGCACAGATGGCAGATCCGCTGGTGCTCGGGGAGCAGCCCGGCGAGGAGCGCGGGGTCGGCCGTGGTGCTGACCAGCGCCTCGATGGCGAGCTGGTAGCGCGGCCGGGTACGGCCGCCGGTCATGGCGTACGGACGCACCAGCGGCTGGTCGCCCTCATAGCCGTAGGCGTCCGATTGAACGCCGTACGGATCGTGAGAGGCGGTTGGCGGGGTCATGAGTCCTCCGGGCGGGACAGCAAGTGGTCGGCGTGCCGTCTGAGCGGGCCGGTGGGGGTCCGGTTGGGCGACCTGACGGTTGACGGCGCGAGGGCGCGCTATCGGGGTTGATGGGATCGGAGTGGGCGGGTCAATGCAGCAGACTTCCCTGGAGCTCGGCCCGCAGGTCCGGGGTGAGGACCCCGCCCGCGCGGTCGACCAGCAGCGCCATCTCGTAACCCACCAGACCGATGTCGCACTCGGGGTGGGCCAGGACGGCCAGTGAGGAGCCGTCGGAGACGGACATCAGGAAGAGGAAACCGCGTTCCATCTCGACGACGGTCTGGCTCACCGGACCGCCTTCGAAGATCCTCGAAGCTCCCGCGGTCAGCGAGGTCAGTCCGGAGGCGACGGCCGCCAGCTGATCGGCGCGGTCGCGCGGGAATCCTTCGGACATGGCCAGCAGGAGTCCGTCGGCGGAGACCACCACCGTGTGGGACACCCCGGGGGTGTTGTCCACAAAGTTGGTGATCAACCAGTTCAGATTCTGCGCCGCCTGGCTCATCGGGCTCAACTAACGCTCCTGCGGGTGAGAGGGGCCGAGGTCGAAACTGCCGGTCGTCGACGTGTTCTGCTGACGACCCTGCTGGATGCCCCGGCGGAGGTTGGTCAGCCGGCCGCGCACATCGTCGGGCGCTCGCGAGACCTGCGGACCGGTTTGGGTGCTCTGCTCCTGAGCCGTGCCCGCGACCAGATTGGCGCGCGGGACCCGGCGAGGCAGACCTGAGGTGGTGACGCCGCCGGCCGCGGGCTTCCGGATCCGCTCGGCCTGGCGTACCAGTTCATCGTTGGGGGAGGCGCGCCAGCCGCTGCCGTTCGTGCCCTGCCCGTCGTCCTCGGCGGGAGGGCGCTGCGGCAGCGCGGGGGCCGGGCCGTCCGCCCGGAGGCGGTCGTCGGGCCGCGCGGGCGCTTCCGGATGCCCCTGCCGGTCCTGGTGACCCGGCTGCTCGGGGTGGCCGGACCTGCCCCGGCCCTGGGTGTGGAACCAGTCCGTCTCCAGGGTGTCGAACAGCGGCGTACGACCGTCTCCCGGACCGGCCGGCGGCAGCGCCTCGTGCTGCGGCTGCGGCGGCAGGGCCTGCGGACGGCGTCCGTCCTGCCCGGCGTTCTGCTCGAACCCGCGCGGAGCCGGAGCCTGTCCGGGCGCGGGCGGCTGCGGCGCGCCCAGGTCCGGGCGCGGGAACTGCCCCGTCTGCGGGTCCTGGAAGTCGTTGCGCGCGTACTGTCCGGCGGCCGACGGGTCCTGGCGGTCCGGGCGCGGATACTCGCCGCCGGCCGACGGGTCCTGATAGTCGGGCCGGGGATACGGGCCGGTCAGCGGGTCCTGGTGATCGGGCCGCGGGTACTGACCGGTCTGCGG
This sequence comes from Streptomyces sp. NPDC014894, assembly GCF_043080985.1. Classification (NCBI taxonomy): domain Bacteria; kingdom Bacillati; phylum Actinomycetota; class Actinomycetes; order Kitasatosporales; family Streptomycetaceae; genus Streptomyces; species Streptomyces sp. NPDC014894. Next base: position 356,956 of record NZ_JBIBWD010000001.1, read on the forward strand.
GTCCTGGAAGTCGTTGCGCGGGTACTGGCCGGTGACGGACGGGTCCTGGCGGTCCGGGCGCGGGTACTCGCCGGTCGACGGGTCCCGCTGATCCGGCCGTGCGTACTCGCCGCCGGCCGACGGGTCCTGGCGCTCGGGGCGCGGGTACTCGCCGCCGGTCGACGGGTCCCGCTGGTCCGGGCGCGGGTACTGGCCGGTCTGCTGGTCCGGGAAGTCGGAGTGCGCGTAACGGCCCTGGTCGGGCGCGGGCTGCCGCGGGTTCCCGAAGCCGGCCGGGTCCTGAGCCGTCTCCTGGCGCTGCGGGGAGCCCAGCTCCGGGCGGGCGAACGGGTCGCCCGCGGGGCCCTGGCCGCGGCCGCGGCCCTGACCCTCGCCACGCTGCTGCGGGCGGTCGCCGCCGGGCGCTCCCGGTCCGCCGGAGGCCGGCGGGCCGAAGACGTCCGGGCGGACGAACTGACCGCGCTGCTGCGGCGGCGGCGACTGGAAGTCCGGAAGCTGGAACGGCTCCGTCGCCGGGCCGCCCGCGTCCTGCGCCGAGGCGTTCGCGTCGGGCCGCTTGAACTCGGCCGTCGCGCCCGCGCCGTGCGCCGCTCCACCGTCGTCGTGGCCGCGCGGCGCGTCCTCGGGACCGCGACGGCGGGCGGGCTGCTGCTGGTCGGTGCCCCAGCTGGTGGTCTGCGGACGCTGCGGTCCGCCGCCGCCGGGCAGCTCGGGACGGGGTCCGCCGGACGGCGGGGGCGGCAGCTGACGGCCGCGGCCCCGGTCGCCCTGGGGTCCGCCGAGGGCCGGGGACTCCCCGCGGCCGGGCGCGTTCGGGCCCGGACTCTGCTGCGCGCCGCGGTTGCCGAAGGCTCCGGCGAGACCGCCGCCGGTCCGCCCCTGGCCCTGGGCCGGGCCCTGGCCGGGTCCGCCGTCGCGGCTCGGCAGGGCGGCCCGCTGGCCGCCCGCGCCGACCTGGCCGCGCGGAGGTGCGCCCGCGCCGAGCAGTCCGCCGCCCGAGGGCGCTCCCGCACCGGGGCCGCCGGGGCCCTGGGAACGGTTCGCCGGACCGCCGGGGCCGACGCCGGGACGGCCGCCCGCACCGCCGGGACCCTGGGTCCCGGGCGGCATCGCGCCGCCCTGCACACCCGGGGCGCCGGGCGCCTTCTTGCCGCCGTTGGCGACGTCGACGGGGAGCATGACCAGCGCGGTCGTGCCGCCGGAGTCGGAGGGGCGCAGCTGGATGCGGATGCCGTGGCGCAGCGACAGCCGGCCGACCACGAACAGACCCATGCGGCGGGAGACCGAGACGTCCACGGTCGGCGGCGACGCGAGCCGCTCGTTGATCGCGGCCAGGTCCTCGGGGGAGAGGCCGATGCCGGTGTCGTGGATCTCGACCAGGACCCGGCCGTCGGGCAGGGCGTGGCCGGTGACCCGGACCTTGGTCTGCGGGGAGGAGAACGAGGTCGCGTTCTCCAGCAGCTCGGCGAGGAGGTGCACGAGGTCGTTGACCACGCGTCCGGCGACCTCGGTCGCGGGGACGGCGGCCAGCTCGATCCGCTCGTACTGCTCCACCTCGGAGGCGGCGGCGCGGAGCACGTCGACCAGCGGCACGGGCCGGGTCCAGCGCCGGCCCGGCTCCTCGCCCGCGAGGACGAGGAGGTTCTCGCCGTTCCGGCGCATACGGGTCGCGAGGTGGTCGAGCTTGAAGAGCGAGGACAGCTGGTCCGGGTCGGCCTCGCGGGACTCCAGTTCGGAGATGAGCGAGAGCTGACGCTGGATGAGGCCCTGCGAACGCCGCGAGAGGTTGGTGAACATCGCGTTGACGTTGCCTCGCAGCAGCGCCTGCTCGGCGGCGAGGCGGACCGCCTCGCGGTGCACGTCGTCGAAGGCCGCGGCCACCTTGCCGATCTCGTCGCGCGAGTGCACGCCGACCGACTCGACGGAGGTGTCGACGTCCTGCGGGTCCGACTCGGAGAGCTGCTTGACCAGCTCGGGCAGCCGGTCCTGGGCGACCTTGGTCGCGGTGTCCTGGAGCCTGCGCAGCGAGCGGATCATGGAGCGGGCCACGACGAAGGCGCCGACGAGCGAGACGCCGAGGACGACGAGGATCAGCGCACCGTTGATGATGGCTTCCTGCCGGGACTCCTCGCGCAGCTGACGGGCCTTGGCCTCCATCTCGCCGAGCAGCGTGGACTCGATCTGCTTCATCAGGTTGATGCGGACGCCGTAGTCGTCGGTCCAGTCCAGGTGCGACCGCTTCTTGCGGCTGCTCAGACCGTCGGGGGAGGCGAAGACCCGCTCCGCGTACTCCTCGGCGGCTGCGACCGTCGAGTTGCCCTTGTCCAGCGGCTCGGTCAGCGCGTGGGCGTCGCCGCCCGAGGACCGGTAGATCCGGGAGAACCGGCGCAGCTCGTCATTGCCGTTCTTCAGCGCCGCACGGCCGTACTGCCGGTCGTTCTCCTCCAGGCCGGGGCCCTTGGAGTCGGCTCCGCCGGGCAGCGCCGACGCGATGATCGCGCGCTGCATGGAGGCGTACTCCTTGGCGGACGAGAACGCCGCCAGCGCACGGGTGCGCTTGATCATGTCCGGGTTGCTGGTGGCCTGCGCCATGTCCTGGGAGAGGCTCAGCAGGGACTCGATCAGCTGGTGGTAGCTCTCCACCGTCAGCATGTTCGGCAGATCGGAGTCGTACGCGGTCTTGCGGATCTGCTGGAGCTTGGTGACCTCGGTCGCGATCTGACTCGCGTTGGCGCGGATGCTCTCCAGCGAGTCGTCGTCGTCCGTGTTCGGGATGTCGTGCGTGGTGTCGAGGAAGCTGCGGCTGGCCCGGTCCGTCGCCTGACGCGGCACGGTGATCCGGAAGTCCGTCTGCTTGACGTTGTTGGCCAGGGGACCGGCGGTCAGGTCGCGCTCGGCCTGGAGCGCGACCGCGAGCTTGGTCGCCTCCTGGGTCATGTCGGTGAGCAGCTGCATGTGATCCAGCTGCTGCATCCGCTCCATCGACTCGTTGATCCGCAGACCGCCCAGGGTGGTCGCCGCGACCACGGGCAGGGTCAGCAGGGAGATCAGACGGGTGCTGATGCGCCAGTTGCGCAGCGCCATGCGCGAGCCGGTGTCCGTGGGGCCCTTGGCCTTCGGAGCGGGCTTCGGGCTGTCGCCGCCGGGAGCACCGGGAGCGCCCGGAGCACCGGGGGCGCCGGGACCGCCGGGGCCGCTCGGACCGCCCGCGCCGCCGGATCCACCGCCGGGGCCGCCGCCCGCGCCAGGACCGCCGGGACCCCCGGGGGGAGTCGCGCCGGGCCTGGGGGCGCCGGGAACCGGCGCAGGACCGGACCGCGCGGCCCGCTCGACGCCGTCGCCGGGCGTCGCGGGCCCCTGGTTCTGGGTGTGCTGGGGTGAGGAGCCGCGGTCGGTCGCGCCGCGCGGCTCCTGTTCCGCCGCAGCTTCCCCTCTGCCCTGGCGGGCCTGGGGAGACCCCGTGCCATCCCTCTTGAAACGTCCCTGCACTAGCGTCGCAACCTCTTGACCAGGCGTCCCCCGGGGCACGGCGGGACGGTGTCGGCGTCGGTGAGGCGCGGTGCGCCCCGATGGTGGTCGTGAGTGACCGGCGCTGCTCCCCCTTTCCCGCCGCCGCTCGGCGCTGCGTTGCGCCCTTGCGCGCCGGCCTGAAACCGCGGCGGTGCGTGGAATTCCAGCACAGTGCCGGATCTCCAACAAGGGCGGCGTACCGTGCTGTGATCTGGGTGACGCGGCGTGAGCGATGAGTCACCAGGTGTAGAAAGAGTTCAGGGATCAAAGGGACATTTCCCATTGATTTCGTGAGGGGTGAAGGGTGCCCCAGTCGCCATGATCGGGAGCGGAATGACGGCTTGAATGGTCAATGTCCGTTTCTTTACGGTCAGAGACCGGTCTGAAATGACCGAAATGCCATGCAAGTCGTGAGCAAACTCACATCTGAGTCAGGGTCCCGCCGGGCTTTCGCGGGGAATCGCATGTTTAGCCTGGCGCTTTACAGGCACGCCATTCTGTCAACCGCCGCTCCCCGAGCGGCCTCACCGCGAAGGCCGGACGCACCCGATGAAGACGCTGCTGCTCCGCAACATAGCCAACCCCCGTCGCACCACGCTCGCGCACCTCGAGGACGCTGAACAGCTGCGGGCGCCGGAGCTGCCGGAGCACCCGCTCGATCTTCCCACCCAGACGGCCAACCCCCGCCGCACGATCCTGATGGACGCCCCGGTCTCCTGACCGGCTCCCCGGCCCCCGGCGTGCGCCGCCGCGCGAGGCGGCGGCCCCCGCCGCGTTAGCCTGGAGCGTCAGACTCCAGCAGCGTCAGCAGTAGTAGAGGGGCAGCCGCATCCCGTGCGCATCGCCAGGTTCTCCATCGACGGCAATGTCGCCTTCGGCGCGGTCGAGGGCGACGGCCCCGACGGCCTCGTTCTCGACATCATCAAGGGCATCCCGTTCGCGGACTTCGAGCTCTCCGGCACCAAGGTCCCGCTGAACAAGGTCCGCCTGCTGCCGCCCGTGCTCCCCAACAAGGTCGTGGCGTTCGGCCGCAACTACGCGGAGCACGCGGCGGAGCTGGGCCACGAGGTCCCCGACGCGCCGTTCGCCTTCTTCAAGCCCTCCACCTCGGTCATCGGCCCGGGCGACGCCATCGCCTACCCCTCCTTCTCCCAGGAGCTGCACCACGAGGCCGAGCTGGCCGTGGTCATCGGCCGGATGTGCCGGGAGGTCCCGCGCGAGCGGGTCAAGGACGTCATCCTCGGCTACACCTGCGCCAACGACGTCACCGCCCGCGACGTCCAGCGCCGTGAGAAGCAGTGGGCCAGGGCCAAGGGCTTCGACACCTCCTGCCCGCTCGGCCCCTGGGTGGAGACCGACCTCGACCCGAGCGACCTCGCGATCCAGTGCACGGTCAACGGCGAACAGCGCCAGCTCGGCCGGACGAGTCAGATGACTCATTCGATCGAGGACCTGATCGTCAACATCTCCGAGGCGATGACGCTGCTCCCGGGAGACGTGATCCTCACGGGCACCCCCGCCGGAGTCGGCCCCCTCAACGTCGGCGACGAGGTCGCCGTCACCGTCCAAGGCATCGGCACTCTCACCAACAAGGTGATCAAGCGTGGCTAACGCGAACGTCCGCGTACGTTTCTGTCCCTCGCCGACCGGCAACCCCCATGTGGGTCTGGTCCGCACCGCCCTCTTCAACTGGGCCTTCGCCCGGCACAACGGCGGCACCATGGTCTTCCGTATCGAGGACACCGACGCGGCCCGCGACTCCGAGGAGTCCTACCGGCAGCTGCTCGACTCGATGCGCTGGCTCGGCCTGGACTGGGACGAGGGCCCCGAGGTCGGGGGCCCGCACGCGCCCTACCGCCAGTCGGAGCGCATGGAGATCTACCGCGACGTCGCCCAGCGGCTGCTCGACGGCGGACACGCCTACCACTGCTACTGCTCCGCCGAGGAGCTGGAGACCCGCCGCGAGGCCGCCCGCGCGGCCGGCCGGCCCTCCGGCTACGACGGCCACTGCCGTGACCTCACCGCCGAGCAGACCGCCGCGTATCTGGCGGAGGGCCGCCCGGCCATCGTCCGCTTCCGGATGCCCGACGAGACGATCACCTTCACCGACCTGGTCCGCGGCGAGCTGACCTTCACCCCGGAGAACGTGCCGGACTACGGCATCGTCCGGGCCAACGGCGCCCCGCTGTACACCCTGGTCAACCCGGTGGACGACGCGCTCATGGAGATCACCCACGTACTGCGCGGCGAGGATCTGCTCTCCTCCACTCCCCGGCAGGTCGCGCTCTACAAGGCGCTGATCGAGCTGGGCGTCGCCAAGGAGATCCCCGCCTTCGGCCACCTCCCGTACGTCATGGGGGAGGGCAACAAGAAGCTCTCCAAGCGCGACCCGCAGGCCTCGCTCAACCTCTACCGCGAGCGCGGCTTCCTGCCCGAGGGCCTGCTCAACTATCTCTCGCTGCTCGGCTGGTCCTTCTCCGCCGACCAGGACGTCTTCTCGGTCGCCGAGCTGATCGAGCGGTTCGACATCGCCGACGTCAACGCCAACCCGGCCCGCTTCGACCTCAAGAAGGCCGAGGCGATCAACGCCGACCACATCCGCCGCCTCGATGTGAAGGCGTTCGCCGAGGCCTGCGCCCCGTGGCTGGAGGCCCCGTACGCGAACTGGGCCCCGGAACGGTTCGACCGGGCCGCCTGGGAGGCGATCGCCCCGTACGCCCAGACCCGGCTCACCGTGCTCTCCGACATCACCGCCAATGTCGACTTCCTCTTCCTGGACGCCCCCGTCGAGGACGAGGTCTCCTGGACCAAGGCGATGAAGGAGGGCTCGGACGCGCTGCTGGTCACGGCCCGCGAGAAGCTCGACGCGGCGGACTGGACGAGCCCCGACTCCCTCAAGGAGGCGGTCCTGGCCGCGGGCGAGGCCCACGGCCTCAAGCTCGGCAAGGCCCAGGCCCCGGTCCGGGTCGCGGTCACCGGCCGCACGGTCGGTCTGCCGCTCTTCGAGTCGCTCCAGATCCTCGGCCGGGACAAGACCCTGGCGCGGATCGACGCGGCCCTGGCCAAACTCGCCGGATAGAACGCCGGGCGGAGGGGCCGCCCGCCCCGCTACCTTTGGATCATGCCCATACGCGCGATCCTCTGGGACGTGGACGACACCCTCTTCGACTACCGCACGGCCGACCGGGCCGGCATGTCGCACCATCTCCGGGCCGAGGGCCTGGCCGGCGGATTCCCCTCCGCCGACCAGGCCCTCGACCGTTGGCGCGAGGTCACGGCCCTGCACTGGGAGCGCTTCTCCGCCGGGGAGACCGACTGGCAGGGCCAGCGCCGCGACCGGGTGCGGAGCTTCACCGGACACGCCTCGCTGAGCGACGCGGACGCCGACGGCTGGTTCGACCGCTATCTCGTCCACTACGAGGCCGCCTGGTCCCTCTTCCCCGACGCGCTGCCCGTCCTGGACGCCCTGGCGGGGGAGTACCGCCACGCGGTCCTCACCAACGCCTCGATCCAGGTCCAGGACCGCAAACTGCGGACCCTGGGCGTGTACGACCGCTTCGAGGCCGTGCTCTGCGGGCCCGAGCTGGGCGTCGCCAAGCCCTTCGCCGAGGCCTTCCACCGGGGCTGCGAGGCCCTGGGGCTGCCGCCCGGGGAGGTCCTGTACGTCGGCGACGAGCCGGACATCGACGCGCGCGGCGCCGCCGAGGCGGGGCTCACCGGCGTCTGGCTCGACCGCGCCGGCGCCGGCGGCCGGCCCGAGCTGATCCGGATCACCGGTCTCGACCAGCTTCCCGCTCTGTTGCGGGGCGATACCCGTTTTGGAGCGTCGTCCACCTTCGGGTAATGTTCTTCCTGCGCCGCACGGAAAGGCCAAGAGGCCGGACCGGAAGGCGCAAGCCAAACAAGCCCCCCACCGGGGGTTGCGTTTTGGTGGCCTATGGTGTAATTGGCAGCACGACTGATTCTGGTTCAGTTAGTCTAGGTTCGAGTCCTGGTAGGCCAGCTCGCAGAGCTTTATCTGCAAAGCCCCCGTTGTGTAGCGGCCTAGCACGCTGCCCTCTCAAGGCAGTAGCGCCGGTTCGAATCCGGTCGGGGGTACAGATCCATCCTGCTGATCATCAGGGTCGCACCCGATGACCGCGCAGTGACATCACCCGGCTCCGGCCGGGTGGGATCGCTAGGGCCCCCGTTGTGTAGCGGCCTAGCACGCCGCCCTCTCAAGGCGGTAGCGCCGGTTCGAATCCGGTCGGGGGTACTGGTCTAAACCACCATGGGCTATGGTGTAATTGGCAGCACGAGTGATTCTGGTTCATTTAGTCTAGGTTCGAGTCCTGGTAGCCCAGCAGATCTCACGATCTCAGTCTTGCCCCCGTTGTGTAGCGGCCTAGCACGCCGCCCTCTCAAGGCGGTAGCGCCGGTTCGAATCCGGTCGGGGGTACGCAGAGAAGAAGCCCCCCGCGGTGACGCGGGGGGCTTCTTCGTGTTCCCGGCCGCTCGCGAGCCCGGGTAAGCGCGGGCCCCCGGAACCGAGTTGGCCGTGGTCCGCGGGAGCCCCGCGGACCACGGCCGGACGGTCGAGCGATCCGGAGTCAGCCGCTGCGGCGCAGCGCCTCGCTCAGCCGGGCGGCGGAGTCGATGACCGCCTGGGCGTGCATCCGGCCCGGGTGCCGGGTCAGACGCTCGATCGGCCCGGAGACCGAGACCGCGGCCACCACACGGTTGGACGGGCCGCGCACCGGAGCGGAGACCGAGGCCACGCCCGGCTCGCGCTCGCCGATCGACTGGGCCCAGCCCCGGCGCCGTACGCCCGAGAGGGCCGTCGCCGTGAAGCGCGCGCCCTGGAGGCCCCGGTGCAGCCGCTCGGGCTCCTCCCAGGCCATCAGGATCTGCGCGGAGGAGCCGGCCTTCATGGTGAGCGTGGAGCCGACCGGCACGGTGTCCCGCAGACCGGACAGCCGCTCCGCCGCCGCCACACAGATCCGCATGTCTCCCTGCCGGCGGTAGAGCTGCGCGCTCTCGCCGGTCACATCGCGGAGATGGGTGAGCACCGGGCCCGCCGTGGCCAGCAGCCGGTCCTCGCCGGCCGCCGCGGCCAGCTCCGAGAGCCGGGGGCCCAGGATGAAGCGGCCCTGCATGTCCCTCGCCACCATGCGGTGGTGTTCCAGTGCCACGGCCAGGCGGTGGGCCGTGGGCCGTGCCAGCCCGGTCGCCGCGACCAGCCCGGCGAGGGTGGCCGGACCGGACTCCAGTGCGCTCAATACCAGAGCCGCCTTGTCGAGAACGCCCACGCCGCTAGAGTTGTCCATGCAACGATACTTGCGTCTCACACTGTGAAACGCAAGTTCACATTTCCCGAGAACCCGCCAGTCTGTAGAGGCGGCCCCGGAACCATGGGCTCGCGACAGGTGTCTAGAAGCGCCGGCAGAGCGGCCGGCCGGAGGGAAAGCGATGGGTAGGACACTCGCGGAGAAGGTCTGGGACGACCATGTCGTCCGGCGCGCCGAGGGCGAGCCCGACCTCCTCTTCATCGATCTGCACCTGCTGCACGAGGTGACCAGCCCCCAGGCCTTCGACGGCCTCCGGCACAACGGCCGCCGGGTACGCCGCCTGGACCTCACCATCGCCACCGAGGACCACAACACCCCCACCGTCGACATCGACAAGCCCATCGCCGACCCGGTCTCCCGCGTGCAGTTGGAGACCCTGCGCAAGAACTGCGCGGAGTTCGGCGTGCGGCTGCACCCGCTGGGCGACGTCGAGCAGGGCGTCGTCCACGTCGTCGGCCCCCAGCTGGGGCTGACCCAGCCCGGCACCACCGTGGTCTGCGGCGACTCGCACACCTCCACCCACGGCGCGTTCGGCGCGCTGGCCTTCGGCATCGGCACCTCCCAGGTCGAGCATGTGCTCGCCACCCAGACGCTCCCGATGGCCCGCCCCAAGACCATGGCGATCACCGTCGACGGCGAGCTGCCCGACGGCGTCACCGCCAAGGACCTCATCCTGGCGATCATCGCGAAGATCGGCACCGGCGGCGGCCAGGGCTATGTCCTGGAGTACCGGGGCCCGGCCGTCGAGAAGCTCTCGATGGAAGCGCGGATGACCGTCTGCAACATGTCCATCGAGGCCGGCGCCCGCGCGGGCATGATCGCCCCCGACGAGACCACCTTCGAGTACCTGCGCGGACGCGACCACGCGCCGCAGGGCGAGGACTGGGACGCGGCGGTCGCCTACTGGAAGACGCTCCGCACCGACGACGACGCCGTCTTCGACGCCGAGGTCGTCATCGACGCCGCCTCGCTGGCCCCGTTCGTCACCTGGGGCACCAATCCGGGCCAGGGCGCCCCGCTCTCCGCCAGCGTCCCCGACCCGGCTTCGTACGAGGACGCTTCGGAGCGGCTCGCCGCCGAAAAGGCCCTGGAGTACATGGGGTTGACCGCCGGACAGCAGCTGCGGGACATCAAGGTGGACACCGTCTTCGTAGGCTCGTGCACCAACGGCCGTATCGAAGACCTGCGCTCGGCGGCCTCGATCCTGGAGGGCCGCAAAGTCGCCGACGGGGTACGGATGCTGGTCGTCCCCGGCTCGGTCAGGGTCTCCCTCCAGGCCGTCGCGGAGGGCCTGGACAAGGTCTTCACCGCCTCGGGCGCCGAATGGCGGCACGCCGGCTGTTCGATGTGTCTGGGCATGAACCCGGATCAACTCGCGCCCGGCGAGCGTTCCGCGTCCACCTCCAACCGCAACTTCGAGGGCCGGCAGGGCAAGGGCGGACGGACCCATCTGGTCTCCCCCCAGGTCGCCGCCGCCACCGCCGTCCTCGGTCACCTGGCCTGCCCGGCCGACCTGTCCGACGACGCCGCCCGTACGCCCGCTGGAGTCTGATCAGCCATGGAAGCATTCACCGCACACACCGGCCGGGCCGTCCCGCTGCGCCGCAGCAATGTCGACACCGACCAGATCATCCCCGCCCACTGGCTGAAGAAGGTCACCCGGGACGGGTTCGAGGACGGGCTCTTCGAGGCCTGGCGCAAGGACCCCGAGTTCGTCTTCAACCGTCCCGAGCGCCAGGGCGCCACGGTGCTGGTCGCCGGACCCGACTTCGGCACCGGCTCCTCCCGTGAGCACGCCGTCTGGGCGCTCCAGAACTACGGCTTCAAGACCGTCATCTCCTCCCGGTTCGCCGACATCTTCCGGGGCAACTCGCTCAAGAACGGTCTGCTGACCGTCGTTCTCCCGCAGGAGACCGTGGACCGGCTGTGGGCGCTGACCGACGCCGACCCCACCGCCGAGATCACCGTCGACCTGGAGGCCCGCGAGGTCCGCGCCGAGGGTCTCACGGCCCCCTTCGAGCTGGACGAGAACGCCCGCTGGCGGCTGCTGAACGGGCTGGACGACATCAGCCTCACCCTTCAGAACGAAGGCGACATCGCCGCCTACGAGGCCTCCCGGCCGGCCTTCAAACCACGCACGATTCAGGTCTGATCAGCGGTTTTACCCGACTGCGCCCCTCACCGTCCGGTGGGGGGCGCAGCCGTCTGTTGAGACCCTGCCGGGCGACAACTCGCCCCAGATGGCACAATCGGTGCATGGAACGCGACAGCCAACTCAAGCTCTATGCGGCTGTCGCGGCCCGATTGAAGGAAGCGCACACCGCTGTGCGCACACTGCAAGTCCCGGAGAGCGTACGGATGGCGCTGACCCGGAAGCTGCTGGTCATCACGGCCGCGGCGAAGCACGATCTCCCGGATGCCGCACGGCGTCTGGACCGCTTGATGAAGGACCTCGACGAGGGCCGATTCCCTGAAGGCGACTGACACCCGAACTCCACGGAGACGACTTCCGCAGTCGACTTCGTTGCGGCACTAGGGTGATTAGACCGTTTCGTGTTTGATTTGCGGTATATATCTGCCTAACGTGCGAAAAAGCCTGGGCGCATTCGTCCAGGCGATGTCTCCGAAGGGGAAGACGTGAACAAGGCGCAGCTCGTAGAAGCGATTGCCGACAAGCTCGGCGGCCGTCAGCAGGCCGCAGACGCCGTCGACGCGGTGCTTGACGCGATCGTCCGCGCGGTCGTCGCCGGAGACCGTGTCTCGGTCACCGGCTTCGGCTCGTTCGAGAAGGTCGACCGTCCCGCCCGCTACGCCCGCAACCCGCAGACGGGTGAGCGGGTCCGGGTCAAGAAGACCTCCGTACCGCGCTTCCGCGCCGGTCAGGGCTTCAAGGACCTGGTCAGCGGCTCGAAGAAGCTCCCGCGCGGCGGCGAGGTCTCGGTCAAGAAGGCGCCCAAGGGCAGCCTCTCGGGCGGTGCTTCCACCCGGACGACCACCAAGGCCGCGGCGAAGAAGGCCACCGCCAAGAAGGCGACCACCGCCAAGAAGGCCACCGCGGTGAAGAAGACCGTGGCGAAGAAGGCCACGACGGCGAAGAAGGCGGTCGCGAAGAAGGCGACCACCGCCAAGAAGGCCGCCGTCGCCAAGAAGGCGACCCCGGCGAAGAAGGCGGCTCCCGCCAAGAAGGCCGCCGTCGCGAAGAAGACCGCGCCCGCCAAGAAGGCGACCGCGAAGAAGGCGCCCGCCAAGAAGGCCACGGCGCGCAAGACCGCCGCCAAGAAGAGCGCCACCGCCAGGAAGAGGTAACGGCACCGGACCACCGGGCACGGACGCGCCGGGCCGGGCTCCCCTCGGGGAGCCCGGCCCGCGGCGTGCCCGGGGGCGGGTGTCCAGGCCGCCGCGCCCCAGAAGGGCCTTTTCCGGCCGCTGAGGCCGGAATCCGATGGCGTCCGGGGGAATCCGCCGGACAGGCCCCTCGGCGGCGCGAGCGGGGCGCTCAGGGCCTTCAGAGGGTCTGGAGGGTCACCAGGGTGATCCGGAGGCTCTCGCCCTCGCCCTCCGTCTCGATACGGACCCGCTGCCCCGGCCGCAGCAGCCGCAGCCCGCCCGCGTCAAAGGCCGCCGCGTCGAATTCCACCGGGGTGCCGTCGTCGAGGAGCACGCTCCCGCCGCGGGTTTCAAAGTCGTATGTGTACGAGGTCGCCTGCATGAACGCCACCCTAATGCCCGGCCCGCGACAGCCCGCGAAAACGGCTCAGCGGTCCGTCGTGAGAGCGCCCGCCGCCAGTCGCCGCGCGGTGTGCGCGCCCACTCCCAGAGCGCGCGCCGCCGCCAGATCCGCCGCGGTGTCCACATCCTGTCGCACGGAATCGACGCCGTCGAGCGCGATTTCCACCGCACCCGAGGCCGAATGACGACGGCGGGACGGCCCGCCGAATCCCGGCCGCAATTCGGAGCCGCCTCTCGCACAGAGCAGCGTGGTGCCGACCCCGGCCGCGTCCGTCAGAAATGCCCGGGGAAATCCCGCCGCGTGGGCGAGCACCCGCGCCAATTCCAGCGGGCGCAGTGCGGGCAGATCGGCGTTGAGCGCGGCCACCGCCGCCCCCGGTCTGCTCCGGCGCACCGCCAGGGCCCCGTGGACCAGGGCCGCGTTGAGCCCCGCCGCCGGGGTGTCCGGCACGATCCGCGCCCCCAGCGCGGCCAGCTCGGCGCCCGCCACGTGATCGTCCGTGACAACTGCCACATCCCTCACGGCCGGGCTGGCCAGCGCCGCCGCGACCGTGTCCAGGGCGAAGGCGAGGGCGAGCCGGGGCCGCAGAACGCCGTCCGCCGCGGGGGCCAGTCGGCTCTTGGCCAGTACGAGGGGTTTCAGCGGGACCACCAGCGACCAGTGGGCCGGCGGGTCGGTGTTCGTGGCTGGGTCTCCGTCCGTGCGCATGGGGTCCCATTGTGGCCCGGAGCCCGCCGCATCAGGAGGTCCGGTCCGGTGACCGGGGCGTACGGTGTGCTCGACAGACCAGGTGCCGGGGGCGACACTTGTCCCCCGGCATCCGGGCAAAGGCCCGGTCAGCGAGGAAGGGTGTCCGAGTGTCCCGCCGTAGAATCGGCTTCTGGTACCGCCTGGCGGCGGTCATCGCTAAACCGCCGCTGTTGGTTCTGTTCAAGCGGGACTGGCGGGGAATGGAACACATTCCGGCCGACGGCGGATTCATCACCGTGGTCAATCACAACTCGTATCTCGACCCCCTTTCGTATGCGCACTACCAGTACAACACCGGACGAGTGCCGCGCTTTCTGGCGAAGGCCGCACTCTTCCGGACGCCCTTCGTCGGGATGATGCTCCGGGGCACCCGCCAGATCCCCGTCTACCGTGAGACGACCGACGCCCTGGACGCCTATCGCGCCGCCGTCGCCGCCATCGAGCAGGGCGAATGCGTGGCCTTCTACCCCGAGGGCACCCTCACCCGCGACCCCGACCTGTGGCCCATGGCGGGCAAGACCGGGGCCGCCCGGATCGCCCTCCAGACCAAGGTGCCCGTCGTGCCCGTCGCCCAGTGGGGCGCCCATCTGGCCATGCCGCCGTACGCCAGGGAGCGGAAGTTCCGGCTCTTCCCCCGCAAGACCCTGATTGTGCAGGCCGGACCCGCCGTCGATCTGAGCCGGTTCTACGATCGGGAGCCGACCCCCGAGGTGCTGCGCGAGGCGACCGAGGCCATCATGGCCGAGATCACCGCGCTGCTGGAGGACGTACGCGACGAGAAGGCCCCGGCCGAGCCGTACGACCACCGCACCGCACGGGCAGAACAGCGGCGCAAGGCCGCAGGGGAAGGAACACTGTGACTCACCGCGCCAAGGCGGCCGTCTTCGGAACCGGCTCATGGGGAACGGCCTTCGGCATGGTGCTCGCCGACGCGGGCTGCGACGTGACCCTCTGGGGCCGCCGCGCCGAGCTGGCCGAGGCCGTCAACACCACCCGTACCAACCCCGACTACCTCCCCGGGATCGAACTCCCGGCCGCCCTGCGGGCGACCACCGACCCCGCCGAGGCGCTGGACGGCGCGGACTTCACCGTTCTCGCCGTCCCCTCCCAGACCCTGCGGGGCAATCTCGCCGCCTGGGCCCCGCTGCTGCCCGCCGACACCGTCCTCGTCTCCCTGATGAAGGGCATCGAACTCGGCAGCGCCAAGCGGATGAGCGAGGTCGTCCAGGAGGTCGCGGGCGTCCCCGCCGAACGGGTCGCCGTGGTCACCGGACCCAATCTGGCCAAGGAGATCGCCCAGCGCCGCCCGGCCGCCGCCGTCGTCGCCTGCCCGGACGAGGCCGTCGCCCAGCGGCTCCAGTCCTCCTGCCACACCCCCTACTTCCGCCCGTACACCAACACCGACGTCCTCGGCTGCGAACTCGGCGGCGCGGTGAAGAACGTCATCGGCCTCGCCGTCGGCATCGCGGACGGCATGGGCCTCGGCGACAACGCCAAGGGATCCCTCATCACCCGGGGACTGGCCGAGACCACCCGGCTCGGCCTCGCGATGGGCGCCGACCCGCTCACCTTCTCCGGACTCGCGGGCCTCGGCGACCTGGTGGCGACCTGCTCGTCGCCGCTCTCGCGCAACCACACCTTCGGCGTCAACCTCGGCCGGGGCATGACGCTCCAGGAGACCATCGCGGTCACCCGGCAGACCGCCGAGGGCGTCAAGTCCTGCGAGTCCGTACTCGATCTGGCGCGCCGCCACGGCGTCGACATGCCCATCGCCGAGACCGTCGTCGGCATCGTCCACGAGGGCAAGCCGCCGGTCGTCGCGCTCAAGGAACTCATGTCGCGCAGCGCCAAGCCCGAACGCCGCTGACCCGTACGCGCCCCGGGACGGATCCCGGGCCGGCACGGCCCCCCGGCCCGCCGGCCCGGTCCGCGCGCGGGCTTCGCTCCGAGGCCGTGCCAGCCCTCCGTGGCGCGCCGTCCGCACGGTAGTCTCATGGCGATATGAGCACCGAGAACCTCCCCCAGAGCCCCGGGCCGTCAGCCCCCGGGCAGCCGCTCCGCAAGCCGCGTGTGGCCGTCGTCTTCGGCGGACGCAGCTCCGAACACGGGATCTCCACGGTCACCGCGGGCGCGGTGCTGCGGGCGATCGACCGCTCCCAGTACGACGTCCTGCCCATCGGCATCACGGCCGACGGCCGCTGGGCGCTCACCGCCGACGACCCGGACCGGATGACGATCGCCGACCGCCGGACCCCCGGCGTCGAGCAGCTCGTCGAGTCCGACGAGGGCAGCGTGGTGCTCTCCGTCGACCCCGGCAGCCGTGAGATCGTCTACACCGAGCCCGGCGCGGTGCCGAAGGCGCTCGGCGAGGTCGACGCCGTCTTCCCGGTGCTGCACGGCCCGTACGGAGAGGACGGCACCCTCCAGGGACTGCTGGAGCTGGCCGGAATCCCCTATGTCGGCTCCGGCGTGCTGGCCTCCGCCGTCGGCCAGGACAAGGAGTACATGAAGCGGGTCTTCATCTCCTTCGGACTGCCCGTCGGCCCCTACGAGGTGATCCGCCCGCGCGAGTGGGAGCTGGATCCCTCCGCCGCCCGCAAGAAGATCATCGACTTCGCCGGCGACCACGGCTGGCCGCTCTTCGTGAAGCCCGCGCGCGCCGGATCCTCCATCGGCATCACCAAGGTCGACGACCTCTCCGGGCTCGACGACGCGATCGAGGAGGCCCGGCGGCACGACCCCAAGTTCCTCGTCGAGGCGCTGCTGCGCGGCCGGGAGATCGAGTGCGGCGTGCTGGAGTTCGAGGACGGGCCGCGCGCCAGCGTCCCGGCCGAGATCCCGCCGGTCCAGTCCCACGAGTTCTACGACTTCGAGGCCAAGTACATCGACTCGGCGGCCGGTCTGGTGCCCGCGCCGCTCACCGAGGAACAGACCGCCGAGGTGCGCCGGCTCGCCGTCGACGCCTTCGAGGCCGTCTCCTGCGAGGGACTCGTCCGCGCCGACTTCTTCCTCACCGAGAGCGGCGAGTTCGTCATCAACGAGATCAACACCATGCCCGGCTTCACCCCGATCTCCATGTATCCGCGGATGTGGCAGGAGACCGGCGTCGACTACCCGGAGCTGGTGGACCTGCTGATCAGGGCCGCGCTGCGCCGCTCCACCGGGCTGCGCTGAGCCGGCCCGAACCGGCCGGGCGGCCCGGGCTTCCGGGCCGCGCCGGCCGGCCCGGAAGCCCGGACCTCCCGTCGGCGACCGGTTCTCGAACTCCCCTTCCCCGGCCGCGGGACGCCCGGGCGCAGTACGATCGCAGCCCAGGGCGACGGGCGGGGAGACGGCGAGGGCGGGGCGCGGTACGGAGCGGCCGGCGGGAATCACCGGCCCGGTGCGGACGGGGGCTACAGGTGCACGACCGGGCAGGTGAGGGTACGCGTGATGCCCTCGACTTGCTGGACCTTGGCGACCACCAGCCGGCCCAGGGCGTCGACCGTATCGGCCTGGGCCCGCACAATGACGTCATAGGGGCCGGTCACGTCCTCGGCCTGAATCACTCCCGGAATCCCTCCGATGGTCTCGGCGACGCTCGACGCCTTGCCCACCTCGGTCTGAATCAGGATGTACGCCTGTACCACGGAACCTCCAGGGCGCCCCGGGGCTCTGTCCCCCACGGTCGGTGGGGAGACGCCGGGGGAGAGAAAGGGACGCCACGGTATCGCGTCGTCACGCGCTGCGGGGAGACCCCCGCGCCGGACGGCGTACGCGGTGTGGCACGGGTTTCCGCCGGCCTCGGCGGCGGAGGAGTTTTCCGCCGGAGCGACCGGCGGGTGGGTTCCGCCGGAGGGGGCTCCGGCGGGCGGGTTCCGGCCGGGCGGCGGTCCGGCAGGACGACGGAGAGGTGAGACTCGGGTGAAGGGCACTGTGGGCGAGTTGGGGGAGTTCGGGCTCATCAAAGAGCTGACCTCCCGCCTCACCTCCACCCCCGCGGTCCGGATCGGACCGGGAGACGACGCCGCGGTCGTGGCCGCGCCCGACCGCAGGGTCGTGGCGAGCACGGACGTCCTCCTGGAGGGCCGGCACTTCCGGCGCGACTGGTCGACGGCGTACGACGTGGGCCGCAAGGCGGCCGCGCAGAACCTCGCCGACATCGCGGCCATGGGCGCGGTTCCCACCGCGATCCTCCTCGGCCTCGTCGTCCCGGCCGAGCTGCCCGTCACCTGGGCCACCGAGCTGATGGACGGCATCCGCGACGAGTGCCAGGTCGCGGGCGCGGCCGTGGTCGGCGGCGATGTCGTACGCGGTGAACTGATCACCCTCGCCATCACCGCCCTCGGCGATCTCCGCAACCACGAACCGGTCACCCGGGCCGGAGCCCGCCCCGGCGACGTCGTCGCCTACACCGGCTGGCTGGGCTGGTCCGCCGCCGGGCACGCGGTGCTCTCCCGGGGCTTCCGCTCCCCGCGCGCCTTCGTCGAGGCCCACCGCCGCCCCGAGCCGCCGTACCACGCGGGACCCGCGGCGGCCGGACTCGGCGCGACCGCCATGTGCGACATCAGCGACGGACTCGTCGCCGACCTCGGCCATATCGCCGACGCCAGCAAGGTCCGCATCGACCTGCGCTCCGGAGCCGTCGACGTGCCGAGCCAGATGTACGACATCGGCCAGGCCGTCGGCGTCGACCCGCTGCAGTGGGTGCTCACCGGGGGAGAGGACCACGCGATCGTCGCGACCTTCCCCCGCGACACCAAACTGCCCGCACGCTGGAAAGTCATCGGAGAAGTCCTCCACCCCTCCGCCCTGCCCCAGGTGACCGTCGACGGCGCGCCCTGGCACAGCAAGGGCGGCTGGGACCACTTCGGCTCCTCGGAGGGATCGTGAAACTGCCTCTCGTCCTCACTGTCGCGGGCTCCGACTCCGGCGGCGGCGCGGGCATTCAGGCCGACCTGAAGACCATGCTGGCGCTCGGCACCCACGGCATGAGCGTGATCGCCGCCGTCACCGCGCAGAACTCACTCGGCGTGCAGGGCTACTGGGAGCTGCCCGCCGAGGCGGTACGCGCCCAGTACCGCAGCGTCGCCGACGACATCGGCGTCCAGGCGGTGAAGACCGGAATGCTTGCCTCGGCCCCCCTGGTGGAGACCGTCGCCGAGCTGCTCGCCGAGACCGACGCCCCGGTGGTCGTCGACCCGGTCGGGGTCTCCAAGCACGGCGACTCCCTGCTCGCGGCCTCCGCGCTCGACTCCGTACGCCGCAAACTGCTCCCCGTCGCCACTCTCGCCACCCCCAATCTGGACGAAGTGGCACAGCTCACGGGCGTCCGCGTCACCGAGGAGAGCGAGCTGAGCCGGGCCGCCGACGCCATGCTCGCCCTCGGACCCCGCTGGGTGCTGATCAAGGGCGGCCATCTCCCCGGCGACGCGGTGGATCTGCTCAGCGACGGCTCGCGGGAGGTGTGGCTGCGCGCGGAGCGGTACGACAACCGGCATACGCACGGCACGGGCTGCACCCTCGCGTCGGCGATCGCGGCCGGTCTGGCGAAGGGGCTCACGGTCCCCGAGGCGGTCCGGGCGGCGAAGGAGTATGTGACCGGCGCGATAGCGGCCGGCTTCCCCCTGGGCGCGGGCATCGGCCCGGTCGACCACGGCTGGCGCTTCCGCCAGCCCCTCACCTGACGAAGCGGCCTCCTCGCGCGTTCCCCGGGAGACCGGGGGACGCGGAGAGGGACCTCGCCGGGGTCGGCGGGACTTCCCGTGGACCCCGACCCGGGATCAGCGGGCCCCGCCCAGGACTTTCGGGTACGGCGAAAAGCCGGCCCACCGAGGTGGACCGGCTTTTCAAGGCAACCGCAGGGGCTGCGCTACGACAGGATCAACCCCACTCGCGTGGAGATCTTCACCTTTAGCGCGAGACCTTGCCGGCCTTGATGCACGAGGTGCAGACATTGAGCCGCTTCGGCGTCCGACCGACCACGGCACGCACACGCTGGATGTTCGGGTTCCAGCGACGAGACGTACGGCGGTGCGAGTGCGAAATGTTGTTGCCGAAGCCCGGCCCCTTGCCGCAGACGTCGCAGTTGGCAGCCACGGGTCACTCCAAAGACTTCAGATGCACTTACAGTGAAATCCGGCGTGCCGGAAATCAGTGATCTGATTCGGTGGCCTGCCGGGGGAATGGCCCGACTTTCATCGGGCAACCGGAGCAGCATACAACGACTGCATCCGCCCTACGAAACTACCACGACTGCCGCCGCCCCCACTCCGCCCGCCGCCGCCCGCCGGGGTCTACCCTGCGGTGCGACGCCGCTCAGGGCCCTGCCCGGCTGTTTCCCGCCCGCCCCGCCCGGCCGCCCAAGGAGGACCACCAGGTGCCGCAGAATCTCGACGCCCCAGCGGTACGGATCTGGTGCGCGCGATCCCTGGAGGCCCTCGGCCGCGAGCGCGCGGAGATCGACGCGATCAATGTCTACCCCGTCGCCGACGGCGACACCGGCACCAATCTCTATCTGACCCTCGAATCCGCCGCCCAGGCCGTCGAGGCGGTCTTCGCCGCCCACGAGACCGGCGGCTCCCGGCCCGGCGCCGCCGACGCCGCGCGGGCCATGGCGCACGGCGCCCTGATCGGGGCCCGCGGCAACTCCGGCACGATCCTCGCCCAGCTGCTGCGCGGCATGGCGGAGCGGATCGGCGCGGGCGACCGGCTCGCCGGAGCGCTCCGGGGGGCCGCCGAACTCGCCCGCGAGGCCGTCGCCCACCCCGTCGAGGGCACCATCCTCACGGTCGCCTCCGCCGCCGCCGAAGCCGCCGCCCGCGCGGACACGGACGCCGCCGGACCGACCGCCCGGGCCGCCTACGACGGAGCCTTCGCCGCCCTGGAGGCCACCCCCGGACAGCTCGCCGTCCTCGGCCGCGCCGGAGTCGTGGACGCCGGCGGCCGGGGACTGCTCGCGGTGCTCGGCGCGCTGGTCGAGGCGGTGACCGGCGAGGCCCCGGCGGCCCGGCCCGCCCCGGCCCGCCCCGGGACCGTCCCCGCCGGGGCCGGCGCCCCCTGCGCCGCCGACGGCCCCGCCTTCGAGGTCATCTACCTCCTGGAGGCCGCCGACGAGGCCGTCGCCGCGCTCCGGACCCGCCTCGACGCCCTGGGGGAGTCCCTCGTCGTCGTCGGCGGCGACGGCCTGTGGAACGTGCACGTCCATGTCGACGACGCGGGCGCCGCCGTCGAGGCCGGGGTCGAGGCGGGACGCCCGTACCGGATCCGCGTCACCCACTTCGACGGCGCGCACACCGCCGACCGCCTCCCCGAACCGGTCCAGCGGGCGGTCGTCGCGGTCGTCCCCGGCGAGGGGCTCGCCCGGATCTGCGCCGAGGCCGGGGCGACGACGGTGCCGACCCGCCCCGGGGAGCGGCCCGCCAGCGGCGAACTCGTCGACGCGATCCGCCGCGCGCACGCCCGCGAGGTGGTCCTCCTCCCCAACGCGGCCGAACTGCGCCACACCGCGGCCGCCGCGGCCGAACAGGCCCGTACGGAGGGGATCCGGGTCGCGCTCGTCCCCACCCGCGCCGCGGTCCAGGGCATCGCCGCGCTCGCGGTCCACGAGCCCGGACGCCGCTTCGACGAGGACGTGGTCGCGATGACGGCGGCGGCCGGCGCCACCCGGTACGCCGAGCTGACCGTGGCCGAGCGGCAGTCCTGGACCTCCGCGGGCGTCTGCCAGGCCGGAGACGTGCTGGGGCTGATGGACGGCGACGTCGCCGTCATCGGCGCCGATCTGACCGCGACCGCCACCGCCGTCCTGGACCGCATGCTGGCGGCCGGCGGCGAGCTGGTCACCCTCGTCCTCGGCGAGGCCCTCCCCGACCCGGCGGGCTTCCCCGCCCTGCTGGAACGCCATGTCCGGGAGACCTATCTCGCCGTCGACACCCTCGTCTACGAAGGCGGCCGGGGCTCCCCCCTGCTGCAGATCGGCGTCGAGTGACCCGCCCCGCGCACTGGTCCGTACGGGGCCGCCCCCGGCCCCCGCGCGCCCCGGACACCCCGCCGATGACGCCGGCTGTCAGTGCGGTGGTGTGCAATGGACCGCGTGCCCGTGCCCGATGAACCCCTGAACGAGCCTCTGAAGAAGACGCTCGGACCCGCCACCGCCAAGGTGCTCACCGACCAGCTCGGCCTGGACACCGTCAGCGATCTGCTCCACCACTACCCCCGCCGGTACGAGGAGCGCGGCCGGCTCACCCCGCTGGCCGAGCTTCCGCTCGACGAGGACGTGACCGTGGTCGCCCAGGTCGCCGACGCCCGGGTGCACACCTTCAACGGCGGCCGGGGCAAGCGCCTGGAAGTCACCATCACCGACGGCAGCGGCCGGCTCCAGCTGGTCTTCTTCGGCCGGGGCGTCCACAAGCCGCAGAAGGATCTGCTGCCCGGCAGCCGGGCGATGTTCGCCGGCCGGGTCTCGGTCTTCAACCGCAGGCTCCAGCTCGCCCACCCCTCCTACGCCAAGCTCGGCGGGGAGGAGGACGCGGTCGACGTCGAGTCCTGGGCCGGCGCGCTCATCCCCATCTACCCCGCCTGCAAGGGCATGGAGTCCTGGAAGATCGCCAAAGCGGTCGACGCGGTGCTGCCCCGGGCCGGCGAGGCGGCCGACCCGCTGCCCCCGGCCCTGCGCGAGGGCCGCGGCTTCGTCCCTCTCCCCGAGGCCCTGCTCAAGATCCACCGCCCGCACACCAGGGCCGACGTCGAGGCCGCCAGGGAGCGGCTGAAGTGGGATGAGGCGTTCGTCCTCCAGGTCGCGCTCGCCCGCCGCCGGCTCGCCGACGCGCAATTGCCCGCCGTCGCCCGCCGCCCCCGCCCCGGCGGCATCCTCGACGCCTTCGACGCGCGACTGCCCTTCACCCTCACCGACGGCCAGCTGAAGGTCACCGCGGAGATCTTCGCCGAGCTGGCCGCCGAGCACCCGATGCACCGGCTGCTCCAGGGCGAGGTCGGCTCCGGAAAGACCCTGGTCGCGCTGCGCGCGATGCTCGCCGTGGTGGACGCCGGCGGCCAGGCCGCGATGCTCGCGCCCACCGAGGTCCTCGCCCAGCAGCACCACCGCTCCGTCGTGGAGATGATGGGCGAGCTGGCCGAGGGCGGGATGCTGGGCGGCGCGGAGCACGCCACCAAGGTGGTGCTGCTCACCGGCTCCATGGGCGCCGCCGCCCGCCGGACCGCCCTGCTCGACCTGGTCAGCGGCGACGCGGGCATCGTCATCGGCACCCACGCCCTGATCGAGGACAAGGTCCAGTTCCACGATCTGGGCCTGGTGGTGGTGGACGAGCAGCACCGCTTCGGCGTCGAGCAGCGCGACGCCCTGCGCTCCAAGGGCAAGCAGCCCCCGCATCTGCTGGTGATGACCGCCACCCCCATCCCGAGGACGGTCGCCATGACCGTCTTCGGCGATCTGGAGACCTCGGTGCTGGACCAGCTCCCGGCCGGCCGCTCCCCGATCGCCAGCCATGTCGTCCCCGCCCAGGACAAGCCCCACTTCCTGGCCCGCGCCTGGGACCGGGTCCGCGAGGAGGTCGACAAGGGCCACCAGGCCTATGTGGTCTGCCCCCGCATCGGGGACGACGAGGACGAGAAGCCCAAGAAGAAGCCCGCCGCCGAGGAGGACGGGAAACGCCCCCCGCTCGCCGTGCTCGACGTCGCCGAAGAGCTGCGCCGGGGACCGCTCCAGGGGCTGAGCGTCGAGGTGCTGCACGGCAGGATGCACCCCGACGACAAGGACGGCGTGATGCGCCGCTTCGCCGCGGGCGAGGTGGACGTCCTGGTCGCCACCACCGTCATCGAGGTCGGCGTCAATGTGCCCAACGCCACCGCGATGGTGATCATGGACGCCGACCGCTTCGGCGTCTCCCAGCTCCACCAGCTCCGCGGCCGGGTCGGCCGCGGCTCGGCCCCGGGGCTCTGTCTGCTGGTCACCGACATGCCCGAGGCCAGTCCCGCCCGGGCCCGCCTCGGCGCGGTCGCCGCCACGCTCGACGGCTTCGAGCTGTCCCGGATCGACCTGGAGCAGCGGCGCGAGGGCGATGTCCTCGGCCAGGCGCAGTCCGGCGTCCGCTCCTCGCTGCGGATGCTCACCGTCATCGACGACGAGGAGGTCATCGCCGCCGCCCGCGAGGAGGCCGTG
Source organism: Streptomyces sp. NPDC014894 (assembly GCF_043080985.1). Lineage (NCBI taxonomy): Bacteria > Bacillati > Actinomycetota > Actinomycetes > Kitasatosporales > Streptomycetaceae > Streptomyces > Streptomyces sp. NPDC014894. The sequence goes on from NZ_JBIBWD010000001.1 coordinate 380,429, forward strand.
CGGACCGTGCGCGAGGACCCGGAGCTGGAGCGCGCCCCCGGGCTGCGGCTGGCCCTGGACGCCCTGCTGGACGAGGAGCGCGAGCGGTATCTCGACAAGGGCTGAGCCCGCGCCCCCGCCCGCGGTCCCGGGCCCGGGACCGTGTCGCGCCGCCCCCGCGGCGAGCTGAGAGACTGGGCGGCGAGGGGCCGGACCGGCCCCGACCACGACTGTGTGAGGACCGAGATGACCCGCGTGATCGCCGGCAGTGCCGGCGGACGCCGACTCGCCGTTCCGCCCGGCACCGGCACCCGCCCCACGTCCGACCGCGCTCGCGAGGGCCTCTTCTCCAGCTGGGAGGCGTTCCTCGGCCCGCTCGACGGGCTGCGGATCGCCGATCTGTACGCGGGCTCCGGCGCGGTCGGACTGGAGGCGCTCTCCCGGGGCGCCTCCCACGCCCTGCTGGTCGAGGCCGACGCCCGGGCCGCCCGCACCGTCCGGGAGAACGTCCGCGCCCTCGGGCTCCCCGGCGCCGAGGTCCGCACCGGCCGGGCCGAGCAGATCGTGACGGGACCGCCCCCCGAGGAGCCCTACGACGTGGTCTTCCTCGACCCGCCGTACGCCGTCACCGACGACGATCTTCGGGAGATCCTCCTCACACTCCGGGCCCAGGGCTGGCTCACCGACGACGCGCTCGCCACCGTGGAACGCAGCACCAGAGGCGGAACCTTCAGCTGGCCGAGGGGTTTCGAGCCGCTGCGGGCCCGTCGCTACGGCGAGGGAACGCTTTGGTACGGTCGCGCCGCCTCTGTCTGCGCAGAGGCTTCTACGTGCGAAGACGCCCCATGAGCGGGCCGGAGAGCGAGGGACTTCCAGTGCGCCGCGCAGTCTGTCCGGGGTCTTTCGACCCCATCACCAACGGGCATCTCGACATCATCGCCCGCGCCTCCAAGCTGTACGACACCGTCCATGTCGCGGTGATGATCAACCAGTCCAAGAAGGGGCTGTTCACCGTCGACGAGCGGATGGACCTGATCCGCTCGGTCACCTCCGAGTACGGAAACGTCTCCGTCGAGTCCCACCACGGACTCCTGGTCGACTTCTGCAAGGCCCGGGACATCCCCGCCATCGTCAAGGGCCTGCGGGCGGTCAGCGACTTCGACTACGAGCTGCAGATGGCCCAGATGAACAACGGCCTCTCCGGCGTCGAGACCCTCTTCGTCCCGACCAACCCGACCTACAGCTTCCTCTCCTCCAGCCTGGTCAAGGAGGTCGCCGCCTGGGGCGGCGACGTCTCCCATCTGCTGCCGCCGGTCGTCCACGAGGCGCTGGTCGCGCGTCTCACCGGCGCCTGACCGCCGGTATCCGTACCGGCGGCCCGGACTGACGGTCCGTCAATCGGTGTCCCGGGGCCGCCCGCGCGCCGTACAGTCGTCCCGTCCGTCCGGTACGCGGCGGACCCGGCTCAGACGTTCCAGGCAGAGAGTGGCGGACCAGGGTGGACGTGCAGAAGAAGCTCGATGAGATCGTCCGGGCGATCGGGAGCGCCCGCTCCATGCCCATGTCGGCGTCCTGCGTGGTCAACCGCGCCGAACTGCTCGCCCTGCTCGACGAGGTGCGCCAGGCCCTGCCCGGCTCGCTGGCGCAGGCCCAGGAGCTGATCGGCGACCGGGAGCAGATGGTCGCCGAGGCCCGCCACGAGGCCGAGCGGATCATCGAGAGCGCCCACGCCGAGCGCGGCTCGCTGGTCTCCAGCACCCAGGTCGCCCGCCGGTCCCAGGACGAGGCGGACCGCATCCTCGCCGACGCCCGCCGCGACGCCGAGGAGATCCGGGCCGAGGCCGACGACTACGTCGACTCCAAGCTCGCCAACTTCGAGGTCGTCCTCACCAAGACCATCGGCTCCGTCGACCGGGGCCGCGAGAAGCTCCTCGGCCGGGGCCCGGGCCTCGGCCAGGACGGCTACCCCGACCCCGACGCCCCCGAGTACAGCGCCGACCCGCAGACCCTGATCCACCGGGCCGACGAGTACGTGGACGCCAAGCTGGGCGCGTTCGAGGCGGTGCTCTCCAAGACCCTGGACGCGGTCGGCCGCGGCCGCCAGAAGCTCCACGGCCGGACCACCGGCGACGCCCTCGGCGAGCACATGGCGGCCCAGGACGCGGCGGGCACGGCCCGGCGGCACTCCAGTGACGCGGAGTATCTGGCCGGCCTGGCGGAGCTGGCCGATCCGGAGCCGCGGCAGACCCGGGAGCCCCGGCCCCCGGCCGCGCCCCCGCACGCCCCGGAGCCCCTGCCGGCCGCGCCCCCGCACGACCCCGGCCCCCCGCCGGCCCCGCAGCCGCACATCCCGGCCCAGCAGGATCCCTTCGGCGGATACCCGCAGCCGCAGCCCGGCTACGCCCCGTATCCTCAGGATCAGCCGCAGGACCCCTACGCCGCCTATCAGCAGCAGGGATACGCCCAGCAGCAGTACGGGCAGCCGGACCACTACGCGTACCAGGACGTGCCCCAGCAGTCCCAGCAGCCCCAGCTGCCCGCCCCGCAGGGGGCCGCCGCCCTCGACGAGACCAGCTTCTTCGACACCAGCATGATCGATCTGGAGGAGCTGCGCCGCTATGAGCAGGGGCGCTGAGGCCCCGCGCGAGGCGCGCCGGGCAAGGCGCCGGGAGGGCCCCCGGGGCCGGATTGGGTCTATGGCGACCTGTCCAGTATCCTGGCTCTTCGGTCGCGCGTAGTCACGCGATTCCGGCTGCCCGCCTCCCGCGTACAGCGGGACGACAGCCCTCTCTCCCCCAGCAGCACGCATCCCGAAAGCAGGAAAAGCCCTGAACGCCCGCCTCGACCACCGAAACCCCCTCGTGTTCGACACGCACGAGCTGGGCCGGCGTCCCGGCGCGCTCCAGCGGCTGTCCCGCACGATCCCGGCCCCCGGCGCCCCCGCGGTCTTCGGGATCGAGGGAGTCGTCGCCGTGCCGGAGGGCGAGAGCGTCGAGCTGGACCTCCGCCTGGAGTCGGTCATGGACGGAGTGCTGGTCACCGGCACCGCCCGTGCGTCGGCCGAGGGGGAGTGCGTAAGGTGTCTGGAGCCGCTGCGCCTCGATGTCGCGGCGGACTTCCAGGAGATGTTCACGTACCCCGACGCCGACGACCGGGGCCGCGGCCGTGCCGCGGAGCCCGGCGACGACGCCGAGGACGAGGACATCCTCCATCTCGAGGACGGCCTGTTCGACCTCGAGCCCGTGCTGCGTGATGCGGTGGTGCTCGCACTGCCGATGCAGCCGGTGTGCCGGGAGGACTGTGCCGGTCTCTGCGCCCAGTGCGGAATCCGGCTGGACGACGACCCGGACCACCACCACGATGCCCTCGACATCCGTTGGGCGGCATTGCAAGGACTCGCCGAAACCGTCAAGGACGGCGAGAAGGACAACATGAGCGGCGCCGAACCGGGCGTCGACGAGAAGCAGGAGAAGTAGCCGTGGCTGTTCCGAAGCGGAAGATGTCGCGCAGCAACACGCGCCACCGCCGGTCGCAGTGGAAGGCTGCGGTCCCCACCCTGGTTTCGTGCGAGCGTTGCCAGGAGCCCAAGCTGCAGCACATCGCGTGCCCTAGCTGTGGCACCTACAACAAGCGCCAGGTCCTCGCGGTCTGAGCGGCTGGTGAGAGGCCCGATGTCTGAGCTGTCCAATGCCAAGAAGCAGGAAGACGCCAGCAAAACAGTCAACGCAGCCTCGTCCCACACGCTTCTGGAAGGGCGGCTCGGGTATCACCTCGAGTCCGCCCTTCTGGTGCGTGCGCTGACCCACCGTTCGTACGCGTACGAGAACGGCGGTCTGCCCACCAATGAGCGGCTGGAGTTCCTCGGGGACTCCGTGCTCGGTCTGGTGGTCACCGACACCCTCTACCGCACCCACCCCGATCTGCCGGAAGGCCAGCTGGCCAAACTGCGGGCCGCGGTGGTCAACTCGCGTGCGCTGGCGGAGGTCGGCCGGGGTCTCGAACTCGGTCTCTTCATCCGGCTCGGCCGGGGCGAAGAGGGCACGGGCGGCCGGGACAAGGCGTCCATTCTCGCCGACACCCTCGAAGCGGTGATCGGCGCCGTCTATCTCGACCAGGGTCTGGAGGCGGCGTCCGAGCTGGTGCACCGGCTCTTCGATCCGCTGATCGAGAAGTCGTCGAATCTCGGTGCGGGCCTGGACTGGAAGACCAGTCTCCAGGAGCTGACCGCGGCCGAGGGTCTCGGTGTTCCGGAGTACGTCGTCACCGAGACGGGTCCGGACCATGAGAAGACCTTCACCGCTGCCGCCCGCGTCGGTGGTGTCTCGTACGGCACCGGCACCGGCCGCAGCAAGAAGGAAGCGGAGCAGCAGGCCGCGGAATCCGCCTGGCGGGAGATCCGTGCCGCCGCGGACCTGCGGGCCGAGGAGGCGAAGGCCGAGGCCACGGCCCGGTCGGCGGCCTCCGAAGCGGCGGACCGGACCGAGTCGGCCGCTGCCGGCGCGGAATCCGGAGCCCCTTCGGCCGCCGGTTCGCCCGGCGGTTCGCCGTCCGGGGAGGAGTCTTTGGACGCCTCCGCGGCGGCCGGCTCCGAGGAACAGGCGGACCGGGCCACGGCCTGAGTCCCGCCCGTCCGATCACATCGAGGCCCCCGTGCCCCCGGAACGCTCCGGGAGCGCGGGGGCCTCGGTCTCTTCCCCGGAGCGAGGGTCCGTTTCCCGCCTACTGTCCGGTCCCCGATGACCGGTGTCCGCCGACAGGGCGGTACGCTGCGGGCGTCACCGCGAGCGTTTCCCGGAGGAGCCCCGTGCCCGAGCTGCCCGAGGTCGAGGTCGTACGCCGAGGACTCCAGTGCTGGGTCAGCGGCCGGACCATCGCCGAGGTGCGTGTGCTGCACCCGCGAGCCGTCCGCCGCCATCTCGCCGGAGCCGACGACTTCGCCGCCCGGCTCAAGGGTCACAGCGTCGGCATCGCCCGCCGCCGGGGCAAATACCTCTGGCTGCCGCTGGCCGACACCGACTCCTCGGTCCTCGGCCATCTCGGGATGAGCGGTCAGCTGCTGGTGCAGCCCGAGGACGCGGCGGACGAGAAGCATCTGCGGATCCGGGTCAGTTTCGACGACTCCCTCGGCACCGAGCTGCGCTTCGTGGACCAGCGGACGTTCGGCGGGCTCTCGCTGCACGACAACACCCCCGACGGACTGCCCGACGCGATCGCGCACATCGCCCGCGATCCGCTGGACCCCGCTTTCGACGACGCCGCGTTCCACGCCGCGCTGCGGCTGCGGCGGACGACGGTGAAACGGGCCCTGCTCGACCAGTCGCTGATCAGCGGCGTGGGCAATATCTACGCGGACGAGGCGCTCTGGCGCGCCAGGCTCCACTACGAGCGCCCGACGGCGGGCATCGCCGGGGCCCGCTCTGCCGAGCTTCTCTGTCATGTACGGGACGTGATGAACGCGGCGCTGGCGGCCGGCGGCACCAGTTTCGACAGCCTCTATGTGAATGTGAACGGCGAATCCGGCTATTTCGACCGTTCGCTGGACGCCTACGGCCGTGAGGACGAGCCCTGCCGCCGCTGCGGCACTTTGATCAGACGGCGGCCCTGGATGAATCGGTCCAGCTACTTCTGCCCGCGCTGTCAGCGTCCGCCGAGGCTCTCACGCCCCTCGTCATAGCGCTGCCGGGCCGCGAGGACCTCCGGCATCCGGCTCTCCACCAGCCGGATCAGACCGATCAGCCGCTCGGCGGCGGCCCGGCCGAGCGGGGTCAGCTCATAGTCCACCCGGGCCCGTGAGCCGGCGTCGGCCTCGCGGTGCACCAGCCCGTCGCGCTCCAGCGCGTGGAGCGTCTGGGAGAGCATTTTCTCGCTGACGCCGTCGACGGCGCGCCGCAGCTCGTTGAAGCGAAGGCTTCCCGCGAAGAGCGCGGCGACGGTGAGTCCGCCCCAGCGGCCGGTGAGGTGCTCCAGCGTCGTACGGGAGGGGCAGCCTCGCGCGAGGACGTCAAAGGCCGGACCGTCGTCCATGACCATCACCTTATGTCGGCGGAGCGCTGACCTTCGAAGAGGGTGGTACTCGGCAAAAACGCCAGGGACTTGTCAGGCCGGAGACGCGGTGTGCCTTCAGAAGCCGAAGTTCTGGGTCCACCAGGGGCCGCCGTCGCCGAGGTGGACCCCGACGCCCAGCGTCTTGTAGTCGCAGTTCAGTATGTTCGCGCGGTGACCCTCGCTGTTCATCCACGAGTTCATCACCGCCTCGGCGTCCGCCTGGCCGCGGGCGATGTTCTCGCCGCCGAGATTGCTCACGCCCGCCCGCTCGGCACGGTCCCAGGGGGTGTCGCCGTCGGGGTCGGTGTGGGAGAAGAACCCCCGCGCGGCCATGTCGGAGCTGAAGGCGCCCGCCAGCCGGGCCAGTGCGGCGTCGAACCGGACCGGGGCGCAGCCGACCTTGGCGCGCTCCTCGTTCACCAGCGCGAGCACCTCGGCCTCGGTCGCCGTTCCCGAGGGCGCCGACGGCGCGGGGGTGGAGGGCTTCGGGGACGCGGACTGCCGGGGCGGGGCGGTGCGTTCGGCAGAGCGGTCGGACGCGCGCTCCTCGGCGCGCTCCGGAGCCTTCTCCTTCGGAGTCTCGGCGGTCCGCTCCGGAGTGGCCGTCTTCCGCTCCGGAGGCGCCTCGGACTTCTGCGAGGGCTTGGCGGAGGGAGCGGCCGGGGGCTTCTGGGAGGGCGTTTTCGAGGGGGCGTGCGCGGGCGCGGGTATCGCTCCGGCGGTGCTCCGGGCGGGCTCCTCGCCCGAGTCGCCCTGGGTCTGGAGCGTGGCCGAACCCCCGCTCCGCACCTGGCTGCCGGGGGAGTTGTCGCCGCCCATGGTGTAGGTGTCGCCGCCCGGCAGCAGTCCGGACGCGACGGCGACCGCACCCACCGCCATGGCCGCGGAGGCGCCGAGCAGTCCCGTGCGAACGGGCCTGACCGCACGCTTGGTGGAGCGACGATGGCGTCCCATCTGCTTGTGCCTTCCTCGTACTCGGCGGTTGTACCGCTCCGCCGTATGCCGGTCGCACTCCGGCCCCGCATCGGTTGGACGAGAAGACCGGTTCACCCGAACGGGTGAGGTTCATTGCGACCGGACTGTACGCCATGACGCGTGGGGCGGAAGGTGACGATGGGGAAATCGACGGGGCGCCTCTGCGGATACCGTGCAGTCATGAACGATGCGGCACGGCTCACCGCCTGGGTACGCGGTCGAGTACAAGGAGTGGGTTTTCGATGGTTTACCAGGGCAAACGCTCTGGAGATCGGGGGGCTCACCGGATTCGCCCTCAATCTCGACGACGGCAGGGTGCAGATCGTCGCGGAGGGATCACGTGAGAATTGCCACCGTCTCCTGGAGTGGCTGCGCTCCGCCGACACACCCGGACGTGTCGACGGTGTGACTGAGATATGGGACACGCCACGCGGCGGTTACGACGGCTTCGCGATCCGCTGACGCGACCCGTTCCACGGCCGGCGCCCCGGCGCTCCCGGGGCCGCCGGGGCTCCCTCCGCGCACCCCCGCCGAATGGGGAAACAAGCAGGTGGTTGCCAATAAGGGCCAACCGTGCCAGGCTGCCGCAGTAGGGCGGATCCCGCCGCCCCCAAGGCCCCGGAGCAGAGCCCTCCGCCGCAAGCGCGACGGATGTGAGCCCCCGGCCGGCCCTACCCCCACGGGGTGTGATCGTGTTGACCGTCAAACTTTTTGGTGAGACTCTGGAATCCCCGCGCACCTTAGCTGTTTGGCAGTAAGAACCGCAGTGATAGAGCAGTACCAGAGCACTGTCGAGCACCGCGGGTGCGAATCCCTCACGACCCACACCGCATCGGTCGGTCACTCAGTGTGGAGGACCATCCATCATGGCAAAGGCGCTTCTCGGTTACGTCGGCGGTTCTGACCCGCGACTCCTCGCCGAGATGCGACGGCTCCAGCAGCGCGTCCAGGATCTGGAATCCGAACTCGTACGGATCCAGTCCGAGAATGACGCGCTCAGCGCTGCCGTCGCTCAGCACCCCGGAGAGTCGCTGCTTGACGGCATCGACATCGACGTACCGCAGGCGGAGCCCGCGCTCACCTGAGCCCGGCGATCCGTCTGAGATCCGCGCAAGATATGCAAGGGACGCCTCGGCGTCCCTTCTTTCTTTCCCCCCACGGCATCCGCCTCCCCACACTTACCGTCTGATGTGCCCCCCGCCCTCCCGGGTGAAACCGCCGGCTGAAGGTAGAGTCCGGCTGCGTGCACCTCAAGGCCATGACCCTGCGCGGTTTCAAATCCTTCGCCTCCGCCACCACCCTGCGGTTCGAACCGGGCATCACCTGTGTCGTGGGCCCCAACGGCTCCGGCAAATCGAATGTCGTGGACGCGCTCTCCTGGGTCATGGGCGAGCAGGGCGCCAAATCGCTGCGCGGCGGAAAGATGGAGGACGTCATCTTCGCCGGGACCACCGGGCGTCCGCCGCTCGGCCGGGCCGAGGTCTCGCTGACCATCGACAACGCCGACGGCGCGCTGCCCATCGAGTACGCCGAGGTCACTCTCACCCGGATCATGTTCCGCAACGGCGGCAGTGAATACCAGATCAATGGCGACACCTGCCGGCTCCTCGACATTCAGGAACTGCTCTCCGATTCCGGTATCGGCCGGGAAATGCACGTCATTGTCGGACAGGGCCGACTGGACTCCGTACTCCACGCCGATCCCATGGGCCGCCGCGCCTTCATCGAAGAGGCCGCGGGCGTACTCAAGCATCGCAAGCGCAAGGAGAAGGCGCTGCGCAAACTCGACGCGATGCGGGCCAATCTCGCGCGGGTCCAGGACCTCACCGACGAACTGCGCCGACAGCTCAAACCGCTCGGCCGCCAGGCCGCCGTGGCCCGCCGGGCCGCCGTCATCCAGGCCGGTCTGCGCGACGCCCGGCTCCGGCTCCTCGCCGACGATCTCGTCCGGTTGCGGACCGCGCTCAGCGCCGAGATCGCGGACGAGGCCGCGCTCAAGGAGCGCAAGGAGACCGCCGAGGCCGAGCTGAGGGCGGCGCTCGCCCGGGAGGCCGCGCTGGAGGAGGCCGTACGGCGGCTCGCGCCCCGGGGGCGGGCCGCCCAGCAGGGCTGGTACGAGCTGTCCCAGCTCGCCGAGCGGGTGCGCGGCACGGTCTCCCTCGCCGACGCCCGGGTCCGCAGCGCCACCGCGCCGCCGGTGGAGGAGCGGCGCGGCCGGGACCCGGAGGACCTGGAGCGCGAGGCCGCCCGGGTCCGGGAGCAGGAGGCCGAGCTGACGGCCGCGCTGGAGTCGGCGGCCCGGGCGCTGGAGGACACCGTGGCCCACCGCGCCGAACTGGAACGGGAACTCGCCGCCGAGGAGCGCCGGCTGCGGGACGCCGCCCGCGCCATCGCCGACCGGCGCGAGGGACTCGCCCGCCTCGGCGGCAAGGTCGCCGCCGCCCGCGGCCGGGCGGCCTCCGCCCAGGCCGAGATCGACCGGCTCTCCGACGCGCACGAACAGGCGCGCGAGCGGGCGGCCGCCGCGCTGCGGGAGTACGAGGCGCTCCGCGCCGAGGTGGCCGGACTGGACGCCGACGACGCCGAGCTGGGCGAACGCCATGACGCCGCCCGCCGCGAACTCGCCGTCGCCGACGAGGAGCTGGCCGCCGTGCGCGAGGCGCTCACCGAGGCCGAGCGCGAGCGCGCCGCCCTCACCGCCCGCCGCGACGCCCTCGCGCTCGGCCTGCGGCGCAAGGACGGCACCGCGGCGCTGCTCGCCGCCAGGGACCGCGTCGGCGGTCTGCTCGGCCCGGCGTCCGAACTCCTCACCGTCGTCCCCGGGTACGAGATCCCGGTCGCCGCCGCCCTGGGCGCGGCCGCGGACGCGATCGCCGTCGCCACCCCGGCGTCGGCCGCCGAGGCGCTGCGTCTGCTGCGCAAGACCGACGCGGGCCGCGCCTCGATACTCCTGGCGGACGCCCCGGAGGAGCCCCCGCCGGCCGGGCCCGCCGGCCCAGGCCGCCCGCCGGGCCCGTACGCCGTGGAACTGGTGCGAGGACCCGGGGAACTCATGGCGGCGGTACGGCTGCTGCTGCGCGGCCATGTCGTCGTGGACACGCTGGAGCAGGCCGAGGAACTGGTCTACGCGCGCCCCGGACTCACCGCCGTCACCGCCGAGGGCGACGTCCTCTCGGCGCACTTCGCGCAGGGCGGCGCGGCCGGTGCGCCCAGTCTGCTGGAGGTGCGGGCCTCGGTGGACGAGGCCGCCGGGGCCCTGGCGGAGCTGGCCGCGCGGTGCGAGGAGCTGACCCCGGCCCGCGGCCGTGCCGAGGCCCGGCGCGCCGAGTGCGCCGCGCGCGTGGAGGAGCTGGGGGAGCGGCGGCGTACCGCCGACCGGGAGAAGTCCGCCGTCTCCGGACGGCTGGGCCGGCTCTCCGGGCAGTCCAGGGCCGCCGCCGACGAGGCCGAGCGCACCGGGGCCGCCGTCGCCCGGGCCCGGGAGGCGCTGGAGCGGGCCCGGGCGGAGGCGGAGGAGTGGGCCGAGCGGCTGCTCGTCGCCGAGGAGGCCCCCGCCGAGGACGAGCCCGACAGCCAGGCGCGGGACCGGCTCGCCGCCGACGGGGCCAACGCCCGCCAGACCGAGATGGAGGCCCGGCTCCAGCTCCGCACCCATGAGGAGCGGGTCAAGGGCCTGGCCGGACGGGCGGACGCCCTCGACCGGGGAGCGCGCGCCGAACGGGAGGCGCGCGCCCGCGCCGAGCGCCGGCGGGCCCGGCTGCGGCACGAGGCCGCCGTCGCCGCCGCGGTCGCCGCGGGAGCCCGGCAGCTGCTGGCGCACGCCGAGGTCTCCCTCGTACGGGCCGACGCGGAGCGCACCGCCGCCGACGCGGCGACGGCCGGACAGGAGCGGGAGCTGACGGCGGCCCGCGCCCGGGGCCGTGAACTCGGCTCCGAGCTGGACCGGCTGACCGACTCGGTGCACCGGGGCGAGGTCCTCGGCGCGGAGAAGCGGCTGCGGATCGAGCAGCTGGAGGGCAGGGCGCTGGAGGAGCTGGGCGTGGAGCCCGCCGCCCTGATCGCCGAATACGGCCCCGACCAGCCCGTGCCCCCGGCCCCGCCCGCCGACGGCGAGGTGCTTCCGGAGGATCCGGATCATCCCCGCAACCGGCCCGCACGTTTTGACCGGGCCGTCCAGGAAAGGCGACTGGCGTCGGCCGAACGGGCCCACCAGCAGCTGGGAAAGGTGAATCCGCTCGCCCTGGAGGAGTTCGCGGCGCTGGAGGAGCGCCATCAGTTCCTCTCGGAGCAGCTAGAGGATCTGAAGAAGACCCGCAAGGACCTTCTTCAGGTGGTGAGGGAGGTGGACGAGCGCGTCGAGCAGGTCTTCACCGAGGCGTACCGGGACACGGCCCGCGAGTTCGAGGGCGTCTTCGCGCGGCTCTTCCCCGGCGGTGAGGGCAGACTCGTGCTGACCGACCCCGCGAACATGCTCACCACGGGCGTGGACGTCGAGGCCCGGCCGCCCGGCAAGAAGGTCAAGCGGCTCTCCCTGCTCTCCGGCGGCGAGCGCTCCCTGACCGCCGTGGCGATCCTGGTGTCGATCTTCAAGGCCCGGCCGAGCCCGTTCTATGTGATGGACGAGGTCGAAGCGGCGCTCGACGACACCAATCTCCAGCGGCTGATCGGGATCATGCGGGAGCTCCAGGAGTCCTCCCAGCTGATCGTGATCACCCACCAGAAGCGGACGATGGAGGTCGCGGACGCGCTGTACGGCGTCTCCATGCAGGGGGACGGCGTCTCCAAGGTCATCGGACAGCGGCTGCGCTGAACCCCGTCCGCACTCTCACGCCGACAGCCCACCCCGGTGGTGGCGCGCCGCGAGCTGTGAGCCACTGAGAGGGCTCGCCCTCCCCGGCCGCGCCGCCGGGCGGTCCACGAGCACACGGCCCCAGGAGTACATGTGACGAGCAGTGCGCAGCCGCCCCCGGCCTCGGGGGCCCGCGAGGCCCATCCCGAACACCTCGGTCATGTCATCTTCATCACCGCGTCCGCCGCCATGGGCGGATTCCTCTTCGGCTACGACAGTTCGGTCATCAACGGCGCGGTCGAGGCGATCCGGGACCGGTACGCCATCGGCTCGGGGGAGCTGGCGCAGGTCATCGCGATCGCGCTGATCGGCTGTGCGATCGGCGCGGCCACCGCCGGCCGGATCGCCGACCGCATCGGCCGGATCGCCTGTATGCGGATCGCCGCCGTCCTGTTCGCCGTGAGCGCGGTCGGCTCGGCGCTGCCGTTCGCGCTCTGGGACCTGGCGATGTGGCGGGTCATCGGCGGCTTCGCCATCGGCATGGCCTCGGTCATCGGCCCCGCGTACATCGCCGAGGTCTCCCCGCCGGCCTACCGGGGCCGGCTGGCCTCCTTCCAGCAGGCCGCGATCGTCATCGGCATCGCCGTCTCCCAGCTGGTGAACTTCGGCATCCTCCAGCTCGCCGACGGCGACCAGCGCGGCGAGCTGGCCGGTCTCGAGGCCTGGCAGTGGATGCTCGGCGTGATGGTGGTGCCCGCGCTGCTGTACGGGCTGCTCTCCTTCGCGATCCCCGAGTCGCCCCGCTATCTGATCTCGGTCGGCAAGGTCCAGCGGGCGAAGCGGGTGCTCGCGGAGGTCGAGGGCGAGCACGTCGATCTGGACGCCCGGGTCGAGGAGATCGACCTGGCGATGCGCCGGGAGCACAAGTCGACCTTCAAGGACCTCCTCGGATCGCGGTTCGGCTTCCTGCCCATCGTCTGGATCGGCATCGGGCTCTCCGTCTTCCAGCAGCTCGTCGGCATCAATGTGGCGTTCTACTACTCGTCCACGCTGTGGCAGTCCGTGGGCATCGACCCGACGAGTTCGTTCTTCTACTCGTTCACCACGTCGATCGTGAACATCATCGGCACCGTGATCGCGATGGTCCTGGTCGACCGCATCGGCCGTAAACCGCTCGCCCTCATCGGCTCGGCCGGTATGGCGATCGCGCTGGCGGTGGAGGCGTGGGCGTTCTCCGCCGATCTCGTCGACGGCAAACTGCCCAGCCTGGAGGGCACGGTGGCGCTGGTCGCCGCCCATGTGTTCGTGCTGTTCTTCGCGCTCTCCTGGGGTGTGGTGGTCTGGGTCCTGCTCGGCGAGATGTTCCCGAACCGCCTGCGCGCCGCCGCCCTCGGCGTCGCCGCCTCCGCGCAGTGGATCGCCAACTGGGCCATCACCGCGAGCTTCCCGAGCCTCGCGGACTGGGACCTGTCGGCGACGTACATCATCTACGCCTCCTTCGCGGTGCTCTCGATCCCGTTCGTGCTGCTCTTCGTCAAGGAGACCAAGGGCAAGGCGCTGGAGGAGATGGGCTGAGCCGTCGCCGTGCCGGCCGCCCCGCCCCTCGCCGTAGCCGTCGCCGCGCAGAAGAGCCGCAGCGAGCGCCGGCCCTCGGCGAGGGGCATCCCGCCGCAGAGCGGATGCAGCACCAGGGACGCCGACCGGGCCGCGAGGGCGGCGCACTCCCGCGGCGTCACGATCCGGTACACCCCCTCCGCCCGCAGCTCCCCGACCGTCGCCGCCCGCGACCGCACCGCCGAGCGGATGTCCGCCGACTGCCAGGAGGCGTACGTCCTCGCCTCGTGCAGCAGATGCCCGCCGTAGCGGTCCCAGGCGCGGTCGGGGTCCTCGGCGACATGGAGCAGCGCGGTCCGCGCGGCGGGCATCGTCAGCCGTGCGACAGTGCCGTACTCCGCGCACCGCTCGCGGTAGTACGCCCCCAGCTCCGGCAGACGCTCGCCCGGGAAGAAGGGGAGCCCCAGCCGCGCCGCCCGCCGGGCGGCCGCCCGTGAGCCCCCGCCCACCAGCAGCGGCGGATGGGGCCGGGTGTACGGGCGCGGGGTCACCCGCACCGTCGTGCCCCGGTACGGGAACTCCTCGCCGGTCCAGGCCAGCAGCAGGGTCCGCAGCAGCTCGTCCTGGAGCCGGCCGCGCCGCGACCAGTCGACGCCCTGGCGCGCGTACTCCTCGGGTCGGTAGCCGATGCCCGCGACCGTGATCAGCCGGCCCCGGCCGATCAGATCGAGCACCGCGAGGTCCTCGGCGAGCCGCAGCGGGTCGTGGAGCGGGCCGATGACCGCCGAGACGGTGACCCCGATCCGGCGGGTGGCCCCGAGGACCGCGCCCGCGAAGGCCAGCGGGGAGGGGAGCCAGCCGTCCGCGACGCCGTGGTGCTCCTCGGTCTGGACCGCGCCGACGCCGTGCTCGTCCGCGTACCCGGCCATCTCCACGGCCGCCCGGTAGCGGTCGGCGAGGGTCTCGGGCGTCCCGGCGGGGTCGGCCAGATTGAAACGGACCACGGTGAAGGCCATGGAGAAGTCCCCCTTCGCGGGCTGCGGGCCTGGCGAAGGGGGACGATAGCTGACGTAGTGTCAGATCAACAGGGGCGGCACGGGCCCCCGGCCCGGGGAATCGGCGGAGGGCAGGCTCCTAGAACTCGTCCGTGGTGTGCGGCAGCAGCCCGGTCCGCGCCGCCGCCGTCAGCAGCTCGGCCGTCCCCGGGGTGTGCTCGGCGATCAGCCCCGCCCGGACCAGCTCCGCCGGCGCGATGTCACCGAGATACACCGCCGCCAGCTCCCGGACGTCCAGGGTCAGATCGGCCGCGTCCTCGGTCCGGGCGACCCGCGCCCGGTACGCGTCCCCGTCCGGCTTCGCGGTGACCCGGTACCGTCCGGCGTTGGCCGACACCCCCGTGTCGGTCACCTCCAGCACCAGATCGACGGGGGCCGACCAGGCCCGCCCCGCCAGCGCGGCGGGCACGTCGACCACCCGCAGCCACAGCGCCGGGAACTCCTGGGTGATCCGCACCTGGTCGCGGTCGGCGGAGAGCCGCAGCAGCACATCGTCCAGCGGACGGCCCCACGCCCGCACCTTGTCGGCCAGGTCGATCGAGGTCGCATAGCGCCACAGCGCGGCGGCGACGGCGGGCGAATCGGCCTCCAGCTCCTGGAGATGGACGGTGCCCCGGCCCTCGTCGTCCGTCTGGGTGCGGTAGAGGACATAGCCCGCGGGCGTCTCGCCCGGCTCCCCGAGGGTCACCACCCGGGGCGCGCTCCGGTCGTCGTCCTCCTCGTCCTCCGCCGGCAGGACGTGCTCGCGCCACCAGAGATCGTCCCGCGCCACCCGCCCCGCGCGCTCCGCCCGGGCGGCGGCGTGCAGCGGGCCGATCACGCCGGGCGCCTCTTCGGCGGAGACCAGCCGCAACGGCCGCTCGTCGGGCTCGGTCCGCAGCTCCAGCGGCCGGTCGCTGTCGATCTCCAGCGTGTACGAACGGGTCGCCGGCTCGAAACCGAACCGGCCGTAGATCCCCGTCTCCGACACCCAGAGCGCGGCCAGCGGCGCGCCCGCCGCCGCGCACCGCCGCCACAGCTCGGCGATCATTCCGCTGAGGACCCCGCGGCGGCGGTGCGTCGGCGCCACCGAGACGAAGGTCACCCCCGCGCACGGCAGCTCCCCGCCGGGCACCGACAGCAGCAGCCGGTGCGCGGCCAGCAGGCCGACCAGCTCGTCCCCCTCGTACGCCCCCACGAGGTCACAGCGCTCCAGGATCTCGCGGTGGAGCTTCCGCGGCCCCTCGTCGACGCTCTTGCCGAGAAACACGAGATAGTGCAGGTCCAGGGCGCGTTCAAGGTGCGCCTCCGGGATGGTCCGGTACTCCAAGACGGTCATGCACAGGACGCTAGCCCGCGGGGCTCGGCCCAGTCATCCGGGTTTCGCGCCCGCCCGCGCCGGGCCCCGGCGCGAGATCGCCGCCGCCTCGGCGGCGTCCCCGCCCGAATCGGCCGGGGTGTGGCCGACCTCCGACGGCGGGTGTGACCGATACTGGGTGGGTTATGGAATTCGTCATCCTTGCTGTAGTCATCGCCCTGGTCGCCGTCGGCGCGATCAGCGGGCTCGTGATCCGCGGCCGCAATAAGAAGCAGCTGCCGCCCTCGGCCCCGTCGTCCGCGCCGACCATCACCGCTCCGCCCGCCGAGCCGCATGTCGGCGACGAGGCGGAGACACCGCGGGAAGAACCACGCCGCACCATCGAGGAGGTCGACCTCCCGCCGGCGGACGAACCCGCCGGCTCGCCCGTCGCCGTCGAGGACCCGGTCGTCGCCGCCCCCGAGATCGAGGTCCCGGAGCCGACCGCCGGCCGGCTGGTCCGGCTGCGCGCCCGGCTCGCCCGCTCGCAGAACTCCCTCGGCAAGGGTCTGCTCACCCTGCTCTCCCGTGAGCACCTCGACGAGGACACCTGGGAGGAGATCGAGGAGACGCTGCTCGTCGCGGACGTCGGCGTCGCGCCCACCCAGGAGCTGGTCGAGCGGCTGCGCGAGCGGGTCCGGGTGCTGGGCACCCGCACCCCGGACGAGCTGCGCACCCTGCTCCGCGAGGAGCTGCTCCAGCTCATCGGCACCGAGGCCGACCGCGCGGTGAAGACCGAGAGCGGTCTCGACACCCCGGGCGTCGTCATGGTCGTCGGCGTCAACGGCACCGGCAAGACCACCACCACCGGCAAGCTCGCCCGGGTCCTGGTCGCGGACGGCCGCTCGGTCGTCCTCGGCGCGGCGGACACCTTCCGCGCGGCGGCGGCCGACCAGCTCCAGACCTGGGGCGAGCGGGTCGGCGCGCGCACCGTGCGCGGGCCGGAGGGCGGCGACCCGGCGTCGATCGCCTTCGACGCGGTCAAGGAGGGCATCGCCGAGGGCGCCGACGTGGTGCTCATCGACACCGCGGGCCGGCTCCACACCAAGACCGGTCTGATGGACGAGCTGGGCAAGGTCAAGCGGGTCGTGGAGAAGCACGGTCCGCTGGACGAGGTCCTGCTGGTCCTGGACGCCACCACCGGGCAGAACGGACTGGTCCAGGCCCGGGTCTTCGCCGAGGTCGTCAACATCACCGGCATCGTGCTGACCAAGCTCGACGGCACCGCCAAGGGCGGCATCGTCATCGCGGTCCAGCGGGAGCTGGGCGTGCCGGTGAAGCTGATCGGCCTGGGCGAGGGTCCGGACGACCTCGCGCCGTTCGAACCGGAGGCGTTCGTGGACGCCCTGATCGGCGACTGACCCACGACGCCCGCCGGGCCCGCGACACCTGTTCGAGGCCAGGGCCCGGCCCGCGCGCCGCGCCGAAAGGCGTGCCGCACCGCGCCGGAACCGGGACCGCCCGTCAGAAGCGGAACCCGAACCGGCAGCGGAACCGGAACCGCGCGCCCGGGCGGGACCTCGCGCCGCGTCGGAGGCGACCCGCCTCGCGGAGACCGCATCGCGCCCGCCGTACCGGAAGCCCCGGTACGGCGGGCGCTCTCGTTCCCGCGACGGCGCGCGCCCGGGAAGCCCCGGCGGTCCGACCGCGAACCGCGCGCCTCAGGCCACCGGTCCGACCGCGAACCGTGCGCCTCAGGCCGCCGGTCCGATCGCGAACCGCGCGCCTCGGATCGCCGGGCTCTCCGACCGTGCCTCAGGCCGCCGGTCCGATCGCGAACCGCGCGCCTCAGGCCGCCGAGCGGTGACAGATGTACGCCAGCGTCCCCAGCAGCAGCCGCGCCTCCGGCGGTGCGGTCGCCGTGTCCAGCGACGGCGGGCGGAGCCAGCTCACCGGGCCGAGCCCCGCGTGGTCCGAGGGCGGGGCGGTGATGTGGTCGCCCGGGCCCAGACAGTGCAGATCGAGATCCGCGTCGTCCCAGCCCATCCGGTAGAGCAGCCGCGGCAGATCGTCCGC
The DNA here is from genome assembly GCF_043080985.1 of Streptomyces sp. NPDC014894. Lineage (NCBI taxonomy): Bacteria > Bacillati > Actinomycetota > Actinomycetes > Kitasatosporales > Streptomycetaceae > Streptomyces > Streptomyces sp. NPDC014894. Next base: position 398,178 of record NZ_JBIBWD010000001.1, read on the forward strand.
GGCCCCCGGCGCGACGAAGAACTGGCAGCGGCCGTCCGGCGTCGCCGAGACGGGTCCCGGCGGCAGCCCCATCCGCTCCAGCCGGACCAGCGCCCGCCGCCCGGCCGGCGCGGCGACGTCCAGGATGTCGAAGGACCGCCCCACCGGAAGCAGCAGCGTCGCCCCCGGCACCCGCGCCCAGGCCGTGGAGACCTCGTCCAGCGTCGCGCCCGCGGGGATCTCGGCCGCGTACGGCAGCGGGTGCGCGCCCGGGGCCGCGCAGTCCGCGTCGCCGCAGGAGCACCCGCCGTTCGCCGCGCGCGCTCCCGGGGCCACGGACCAGCCCCAGAGTCCGGTGTACTCGGCCACCACGGTGCACTCCGCCGTGCGGCCACGGCGTCGCGAGCCGGACCGGATGTCCTTGGCGCCCCGGCTGCTGCCGATCGTGAAGCCCATGCCCATGCCCCCTCCAACGGGTCGTGTCGCCGGTGGTTACGACCCGAAGTTTCCTCGTAACACAGTGTCGCCACAGGTGTAGCTGGGGTGGCGCACGGTGGCGCGAGGGGGAGTGCGGATGGCTCCGCGCGCCCGTGTCCGCACCGGTCCGCCGTCTTCTGATCGTCGTGCGTCAAGTGAATCGCGCCCGGCGGCGGGGGAGTTCATTCGAAGGGGTGGCGAATGGTGGCGTTTGGCGGAACCTTCTCGCGAGACGGGTGATCGTAGGATTACTTTCAGTGTGCGAGACCGGTGAGCGCGTGCGCGCGGCCGGCGTGCGACCCGAGGCGCCTCGCGGCCCCGGACGGTCCTCGCGGACCGGCGGACGGTATTTGTGCAGGCTTATTTGTGCAGGCTTGTTGCAGAGAGGGTGCCTCCTGCGGACAGACGGCCGTGGCGCACGGCATTCTGACAAGGGTTCGAGCTTTCAGGGTTGTGATGGACGGGGGCCTCTCAGTGGACGGCAGCGGAGCCGGTACGAACACCGGCAAGCGCCCCAACGAACAGCTGGGCTCATGGTTCGTGCGCAGCGGCTGGTCCAAGGGCGAGCTGGCGCGCCAGGTCAACCGCCGGGCCCGCGAGCTGGGAGCCCACCACATCAGCACCGACACCTCACGGGTCAGGCGCTGGCTCGACGGCGAGCAGCCCCGCGAGCCGATCCCGCGGATCCTCTCCGAGCTGTTCTCCGAGCGCTTCGGCGCCGTCGTCGCCATCGAGGAGCTGGGGCTGCGGACCGCCCATCAGTCGCCCTCGGTCTCCGGGGTCGACCTCCCCTGGGCGGGTCCGCAGACCATCGCCCTGCTCAGCGAGTTCTCCCGGAGCGATCTGATGCTGGCCCGGCGCGGTTTCCTCGGCTCCTCGCTGGCGCTGGCCGCCGGACCCGCGCTGGTCGAGCCCATGCAGCGCTGGCTGGTGCCCACGCCGAACACCCCCGCCGCCCCGCCCCCGGGCCACGACCCGGTCGCCCTGCCCCTCCCCGCCCGGCTCTCCGGCCCGGAGCTGGAGCTGCTGGAGTCCACCACCTCGATGTTCCGCGAGTGGGACGCCCAGTGCGGCGGCGGACTGCGGCGCAAGGCGGTCGTCGGCCAGCTCCACGAGGTCACCGACCTCCTCCAGGAGCCCCACCCGGAGGCCACCCGCCGCCGGCTCTTCGTCTGCGCCGCCGAACTCGCCCAGCTGGCGGGCTGGATGAGCTATGACGTCGGCCTCCAGCCGACCGCGCAGAAGTACTTCGTGCTCGCCCTGCACGCCGCGAAGGAGGCGGGCGACAAGCCCCTCGGCTCGTACATCCTCTCCGCCATGAGCCGTCAGATGATCCATCTGGGACGGCCCGAGGACGCCCTGGAGCTGATCCACCTCGCCCAGTACGGCAGCCGGGACTGCGCCACCGCCCGCACCCAGGCCATGCTGTATGCGATGGAGGCCCGCGCCTACGCCAACATGGGCCAGCCCAGCAAGTGCAAACGAGCCGTCCGGATGGCCGAGGACACCTTCTCCGACGCCGGGGCCGACGGCGAGCCCGACCCCGACTGGATCCGCTTCTTCTCCGAGGCGGAGCTGAACGGGGAGAACGCGCACTCCTACCGCGACCTCGCCTATGTCGCGGGCCGCAGCCCGACCTACGCCTCTCTCGCCGAGCCGGTCATGGCGCGCGCCGTGGAACTCTTCCGGCCCGACACCGTGCACCAGCGGTCGTACGCGCTCAATCTCATCGGCATGGCCACGGTCCACCTGCTCAAGCGCGAGCCGGAGCACGCCACCGAGCTGGCCTCCACCGCTCTCACCGTGGCCAAACGGGTCCGCTCCGAGCGGGTCAACACCCGGCTGCGGAAGACCGTCGACACCGCCGCCCGGGACTTCGGCGACGTCGCCGAGGTGGTGCGCTTCACCGATCTCCTCACCGCGCAGCTGCCCGAGACCGCCGAGGCCGTCTGACCCGCCCGCCGCCCGCGAGGACCGGCCGCGCCCCTGCGGCCGGCCGGTCCGCCCGCTGTGCGTGCGCCCCCGTAAAAGCCTGTACGCGCCCGTACGCCCTGCCGCCGAGCCGCAGGCGACGCCGCGCACCGGCCCGCCCGCGCCCGCACGCCAGGGGCGCACGCCCTCGTACGCCTTCGTACGCCTTCGTACGCCGGACCCCGCCGTGGCCGGATAGCGCCGGTACGACCGCCCCCCGCGCGCGCCGGGGCGCGTTCATGGTCACGTAACACGGCGGACGCCTTCGTCACCCCGGTGAAACACCGTGCGGCACTGGCCGAAACCGCGCTGGACCAACCTCAGGGCGCATAACCGGCCCGCCACCCGAACGGTCCGGGCGCCGCCCGAGTCCACCGGGCCCGCCCGCACGAGGCCGCACCGACGACGAGGAGACGCCGATGCCCTCAGGCATCTCGACCCTGGCCGCAGAGACGCCCGCGCTCTCTTCGGCCAACACCGGCTTCATGCTCATCTGCTCCGCCCTGGTCATGCTGATGACCCCGGGACTCGCCTTCTTCTACGGAGGCATGGTCCGCGTCAAATCCACCCTGAACATGCTCATGATGAGCTTCGCCAGCCTGGGGATCGTCACCGTCCTGTGGGTCCTCTTCGGATTCAGCGTCGCCTTCGGCGACGACATCGGCTCCGTCGTCGGATGGAACGCCGACTACGTCGGGCTCGGCGGCATCGGACTCACCGAGATCTGGGACGGCTACACCATCCCGGTCTATGTCTTCGCCGTCTTCCAGCTGATGTTCGCCGTCATCACCCCCGCGCTGATCAGCGGCGCGCTCGCGGACCGGGTCAAGTTCTCCGCCTGGGCGCTCTTCATCACGCTGTGGGCCACCGTCGTCTACTTCCCGGTCGCCCACTGGGTCTGGGGCGCCGGCGGCTGGCTCTTCGAGATGGGCGTCATCGACTTCGCGGGCGGCACCGCCGTCCACATCAACGCCGGTGCCGCGGCCCTCGGCGTCATCCTCGTCATCGGAAAGCGGGTCGGCTTCAAGAAGGACCCGATGCGCCCCCACAGCCTCCCGCTCGTCATGCTCGGCGCGGCCCTGCTCTGGTTCGGCTGGTTCGGCTTCAACGCCGGCTCCTGGCTCGGCAACGACGACGGCGTCGGCGCGGTGATGTTCGTCAACACCCAGGTCGCCGCGGCCGCCGCGATGCTCGCCTGGCTGGCGTACGAGAAGATCCGCCACGGCGCGTGCACCACCCTCGGAGCCGCCTCCGGCGCGGTCGCCGGTCTCGTCGCCATCACCCCGGCCGGCGGTTCCTGCTCCCCGCTCGGAGCCATCGCCATCGGCGCGATCTCCGGAGTCCTGTGCGCCATGGCCGTCGGACTCAAGTTCCGCCTCGGCTACGACGACTCCCTCGACGTCGTCGGCGTCCACCTCGTCGGCGGCGTCGCCGGCTCCCTCCTCGTCGGCCTCTTCGCCACCGGCGGCGTCCAGTCCGAGGCGAAGGGCCTCCTCTACGGGGGTGGACTCGAACAACTCGGCAAGCAGGCGATCGGCGTCTTCGCCGTCCTCGCCTACTCTCTGGTCGTCTCCGCGATCCTCGCCCTGATCCTCGACCGGACGATGGGCATGCGCGTGGACGAGGACACCGAGGTCTCGGGCATCGACCGGGTCGAGCACGCCGAGACCGCGTACGACTTCAGCGGCGCGGGCGGCGGCGCGGGCGGCCGCAAGCCCCAGCCCGCGCCGGGCGAGAGCCTGACGGCCGCCGCCGCACAGAACAAGAAGGTGGACGCATGAAGCTCATCACCGCAGTCGTCAAGCCCCACCGGCTGGACGAGATCAAGGAAGCCCTCCAGGCCTTCGGGGTCCAGGGACTCACCGTCACCGAAGCCAGCGGGTACGGCCGCCAGCGCGGGCACACCGAGGTCTACCGGGGCGCGGAGTACACCGTCGACCTGGTGCCCAAGAGCCGTATCGAGGTCCTGGTCGAGGACGACGACGCCGAACAGCTCATCGAGGTGATCGTCAAGGCCGCCCGCACCGGGAAGATCGGCGACGGGAAGGTGTGGAGCGTCCCGGTCGACGACGCCGTACGGGTGCGCACCGGCGAACGCGGCCCGGACGCGCTCTAGATCGCCTCGCGCGCCCGCCCCCGCGCCCCCGCGCGCCCCCGCGCGACCCCGACCGGTCCCGGTCCCGGTCCCGGACCCGACCCGGCCTGGAGCCCGACCCGACCCCGACCCGGCCGGACCGTGCCGCCCCCACAGCACGGTCCGGCCGCCCCCGCTCCGTACCCCCAGCACTGAGAGAGGCCCCGCGGTGTCCACCCCCCAGCCGAGCGACGCAGCGAAGGACCCGGGACCCGCTGGATACGCGGCCGCCCGGCTGCTCCTCCTCAACGAGGCGGAGCGGTCCGGCCCGCCCCGCCGGGCCGCCCTCGCCGGTCTGACCGACCAGTGGCTCGCCGCGCTCCTCGCCGCCGCGTCCGAGGCCGCCGGCGTCCGCGGCGCCGCCCTGGTCGCCGTCGGCGGCTACGGACGCGGCGAACTCTCCCCCCGCAGCGACCTCGACCTCCTCCTGCTCCACGACGGAACCGCCGCCCCCCGAGAGATCGCCGCCCTCGCCGACCGCCTCTGGTACCCGGTCTGGGACCTCGGGCTCGCGCTCGACCACTCCGTCCGCACCCCCGCCGAGGCCCGCCGCACCGCCGCCGACGACCTGCGGGCCCACCTCGGACTGCTCGACGCCCGCCCCGTCGCCGGGGATCTCGCCCTGGTCGCCGGCCTGCGCACCGCCGTCCTCGCCGACTGGCGCGACCAGGCCCCGAAACGCCTGCCCGAACTCGACGCGCTCTGCCGCGAACGCGCCGACCGCCAGGGCGAACTGCGCTTCCTCCTGGAGCCCGACCTCAAGGAGGCGCGCGGCGGACTGCGCGACGCCACCGCCCTGCGCGCCGTCGCCGCCTCCTGGCTCGCCGACGCCCCCCGCGCCGGCCTCGACCGGGCCCGCCGCACCCTCCTCGACACCCGCGACGCCCTCCACCTCGCGACCGGACGCGCCACCGACCGGCTCGCCCTCCAGGAACAGGACCAGATCGCCGCCGCCCTCGCCCTGCCCGACGCCGACGCCCTGCTCCGCCAGGTGTACGAGGCGGGGCGGACCATCGCGTACGCCTCCGACATCACCTGGCGCGAGGTCAACCGGGTGCTGCGGGCCCGCTCCGCCCGCCGCCGGCTGCGCGCCGCGCTCGGCGCGCGCCCCGCCCCCGAACGCACCCCGCTCGCCGAAGGAGTCGTGGAGCACGACGGCGAGGCCGTGCTCGCCCGTACCGCCCGGCCCGAACGCGACCCCGTGCTCCCGCTCCGCGCCGCCGCGGCCGCCGCCCGCGCCGGACTGCCGCTCTCCCCGCACGCCGCGCGGCGGCTCGCGGAGACCGCCGCCCCGCTGCCCGTGCCCTGGCCCGCCGAGGCCCGCGAGGAATTCGTCATACTGCTCGGCGCGGGCGAGAGCGCCGTCCCCGTCTGGGAGGCGCTGGAGGCCGAAGGACTGATCACCCGGCTCCTCCCGGACTGGGAACGGGTCCGCTGCCGGCCCCAGCGCAACGCCGTCCACACCTGGACCGTCGACCGCCATCTCGTCGAGACCGCCGTCCGCGCCGCCGCCCTGGCCCGCCGGGTGAGCCGCCCCGATCTGCTGCTCGTCGCCGCCCTCCTCCACGACCTCGGCAAGGGATGGCCCGGCGACCACGCGGTCACCGGCGAGATCATCGCCCGGGACACCGCGGCCCGGATCGGCTTCGGCCCCGCCGACGCGGACGTCGTCGCCGCTCTCGTACGCCACCATCTGCTCCTCGTCGACACCGCCACCCGGCGCGACCTGGACGATCCCGCCACCGTCCGCTCGGTCGCCGCCGCCGTCGGCTCCGCCGGCACGCTGGAGCTGCTGCACGCCCTCACCGAGGCCGACGCCCTCGCCACCGGCCCCGCCGCCTGGTCCGCCTGGCGCGGCTCGCTGGTCGCGGAGCTGACCCGGCGGGTCGCGGCGGAACTGGCGGGCCGGGCCCCCGAGCGGCCGGGCCCCGCCGCGCCCACCGCCGGACAGGAGCGCCTCGCCGCCGAGGCGGCGCGCACCGGCGCACCCGTCCTCTCCCTGAGCGCCCAGCCCCCGGCCCCGGCCGCGCCGGCCGAAGGGGCGGACGGGCGGCCCGAACCGGTCGGCGCCGAGCTGGTGATCGCCCTGCCCGAGCGGCCCGGGGTGCTGCCCGCCGCCGCCGGAGTCCTCGCCCTGCACCGGCTCACCGTCCGCGCCGCCGAGCTGCGCGCCGTGGACGCTCCCGGCGGAGCCGTCCTCGTACTGAACTGGCGGGTGGCGGCGGCCTACGGAGCCCTGCCCCAGGCCGCCCGGCTCCGCACCGACCTCGGCCGCGCGCTGGACGGCTCCCTCGACATCGCCGCCCGGCTCGCCGAGCGCGACGCCGCCCGCCGCCCCCGGCGCGGCGCCCCGGCCCCGCCGCCCCGGGTCACGGTCGCCCCCGCCGCCTCCCACCGCGCCACCGTCATCGAGGTCCGCGCCCAGGACGCCCCCGGACTGCTGCACCGCATCGGCCACGCCCTGGAGGACGCGGGCGTACGGGTGCGCAGCGCCCATGTCTCCACCCTCGGCGGGAACGCGGTCGACGCCTTCTATGTGACCTGCGCCCGGGGACTGCCCCTGCCGGACCCCGCCGCCGCCGGTCTGGCCCGCTCCCTGGAGGCCGCGCTCGCCTGATCCGCGACGGCGAGGGCACGCACCGCGCGCGGCCGGATACCCTGGAGAGCGATTCCCCCTGCCCCCGACTCTGAGGACCGACGAGCGCCGTGTTCGACACTCTCTCCGACCGCTTGGCGAATACCTTCAAGACCTTGCGGGGCAAGGGTCGCCTCAGCGAGGCGGACATCGACGGCGCGGCCCGGGAAATCCGTATCGCCCTGCTGGAAGCCGATGTCGCCCTTCCCGTCGTCCGCGCCTTCATCGCGAGCGTCAAGGAACGGGCGCGGGGGGCCGAGGTCTCCAAGGCGCTCAACCCCTCGCAGCAGGTCATCAAGATCGTCAACGAGGAACTGGTCGGCATCCTCGGCGGCGAGACCCGCCGGCTGCGCTTCGCCAAGCAGCCCCCGACCGTCATCATGCTCGCGGGCCTCCAGGGCGCGGGCAAGACGACCCTCGCCGGAAAGCTCGGCCGCTGGCTCAAGACCCAGGGCCACTCCCCGCTGCTCGTCGCCTGCGACCTCCAGCGCCCCAACGCCGTCAACCAGCTCTCCGTCGTCGCCGAGCGCGCCGGCGTCGCCGTGTACGCGCCGCAGCCGGGCAATGGCGTCGGCGACCCGGTCCAGGTCGCCAAGGACTCCATCGAGTACGCGAAGACCAAGGTCCACGACGTGGTCATCGTGGACACCGCCGGCCGCCTGGGCATCGACCAGGAGCTGATGCGGCAGGCCGCGGACATCCGCGACGCGGTGAGCCCCGACGAGATCCTCTTCGTCGTCGACGCCATGATCGGCCAGGACGCGGTCAACACCGCCGAGGCCTTCCGCGACGGCGTCGGCTTCGACGGAGTCGTCCTCTCCAAGCTCGACGGCGACGCCCGGGGCGGCGCGGCCCTCTCCATCGCGCATGTCACCGGCCGCCAGATCATGTTCGCCTCCAACGGCGAGAAGCTGGACGACTTCGACGCGTTCCACCCGGACCGCATGGCGTCCCGCATCCTCGGCATGGGCGATGTGCTGTCGCTGATCGAGAAGGCCGAGCAGACCTTCAGCCAGGAAGAGGCCGCCAAAATGGCCTCCAAGCTGGCGAGCAGCAAGGGCAAGGACTTCACCCTCGACGACTTCCTGGCCCAGATGGAACAGGTCCGGAAGATGGGCTCCATCTCCAAGCTGCTCGGCATGCTGCCCGGCATGGCCCAGATGAAGGACCAGATCAACAGCATCGACGAGCGCGATGTCGACCGCACCGCGGCGATCATCAAGTCGATGACCCCGGCCGAGCGCCATGAGCCGACCATCATCAACGGCTCGCGCCGCGCCCGCATCGCCAAGGGTTCGGGCGTCGACGTCAGCGCGGTCAAGAGCCTGGTCGAGCGGTTCTTCGAGGCCCGCAAGATGATGTCGCGGATGGCCCAGGGCGGCGGGATGCCCGGTATGCCGGGGATCCCGGGCATGGGCGGCGGCCCCGGCCGCCAGAAGAAGCAGCAGAAGCAGGCCAAGGGCAAGCGCAAGAGCGGCAACCCCATGAAGCGCAAGGAGGAGGAGGCCGCGGCCGCCGCCCGGCGCGAGCAGACCGCCGGCAGCGCGTTCGGCCTCCCGGCCGGCGCGCAGGACAAGGACTTCGAGCTTCCGGACGAGTTCAAGAAGTTCATGGGCTGACCGCGGGGGCGGCCGCGAGGCCGCCCTGCCGGTCCGGTGCGGGGCGGACCGCTTGGGCCTTGGGTCCTTCGAGCCCTTGAGCCCTTGAGCCCTTGAGCCTTCGGGTCCTCGGGCCTTCGGGTCCTCGGGCCTGAGCGCCGGGGCCGTACGCCGGGGTCGTGCCCGGGGCCGCTGCCCCGAGACCGTGCCGGGCCCCGGCGGCCGGGGCGGGCCGGGATTCTGGTACGAGGGCGGCAGCCCGCACCACGCGGGGGTGCCGACGTCGTTTTTCTGGCTTAACGTCCGGATATGACCAATGCCGCGCCGCCGCGCCGCAACCTGGACAAGCCCTGGCGGTCCGAGGGCGCGCCGCCCCCGCCGCCGCCGCGCAAGCGGATGCCCGGGGGCTGGGGCGGGCTGATCCTCACCGCGCTCATCGTCTACCTGATCGCGAATCTGGTGCTCTCGCTCTTCAGCGAGGGCGATGAGCCCACGGTCTCCTACACCGAGTTCAGCGCACAGGTCGACGCCGGCAACGTCTCGAAGATCTACTCCAAGGGCGACGCCATCCAGGGCCAGCTCAAGAAGAAGGCCCCCGTCCCCGACGGCAAGGGCGACTACACCAAGTTCACCACCCAGCGCCCCGCCTTCGCCGACGACGACCTCTGGCGCGAGCTGACCGCCCAGAAAGTCACCGTGACGGCCGAGCCCGTCGTCCAGCAGCGCAGCTTCCTGGTCAATCTGCTGATCGCGCTCGCCCCGATGCTGCTGCTCGTCGCGCTGTGGATCTTCGTCGCCCGCCGGATGGGCGCGGCGATGGGCGGCGGCGGCGCGCTCGGCCGCAAGCCCCCGCCCAAGCCCGTCGAGGTGACCGACGGCCGCCGCACCACCTTCGCCGACGTCGCCGGGATCGACGAGGTCGAGGGCGAACTCGACGATGTCGTGGAGTTTCTGAAGAACCCGGAGCCCTACCGCAAGATGGGCGCCCGGATGCCCGGCGGTGTGCTGCTCGCCGGTCCGCCCGGCACCGGGAAGACCCTGCTGGCCCGCGCCGTCGCCGGTGAGGCCGGGGTCCCGTTCTTCTCCGCCTCGGCCTCCGAGTTCATCGAGATGATCGTCGGCGTCGGCGCGGGCCGGGTGCGGGAGCTGTTCGCCGAGGCCCGCAAGGTCGCCCCGGCCATCGTCTTCATCGACGAGATCGACACCATCGGCCGGGCGAGGGGCGGCGGCGGAGGTCTCGGCGGCCACGACGAACGCGAGCAGACCCTCAACCAGATCCTCACCGAGATGGACGGCTTCAGCGGCTCCGAAGGGGTGATCGTGCTCGCGGCGACCAACCGCGCCGACGTCCTCGACCCCGCGCTGACCCGGCCCGGCCGCTTCGACCGGGTCGTCCAGGTCTCCCCGCCCGACCGCCGCGGCCGCGAGGCCATTCTGCGGATCCACACCCGGGAGATCCCGCTCGCCGACGATGTGGACCTGGCCAGGGTCGCCCGGACGACCCCCGGCATGACCGGCGCCGACCTGGCCAATCTCGCCAACGAGGCCGCGCTCGTCGCCGTCGGACGCCGGCAGTCCTCGGTCACCCAGGCCGATATGTCGACCGCGCTGGAGAAGATCCAGCTCGGGGCGGAGCGCCCGCTGGTCATGGCCCCGGAGGACCGGCGGCGCACCGCGTACCACGAGAGCGGACACGCGCTGCTCGGCATGGTCCAGCCGGGGGCCGACCCGGTCCGCAAGGTCACCATCGTCCCCCGGGGCCGCGCGCTCGGCGTCACGCTCTCCACCCCGGACGCGGACAAGTACGCGTACACCGAGGAGTATCTGCGCGGCCGGATCATCGGCGCGCTCGGCGGGATGGCCGCCGAGCACGTGGTCTTCGAAGTGATCACCACGGGCGCGGAGAGCGATCTGGAGCAGGTGACGGCGCTGGCCCGGGGCATGGTCGGCCGCTGGGGGATGAGCGAGCGGGTCGGCCGGCTGACCGCGATCCCGAGCGACGCCCAGGTGGCGTACGGACTCTCCGCCGCGCCCGCGACGCTGGACGCGGTGGACCACGAGATGCGGCGGATCGTGGACGAGTGCTACGAGAGCGCCTGCCGGCTGCTCCGCGAGAACCGCGCCCGGCTGGACTCGCTCGCCGCCGCGCTGCTGGAGAACGAGACGCTGGAGGAGGAGGCGGCCTACCGCGCGGCGGGGATCCCCCGGCTGTCGAAGGAATCGCCCTGACCCCGACACCGCCCGTACTGCCCGCACCGCCCGCCCCGGGCCCGGGCCCCCGCCCGTCCCGTCCCCCGGATGCCGCGCCGCCCGTCGTCCCTCCCGTCACCCCGATGCCGTCCGTCCCGTCGCCCCGATGCCACCCGGCCCGTCGCCCCGGCCCGTCGCCCCGGCCCGTCGCCCCGGCCCGTCGCCCCGGCCCGTCGCCCCGGCCCGGGCGCTGCCGGCCCGGGCGGTGCCGGCCGAGCCGCGCCGGCCGGTTCCGGAGCCGCGTCGGCCGGTGATCGCGTCGGGGTGACGGACCGGGCGATAGGGTCGCGGAGCGAGGGGCGTGACGGGTCCGCGGGGCCGCCCGGGGCGCGGGTGACGCGCGGGGCGGGAGCGGGGCGCACGCTCCGGGGCGCGCGAGATGTTACGTACCACCTTGGTGTGAGCTGTGAGAGTTCTCCGCAGATCCCGCACCCCGCCCCCCTCCGCACGCATCAATGCCAACTGACGGGTACGTGCAAATTATTTGGGATGCCCCGGAATGGAACCCGGGGCCCGTCCGGCTCGTTATCACGACGTGAGCACGACACCACCTGTTCTCGCCGCAGAGCTGGCACAGGCGTGGGCCGACATTCAGCGGCACCACCCCGAGCTGCCAGACCTAGCCGCCCCCGAGTCCCTGATCGGAGAGTCCTCGTCCGCCTGTGGCGCCGAGCTCTCCTTCGAGCGACTGCTCCATGAAGCAGTCCACGGCATCGCCGCCGCGCGAGGTGTCCGCGACACCTCACGCGCCGGCCGGTACCACAACCGCAGATTCCTGGCGATCGCCGAGGAGATGGGCCTCGACCACGCCGAGGAGCCGCACCCGAGCAGCGGCTTCTCCCTGGTCGTGCTCAGCCCCGAGGCCAAGCGCCGCTATCGCCCCACGATCGAGAGACTCCAGCGCGCCCTCAAGGCGCACACGGTCGCCACCGCCTCCGACACCAAGCGCTCCTTCCGCGGACCTGCCGCCCGGCACGGCTCCTCGGGCGGCGGTGTGCGGGTCAAGGCCGTCTGCGACTGCGGTCGCAATGTCCGGGTGGTCCCCTCGGTCCTCGCCCAGGCCCCCATCGTGTGCGGTGGCTGCGGCAAGCCCTTCCGTATCCCCGAGCCGGCCGCCGCGGCGAGCTGACCTCCGGCCGGCCGCCTGACGGGGGCGGCTCAGGACCGGGGCGAGGCGCGCCGTCGGCGTGTGGCACAATGGACAGCTGTACTCGACGGCCGCATAGGACCCCTCTCTCCTCCGGCTGACGCGTCCATCGGGCACCCCGAGTACCGCAACCCCACGTGGCATCCCGTTGTGCCCAACCACGTCAAGACCAGGAGACACCACTTCCGTGGCAGTCAAGATCAAGCTGAAGCGTCTGGGCAAGATCCGTTCGCCTCACTACCGCATCGTCGTCGCCGACTCCCGTACCCGCCGTGACGGCCGGGCCATCGAGGAGATCGGCCTGTACCACCCGGTGCAGAACCCGTCCCGCATCGAGGTCGACTCGGAGCGGGCGCAGTACTGGCTGTCCGTCGGCGCCCAGCCGACCGAGCCGGTTCTCGCGATCCTGAAGCTCACCGGCGACTGGCAGAAGCACAAGGGCCTCCCGGCCCCGGCGCCGCTGCTGGTGGCCGAGCCCAAGGCCGACAAGCGCGCCGCGTTCGACGAGTTCGCCAAGGCTCTCGAGGGCGGCGAGCCGAAGGGTGAGGCCATCACCCCGAAGGCGAAGAAGGCCGACAAGAAGGCGGACGACGCGGCTGACGCTGCTGCGTCCACCGAGTCGACCGAGGCCTGAGCATGCTCGAGGAGGCTCTCGAGCACCTCGTGAAGGGCATCGTCGACAACCCGGACGATGTGCAGGTCGCCTCGCGCAACCTGCGCCGCGGGCGCGTGCTCGAGGTCCGGGTCCATCCCGACGACCTCGGTAAGGTGATCGGCCGCAATGGCCGCACCGCGCGCGCTCTGCGCACCGTCGTGGGCGCCATCGGCGGCCGTGGCATCCGTGTCGACCTCGTCGACGTGGACCAGGTCCGCTGAACAGTTGAACACCGGCTCGGGCCGGGGAGGGCCAGTCGGCCGTCCCCGGCCCGCAGTCGTCCTCGCGGATCGCGGCCCGTCCCCGGCGGCTCGGGCCGGACGCCGTTCGCGTCGCATGAGCCGTACGACAGGAGAGAGTGCGAAGTGCAGTTGGTAGTCGCCCGGATCGGCCGTGCCCACGGCATCAAGGGCGAGGTCACCGTCGAGGTCCGCACGGACGAGCCCGAGCTGAGGCTCGGGCCCGGGGCCGTGCTGGCCACCGATCCGGCGGCCCTGGGGCCGCTGACCGTCGAGACCGGCCGGGTGCACAGCGGCAGGCTGCTGCTCCGCTTCGCGGGCGTACGGGACCGCAATGGCGCCGAGGCCCTGCGCAACACCCTGCTCATCGCCGACGTGGACCCCGAGGCGGTGCCGGAGGACCCCGAGGAGTTCTACGACCACCAGCTCATCGACCTCGATGTGGTGACCGTGGACGGGACCGAGGTCGGCCGGATCACGGAGATCAGCCATCTGCCGTCGCAGGACCTGTTCATCGTGGAGCGCCCCGACGGCAGCGAGGTGATGATCCCGTTCGTGGAGGAGATCGTCACCGGCATCGATCTGGAGGAGCAGCGGGCCGTGATCGACCCGCCGCCCGGTCTGATCGACGACCGCGCCGAGATCGCGTCCGCCCGCGACGCCTCGGAGACCGAGGCCGAGGCCGGGTCCGATGCCGGGAGTGGGTCCGAGACCGGGAGCGGCTCCGGCCGCGGTTCCGCGGGTGACTCCTGATGCGCATCGACGTCGTCACGATCTTTCCCGAGTATCTGGAGCCGCTGAACGTCTCGCTCGTCGGCAAGGCCCGCGAGCGCGGCCGGCTCGACGTCCGGGTGAGCGATCTGCGCCGCTGGACCCATGACCGCCACAACACCGTGGACGACACCCCGTACGGCGGCGGTCCCGGCATGGTCATGAAGACCGAGCCCTGGGGCGAGGCGCTGGACTCCGCCCTGGCGAGCGGATACGAGGAGGGCGCCCACGGCCCGGTCCTGGTCGTGCCCACCCCCAGCGGCCGCCCCTTCACCCAGGAGGTCGCCGTGGAGCTGGCCGAGCGCCCCTGGCTGATCTTCGCCCCCGCGCGGTACGAGGGGATCGACCGCCGGGTCATGGACGAGTACGCCACCCGGATGCCGGTGTACGAGGTCTCCATCGGGGACTACGTCCTGGCCGGCGGCGAGGCGGCCGTCCTGGTGATCACCGAGGCCGTGGCCCGGCTGCTGCCTGGGGTGCTGGGCAACGCCGAGTCCCACCGGGACGACTCCTTCGCGCCCGGCGCGATGGCCGATCTCCTGGAGGGCCCCGTCTACACCAAGCCGCCCGCCTGGCGCGGGCGCACCGTCCCGGACGTGCTCACCAGCGGGCACCACGGGAAGATCGCGCGCTGGCGCCGGGACGAGGCGTTCCGGCGTACGGCGGAGAACCGGCCGGACCTGATCGAGCGCTGCGACGCCGCCGCCTTCGACAAGAAGGACCGGGAGACCCTCTCCATCCTGGGCTGGGCCCCGGAGCCCGGTGGCCGATTTTGGCGCAGGCCCCCGACCGTGGAAGAATAGGCCGCTGCCGTACGTCCGGCGCGCGCCCCTGCCACAGGGGGACACGACGCCCGCTCCGACGCCACGGCCCCTGAATCTCATCCTCTCTCCCGTGATGACCTGTGGCATCGCGAAGAAAGCAGACGAATATGTCGCACGTGCTCGACGCCGTCAACACCGCCTCGCTGCGGTCCGACCTCCCGGCGTTCCGTCCCGGTGACACCGTGAACGTCCACGTTCGCGTCATCGAGGGCAACCGCTCGCGTATCCAGCAGTTCAAGGGCGTCGTCATCCGCCGCCAGGGTTCGGGCGTCAGCGAGACCTTCACGGTCCGCAAGGTCTCCTTCTCCGTGGGCGTCGAGCGGACCTTCCCGGTCCACAGCCCGATCTTCGAGAAGATCGAGCTGGTCACCCGCGGTGACGTCCGCCGTGCCAAGCTGTACTACCTCCGTGAGCTGCGCGGCAAGGCCGCGAAGATCAAGGAGAAGCGCGACAACTGAGCCCCGGCTCACCTCGCGTGCGCGGACCCGGGCCCCGGCCCGCACCGCGCCGGGGTCCACAGCGCGGCCGGATAGGCTTCGCTCCTGTATGGACACCGCAGCGAAGAACACAGAGCGCGACCACTCCGCCGGCTCCGACACCGGGGCCGGCGGACGGTGGTCGCGCTCCGTGCGTTTCCGGCCCCGTGAGCCCCGTGAGCCCCGTGAGCGCGGCGAGCGCCGGGCGCCGTCCTGGCGGCGGACGCTGATCCAGGCCGTCGCGGTGCTCACCGTCGTCCTGCTCTTCAGCCGCTTCGTGGTGCAGCCCTACCAGATCCCCAGCGGCTCGATGGAGCCCACGCTGCGGCCCGGCGACCGGGTGCTGGTGAACAAGCTGGCGTACGGCTCCGGCGACCGCCCCCAGCGCGGGGATCTGATCGTCTTCGACGGCAGAGGATCCTTCGTCGACGCGGACGCGGACGAGAATCCGGTCAGCGCCGCGGCCCGGGGCCTGCTGGCGACGCTCGGTCTCGCCGAGCCCGCCGAGACCGACTTCGTGAAGCGCGTGGTGGGCGTGGGCGGCGACCGGGTCGTCTGCTGCGACAAGGGGGGCAGGCTCCAGGTGAACGGCGTGGCGCTGGACGAGGAGTACCTCCACCCCGGCGACGTCCCCTCCGAGGCCGACTTCGACATCGTCGTCCCCCCGGACCGGCTCTGGGTCATGGGCGACCACCGGAGCGACTCCCGCGACTCCCGCGACCGGCTCGGCTCGCCCGGCGGCGGCATGGTGCCCGTGGAGAGGGTCGTCGGACGGGCCCAGTGGATCGGCTGGCCGCTGGGCCGCTGGAGCTCCCTGGAGCCCACCGGAGTCTTCTCCCGCGTACCGGACGCGCCTCCCGGCGGCCACGGCGGGGCGCATGGGTAGCCGGGGGCGTCCCGGCGGTCACCGGGCCGACTCCCGGCCGCCCGCCGGCTCCCGGGCCGCCGACGCCCCCCGGGCGCTCCCCGGCCGGGCGGAGCGCCGCAGACTCGCCCGGCGGGTCAGACGGCGCCGCCGCAGATCCCTGATCAAGGAGATTCCGCTCCTGATCGGCTCCGCGCTCGTCATCGCCCTGGTGCTCAAGACCTTCCTCGTACAGGCGTTCGTCATCCCCTCCGGTTCCATGGAGCAGACGATCCGGATCCAGGACCGGGTGCTGGTCGACAAGCTCACCCCCTGGTTCGGCTCGCGGCCGCAGCGCGGGGACGTGGTGGTCTTCAAGGACCCCGGCGGCTGGCTCCAGCACGAGGAGAGCGCGTCCGAGGGCGAGGACCCGATCGTCCTCAAACAGATCAAACAGGGGCTCACCTTCATCGGGCTGCTGCCCTCGGCGGATCAGCAGGACCTGATCAAACGGGTGGTCGCGACCGGTGGGGACAAGGTCGTCTGCTGCGACCAGGACGGCCGGGTCACCGTCAACGGCGTGGCGCTGAGCGAGCCGTACCTCAAGCCCGGCAACGCCCCCTCGACCGTGACGTTCGACGTCGACGTGCCCCCGGGCCGGCTCTTCGTGATGGGAGACCACCGGGCCAATTCGGCCGATTCCCGCTTCCATCTGGACGGGGAGCACCGGGGCACCGTCTCCGAGCGCGAGGTCGTCGGCAGGGCCGTGGTCATCGCCTGGCCGATCGCCCATTGGCGCAGGCTGGAGGAGCCGGAGACCTTTGCCTCGGTGCCGAGCGCGAGCCCGGCCGGGGCGGCGGTGTCGAGCGCACGGGACGGCGTGTCGAATAGTGTGTCCTACCAGGATCGAAACGGAATGGTCCTGCTCCCGACCCCTGCGGAACCCCCGCTCGTTATGGGAGTAGTGGGTCTGCTCCTTCTTCGGGGCAGGCGGTTCGCAGTTCGCGCGGAGTGAGGAGTGGATGTGGGGGACGTGGCGGTCGGCGCACGGTCCGGACACGACGGGCCGGAGGACAGGCCGGGGGAGCCCGTCCGGTTCCCCGGTCCCGTGGCGGGCGACGATTCGCCGGGGCCGTCCCCGGCAGACGGCGGCCCCGACGACGAGGGCTCCGACGGTGGTCGTGATCGGGGAAGGAACCAGCGGTCGTTCTGGAAGGAGCTGCCGCTGCTGATCGGCATCGCGCTGGTGCTCGCCCTGCTGATCAAGACATTTCTGGTGCAGGCGTTCTCGATTCCCTCGGACTCGATGCAGAACACCCTCCAGCGCGGTGACCGGGTGCTGGTGGACAAGCTCACCCCCTGGTTCGGCTCCGAGCCCGAGCGCGGCGAGGTCGTGGTCTTCCACGACCCGGGCGGTTGGCTGAAGGGCGAGCCCACCCCGGACCCCAACGCCCTGCAGAAGTTCCTCAGCTTCATCGGCCTGATGCCGTCGGCCGAGGAGAAGGACCTGATCAAGCGGACGATCGCGGTCGCGGGCGACACGGTCGAGTGCCGCAAGGGCGGCCCGGTCAAGGTCAATGGGAAGGCGCTCGACGAGACCTACGTCTTCCCCGGCGGCACCCCCTGCGACGACCAGCCCTTCGGCCCGTTCAAGGTGCCCGAGGACCGGATCTGGGTGATGGGCGACAACCGTCAGAACTCCCGCGACTCCCGCTATCACATGGAAGATGTGAACGGCGGATTCGTGCCGGTCGACCAGGTCGTCGGACGCGCCGTCGTGGTGGCCTGGCCGATCAACCGCTGGTCGACGCTCTCGGTGCCCTCCACCTTCGACCAGCCCGGTCTCAACGCGGCGGCGTCCGTCGCCGCCGCGGGCGCCCCGCTGGCGATGGGGGCCCTGGGCGCGCTGCCCATCGTGCTCTGGCGCCGGAAGAGGCTGACCGCCGGGGATACCGCCCGGTAGGGTGCCGTCCCAGATCGCGGATCGCCGGGGCGCGGCCCCGGGGCCGCGTCCGTGAGGCGGGGAGCGGGCTGGGATGGGATCAGGATCCGGTGACGACGGCCGCGGCCGGCTCGGCAGCACGCTGTCGGGTCTGGCCGTGGCCGTCGGCTCTCTGCTCTTCCTCGGGGGGTTCGGCTGGGGCGCGTTGGCCTACCAGCCCTACACCGTGCCCACCGACTCGATGACGCCGACGGTGAGCCCGGGGGACCGGGTGCTCGCCCAGCGCGTCGACGGCGACGAGGTGCGCCGCGGGGACGTCGTGGTCTTCCGCGACTCCTCCTGGGGCGGCGGTCCGATGGTCAAACGCGTGATCGGCGTGGGCGGCGACACGGTCGCCTGCTGCGGCGACGGCGGTCTGCTCACTCTCAACGGCGAGGCGGTCGAGGAGCCGTATCTCGGCGGCGAGCGGGACCGGTCGGTGTCGTCGACCTTCACCGCCACCGTTCCCGAGGGGCATCTCTTCCTCCTCGGCGACCGGCGGATCAGCTCCCTGGACTCCCGCTCGCGCCTCGACGGTCCCGAACAGGGATCGGTGCCGAGATCGGCGGTGACGGGACGGCTCGACGCCGTCGCCTGGCCGCTCGACGGCGGAGTGATCGAACGCCCCCGGGGCTTCGCCGCGCTGCCCGGCGGGGTCTCGGAGATCGGCCCGGTGCGGCTGATCGCCGGAGCGGTGGCCGCGGGCGCGGTGTTCATCCTCGCCGGCGCGGCGTACGGGCCGGTCTCCCGCCGGCGGCGCGCACGGGCGGCCTCCCGTGGCTGAGCCCGCGGACGACGCCCCGGCGGTGCGCCGGGTGGCCCGGGTCGTGCTGCTCGACCCGCTGGACCGGATTCTGCTGATGCACGGCTTCGAGCCCGGCGACCCGTCCGACGACTGGTGGTTCACCCCCGGCGGCGGGCTGGAGGGCGACGAGACCCATGAGCAGGCCGCCCTGCGCGAACTGGCCGAGGAGACCGGCGTCACCGAGGTCGAACTGGGACCGCTCCTCTGGCGGCGGCGCTGCTCCTTCCCCTTCGACGGACGCCGCTGGAACCAGGACGAGTGGTACTTCCTGGCGCGTACGGCGCAGACCGCCACGGCCCCCGGCGGGCTCACCGAGCTGGAGCGGCGCAGCGTCGCGGGGCTGAGGTGGTGGACTTCCGCCGAACTGTCGGCGGCCCGTGAGACGGTGTACCCGACCAAGCTCGCCGGGCTGCTGCGCACGCTGCTCGACGAGGGCCCTCCGAGCACGCCCGTCGTCCTCGCCCCGGAATTCGTCCAGGGCGTCCCGCCGGGCGCGCCAGGGGGGACGCACGGCTGAAGGGGACATGCCATGAGCGCCGAGGACCTCGAGAAGTACGAGACCGAGATGGAGCTCAAGCTCTACCGGGAGTATCGAGACGTCGTCGGGCTGTTCAAGTACGTGATCGAGACCGAGCGCCGCTTCTATCTCACCAATGACTACGAGATGCAGGTCCACTCCGTCCAGGGTGAGGTCTTCTTCGAGGTCTCGATGGCGGACGCCTGGGTCTGGGACATGTACCGACCGGCCAGATTTGTGAAGCAGGTACGCGTTCTCACCTTCAAGGACGTGAACATCGAGGAGCTGAACAAGAGCGATCTCGAACTTCCGGGTGGCTGAGTTGTCCACAGGGGCCCGGTTGTCCACATGATCCACATCTGAGGGGCTGAGCCGTCAGAGTCGGTGCCGGAGGTGGTGCCGACATGAACGCTGCGGGGGCACTGGGGCGGTACGGCGAGGAGTTGGCGGCGCGGCTGCTGACCGAGGCCGGAATGACGGTTCTGGCGAGGAACTGGCGCTGTGGGCGGACGGGTGAGATCGACATCGTCGCCCGGGACGGCGACACGGTGGTCCTCTGCGAGGTGAAGACCCGCAGACCGGGCCCGTTCGGCGAGCCCATGGCGGCCCTCACCCCCGCCAAGACGGAGCGGCTGCGGCGGCTCGCCGAGTGCTGGCTGCACCGGCACGGCGGGGCACCGCCCGGCGGGGCGCGCATCGATCTCGTCGGGGTGGTGCTGCCCCGGCGTGGAGCGCCCCTGCTGGAGCACGCCCGGGGGGTGGCGTGATGGGGTTCGCCCGTACCTGCTCGGTGGCGTTGGTGGGCGTCGAGGGCGTGGTGGTGGAGGTCCAGGCCGATCTGGAGCGCGGGGTCGCCGCCTTCACGCTGGTCGGACTGCCGGACAAGAGTCTGGTGGAGAGCCGCGACCGGGTCCGCGCCGCGGTGGTGAACTCAGGGGCCGAGTGGCCCCAGATGAAGCTCACCGTGGGGCTCAGCCCGGCGTCCGTGCCCAAGGGCGGCAGCGGCTTCGATCTCGCCGTGGCCGGCGCGGTCCTCGCCGCGTCCGAGCGCCTCGACCCGGCGGCCATCGCCGATCTGGTGCTGATCGGGGAGCTGGGGCTCGACGGCCGGGTGCGGCCGGTGCGCGGGGTGCTGCCCGCCGTGCTGGCCGCCGCCGAGGCGGGGTACCGGCAGGTGGTCGTCCCGGAGCGGACGGCCGGGGAGGCCGCGCTGGTGCCGGGGGTGTCCGTGCTGGGCGTCCGCAGTCTGCGCCAGCTCATCGCCGTGCTCAACGACGAGCCCGTCCCCGAGGAGGAGCCGCTGCCCGAGGGCAGCCCCGACCCCATGCTCGCGGGGCTGCTGGTCCCCGGCGCCGGGGTCGGCACCGGGCCGGCCGCCTCCCCGGCGGACGGGCCCGACCTCGCCGACGTGGCCGGACAGCACACGGCCCGCAGAGCGCTGGAGGTCGCCGCGGCCGGCGGCCACCATCTGCTGCTCCAGGGGCCGCCGGGCGCGGGCAAGACCATGCTGGCCGAGCGACTGCCCGGGGTGCTGCCGCCGCTGACCCGCCAGGAGTCCCTGGAGGTCACCGCCGTGCACTCGGTGGCGGGGATCCTGCCGCCCGGCCAGCCCCTGGTCCGCGCGGCCCCGTACTGCGCGCCCCACCACTCCGCCACCATGCCCTCGCTGGTCGGCGGCGGGAACGGACTGCCGAGACCGGGAGCGGTCTCCCTGGCCCATCGCGGCGTGCTTTTTCTTGATGAATGTCCGGAATTTGCCGGAAAGGCGCTGGACGCCCTGCGCCAGCCCCTGGAGTCCGGCCATGTGGTGGTCGCCCGCAGCGGGGGAGTGGTCCGGCTGCCCGCCCGCTTTCTGCTGGTCCTCGCGGCCAACCCCTGCCCCTGCGGACGGCACGGTCTGCCCGGCGGCGGCTGCGAGTGCCCGCCCGCGGCCGTCCGGCGGTATCAGGCCCGGCTCTCCGGACCGCTGCTGGACCGGGTCGATCTGCGGGTGCGGGTCGAGCCCGTCCACCGCGCCGATCTGATGGGCCCCGGCCGGGGCGGCGAGTCCACGGCGGCCGTCGCCGCCCGGGTCCTGGCCGCCCGGGAGCGCGCCGCCGCCCGGCTGCGCGACACCCCCTGGAATCTCAACAGCGAGGTCCCGGGCCATGAGCTGCGCACCCGCTGGAGCGTGGACCCCGGAGCGCTCGCCACGGCCGAACGGGACCTGGAGCGCGGGCTGCTCACCGCGCGCGGCCTCGACCGCGTGCTGCGGGTCGCCTGGACGCTGGCCGATCTGGCGGACCGCGACCGGCCCGACGCCGCCGATCTCCGCCTCGCCCTGGAGCTGCGCACCGGAGTCGCCCGAGGAGCCCCCGCGCCCGCCCTCGGCCGGGGGCGGCCATGACGGCGCACGCCGGCCCGGACGATACGGAGCGGCTCGCCCGGGCTGCCCTGACCCGGGTGTTCGAGCCCGGCGACGAGCGCGCCGGACGCCGGCTCCGCGAGCTGGGGGCGCCGGAGCTGCTGGAGCGGATCACCTCGCCCCACGCCGGTCCCGACACGCTGCCCGGGGCCGGGCCCCGGGCGCTGGCCGGCTGCCGCGCCCGGGCCGCCGGCGTCGATCCCCGCGGTGATCTGGCCGCCGTCGAGGCGGCCGGGGGCCGGTTCGTCTGCCCGGGCGACCCTCAGTGGCCGACCCAGCTCGACGACCTCGGGGACGCCCGGCCCATCGGCCTCTGGGTCAGGGGCCGGCCCGATCTGCGGAGCTGGGCCCTGCGCTCCGTCGCCGTCGTCGGCGCCCGCGCCTGCACCCCGTACGGGGCGCACATGGCCGCCACACTGGCCGCGGGGCTCGCCGAGCGCGGCTGGGTCGTGGTGTCGGGGGCCGCCTTCGGGATCGACGGGGCCGCGCACCGGGGCGCGCTGTCCGCCGGCGGAGCCACCGTCGCCGTGCTCGCCTGCGGGGTGGACGTCTGCTATCCCCCGGGCCACGCCGAGCTGATCGGCCGGATCGCCGAACAGGGCCTGGTCCTCGGGGAATTGCCGCCCGGCGACCACCCCACCCGCAGCAGATTCATCCTCCGCAACCGGGTGATCGCCGCGCTCACCCGGGGCACGGTGGTCGTGGAGGCCGAGCACCGCAGCGGCTCCCTCGTCACCGCGCGCCACGCGCGGCTGCTGGCCCGCCACACCATGGGCGTGCCCGGCGCGGCGACCAGCGGGCTCTCCGCCGGAGTGCACGAACTGCTGCGCGGCGAGGCGGTGCTCGTCACCGACGCCGACGAAATCGTCGAACAGGTCGGGGAGATGGGGGAGCTGGCCCCGCGCCGTCGGGGGCCGGTGCTTCCCCGGGACCTGCTCGCCCCGCTCGGCGCGAGGATCCTCGAAGCCGTCCCGGCCCGGGGCCCGGCCGGCTGCGCGGACATCGCCCGTGAGGCCGGCGCGACCGCCGACGAGACGCTCGGCACGCTCTACGAACTCCACGCGCTGGGCTTCGTCGAACGACAGGGCGACCACTGGCGGTTGACGCGCCCCGGCCCGTCTCGCCCGAATGCGCGGCGAGGCGCTCCCCGACCTGGGGCATTCGGGTGAAAAGGTGTGGACGGCGCCCCCGCGCCGGGGCGCCGTCCACACGCCGCGGCCCGGCGCGCGGCGGGCCCGCGCGCTCCCCGGGCGCGACCACAAAGCGGTGACCCGGCGGAGGAGTGTTCCCCCGACCTTCGCCCACAGCGACCGCGCAGTCACGCTACGCTCACCCTTCCCGGCCAGAAGCTCGTCCGCTCCCCCTCCCGAGTCCCCTCACGGCAGAACGGCTCAAGGCAACGCATGCCCCAGCACACCTCCGGGTCTGACCGCGCGGCAGTGCCCCCCGCCGCCCGCGGCGCCGTGCGTCCCCCCGCCCCCACCTCGCTCGACGAGCTGTGGCGGTCGTACAAGGCCACCGGGGACGAGCGGCTGCGTGAGCAGTTGATCCTGCACTACTCGCCGCTGGTGAAATATGTCGCGGGCAGGGTCAGCGTCGGACTGCCGTCCAACGTGGAGCAGGCCGACTTCGTCTCCTCCGGGGTCTTCGGACTCATCGACGCCATCGAGAAGTTCGACATCGAGCGGTCCATCAAGTTCGAGACCTACGCCATCACCCGGATCCGCGGCGCGATGATCGACGAACTCCGCGCGCTCGACTGGATCCCGCGCTCGGTGCGCCAGAAGGCCCGCGCGGTGGAGCGCGCCTACGCCACCCTGGAGGCCCAGCTCAGGCGTACGCCCTCGGAGGGCGAGGTGGCCTCGGAGATGGGCATCGCGGTGGAGGAACTCCACGCCGTCTTCAGCCAGTTGTCGCTCGCCAACGTTGTCGCGCTGGAGGAACTGCTCCATGTCGGCGGCGAGGGCGGCGACCGGCTCAGCCTGATGGACACCCTGGAGGACACCGCCGCGGACGATCCGGTCGAGGTCGCCGAGGGCCGGGAGCTGCGACGGCTCCTCGCCCGCGCCATCAACACCCTCCCCGACCGGGAGAAGACCGTGGTGACCCTCTACTACTACGAGGGGCTCACCCTCGCCGAGATCGGCAATGTGCTCGGCGTCACCGAGAGCAGGGTCAGTCAGATCCACACAAAATCGGTGCTCCAGCTGCGCGCGAAACTCGCCGACGTGGGGCGTTGACGCCGAACCGTGGCCGGGTCTTGCGCGGCATCCGTAAAGTGGAGACGTGCCCAGGATTCGAGCGGCCTCCGTGGCCGAGCACCGGACCATGCAGCGCGACGCCCTGCTCGACGCCGCGCGCTCCCTGCTGTCCGAGGGGGGGACGGAGGCGCTGACCTTCCCCGCCCTCGCCGAGCGCACCGGTCTGGCCAGGTCGTCGGTGTACGAGTACTTCCGCTCCCGGGCGGCGGTGGTCGAGGAGCTGTGCGCCGTCGACTTCCCCGTCTGGGCGGCCGAGGTCGAGAGCGCGATGGCGGCGGCGGACACGGCCGCCGGCAAGATCGAGGCGTATGTGCGCAGCCAGCTGGACCTGGTCGGTGACCGCCGCCACCGCGCGGTGGTCGCGATCTCCGCGAGCGAGCTGGACGCCGGCGCGCGCGAGAAGATCCGCGCCGCGCACGGCGGGCTGATCGCCATGATCGGCGAGGCCCTCGGCGAGCTGGGGCACGCGCAGCCCCGGCTCGCCGCGATGCTCCTTCAGGGCGTGGTGGACGCGGCGGTCCGGCGTATCGAGCTGGGCGCGGCCGAGGAGCCGGGAGCGATCGCGGACGCGGCGGTCTCCATGGCCCTGCGCGGTGTGCTCGCCTGACCTGCCGGGGCCGGGGCCGGGGCCGGGGCCGGGGCCGCGCCGCCCGGCGGCAGCAGCCTGGACGGAGCACGGCGCAGCAGCCCCGGCGGCAGCAGCGAGAGCGGATTCAGATACTCCCGGCCGCGCAGCAGACCCCAGTGGAGACAGCCCGTCGCGCAGTGCGACGGACCGGGCGCGACCCGTCCCACCGGCTGGCCCGCCGTCACCTCGGCGCCCGCCGGAAGCAGCGCGCGCACCGGTTCGTAGGTGATGCGCGGGGGCGGGCCGGGCGTCCCCGGTGACACGGTGAGAGTGATCGTGAGCACACCGCGGCCGGCGACCTCGCCCGCGAAGCCGATCCGTCCCGCCGCGGCGGCCCGTACCGGCGAGCCCGGCGGGGCGGCCAGATCCACCCCGCGGTGGCCCGGCCCGTAGGGCGACAGGGGCGGTTCCCAGCCACGTACGACCGCCGGGCGCGGCGGCCCCAGCGGCCAGACCGCCGAGGGCGGCGCCGGCGCCGGAGTCCCGGCCGAGGCGGGCGAGCCCCGTGTCCCCGGCGACCCGGGCGGGCGGTCGGACGCCGGACCCGGGCCGCCCGCCGGGACCGCCGGGGCCCGGGCGGCCCCGGCGGGGCCGTACGGCGACAGGCCGGGCCCGCACAGCGGTAACAGCGCCAGCAGCGCCGACAGCGGCAGCAGGAGAAGAAAACCTCTGCGATACATGGCACAGACCCTCCCCCGACCGGTCGCAATCGAGTGGATCATGCTCCCGATCTGTGGGTTACCGGCAGGTTGTGGACAGTGCCGTCACCCGGGGCCGCCCGGGTCCCGTACACTTCTTCTGGCGATCCGGGTCACCGGGTCGACTTCGCACGCCCCGCCACCACTCAACCTTCACGGTCGGTGGCCGCGCTCCTCGGTCCTCTGTGGCACGGCGCGTCGGGGCGTCAGGACATAACCGAGAATCCAAGGAGATACGGCCATGGCCGTCGTCACGATGCGGGAGCTGCTGGAAAGCGGCGTCCACTTCGGTCACCAGACCCGTCGCTGGAACCCGAAGATGAAGCGCTTCATCTTCACCGAGCGCAACGGCATCTACATCATCGACCTGCTCCAGTCGCTGTCGTACATCGACCGCGCCTACGAGTTCGTCAAGGAGACCGTCGCCCACGGCGGCTCCATCATGTTCGTCGGCACCAAGAAGCAGGCCCAGGAGGCGATCGCCGAGCAGGCGACCCGCGTGGGCATGCCGTACGTCAACCAGCGCTGGCTGGGTGGCATGCTGACCAACTTCTCCACCGTCTACAAGCGTCTGCAGCGCCTCAAGGAGCTCGAGCAGATCGACTTCGAGGATGTGGCCGCGTCCGGCCTCACCAAGAAGGAGCTGCTGGTCCTCTCCCGCGAGAAGGCCAAGCTGGAGAAGACCCTCGGCGGTATCCGCGAGATGCAGAAGGTGCCCAGCGCCGTCTGGATCGTGGACACCAAGAAGGAGCACATCGCCGTCGGTGAGGCGCGCAAGCTCCACATCCCGGTCGTCGCGATCCTCGACACCAACTGCGACCCCGACGAGGTCGACTACAAGATCCCGGGCAACGACGACGCGATCCGCTCCGTCACCCTGCTCACCCGCGTGATCGCCGACGCCGTCGCCGAGGGCCTCATCGCCCGTTCCGGCGTCGCCACCGGTGACTCCAAGCCGGGCGAGAAGGCCGCCGGCGAGCCCCTCGCCGAGTGGGAGCGCGACCTGCTCGAGGGCGAGAAGAAGGCCGACTCCGAGTCCGCCGACGAGAAGCCCGCCGACGCTGCCGAGGCCCCCGAGGCCGACGCCGCCGAGGCTCCGGCCGCCGACGAGGCCCCCGCGGCCGAGGCCGAGGCCGAGAAGCCCGCCGCGGACGCCGAGCAGGCCTGACCGCGTCGTACAGCTTCGGTAGGTGAACGGCGGGGGACGGTGGCACTGACACCGGCCCCCGCCGCGCACCCGTAGATCGTCGTCAGACTCTCCGAACTGCGACCGATCTTCGAAATTTCGACTTTTCGAGAAGAGACTCAAGGACATGGCGAACTACACCGCCGCTGACGTCAAGAAGCTCCGCGAGCTGACCGGCGCCGGCATGATGGACTGCAAGAAGGCGCTGGTCGAGGCCGACGGCGACGTCGACAAGGCCGTAGAGGTGCTCCGCGTCAAGGGCCAGAAGGGCGTGGCCAAGCGCGAGAGCCGCAGTGCCGAGAACGGCGCCGTCGTCTCCCTCATCTCCGAGGACAAGACCTCCGGCGTTCTGCTCGAGCTGAAGTGCGAGACCGACTTCGTCGCCAAGGGCGACAAGTTCCAGGCCGTCGCCAACACGCTCGCCCAGCACGTCGCCGCGTCCTCCCCGGCCGACCTCGCCGCGCTGCTCGCGTCCGAGATCGAGCCCGGCAAGACCGTCCAGGCGTACGTCGACGAGGCCAACGCCAACCTCGGCGAGAAGATCGTCCTGGAGCGCTTCGCCCAGTTCACCGGCGGCTACGTCGGCGTCTACATGCACCGCACCATGCCCGACCTCCCGCCGCAGGTCGGCGTGCTGGTCGAGCTGGACAAGGCGGCCGACGGCGCCGACGTCATCGCCAAGGACGTCGCGCAGCACATCGCCGCCTTCGCGCCGAAGTACCTCACCCGTGACGAGGTGCCGGCCGACGTCGTCGAGAACGAGCGCCGCGTCGCCGAGGCCACCTCGCGCGAGGAGGGCAAGCCCGAGGCCGCCCTCCCGAAGATCGTCGAGGGTCGCGTCAACGGCTTCTTCAAGGAGGTCACCCTCCTCGACCAGCCGTTCGCGAAGGACAACAAGAAGTCCGTCAAGAAGGTTCTTGACGAGGCCGGTGTCACGCTGACGCGCTTCGCGCGCATCCGCGTCGGCGCCTGAGCGAGAGTTACGGCGAGTACGCGATCGGCCCGGGATCCCGCTAGGGTTTCCCACGCTGTCAACGGCCGCGTGTGTCATGCGGCACCGCGGCGTTGTCAAAGCGCCGGACGACCGCAGTTCTGACGAGGAGGCCATTGCCGACAGGGACACCAGCACCCAGGCGGCAATGGCCTTCTTCGTATGTGTACGAGGAGATCTCCATGAACAACGGCGCGGACGCCAACCAGGCAGCCGGCGACAACAGCGACCACGACGGGAAGCATGACGTGAAGAAGGCGGCCGGGCGCTTCATGCTGAAGCTCTCCGGCGAGGCGTTCTCCGGCGGCGGAGGACTCGGCGTCGACCCCGATGTGGTGCACGCGATCGCCCGTGAGATCGCCGCGGTCGTCCGCGACGGTGCTCAGATCGCGATCGTCATCGGCGGCGGAAACTTCTTCCGCGGCGCCGAGCTTCAGGTGCGGGGCATGGACCGGGCCCGCTCCGACTACATGGGCATGCTCGGCACCGTCATGAACTGCCTCGCCCTCCAGGACTTCCTGGAGAAGGAGGGCATCGACTCCCGGGTCCAGACCGCCATCACCATGGGCCAGGTCGCGGAGCCCTACATCCCGCTGCGCGCCGTGCGCCATCTGGAGAAGGGCCGGGTCGTCATCTTCGGCGCCGGCATGGGCATGCCCTACTTCTCCACCGACACCACGGCCGCCCAGCGTGCTCTGGAGATCGACGCCGAGGCCCTGCTGATGGGCAAGAACGGCGTCGACGGGGTCTACGACTCCGACCCCAAGGCCAACCCCGACGCGGTCAAGTTCGACGCGCTGGAGTACGGCGAGGTGATCACCCGGGACCTTCGGGTCGCGGACGCCACCGCCATCACCCTCTGCCGGGACAACGCCCTGCCGATCCTCGTCTTCGAGCTTCTCACCGAGGGCAATATCGCGCGGGCCGTCAAGGGTGAGAAGATCGGCACGCTGGTGAGCGACCAGGGCACCCGGACCTGACTCCCGGGACTCCAGTGATGGCCGGGGACGGCCGTCCGGGGATAGACAAACTCCTGCCGGTCGGACACCGTGCAGGGGAAGACGCGACAGAGTTCCGCCCGGCCCAGGCATTTTTCCCGTGGCCACTGGCACGGGGGAACGGCAGCCTACTCAAGACACGCAGGAGCAAGTGGTGATCGAAGAGACCCTCCTCGAGGCCGAGGAGAAGATGGAGAAGGCCGTCGTGGTCGCCAAGGAGGACTTCGCCGCGATCCGCACCGGCCGTGCGCACCCGGCGATGTTCAACAAGATCGTGGCCGACTACTACGGCGCGCTGACCCCGATCAACCAGCTCGCCTCGTTCTCGGTGCCGGAGCCGCGGATGGCCGTGGTGACCCCGTTCGACAAGAGCGCGCTGCGCAACATCGAACAGGCGATCCGCGACTCGGACCTCGGCGTCAACCCGAGCAACGACGGCAACATCATCCGAGTGACGTTCCCCGAGCTGACCGAGGAGCGCCGCCGCGACTACATCAAGGTCGCCAAGAGCAAGGCCGAGGACTCGAAGATCTCGATCCGCTCCGTGCGCCGCAAGGCCAAGGAAGGCATCGACAAGCTCGTCAAGGACGGCGAGGTCGGCGAGGACGAGGGCCGTCGCGCCGAGAAGGAGCTCGACGACACCACGGCGAAGTACGTGGCGCAGGTCGACGAGCTGCTGAAGCACAAGGAAGCCGAGCTGCTCGAAGTCTGATGAACGACTCTTCCTGGGGGGCCCCGCCGAGGGCCGACTACGTCGGGGGCCGGCGACCGTCCGACCAGGGCCCCGCCTCGGCGGGTCCCGCATACGATGAGCATGTCGCACAGCAGACTCGGCCCATGCCCATCGTTCCGGACTTTCCCGGCGCAGGTAGAGACGCCGAAGACAGCGACGACCGCGGCGGTCACGGCCGTGACCGCCGCGACCGGGGGCCCGCTCGGCGCGGCGGCCCCCCGGCCCACGACCAGTTCCCGCAGGAGCCCATGGACGAGCCGCCCACGCCGGGGTCCGGTCCGCCGCAGCGCGGACGGGGCAGAGGCGCGGCGAACCGGACCGCCCGCGAGAAGAAGCGCGCCGGGCGGGACCTCCGGGCGGCCATAGGAGTCGGCGTCGGGCTCGGCGCGGTCATCGTCGCCTCGCTCTTCATCGTCCGCGCCGTGTTCGTCGGGGTCATCGTGGTCGCGGTGGTCGTCGGGCTGTGGGAGCTGACCTCCCGGCTCCAGGAGCGCAAGCAGATCAAGGCGCCCCTGGTCCCGCTCGCGCTCGGCGGCGCCGCGATGGTCGTCGCCGGGTATCTGCGCGGCGCGGAGGGCGCCTGGGTGGCCATGGCGCTCACCGCTCTCGCGGTGCTGGTGTGGCGGATGACCGATCCCCCCGAGGGCTATCTCAGGGATGTCACCGCCGGGGTCTTCGCCGCGTTCTACGTGCCGTTCCTGGCCACGTTCGTGGTGCTGATGCTGGCGGCGGACGACGGATCGTGGCGGGTCTTCACCTTCCTGGCGCTCACCGTGGTCAGCGACACCGGCGCGTACGCGGTGGGCTGGCGCTTCGGCAGGCGCAAGCTCGCCCCGCGCATCAGCCCCGGAAAGACCCGCGAGGGACTCTTCGGGGCGATCGGCTTCGCGATGGCTGCGGGCGCGCTCTTCATGGAGTTCCTGATCGACGGCGGACACTGGTGGCAGGGCCTGCTGCTGGGGCTCGCGGTCGCGGCCAGCGCCACCCTCGGCGATCTGGGCGAGTCCATGATCAAGCGCGACCTCGGGATCAAGGACATGGGCACGCTGCTCCCCGGACACGGGGGCATCATGGACCGGCTGGACTCGCTGCTGCCCACCGCTCCGGTGGTCTGGCTGCTGTTGGTGATCTTTGTAGGCAGCGGCTGACCTGCTGTTTCTCTATGAGGGGCTCGTTATCCACAGGGGTGGCGAGCCCCTTGTCGTATCTCTGCGACACTGGAGAGACCATGCCCAAGCCCGGAGAATTGACCTTTGTCGCGCCCCGCGGAGCCAAGAAGCCCCCGCGGCACCTCGCCGACCTCACGCCCGCCGAGCGCAAGGACGCCGTCGCCGCGATCGGCGAGAAGCCGTTCCGCGCCAAGCAGCTCTCACAGCACTACTTCGCGCGGTACGCCCACGACCCGGCCCAGTGGACCGACATCCCGGCCGCCGCGCGGGAGAAGCTGGCCTCCGAGCTGCTTCCCGATCTGATGTCCGTCCTGCGCCATGTCTCGTGCGACGACGACACCACCCGTAAGACGCTGTGGCGGCTGCACGACGGCACCCTCGTCGAGTCCGTGCTGATGCGCTACCCGGACCGGGTCACCATGTGCATCTCCTCGCAGGCCGGCTGCGGGATGAACTGCCCCTTCTGCGCCACCGGACAGGCGGGCCTGGACCGCAATCTGTCCACCGCCGAGATCGTCCACCAGATCGTGGACGGCATGCGCGCCCTGCGCGACGGAGAGGTCCCCGGCGGCCCCGCGCGCCTGTCGAACATCGTCTTCATGGGCATGGGCGAGCCCCTCGCCAACTACAAGCGGGTCGTGGGCGCCATCCGCCGCCTCACCGACCCCGAGCCCGACGGGCTCGGCCTCTCCCAGCGCGGGATCACCGTCTCGACGGTCGGCCTGGTCCCCGCCATGCTGCGCTTCGCCGACGAGGGCTTCAAATGCCGTCTCGCCGTCTCGCTGCACGCCCCGGACGACGAGCTGCGCGACACCCTCGTCCCGGTGAACACCCGCTGGAAGGTCCGCGAGGTCCTGGACGCCGCGTGGGAGTACGCGGAGAAGTCCGGCCGCCGGGTCTCCATCGAGTACGCCCTGATCCGCGACATCAATGACCAGGCCTGGCGCGGCGATCTGCTCGGCCGTCTCCTCAAGGGCAAGCGGGTCCATGTGAATCTGATCCCGCTCAATCCCACGCCCGGGTCCAAGTGGACCGCCTCCCGCCCGGAGGACGAGAAGGCGTTCGTCGAGGCCATCGCCGCCCATGGAGTGCCCGTCACCGTGCGTGACACCCGGGGGCAGGAGATCGACGGGGCGTGCGGCCAGCTCGCCGCCGCCGAGCGCTGAGCCGGATCCCCGCGACGGCGCGACCGGGGCCGGCGGCCTCGGTCCGCGCCCGCCCGGGGGCTGCCGCCCCCGGCGGCCGACCTTGTACCCTGGGGCTCGAACATCCACATGGATGACATCTTCATATTTTTTCCGACAGGGGAGCGCCACAGCGCTGAGAGTGCGGTACCCACAGACCGCAGACCCTCTGAACCTCGCCCAGGTCATTCTGGGTAGGAAGTTCGGTCGTTACTCAAGCTGTTGCGCCCTGCCCGGATTCTCCTTCGAGGACCGGGCGGGGCCGCGTCTCTTCCTGGTCACTCCAGGAGGAATCTCAGTGAGAACCAAGAAGATCACCGTCACCGCGATCGCCGCGGCGCTGGGCGTCACCGCGCTCGCGGCCTGCGGCGGCGGCTCGTCCGACCAGGACTCCGGCACCGGCGGCGCCGGGTCCAAGACCGTGACGCTCGTCAGCCACTCCTCCTTCGCGGCCTCCGACTCCGTGCTGAAGCGGTTCACCGAGGAGACCGGCTACAAGGTCAAGGTCCTCAAGAGCGACGACGCGGGCGCCGCGCTCAACAAGGAGATCCTCACCAAGGGCTCCCCGCAGGGCGACGTCTTCTTCGGCGTCGACAACACCCTGCTCTCCCGCGCCCTCGACAACGGCCTCTTCACCCCGTACGAGGCCAAGGGCCTGGACCAGGTGGTCCCCGAGGTCCAGCTCGACGCGGACAAGCACCGGGTGACGCCGGTGGACACCGGCGACGTCTGCGTCAACTACGACAAGAAGTACTTCGAGGACAAGAAGCTCGCGCCCCCGCAGACCTTCGACGATCTGATCAAGCCCGAGTACAAGAACCTCCTCGTGGTGGAGAACGCCGCCACCTCCTCGCCCGGCCTCGGCTTCCTCCTCGGCACCGTCGCGCGCTACGGCGACGACTCCGGCTCCGGCTGGCAGGACTACTGGAAGAAGCTCAAGGACAACGGCGTGACCGTGGTCGACGGCTGGGACCAGGCCTACAACGAGGAGTTCTCCGGCTCGGCCGGCGGCAAGAAGGCCAAGGCCGACCGGCCCCTGGTCGTCTCCTACGCCTCCAGCCCGCCCGTCGAGGTCCTCTACTCCGACCCGAAGCCGACCGAGGCCCCCACCGGGGTCGCCACCGGCACCTGCTTCCGCCAGATCGAGTTCGCCGGACTGCTGACCGGCGCGAAGAACGAGGCGGGCGGCAAGGCCCTGCTGGACTTCATGGTCTCCAAGACCTTCCAGGAGGACATGCCGCTGAACATGTTCGTCAACCCGGTCGTGAAGGGGGCGAAGCTGCCCGAGCTGTTCACCGAGTTCGGCGCGGTGGTCGACAAGCCGCTGACCGTCGCCCCCGACAAGATCGCCGAGAACCGTGAGCAGTGGGTTCGGTCGTGGTCCTCGCTCGTCGTGAAGTGACCGGGCCCGACAGCGGGCCCGGGGTACGGACCCCGTCGCCGGGTGGGGTCCAGGCCCCGCCCGGCGACGGAGCCCCGCCGGGCGAGGGAGCCCGGACCCGGGCCCCGGCCCCGGCCCGGTTCCGCGCCCGGTTCCGCGCGAACGCCGTGCGGTTCGGTTTGATGGCCGTACCGCTCGCGTTCTTCGCCGTCTTCTTCGCCCACCCCGTCGCCGCCATCGTCGGCCGGGGCCTCCGGGACGGCGGGACCTGGCAGTTCGACCGGATCGCCGAGGTGCTGGGCCGCGCCGACCTCCAGCGCGTCCTCTGGTTCACCACCTGGCAGGCGCTCGCCTCCACCGCGCTCACCCTGCTGATCGCGCTCCCCGGCGCCTATGTCTTCGCCCGCTACGACTTCCCCGGCAAACGGCTGCTCCGGGCAGCGGTCACCGTGCCCTTCGTCCTGCCCACCGTCGTCGTCGGCAGCGCCTTCCTGGCGCTGCTGGGCCGCGGCGGACTCCTGGACGAGATCTGGGGCGTCCGCCTCGACACCAGCGTCTGGGCCATCCTCCTCGCCCATGTCTTCTTCAACTACGCCGTCGTCGTACGGACCGTCGGCGGACTCTGGGCCCAGCTCGACCCCCGCCAGGAGGAGGCCGCCCGGGTCCTGGGCGCCGGCCGGCTCACGGCCTGGCGGCAGATCACCCTCCCGGCGCTCGCCCCCGCCGTGGCCGCCGCCGCCCTGATGGTCTTCCTCTTCACCTTCACCTCCTTCGGCGTCGTCCAGATCCTCGGCGGCCCCACCTTCGCCACCCTGGAGGTGGAGATCTACCGGCAGACCGCGCAACTGCTCGACCTGCGGACCGCCGCCGTGCTGACCCTGGTGCAGTTCGCCGCCGTCGGAGCCGTGCTCGCCGTCCACGCCCGGACCGTACGGCGACGCGAGACCGCGCTGAAACTGGTCGACCCCGCCCACACCTCGCGGCACCCCCGGGGCCCGGCGCAGCGCGCCCTGCTCGGCGCGGTGCTCGCCACGATCGCGCTCCTGCTGCTCACCCCCCTCGGCGTGCTGGTGGAACGCTCCTTCGACACCCCCGGCGGCTACGGCCTCGACTACTACCGGGCTCTCACCGTGCTCGACGACAGCGGCGGCGCGTTCCTCGTACCGCCGATCGAGGCCGTGACGAACTCCCTGCGGTACGCGCTGGTCGCCGCCGCCATCGCGGTGGTCGTCGGCGGACTCGCCGCCGCCGCGCTCACCCGCCGGGCCGGCCGGCTGGCACGCGGCTTCGACGCGCTGCTGATGCTGCCGCTCGGGGTCTCCGCGGTCACGGTCGGCTTCGGATTCCTCATCACCCTCGACAAGCCGCCGCTGGATCTGCGGGCCTCCTGGATCCTGGTGCCGCTCGCCCAGGCCCTGGTCGGCGTCCCCTTCGTCGTCAGGATCATGCTCCCCGTGCTGCGCGCCGTGGACGGACGGCTGCGGGAGGCCGCGGCCGTGCTGGGCGCCTCACCGCTGCGGGTCTGGCGGGAGATCGACTTCCCCCTGGTCCGCCGGGCGCTGCTGATCGCCGCCGGATTCGCCTTCGCCGTCTCCCTCGGCGAGTTCGGCGCGACCGTCTTCATCGCCCGCCCCGACCATCCGACCCTGCCGGTGGCGGTCGCCCGACTGCTGGGCCGCCCCGGCGAACTCAACTACGGACAGGCGATGGCCCTGAGCACGATTCTGATGGCCGTGTGCGCGGCGGCCCTGCTGTTGCTGGAGCGGACCCGGGTCCGCGGTTCCTCCGCCGGGGAGTTCTGATGGCGCTGCTCGCACTCGACGGAGTGACCGTACGGTTCGGGGCGCGGCCCGCGCTCGACTCGGTGGATCTCAAGGTCGCCGAGCATGAGATCGTCTCGGTCCTCGGCCCCAGCGGAAGCGGGAAGTCCACCCTGCTGAGGGTGGTCGCCGGGCTCCAGCGCGCCGACGCGGGCCGGGTGCTGCTCGCGGGGGCGGACCTGTCGGACACCCCGGTGCACCGGCGCGGGGTCGGGCTGATGTTCCAGGACCATCAGCTCTTCCCGCAGCGCGATGTGGGCGGCAATGTCTCCTTCGGGCTCCGGATGCGCGGCGCGGACCGCGCCGAGCAGCGGCGCCGGGTCGCCGAACTGCTGGAGCTGGTCGGGCTGCCCGACGGCGCGCGCCGCGCGATCTCCTCCCTCTCCGGCGGTGAGCAGCAGCGGGTCGCGCTGGCCCGGGCGCTCGCGCCCGAGCCCCGGCTGCTGATGCTGGACGAGCCGCTCGGCCAGCTCGACCGGGGGCTGCGCGAACGGCTGGTGATCGAGCTGCGCGGTCTCTTCGGCCGGCTCGGCACCACGGTCCTCGCGGTCACCCACGACCAGGGCGAGGCGTTCGCGCTCGCCGACCGGGTGGTGGTGATGCGCGACGGGCGGATCGCGCAGACGGGCACCCCGCTGGAGGTGTGGCGGCGGCCCGCCGACGAGTTCGTGGCGCGTTTCCTCGGCTTCGACAATGTGGTGTCCGCGACGGTCGCCGACGGGGTCGCGGACACCGTCTGGGGCCGGATCCCGGTGCCCGAAGGCTCCCCCGAGGGCGTACGGGACGTCCTGGTGCGCCCGGCGGGTGTGCGGATCGCCGCCGCCGGGGACGGGCTGCGGTGCGTCGCCGAGGCGGGTACGTTCCGGGGCGGCCATGTGGCGCTGCGGCTGCGGCCGTTCGACGGGCCGCCCCTGGAGGCGGAGGTGCCGCTGCGGGACGCGCCCGAGGCGGGGGCCGAGGTCGGGGTGGTCTTCGGCGCGGACGAGGTGGTCGTGCTCGGCTGAGGCCGGCCCCCGGCCTCTTGGCCCCCGGCTCCGGGAGCCCTCGTACCGGCCGTGCCCGCTGTCCACGACATGCGCGGGCGGGCGAATCGTGCCAGCGTGGAAGGACGACACCAGCACCCGCGATCCGGGAACGTCGATTCCCGCGGCCGGCTGGTGAGCCGCCCTCGCGGCGGCGACGGCAGTACCGCTCTCCGCCGCGTTCGCGCCCCGGCCCCGTCGGGCCGCCGCCACGGCCGTGAGACCTCCGAGACCTCCCGGACCGGTTCGGATCTCCTCGAGGAGCCG
Source organism: Streptomyces sp. NPDC014894 (assembly GCF_043080985.1). Taxonomy (NCBI): domain Bacteria; kingdom Bacillati; phylum Actinomycetota; class Actinomycetes; order Kitasatosporales; family Streptomycetaceae; genus Streptomyces; species Streptomyces sp. NPDC014894. The sequence goes on from NZ_JBIBWD010000001.1 coordinate 434,223, forward strand.
GCCCATGCCCACCTTCCGCAATGAAGTGAACGATCCCGCGCTGCCCGAGGAGACCGCCATCCACGGCATCGCGCGGGGGAGCGACGCCATCGCCGTCTTCGGCCAGGGCGGGGCCGTCGGTCTGCGGGGAGACGGCGGCACCTGGCACGGGGTCGCGGGCATCAGCACCAGCACCACCGGCGGCGCGGGCGTCAACGGCACCGGCGCCGCCGTCGGCGTCCAGGGCATCGGCGAGACCTGGGTCGGCGTGTACGGGGAGACCCGCGCGCCGATCACGGCCGGATCGTCCGGGGTGCTCGGCGAGGGCAAGGACGGCGGCGACGGCGTCAAGGGCCATGCGAACGGCCCCGGAAAGGCCGCGGTCGCCGGATTCCATCTCTCCAACCGGGGCCCGGGGATCTTCGGACGCGGCTCGCCCGCCGGCCTCTTCGACGGCGATGTGGTGGTCAGCGGCGATCTGATCCTCTCCGGCGCCGACGTGGGCGAGCGCTTCGACGTCTCGGACGGCTCGGCCGGTACGGCGGGCATCTCCCCGGGCACCGTCGTGGTGCTCGACGACGCGGGTGCGCTGATGCCCTGCGAGCGGGGTTACGACACCACCGTGGCCGGTGTGGTCTCGGGCGCGGGCGACCGGAGACCCGCCCTGGTCCTCGACCGCCGCGAGCACGAGAGCGCGAGGAGCACCGCGGGGACCGGGACGAGCGGCGGGGAGCGGCGGCGGACCGTGGCCGTCGTCGGCAAGGTGTGGTGCCTGGCGGAGGCGTCCACGGGACCGATCCGGGTGGGGGATCTGCTCACGACCTCGTCCGCGCGCGGGCACGCGATGGCGGCGACCGACCGTGAGTCCGCCTTCGGGGCGGTTCTGGGCAAGGCCCTCACCCCGCTGGCCTCGGGCACCGGACTGGTGCTCGCCCTGGTCGGCCTCGGCTGACCACCCGCGTACGACCATCCCGTACAGCAAGGCTGGGAGTCATGGCCGAGCCAACCGAGGAAGAGACCGTCCGCCGGTTCAGGGAACGCGTGTCCCGGGGGGAGACCGACGGGATCGAGATCGAGCACCGGGTGTCCGGCGGAACGCCGGGCGAGCGACGGACCAGCGAGGAGGTGACGCTCACCGGCACCGGAAGCGCCCGGGCCCGGGGGGAGGACTCCCGGGAGCCGGGGGGCGCCGGGGCCAGGGACAGCGCCGGATCCCTGGAAGACGCGGAGACCCGCGAGCTGTTCCGGCGGCTGGGCGCGAGCACGGAGGGTCTCGTTCCGCGCTCGGAGACCGGCTTCACGCCGGACTCGCTGGTCGGGTCGGTCACCATCCGCGTCGACGGACACCGGGCCACCCTGTTCTATCTGGCCGACCCGGAGCAGCGCGAGACCCAGGGCAGACCGCTGCCGCCGGAGACGGCCGAAGCCGTCGGCGCCTTCGCGCGGCTGGCCCGGCGCATGCTGAACGAGTGACGGCGGAAGTGGGAGCCATGGCCCTCAGCACCAGAGGAATCGCACGGCAGTACCTCGGAGTCACCGGACGGATCGGCGTGCGCTCGGCGCTGCTCGGCATCAGCGCCGTACAGGGCGGGGCGCTGCGGCAGCGGCTGGTGTCGCTCGCCCGGCAGGACATCGCCTTCGCCCGGTCCGAGTGCGTCTTCGGCTGGAACGTGGCGTATCAGCAGACCTGGTCCTCGATCTGGGTCCGCGTCCGGCTGAACCCGGACGCCGGGATCACGGCCGCCACCATGACGACGCTGCGCACCACCTGGGAGAACGGGATCAGAGCCGCCTGGAACAACCGGTGGGGGCTGGGCCGGGCCGGTGAGGGCACCTGTCCGCTGGAGATCGGGGTGGACTGGGTGACGGTCGACCCGCACCAGACGGTCCGGGTGCGGACGGGCCCGGGGCGCACCGACATGGGCACCTGGGACACCCAGGACACCGGCAATGTCATCGGCCACGAGTTCGGCCACATGCTCGGGCACCCCGACGAGTACACCGACGCCAACTGCCCCGCCAGGAACCCGGTGAACACCGGCACCGTCATGGACACCAACTCGACGACCGTCCCGCAGCGGATGATGACCGCCTTCGCGAACAACGTCGGCTCGCAGGTGGTCGCGCTCTGACCGCCGCGCGCCGCCCGGTGCGGCCACTTCGGTGAGTCCGGGAGTCGGGGTGTCCGTGACTCGGGGTGTCCGGGCGTCGGGTGGGTTCAGCGATTCAGCGGCACCGCGGCCAGTGTGGCCACCGCCCAGGTCACCGGGGTGAGCACCGCCAGCAGCGCCAGCACCCGCAGCAGCGCCGCCAGCCGCAGCGTGCTCCTCGGCGCGCCCAGCCTGCGAAGGTCCTCCGTCGCGCCCGCGCGGAGCCGGCGGGCCTCCACGGCCGAGGTGGCCAGGGTCGCCGTCGTACAGGCGATCACCAGCACCGCGCCCAGACCGGTCAGCGGACCGAAGGGGTGCGGACCGGTGTCGTACAGCGACCAGGCCGTGATCACCGCCGAGGCGACCGCGCAGACCACGCCCAGCGGGCGGCCGATCCGGCGGGCCTCCGCCATCAGGATCCGCCCCGCGAGCAGCCGGGCCGCGCCCGGCCGCCGGGTCTGGAGCAGCCGGCCGCAGAAGTGGGTGAGGGCGGGTCCGGCGACGGCGAGTCCGACGGCGGTGAGCGCCCAGCCCGCCAGACCGCCCGCCGGATGGGCGTCGAGCCGTCCGGGCAGCGGCACCGACGCGCCCCGGCCGGCCGCCGCCGCGTAGGCCCCGACGGCCAGACCGGCCGTGGTCAGCGCGCATCCCCAGGGCAGTCCGCCCGGTGGCGGCGGGGGAGCCGGGGCCGGCTCCGGCGGCCCGGCGGGCGCCCCGCGCGGGCGCAGGGCCAGGGCGGCCGCGAGGGTGCTCGCCAGCGGTACGAGGGCCAGCAGGGTCAGGGTCGCGCCGGTCGGCAGCGGCCGTCCCGCGGCGAGCGCCCCGGCCGCGGCCCCGTCGAAGGGCAGTCCGGTCAGATCGCCCCGCAGATGGAGGAAGAAGAGCAGGGCGACGGTGCTGCCGAGGGCTCCGGCCACGGCGGTGGAGACCGCGGCGAGCACGGCGAGCCGGCCGGGTCCGAGGCCGACGGCGGAGAGTCCGGTCCGGGGGCTGGTGCCCGGATCCGTCCGCGCGACCGCCACCGCGAGATGCACCGTGGCGGCGAGCGGCACCGCGCACCAGAGCAGCCGGCGCAGCGAGGCGGCGGAGTCGCCGGGGTGGGCGAGGGCGTGGGTCAGCGCGCACAGCAGCAGAAAGCCGACGCCCGCCGAGGCCGCGGCCACCAGCAGTCTGCGCAGCAGGACCAGGGGATGGGCCCCTCGGATCAGACGGAGAGCGAGCACTCGGCCTGGCCTTCCGCCTCGGCGGTGTCCGGCGCGTCGGTCCGCCGGCCGTCCAGGAGCGGGACGGTGCGGTCGGCGAGCGCCGCGACCTCCGGATCGTGGGTGGCGAGGACGACGGTGATCCGGTGCGAGCGGGCCGCGGCGAGCAGCGTACGCAGCACCAGCGCCCGGTCCGCGCGGTGCAGGGTCGCCGTCGGCTCGTCCGCGAAGAGCACCGACGGTACGGCGATCAGCGCGCGGGCGGTGGCGGTCCGCTGGCGCTGCGGCTGGGTGAGGGCGTGGGGTCTGCGGTGCGCGTGCGGGGCGATGTCCAGCCGTTCCAGCCAGTCCAGCGCGGCGGCCCGGGCCAGCCGGTGCGGGTCGCCGCGCAGCAGCAGCGGCAGCGCGGCGTTCTCCCACACCGTCAGTTCCGGTACGAGCGTGGGCGCGGGGTCGATCCAGCCGAAGCGCTCACGCCGCAGCCGTTCGCGCTGGAGCGGGGAGAGGGCGTGGACGGCGGCGGCGCCGAACCAGACCTCGCCCCGGTCGGGGACGGTCTGTCCGGAGAGACAGCGCAGCAGGGTGGTCTTCCCGCTGCCGCGCGGGCCGCACACGGCGAGGACCTCGCCCGCCTCGACCCCGAGCGAGACGTCGGTGAGCGCGGGGGACCCGGCGTGGGCGTGGTGGAGGGAGCGCGCCCGGAGCGCGTCGTCGTCCGGCGGGGCCGCCATGGCGTACACCTCGGTTCTGATCAGATGCGTCGTTCCCCCGTACGGGGGAACGACTTCGGGGCTGATCGGTCACTCGCACGCTAGGCAGCCGGATGCGGGCTCCGGGTGAACACACGGCCCGGGTGCGCTCCATCCACTCGGATGGGCGCACCCGGGCCGGGTGTGCGACGGGTCGGGAGCCGGACTCAGAGCTTGGTCCAGGCCTCCGTGAGGACGCTCCGCAGCACCTGCTCGATCTCGTCGAAGGTCGTCTGGTCGGCGATCAGCGGCGGCGCGAGCTGGATGACCGGGTCGCCGCGGTCGTCGGCCCGGCAGTACAGGCCGTTGTCGTACAGCGCCTTGGAGAGGAAGCCGTAGAGCACGCGCTCCGTCTCCTCGTCGGTGAAGGTCTCCTTGGTGGCCCGGTCCTTCACCAGCTCGATGCCGTAGAAGTAGCCGTTGCCGCGGACGTCGCCGACGATCGGCAGGTCGTACAGCTTCTCCAGGGTGGCCTTGAACGCGGCCTCGTTGTCCAGGACGTGCTGGTTGAGGCCCTCGCGCTCGAAGATGTCGAGGTTGGCGATGCCGACGGCCGCGGAGACCGGGTGGCCGCCGAAGGTGTAGCCGTGCAGGAAGGTGTTGTCGCCCTGGTAGAAGGGCTCGGCGATGCGGTCCGAGATGATGCAGGCGCCGATGGGGGAGTAGCCCGAGGTCATGCCCTTGGCGCAGGTGATCATGTCCGGTACGTAGCCGAACTTGTCGCAGCCGAAGGTGGTGCCGAGGCGGCCGAAGGCGCAGATGACCTCGTCGGAGACGAGGAGCACGTCGTACTGGTCGCAGATCTCCCGGACGCGCTGGAAGTAGCCGGGCGGCGGCGGGAAGCAGCCGCCGGCGTTCTGCACGGGCTCCAGGAAGACGGCGGCGACGGTCTCGGGGCCCTCGAAGAGGATCTCCTGCTCGATCTGGTCGGCGGCCCAGCGGCCGAAGGCCTCGGGGTCCTCGCCGTGGATCGGGGCGCGGTAGATGTTGGTGTTCGGCACCTTGTGCGCGCCGGGGACCAGCGGCTCGAAGGGGGCCTTGAGGGCGGGCAGGCCGGTGATGGACAGGGCGCCCTGCGGGGTGCCGTGATAGGCGACCGCGCGCGAGATGACCTTGTACTTGGTGTGCTTGCCCTTCAGCTTGAAGTACTGCTTGGCGAGCTTCCAGGCGGTCTCCACCGCCTCGCCGCCGCCGGTGGTGAAGAAGACCTTGTTGAGGTCGCCGGGGGCTTCGTGGGCGAGGCGCTCGGCCAGCTCGACGGCCTTGGGGTGGGCGTAGGACCACACCGGGAAGAAGGCCAGCTCCTGGGCCTGCTTGTAGGCGGTCTCGGCCAGCTCGGTACGGCCGTGGCCCGCGTTCACCACGAAGAGGCCGGCGAGCCCGTCGATGTAGCGCTTGCCCTTGTCGTCGAAGATGTAGGTGCCCTCACCGCGGACGATGGTCGGCACGGGGGAGTTCTCGTACGACGACATGCGGGTGAAGTGCATCCACAGGTGGTCGTAGGCGGTCTTGGAGAGGTCGCTGCGGTCCTGGCTCACGGCTATCGGGTTCCCCACATGTAGGTCTGCTTCTTGAGCTTGAGGTAGACGAAGCTCTCGGTGGACCGCACACCGGGGAGCGCGCGGATCCGCTTGTTGATCACTTCGAGCAGGTGGTCGTCGTCCTCGCAGACGACCTCCACCATCAGGTCGAAGGAGCCCGCGGTCATCACCACGTACTCGCATTCGGCCATGGCGGTCAGCGCGTCCGCCACCGGGTCGAGGTCGCCCTCGACCCGGACGCCGACCATCGCCTGCCGCCGGAAGCCCACGGTGAGCGGGTCGGTGACGGCGACGATCTGCATCACGCCCTGGTCGAGCAGCTTCTGGACGCGCTGCCGTACGGCCGCCTCGGACAGGCCGACGGCCTTGCCGATCGCGGCGTAGGGACGGCGACCGTCCTCCTGGAGCTGTTCGATGATCGCGAGGGAGACGGCGTCGATCGTCGGGGACGATCCGCTGCCGCTCCTGGAGTCTGCGCTTCGACTGGCCACGGATTCACCATGCACCGGGACTCGTCTGTCTTGCAAGCCCCAAGCGATGAAATTCGTTGTTATTGATGCTTGAGAGAACTGAATCCGAAGGTGGCATGGGGTAGGGCTGTCGAAAGCGTCGCTTCTGAGGCTAGGGTGGGCGCTCTGGGGTGGGTTGTCTCACCCATTGGACCAACGGAGAACAGACAGGAGGGTGGCCACAGTGACCACCGAGCTGCGTCGTCTGCGCAACTACATCAACGGGGAGTTCCGTGACTCCGCCGACGGGCGGACGATCGACGTCGTCAATCCGGCCACCGGCGAGGTGTACGCCGCTTCTCCGCTCTCCGGGCCGGCCGACGTCGACGCGGCCATGGACGCCGCCGAGGCCGCCTTCCCCGCCTGGCGCGACACCACCCCGGCCGAGCGCCAGCGGGTGCTGCTGAAGATCGCGGACGCCTTCGAGGAGCGCGCCGAGGACCTGATCGCGACCGAGTCGGAGAACACCGGCAAGCCGCTGGAGCTGGTCCGCACCGAAGAGGTCCCGCCGATGGTGGACCAGATCCGCTTCTTCGCGGGCGCGGCGCGGATGCTGGAGGGGCGCTCCGCCGGTGAGTACATGGAGGGCTTCACCTCCATGATCCGCCGCGAGCCGATCGGCGTGTGCGCGCAGGTCGCGCCGTGGAACTACCCGATGATGATGGCCGTGTGGAAGTTCGCCCCGGCGCTGGCCGCGGGCAACACCGTGGTCCTGAAGCCGTCCGACACCACCCCGGCCTCCACCGTGCTGATCGCCGAGATCATCGGCTCGATCGTCCCCAAGGGCGTCTTCAACGTCATCTGCGGCGACCGCGAGACCGGCCGCGCGATGGTCGAGCACCCGACCCCGGCCATGGCCTCCATCACCGGCTCCGTCCGCGCCGGCATGCAGGTCGCCGCCTCCGCGGCCAAGGACGTCAAGCGCGTCCACCTGGAGCTGGGCGGCAAGGCCCCGGTCGTCGTCTTCGAGGACACCGACATCGCCAAGGCCGTCGAGGACATCGCCGTCGCCGGGTACTTCAACGCCGGCCAGGACTGTACGGCCGCCACCCGCGTCCTGGTCCACGAGTCCATCCACGACGCCTTCGTCGAGGCCCTCGCCAAGACCGCCTCCGAGACCCGCACCGGCGCCCCGGACGACGAGGACGTCCTCTACGGCCCGCTCAACAACGCCGACCAGCTCGCCCAGGTCTCCGGCTTCATCGACCGCCTCCCGGCCCACGCCAAGGTCGAGGCGGGCGGCCACCGGGTCGGCGACAAGGGGTACTTCTACGCCCCCACCGTCGTCTCCGGCCTCCGCCAGGACGACGAGATCATCCAGAACGAGGTCTTCGGCCCCGTCATCACCGTCCAGTCCTTCACCGACGAGGCCCAGGCCCTCACCTGGGCGAACGGCGTCGAATTCGCCCTCGCCTCCTCCGTCTGGACCAAGGACCACGCCCGCGCCATGCGCATGTCCAAGGCGCTGGACTTCGGCTGCGTCTGGATCAACACCCACATCCCCCTCGTCGCCGAGATGCCCCACGGCGGCTTCAAGAAGTCCGGCTACGGCAAGGACCTGTCGGCGTACGGCTTCGACGACTACACGCGCGTGAAGCATGTGATGACGTCGCTGGACGGCTGACGGCCGTCGGCCGACAGGCAGGGGGCGGAGGGAAGTTCCTCCGCCCCCTGCCGCGCGTCCGGACGCGCCGCGCCTCCCGGCTCCGCCCCGCGGCTACGGCTTGAGGCCCAGCGCGCCGTACTGGGCCACCAGGGCCGGGGAGGGGGAGGCGGGGTCGGGGCGCCAGTGGGAGCAGGAGACGAGGCCCGGGGGGAGGAGGTCGAGGCCGTCGAAGAAGGAGGCGATCTCCGCGCCGGTGCGGGCGGTGATGGGCGGGGTGGCGTTCTCGTTCCAGAAGGCCATGGCCTCCTCGTTGCCCTCGCCGCCGAGTTCCAGGGTGGGATGGGTGACCACGAGGGCGCTGCCGGAGGGGACGGCGTCCATCAGGGTGCGGACGATGGACCGGGCCTTGTCGGTGTCCAGGACGAAGTTGAGGATGCCGAGCATGATGACGGCGACCGGCCGGTCCGGATCGAGGGTGGGGCGCAGCGAGCGCAGGATCGACTCGGGGTCGTGGGCGTCCCCGTCGTGGTACTCGGTCCTGCCCTCGGGGGAGCTGGTGAGCAGGGCGCGGGCGTGCGCCAGCACGATCGGGTCGTTGTCGACGTAGACGACGCGGGAGTCGGGCGCGATGCGCTGGGCGACCTCGTGGGTGTTCTCGGCGGTCGGCAGTCCGGTGCCGATGTCCAGGAACTGCCGTATGCCGCGCTCGGCGGCCAGATGGGTCACGGCCCGGCCGAGGAAGGCCCGGTCGGCGCGGGCGACCTCGCCGATGCTCGGATAGAGGTCGGTGATGTGGTCGCCGACCGTGCGGTCGACGGGGTAGTTGTCCTTCCCGTGCAGCCAGTGGTTCCAGACCCTGGCGTTGTGGGCGACGTCGGTACGGATCCTGTCGTTCATCTGTGCTCCTCGGCCGGGTGCGGGGACCGGCGGCCCATCATGCCGGAAGGATCAAGAGACGGGGCGGTCGGACGGGCGGGCGCGTCCCGGGGTCCGCAGGACCGAACGCAGGGTGCCGACCCGGTTGGTGGTGATCGAGTCGACGCCCGCCGCCACCAGCGCGCGCATGGTGCGCCGGGTGTCGGCGGTCCACGCGGAGACCAGCATCCCGTCGCGGTGGACCCGGTCCGTGAGGGACCGGCCGATCAGGCCGAAGCGGTAGTTGAGGGTGCGCGGACGGAGCGCGTCGAGCAGCACCGGACGCGGCGGCGCGAGCGAGGTCCAGGTCAGGGCGGTCTCGGCGGCGGGGTCCGCGGCGCGTACGGCGAGCATGGTGGAGGGGCCCGCGCAGTAGTACGCGCGCTCCGCCGCGCCCAGCTCGTGGACCGCGCCGACCACGGCCCGTACCGTCGCCCGGTCCGCGCCGGGCAGATCGATCATCACCCGGTGCCCGTCGAGCGCGTCGAGCGCCTCGGCCAGGGTGGGCACCCCGCCGAGGGTCAGCTCGGCCACCTCGGCCCGGGTCAGCCTCGCCACCGGCCGGTCATGGCCCCACAGCCGCTTCAGCGTGGAGTCGTGCAGCAGGACGGGAACGCCGTCGGCGGTCAGCCGTACGTCGATCTCCACCGCGTCCGCGCCGCTCGCGACGGCGGAGCGGAGCGAGGGAAGGGTGTTCTCACGGACGAGGTAGGGATCGCCTCGGTGGCCTACGGCGGTGACGGTGCGCATGCGCCCATTGTTCCGGAGGCCCTGTGCGCCCGCCCCGCGCGGGGCGGGCGCCCGGGAGTACGGGCTTCTCAGCGGCCCGCGGTCCACGCGGCGGTGTAGGCGTCGATCTCGTCGGCGATCCGCGCCCGGCCGGCCGCGTCCAGGAAGGAGGCCTCCACCGCGTTCTTGGCCAGGTCGGCGACCCCGCGCTCGTCGAGGCCGAGCAGCCGGGCCGCGACCCCGTACTCGTTGTTGAGGTCGGTGCCGAACATCGGCGGGTCGTCGCTGTTGATCGTGACCAGCACCCCGGCCGCGACCATCTCCTTGACGGGGTGCCGGTCGAGATCGAGCACGGCGCGGGTGGCCAGATTGGAGGTGGGGCAGACCTCCAGCGGGATACGGCGCTCGGCGAGATGGGCCAGCAGCGCCGGGTCCTGCGCCGCGCTGGTGCCGTGGCCGATGCGCTCGGCCCCCAGCTCGTTCAGCGCGTCCCAGATCGTCTGCGGTCCGGTCGTCTCCCCGGCGTGCGGCGCCGAGCGCAGCCCGGCCGCGATCGCCCGGTCGAAGTACGGCTTGAACTGCGGCCGGGGCACCCCGATCTCCGGGCCGCCCAGACCGAAGGAGATCAGCCCCTCCGGCCGCAGGTCCAGCGCGAGCCGGGTGGTCTCCTCGGCGGCCTCCAGCCCGGCCTCGCCCGGGATGTCGAAGCACCAGCGCAGCACGATCCCCAGCTCGGCCTCGGCCGCCTTCCGGGCGTCCTCGATCGCGTCCATGAACGCCTTCTCGTCGATGCCCCGGCGGGTCGAGCTGAAGGGGGTGATGGTCAGCTCGGCGTAACGGATGTTCTGCCGGGCCATGTCCCGCGCCACCTCGAAGGTGAGCAGCCGGACGTCCTCCGGGGTGCGGATCAGGTCCACCACCGAGAGATAGACGTCGATGAAGTGTGCGAAGTCGGTGAAGGTGAAGTAGTCCGCGAGGGCCTCGGGGTCGGTGGGCACCTTGGAGTCGGGGTGGTGGGCCGCCAGCTCGGCGACGATGCGCGGGGAGGCCGATCCGACGTGGTGCACATGCAGCTCGGCCTTGGGGAGGCCCTCGATGAAGTGGTGCAGGTCGGTCATCGGGGTCCTCCGCGCGGTCGGTCGTTCGAGTCGGGAATCATCGTAGGCGGCCGGTCTCCCGGCCGACCACAGGCTTTAGCATGACCGGACCACGAACCGGGGGAGACCCATGTCAGAGCAGCAGCCCCAGCCGCCGGGCACGCCCGAACCGCAGGACCAGGATCCCTGGGCCCCTCCGCGGCAGAGCGCGAACCGGGAGAGCGTGAACGGCCCGGACGCCCACCCGCGGGTCCCCGGCGGCCATCAGGAGTGGAGCGGCGGCCCGAGCGGCACGACCCGGCCCGATGTGCCGCTGAACCCCGCCGCCCCGGACGCCCCCGCCTCCCCGCACGTGCACAGCCAGCCGACCGTCACCTCGATGCCGACGGGCGCGGTGCCGCCCCCGCCGACGGCCCCCGGCGGGGCCTTCCCCTCCGCCGGCGCCCCCTTCGGACACGCCCCGGGCCCCGGCTACCCCGCCGCGCCCGACCCCTACGGCGGCGGCTACCCGGCCTACCCCGGCTACCAGGGCTATCCGCCGACCGGCTGGCAGCCGCCCGTCACCACCTCGAACGGCATGGGCGTCGCGGCGATGGTCCTCGGCATCCTCGCCCTCTGCCTGGTCTGCCTGTGGGGCATACCCGGGCTCGTCCTCGGGCTGCTCGCCCTGATCTTCGGCGTCAACGGCAGGAAGCGCGTCCGGATGGGCCGGGCCGACAACGACGGCATGGCGCTCTCGGGCATCATCCTCGGCACCATCGGCATGGTCCTCGGGGCCGTGATCCTCGGGCTGATGATCTGGGCCGTGACCGAGGACAGCGGCAGCGGCGGAGACACCTACGACTACGACTACTCCAACAGCCTGGTGGTCGAGGACTCCCGGGTCTGAGGCCCCCCGCCCCCACCCGGGCAGGTCGCCCCGCCCGAGGCCCGGGGACGCCGGGGACGATCCGGACGTCACCCACGCCCGAGGCCCGCGCGCGTGCGAGGCCCGGCGCGCCCGCGGGGACCGCCGCACGCCGAGGCTCCGCCCGGCGCGGCCTCACCCCGTCCCCGCCGTCCTCCGCAGCTCCTCCCGCGCCTCCATCAGCGCGAACCCCAGCAGATTCAGCCCCGGCCAGCGCGCCGGGTCCCCCGCCCGCTCGTCGTCCGCGGCCAGCCCGATGCCCCAGATCCGGTCCATGGGGCTGGCCTCGACCAGCACCCGGTCGCCGGTGCCGAGCAGAAACTCCGCCAGCTCCGGACGCGCGCCGAACTTGTGCACGCTCCCCGCGCGCACGATGCCGAACCGCTCGCGCTCCCACACCCGGTCGTCGAATCCGCGCACCAGCCGCCCGGCCCGCTTGGCCTGGGCCGGACCCGCGGCGTCCAGCGCCAGCCGCTCCGCGTCCGCGTCCCCGAACAGCCGGGCCTTGGCCGCCATCATCCAGTGCTCGGCCGTGGCGTACCGAACGCCGTCCACCACGAAGGGTGACGGCCACCACTGGCTGAGACAGCTCGCGCCGATCCGCCCGTCCCGCCGCGGCGCGTGGCCCCAGAAATGCAGATACGTGATGCGCTCACCGGTGCTGACCTGCCGGATCAGCTCATGCGTCCCCAAGTGTCTCCCCATGCACGCGAGTCTCGCACCCGCCACTGACACTCCGTACGCTCCCAGCCCTCCCCACCCGACAGATGGTCGACCGATTCCGTCGCGTGACCAAATGGCAACAACGGAATCACTTGTTGGCGAACGGGCCCTCTGTCAGGATCGGCACTCAATTCGGACAGGGACCACGGGCCGGGAGTACGGAGAACGCCATGGGCATCGGCAACCACGGGCTGGACCGCTTCGCGGCCGGCGCGCAGTACACCGGCGGACGGCTGAAGTCCGGCGCCTCGGGGCGTACGCAGAACATCGTCGACCCCGCGACCGGCGAGACGGTCCACACCTACGAACCGGCCGGCCCGGCCGATGTGGACGAGGCGGTCGCCGCCGCCCGGTACGCCTTCCCCGGGTGGGCGGGCGCGACCCCGGGCGAGCGCTCCGACGCCCTGCACCGCTTCGCCTCCGTGCTCGCCGAACGGGCCGACGACCTCGCCCGGGTCGAGTCCCTCCAGTGCGGCAAACCGATCACGCTCAGCAGCGAGTTCGACGTACCGGGCACCCTCGACAACACCGCCTTCTTCGCGGGCGCGGCCCGGCAGCTCACGGGGCAGTCCGCCGGTGAGTACAGCGGCGACCACACCTCCTACGTACGCCGGGAGCCGATCGGCGTCATCGGCTCCGTCGCCCCCTGGAACTACCCGCTCCAGATGGCGGCCTGGAAGATCCTGCCGGCGGTCGCCGCGGGCAACACCGTCGTCCTCAAACCGGCCGAGATCACCCCGCTGACCTCGCTGATGTTCGCTCAGGCGGCCACCGAGGCGGGCATCCCCGACGGTGTGATCAATGTGGTCTCCGGCGCGGGACGGGACGCGGGCGAGCATCTCGTCGCGCACCCGGACGTCGCCATGGTCTCCTTCACCGGCTCCACCGCCGTCGGCCGCCGGGTCGCCGAACTCGCCACCGCCACCGTGAAGCGGCTCCACCTCGAACTCGGCGGCAAGGCCCCCTTCGTCGTCTTCGACGACGCCGACGCGGAGGCCGCCGTCCAGGGCGCGGTCGCCGCCGCGCTCATCAACTCCGGCCAGGACTGCACCGCGGCCACCCGGCTCTATGTCCAGCGCCCGCTGTACGACCGGCTGGTCGAGGGCGTCGCCGATGTCATGGCGACCGTGCGGGCGGGCGATCCGTTCGACCCCGGGACGGATCTCGGGCCGCTCGTCTCCCACGCCCACCGCGACCGGGTGGCCGCCTTCGTCGAACGGGCCCGCGCCCACGCCACCGTCGTCACCGGGGGCCGGGTCCCGGAGAGCGCCGGCGCGTACTACCCGCCCACCCTGGTCACCGGGGCCGCCCAGGAGAGCGAGATCGTCCAGGCCGAGATCTTCGGCCCGGTGCTGACCGTGCTGCCGTTCGACTCCGACGACGAGGGCATCGCGCTCGCCAACGACACCCCTTACGGCCTCGCGGCCTCCGCCTGGACCCGCGACGTCTTCCGCGCCAACCGCGCCACCCGGGAACTCCGGGCCGGCTGCGTCTGGATCAACGACCACATCCCGATCATCAGCGAGATGCCGCACGGCGGACACCGGGCGTCCGGCTTCGGCAAGGACATGTCCGTGTACTCCTTCGAGGAGTACACGCAGGTCAAGCACGTCATGTTCGACAACACCGCGGTCGCGCGGAAGGACTGGCACCGGACGGTCTTCGGCCGCCGCCGACCGTCGGGGGAGCCCCTCCGCCCCTGAACGGCCCCAGGCCCTCACCCCGGATCCGACCGCCGCCCGCCCCGGCCCGGCTCCTTCCGCCCGCAGGGCGGGCCGCCCGGCTCCAGCGACCTCCGGGCGGCCGCCCCGACCGCCGGACCCACCCCTTCCGGCCGACGGCCCTGACGTACCGAAGGCCCTGACTTACTGAAGGCCCTGACGTACCGAAGGCTCTGACCTACCGACGACCCTCACGAACCCGACAGCACCGACCCGCCCGCACGGCACCGACACCTCCGCCACCCGACAGCACCGACCCGCCCGCACGGCACCCGACACCTCCGCCAGCCCACACCTCCGCCACCCCGGCAGCCCCTCCCGCCCCCGGCGCACCCCACCCCCGGCCCCACCCGGCGGACGCACCCCCCGGCCCCCGTCCCGCAAGGGCGTCTCCCCGAAAGGCCACCGATCATGGATCCGTACGAGCCCGACGGCCCCGCCCCGGCCCAGTCGGCCGCCATCCGGCGCAGTCTGACCGGCGGCCGGGGCGCGCTCACCCGCCGGTCGATGCTGCGCGCCGGCGGCGCGGGCGCCCTCGTCCTCGGCGGCGGCGCCGCCCTGAGCGCCTGCGGCATCCCGCCCGCCCGGCGCGAGACCGGGGCCGCCGCCTCCGACGACCACTCCGCCCGGGAGCGGACGGTCGCCTTCTCCAACTGGACCGAGTACATGGACGTCGGCGAGGACGAGAAGAGCCGCCCCACCCTGGCCGACTTCACCCGGCGCACCGGCATCCGGGTCAAGTACACCGAGGACATCAACGACAACGTCGAGTTCTTCGGCAAGATCCGGCCGCAGCTCGCCGCAGGACAGGAGACCGGCCGCGATCTGATCTGCGTCACCGACTGGCTCGCCGCCCGGATGATCCGCCTCGGCTGGGTCCAGAAGCTCGACCCCGCGCTGCTGCCCCACGCGTACACCCATCTCTCCGCCCAGTTCCGGAACCCCGACTGGGACCCCGGCCGCGCCCACTCCTACCCCTGGACCGGGATATCCACGGTCATCGCCTACAACACGAGGGCGACCGGCGGGAAGAAGGTCGACTCCGTCTCCCAGCTGCTCGACGACCCCGCGCTCAAGGGCCGGGTCGGCTTTCTCACCGAGATGCGCGACACCGTCGGAATGGCCCTGCTCGACCTCGGCAAGAACCCCGCGGACTTCACCGACGCCGACTACGACGAGGCCGTCGGCCGGCTCCAGAAGGGCGTCGACAAGAAGCAGATCCGGCGCTTCACCGGCAACGACTACACCGCCGACCTCAGCAAGGGGGATCTGGCGGCCTGTCTCGCCTGGGCCGGCGACGTCGTTCAGCTCCAGGCCGACAACCCGGACGTCCGGTTCGCGATCCCCGCCGCCGGATACATCACCTCCAGCGACAATCTGCTCGTCCCGGCCCAGGCCCGCCGGGCGGAGAACGCCACCCGGCTCATCGACCACTACTACCGGCTCCCGGTCGCCGCCCGGCTCGCCGCGTACATCAACTACGTCTGCCCGGTCGGCGGAGTCGGCGCCGAACTGGCGAAGATCGACCCCGCGCTGGCCAGAAACCCCCTGATCATCCCGGACAAGGCCATGGCCGCCAAGTCCCATGCCTTCCGCTCGCTGAGCAGCGCGGAGGAGAAGGCGTACGAGGAGAAGTTCGCCACGCTCATCGGCGCCTGACCGCACCGTTCACCGCTACCACCGGGATCGCGACCCATGACCGACACCACAGGCGGCGGCGCTGTCCGCCTCTCCGGGATCAGCAAGTCCTACGGCGGCTCCTTCACCGCCGTCCACCCACTGGACCTGACCGTCCCGCAGGGGGCCTTCTTCGCCCTGCTCGGCGCGTCCGGCTGCGGAAAGACCACCACCCTGCGGATGATCGCCGGGCTGGAGGACCCCACCACCGGCTCCGTCTTCCTCGGCGACCGGGACATCACCCGACTGCCCCCGTACAAACGGCCCGTCAACACCGTCTTCCAGAGCTACGCGCTCTTCCCCCACCTCAGCATCCACGAGAACGTCGCCTTCGGACTGCGCCGACGCGGCATCACCTCGGTGAAGAAGCAGGTCGGCGAGATGCTCGACCTCGTCGAACTCGGCGACCTCGCCGCCCGCCGCCCCCATCAGCTCTCCGGCGGCCAGCAGCAGCGCGTCGCCCTCGCCCGCGCGCTCATCAACCACCCGCAGGTGCTGCTGCTCGACGAACCCCTCGGCGCGCTCGACCTCAAACTGCGCCGCCAGATGCAGCTGGAGCTGAAGCGCATCCAGACCGAGGTGGGCATCACCTTCGTCCACGTCACCCACGACCAGGAGGAGGCCATGTCCATGGCCGACACGGTCGCGGTCATGAACGGCGGACGGGTGGAGCAGCTGGGCGCGCCCGCCGAGCTGTACGAGAACCCGCGGACGACGTTCGTCGCCAACTTCCTCGGGACCTCCAACCTCATCGAGGCCGAGGTCCTCTCCACCGCCGGGGGCGAGGTCCTCGTGACCGCCGCCGGAGCCCGGCTGCGCCTGCCCGCCGGGCGCTGCGCCACCGCCCCCGCCGCCGGGGGCGCGCTGCTGGTGGGGATACGCCCCGAGAAGATGTCGCTGGTCCACGCGGACGACACCGGCACGGTCGCCGACGGACGGAACCGGCTCACCGGCACCATCGCCGCCGCCGCCTTCATCGGCGTCTCCACGCAGTACGTCATCGACAGCCCCGTCTGCCCGGAGCTGGCCGTGTACGTACAGAACATCGAGCGCGACCCGCGGCTGACGCCCGGCGCGGAGGTCGTCCTGCACTGGAACCCGGAGCACAGCTTCGGCCTCGACGCGGCCCAGGACATCGCCTCCGGGGTGGAGACCGCCGGGGATCCCTCATGACCGCCGCCGACGCCCCGGCGGCGGCCGGGACCGAGCCGCCGCCCGCGGCCCGGGTCCGCACCCCGCCGCTGCGCCGCAGACTGGTGCCGTACTGGCTGCTGCTGCCCGGCGTCCTGTGGCTGCTGGTCTTCTTCGCGCTGCCGATGGTCTACCAGGCGTCGACGTCCGTGCAGACCGGATCCCTGGAAGAGGGATTCACGGTCACCTGGCACTTCGCGACCTACGCGGACGCGCTCGCCGAGTACGCCCCCCACTTCGTCCGCTCGGTGCTCTACGCGGGCACGGCGACCCTGCTCTGTCTGCTGCTGGGCTATCCGCTGGCGTATCTGATCGCCTTCCGGGCGGGCCGATGGCGCACCCTGCTCCTGGTGCTGGTGATCGCGCCGTTCTTCACCAGCTTCCTGATCCGCACCCTCGCCTGGAAGACGATCCTCGCGGACAGCGGACCGGTGGTGGACGTCCTGGGGGCCGTCGGCTTCCTCGACGTCACCGGATGGCTCGGGATGACCGAGGGGGACCGGGTGCTCGCCACCCCGCTGGCGGTGGTCACCGGACTGACGTACAACTTCCTGCCGTTCATGATCCTGCCGCTCTACACCTCGCTGGAGCGCATCGACCCCCGGCTGCACGAGGCGGCGGGCGATCTGTACGCCAGGCCGTCCACCGTCTTCCGCAAGGTCACCTTCCCGCTCTCCATGCCCGGGGTGGTCTCCGGCACGCTGCTGACCTTCATCCCGGCCAGCGGCGACTACGTCAACGCCGAACTCCTCGGCTCCACGGACACCAAAATGGTCGGCAACGTCATTCAGTCGCAATTCCTGCGGGTGCTCGACTATCCGACCGCCGCCGCGCTGTCGTTCCTGCTCATGGCGCTGGTACTCGTCATCGTCACCTTCTACATCCGGCGGGCCGGAACGGAGGACCTGATCTGATGGCTCCGATGGCATGGCTGCGGCGCAATGCGGTGATCATCGCCGGACTGCTGACGCTCGCCTATCTGATTCTTCCGAACATCGTGGTGACGGTGTTCTCCTTCAATGACCCGGCCGGGAAGTTCAACTACTCCTGGCGGCGTTTCTCCGCCGACGCCTGGCGCGATCCGTGTGGCGTTCCCGATCTCTGCGGATCGCTCGCGCTCTCGCTCCAGATCGCCTTCTGGGCGACGGCCGGGGCCACCGTCCTCGGTGTGATGATCGCCTTCGCGCTGGTCCGCTACCGTTTCCGGGCGCGCGGCGCGGTCAATTCGCTTATCTTTCTCCCGATGGCGATGCCCGAGGTGGTGATGGCGGCGTCCCTGCTCACGCTCTTTCTGAATCTCGGCGCCGAACTCGGTTTCTGGACCGTTCTCATCGCCCACACCATGTTCTGCCTCAGTTTCGTGGTGGTGGCGGTGAAGGCGCGGGTGCTGTCGATGGATCCCCGGCTGGAGGAGGCCGCCCGGGATCTGTACGCCGGACCCTTGCAGACCTTTCTCCGGGTGACGCTGCCGATCGCCGCCCCCGGGATAGCCGCGGGCGCGCTGCTCGCCTTCGCGCTCTCCTTCGACGATTTCATCATCACCAATTTCACCTCGGGCAGCGCCGTCACCTTCCCCATGTTCGTCTGGGGTTCGGCGCAGCGCGGCACACCCGTTCAGATCAATGTGATCGGGACGGCCATGTTCGTCATCGCCGTGACGGTGGTGGTCGTCGGACAGTTCGTCGCGGGCCGGCGCCGCGACCGCGTCCGGTCGCGTTAGCCCCCGACTGCGCCGGGCCCCCGGCCCCCCGGCCCCGGACCACCGCCCGGGCCCCCGGCCCCGTATCACCGGCCCCCACACCGAGGCGGGGGCCGGCCCCCGACCCCGTACGCCCAAGGAGTGGAAACCATGGCCCCAGCCGCCATGACCTTCGCCTCGTCCCTGTCCGACGCCCGGCCCGTCGCCTTCTGGCTGGACGACCCCGCCAGGCCCGCCGCCGAACCCGCGCTCGGCGGCGACGAGCACTGCGATCTGCTGGTCGTCGGCGGCGGCTACAGCGGGCTGTGGACCGCGCTGCTCGCCAAGGAGCGCGACCCCGGCCGCGAGGTGGTCCTCATCGAGGGCCGCGAGACGGGCTGGGCCGCCTCCGGCCGCAACGGGGGCTTCTGCGCGGCCTCGCTCACCCACGGTCTCGCCAACGGCCTCGCCCGCTGGCCCGGCGAGATCGCCGCTCTGGAGCGGCTCGGCGCGGAGAACCTCGACGCCATCGAGGCCGCGGTCGCCGCCCACTCCCTCGACTGCGACTTCGAGCGCACCGGCTCCGTCGACGTCGCCACCGAGCCGCACCATGTGGCGGAGCTGACCGAGCTGTACGAGCGGACCCGCGCGCTCGGTCTCGACGGCCACCGGCTGCTCGACCGGGACGCGATGCGCGCCGAGGTGGACTCCCCGACCTTCCTCGGCGGGCTCTGGGACCGGCGCGGCACCGCGATGCTGAATCCGGCCCGGCTGGCCTGGGGCCTGAAGCGGGCCTGCCTCGGACTCGGCGTACGGATCCACGAGAACACCCCCGGCCTGGCGCTCGCCCCGTTCCGTTCCGGCATGGCCGTGCGCACCCCCGGCGGCCGGGTCTTCGCCCGCCGGGTCGCCCTCGGCACCAATGTCTTTCCCTCGCTGGTCAGACGGGTGCGGCCGTACACCGTGCCGGTCTACGACTACGCCCTGACGACCGAGCCGCTCACCGCCGGACAGCTCGCGGAGATCGGCTGGCGCGGCCGGCAGGGGCTGGGCGACGCGGCCAACCGGTTCCACTACTTCCGGCTGACCGCCGACGACCGCGTCCTGTGGGGCGGCTTCGACGCGGTCTATCCCTACGGCGGCCGGCTCGACTCCCGGCTGGACCACCGGCCCGAGACCCATCTCCGGCTCGCCCGGCACTTCTTCCGCTGCTTCCCCCAGCTGGAGGGGGTGCGCTTCACCCACGCCTGGGGCGGCGCGATCGACACCTGCTCGCGTTTCTCGGCGTTCTTCGGCACGGCCCACGGCGGCCGTGTCTCGTACGCGGCCGGCTACACCGGTCTGGGCGTCGGGGCGTCCCGCTTCGGCGCGCAGGTGATGCTGGACCTGCTGGCGGGGGAGAGCACCGAGCGCACCCGGCTGGCGATGGTGCGGACCAAGCCGCTGCCGTTCCCGCCCGAGCCGGTCGCCTGGGCCGGGATCGGGCTCACCCAGTGGTCCCTGGCCAGGGCCGACGCCAACGGCGGGCGGCGCAACGCCTGGCTGCGGACCCTGGACCGGCTGGGGCTGGGCTTCGACAGCTGAGACCGGCCCCGGGCGCCCGGCGGACGGCGCGTACGGCCCGTCCGCCGAGGGGCCGGGACCGTCGACCGCTCGGCGAACGGCCCGTCCCGGTTTCACTACCAAGGAGTAGCGAAACCCGCGTCATACTCCGGGCCCGGCCCGCTCTCTCCCTGTGAAGGCGCGTGAAGCGCCCTGGACATCACAGGGAACCAAGGGACGGAGGCCGGGCGATGGCTGGCTCGGGGGCCAAGGCAGCGGTGGAGTGGCTCGTATCGGCGGCGCGGTATCCGGACGTCTGCCGGTGGGAGTGGGAGCGCAATCCCCTGGGGACCGTCCTGCTGCCCGCCGGCCGGCGCTGGGACGTGCTGATCCTGCCCGACGGGCTGGGCCGTACGACGCTGGAGGTGCTGAACCGGCTGACCGACGGCGGCGGCCCGGTGCTCGCGGACGCGCGGGCCGGCCGGCTGGGCTTCTTCGTACCCCCGGGCACGGCGGGCCGCTGGCTGGCCACCGGCGTCCGGGGCGCGGGGGAGGGCTCCTGGATCGTCGTCCCGTACCCGGGCCGCGCGCCCGGGGCCGGGGTGCGCTGGCTGGTCCCGCCGGACGGCTCCGGCGTTCTCACCGATCCGGCGCTGCTGGTGTCGGCGATGCACGAGGCGGCGGCGATCCGGGCCTTCGGCGGGGGTGACTGACGGGGGTGACTGACGGGGGCGGCTCGGGCGCGCGGCGGCCGGGCCGCCTGCCGTACGGAGGTCCTCGGCCGGTCCCGCGGCGGCCGGGCCCCCTCCGTGCGGCGGTCCTCCGCGGGCCCGGCTCTGCGCAAAGCCTTGACAACCCCATTGGTCTGGACCAAATTGTGCGCGCTCCCACTTCCATCCCCCCATGCACGGAGGCAGTCGTGGAACGCACCAGAGATCGCGCAAGAGACCGCACCGGGAGGCGCGCCCCGGGCCGCCGCGCCCGGTGGGTCGCCGTCCTCTCGGCGGCCCTCCTCACCCTCGGCGGGCTCGTCGCCACCGCGACCCCCGCCCAGGCCGTCGACAGCGAACTCGCCGTCAACGGAGGCTTCGAGGCCGGCCTCACCGGCTGGAGCTGCTCGGCCGGCAGCGGCGCCGCCGTCACCACCCCGGTCCACGGCGGCGCGGCGGCCCTCAAGGCCACCCCCGCGGGCGGTGACAACGCCAAGTGCAGCCAGACCGTCACGGTCAAGCCCAACTCCGCCTACACCCTCAGCGGCTGGGTCCAGGGCGGCTACGCCTATCTGGGCGTCGGCGGCACCGGCACCACCGACGTCTACGCCTGGACCCCGTCCGCCCCCTCCTGGCAGAAGCTCTCCACCACCTTCCGCACCGGTGCCGCCACCACCTCCGTGACCCTCTACACCCACGGCTGGTACGGTACCTCCGCCTACCACGCCGACGACATCTCGCTCTTCGGACCGGGCGGGGCCCCGGTCGAGATCCCGGCCGCCCCCACCGGCCTGACCACCGGATCGCCCGGCTCCACCTCCGTACCGCTGAGCTGGAACCCGGTCGCCGGAGCCGCCGAGTACCACGTCTACCGGGGCGCCGCGAAGGTCGCCACGGTCACCGGAGCCTCGGCGACCGCCACCGGGCTCACCCCGCAGACCGCGTACACCTTCCAGGTCACCGCGGCCAACAGCGCCGGCGAGTCGCCGAAATCGGCCGCGGTGAGCGTCACGACCACCTCCGGCGGCACCCCGGGCGGCGGGCTCCCGGCCCACGCCCTCGTCGGTTATCTCCACACCAGCTTCGCCAACGGCTCCGGCTACACCCGGCTCGCGGACGTCCCCGAATCCTGGGACGTCATCAATCTGGCCTTCGGCGAGCCGACCTCGGTGACCTCGGGCGACATCCGCTTCAGCCTCTGCCCGGCCGCCGAGTGCCCCAATGTCGAGTCCGCCGCCGAATTCAAGGCCGCCGTCAAGGCCAAGCAGGCGGCGGGCAAGAAGGTGCTGATCTCCATCGGCGGCCAGAACGGCCAGGTCCAGCTCGCCTCCACCGGCGCCCGCGACCTGTTCGTCTCCTCCGTCTCGAAGATCATCGACGAGTACGGGCTGGACGGCCTCGACATCGACTTCGAGGGCCACTCCCTGTCGCTGAACACCGGCGACACGGACTTCCGCTCCCCGACCACCCCGGTCGTCGTCAATCTGATCTCGGCCGTGAAGTCCCTCAAGGCCAAGTACGGCAAGGACTTCATCCTCACCATGGCCCCGGAGACCTTCTTCGTCCAGCTGGGCTACCAGTTCTACGGCTCCGGCCCCTGGGGCGGGCAGGACCCGCGCGCCGGATCGTATCTCCCGGTCATCCACGCGCTGCGGGACGATCTGACCCTGCTCCACGTCCAGCACTACAACTCCGGCCCGATCATGGGCCTGGACAACCAGTACCACACCATGGGCAGCTCGGACTTCCACATCGCGATGGCCGACATGATGCTCACCGGCTTCCCGGTCGCGGGCAATCAGTCACGGGTCTTCCCGCCGCTGCGCCCGGACCAGGTCGCCATCGGTCTGCCGGCCTCCACCCAGGCGGCGGGCGGTCACACCTCGCCCGCCGAGGTGACCAAGACGCTCGACTGCCTGACCAAGAAGACCAACTGCGGCTCGTACCAGACCCATGGCACCTACCCCGCCCTGCGCGGGCTGATGACCTGGTCGATCAACTGGGACCGCTACAACCAGTGGCAGTTCTCGCGGAACTTCGACGCGTACACCTGGAGCTGACCAGCAGGATCATCGCGCACAGGCACCAGCTGCCGATCACGTCCAGCGGCCAGTGGTAGCCGCGCAGCACCAGACCGACGCCCGTCGCCAGGGTCAGCACCCCGGCGGCGGGCGCCGTCCATCGCAGCCGGGAATACGTCATGAGCAGCAGCGCCGCGCCGCCGTAGGCCGTCATCGCGGTGGCGGTGTGGCCCGAGGGGTAGTAGCCGGTCGCCTCCGTCAGCGGGCCGGGCCGGTCGATCAGCGCCTTGAGCGGCACGACGAGCGCGGGGACGGCGGCCAGGGCGAGCACGGCGGCCAGCGCCTCCGGGCGGCGGGCCCGGCCGTCCCGCCACAGGGTGTACGCGACGGCCGCGGCGAGCACCGGCAGGGCGACGGGGAGGGAGCCGAGGTCGGCGAGGAGTTCGGCGGCCGGGCGCGGGCCCCGGCCGAAGAGCGCCCGTCCGGCGCGCTCGTCGAGGGAGCGCAGCGGTCCGCCGGCCGCCACCTGCCAGGTGATCAGGGCGAAGAGACCGAAGAGCGCCGCGCACAGGCCGAGCGGCGCGAACGCGAAGAAGGCCGGCGGCCTCGGAACAGGGGGGGTGGTTCCGAGACTGCCGGCCGGACCGGTCTGCCGCCCGCCCCGGGGGGTTTGGGGCGTGCGGCCATCCGATCGGTGAGGAGTTCCGGAACCTGAGGCTCCGGTGGTGTGCGCAATGGCACGGCCGGGACAGTGCCGGGGAAGCCCTGGCCCGGAATCGCCCGCAGTCCCCTGCGGGCGGGGTGTTTCTCTCATCTGCAGAAACCGTACGGCAGGGGCGGGGGGACCGACAGGCGGATTCCCATCCCGCCATCGGCCCCCCACACCTTCTTCACAGGTCGCGACCGTTCCGCCTGGTCAGGGCTCATCCGTTCGGATGGATCGAACACGGGTGCCCGCTCGGCCGGACGGCCGGGCCGGGCGCGCCGCCGCAGGTCAGACGGCCGGGAACGCCTGCTCCAGGATGTCCAGGCCCTCGTTGAGCAGATCCTCGCCGATCACCAGCGGCGGCAGGAAACGCAGCACATTGCCGTAGGTGCCACAGGTCAGGACCAGCAGCCCCTCCGCGTGGCAGGCCTTCGCGAGCGCGGCGGCGGCGGACGGGTGCGGCTCCTTGGTCTCCCGGTCCTTCACCAGCTCGATCGCGATCATCGCGCCCCGGCCCCGGACGTCGCCGATGATGTCGAACTTCTCCTGCATCGCGGTCAGCCGGCCCTTCATGACCTCCTCGATGCGGCGGGCCTTCGCGTTGAGGTCCAGCTCCTTCATCGTCTCGATCGACCCGAGCGCGCCAGCGCACGCCACCGGGTTGCCGCCGTAGGTGCCGCCCAGACCGCCCGCGTGCGCCGCGTCCATGATCTCGGCGCGGCCGGTGACGGCGGCGAGCGGCAGACCGCCCGCGATGCCCTTGGCGGTGGTGATCAGGTCCGGGACGACGCCCTCGTCCTCACAGGCGAACCACTGGCCGGTACGGCAGAAGCCCGACTGGATCTCGTCCGCCACGAACACGATGCCGTTCTCCTGGGCGAATCGCGCGATCGCGGGCAGGAAGCCCTTGGCCGGCTCGATGAAGCCGCCCTCGCCGAGCACCGGCTCGATGATGATCGCCGCGACGTTCTCCGCGCCGATCTGCTTGCTGATCTGGTCGATGGCCTGCGCGGACGCCTCGGCGCCGGCGTTCTCGGCCCCGGTCGGCCAGCGGTACCCGTACGCCACCGGCACCCGGTACACCTCCGGCGCGAACGGCCCGAAGCCCTGCTTGTACGGCATGTTCTTCGAGGTCAGAGCCATCGTGAGATTGGTACGGCCGTGGTAGCCGTGATCGAAGACCACCACCGCCTGGCGCTTGGTGTACGACCGCGCGATCTTCACCGCGTTCTCGACCGCCTCGGCGCCCGAGTTGAACAGCGCCGACTTCTTCGCGTGATCACCCGGCGTCAGCTCGGCCAGGGCCTCCGCGACCGCCACGTACCCCTCGTACGGCGTCACCATGAAACAGGTGTGCGTGAAGTCCGCCAGCTGCGCCGACGCCCGGCGCACCACGGCCTCCGCGCTCGCGCCGACGCTGGTCACGGCGATGCCGGAGCCGAAGTCGATCAGACGGTTGCCGTCCACGTCCTCGATGATCCCGCCGCCCGCCCGCGCCGTGAACACGGGCAGCACGGACCCCACACCGGCGGCGACCACGGCGGCACGGCGCGCCTGCAGCTCGACCGACTTCGGTCCGGGAATGGCGGTGACGACGCGGCGCTCCTGCGGGATTGCGGTCATGAGGGGCTCCTGGGGGTGCTCTGGACGCTGCTGAGGGTTCTCTCCACCGCAGGCTAGGGGCGCGAGCGGGGAGTGGGCATGCGCCGTTCGGGAGTGTTGCCCGGGCTGCGTTGTCCGTGCCGGACATAGGGGTGGGGGGCTCGACGCGGGGGGCCCGGCCCGGGGTGCGGCCGTCCCCGCCCCCGTCGATCGGTGAACTGCCCAGGCGGGGGCATTAGATTGAGGGCCTGCGCAGGGCCGGATCGTGAAGCGGGCAGGGGACGAGGGGCGAGATGGACACTGAGGGCACCTACGACGCGCGTGGCACCCGGGCCGACGGCGTACCGCGCCCGGCCGGACCGCCGCCCCAGCCCGCGCTGCCTCCTCTTCCCTCCAGCGCCCCCGTGATGGGCCCGTCACTCGGCGACTGGCTCCGGACCCGGCGGCCCGAGGCGGCTCCCGGCACCTGGAGGTACGGCCATGTGCCGCGCCCCGACGAAGAACCGGAGAAGGTCTCCGGAGCCAGCCTGATCAGCGGCGCGCTGATCTCGTTCCTCGCCGCGCTCCTGCTCTGGTCGCTGCACTACAACCGCTACATCCCGTACTGGCTGGACCCTCTGTACTGGACCACCTCACTGGTCAGACTCTTCGACGACGCCGCGGTCCGGGGAGTGATCGGCACCCTCATCGATCTGGCGCTGTTCGTGGCGTTCGTCGTCTTCTTCGCCCGGCTCGGCAGCTGGGCCGAAGTCGGCCGCCGCTATCTGCTGCCCCTGTTCGGCGTCTTCCGCCCCAGGAAGAGCCGTCCGGCTCCCGCGATCGTGGCCGGCGCGTCCGACGACCCCGCCGAGTGGACCGATCTCCGGAACGCCGGCCAGGCCGCCGCCGCCGAACGCCTCGCCGACGAGGCCAGGTCCGGGCGGATGAACGATGTCGACTACTCCCGGATCCGCCGCGCCTGGCAGAGCGTCCAGGCCGACCCGTCCCGGCTGACCGCCTTCACCCAGCAGGTGCTGACCCGTGGCGCCGCCGCGTTCACCCACCCCTCCGGCTCTCGCGACCTGCCGACGCGAGGCGCGCAGCACGATCTCTTCGCCTCCCAGGTGAAGATCGGCACGGCCGACGGAGGCGTCCGCAACCCCTACCCCCGCCGCACCACCGGCCTCGCCCTCGACCCCTCCCTGATCGGGACCTCGCTGCTCGCCGTCGGGCCGTCGGGGTCGGGGAAGAGTGTGCGGCTGGTGCGGCCGGTGGTGGAGTCGATGTGTCTGCTGGCGCTGGCGAACCGGGCGGCGGTGGTGGCGGTCACGGCGCAGGGGGCGGGGGCCGCCGCCGACGGGGCGTTCGATCTGGTGATCTCGGTGGGGCGAGCCGACTCCACCCACGACCTGGACCTCTACGGAGGCGCCGACGACCCCGACGAAGCCGCCCGCACCATCGCCGAAGCCCTCGTCGGCGACCTCGCCGCCACCCTGCCCGGCGGCGACAGCAGGCGCGCCGCCACCGCGCTGGCCCAGCTGATCGGGCCGTACCGGCATGTGCACGGCCACTTCCCCGCCGTACCCGAACTGCGCGAACTCCTCGGCGGCGCCCCCGCCGCCCTCGCCGGGCTGCGGGCCGGCCTGGAGACGAAGGGCGGCCCCGGCACCGCCGCCGAGCTGCGGGAGCTGGACGCCCGCGAACGCCAGTCCGCCCGCGCCGACGACATCGGCGTCCTCCTCGCCGAACGCGTCGCCTTCCTCGACCGCCCCGCCTTCGCCCGCTTCTTCCGCACCGACGGCGCCGGCCGCCAGTTCTCGCTGCGCGCCGTCGAGCACCCCCTGCGGGTCCGGATCGACCTCCCCGAACGCGGCCACGCCGAAGCCTCCCGGATCATCGCCCGGCTCGTCCTGGCCCAGTTCACCGAGGCCGTGCTCAACCGCGCCGACCGGTCCCTGTTCGCCGCGCTCGTCCTCGACGACGCCACCCACACCGTCACCGCCGACTCGGTCCGCTCCATCCAGCGGCTGCGCTCCGCCAACGCCGGCGTGGTCCTCGCCCTGCGCACCCTGGAGGACGTGCCCGAGCCGCTGCGCGGCCCGCTGCTCGGCGCGGTCGGCTGCCGGATGGCGTTCGCCGGGCTCGCGCCCTGGGACGGCAACCGCTTCGCCGAGGCCTGGGGCACCGAATGGGTGCAGACCCGCGATGTCACCAATCGGCAGATCGTCTCCGACGAGCCGCTGACGAAGGCGATGCACATGATGCGCCGCCTGGTCACCGGCCGGGCGGTCACCGCCGAGGCGGTCACCGTCCGCGAGGTCGAGCGCGCCCGCTGGTCCGCCTCGGACCTGGCCCACCTGGTGCCCGCCGGGCACGCGGTGCTCTCGCTGACGACCGTGCGCGGCGAGCACACCCCGCCCCTGCTGGTGGACCTTCGGACCTGATCGCCGGCCGAGAGCGCCGGGGGGACGGACAGGCAGTCAGTCAGTCAGTCGGTCAGACCAGCCGGCCGGGCCACCGGAGATCAGGACATAACGGCTGCCAAGCGTCGCAACTCGACGAGCTGGCAGAATCGAACCATGCCGTTCATACGGGACGGCGCACTGCGCCGTCCCCGCCCCCGAGGTCACTGAAGGTCCCATGCCGCCCACCCTCGCCTCCCTGCTCCAGCACTCGGCGCTCAAACTCACCGTGCGCGCCGGGGAGGGCCGGCTCGAAGCCCCGGTCCGCTGGGCGCACGTCAGCGAGCTGGCCGACCCCGTCCCGTACATGGAGGGCGGCGAACTCCTCCTCGTCACCGCGATCACCCTGGACGCCGAGGACCCCGACGCCATGCGCCGGTACGTCCGCCGGCTGGACCGCGCGGGCGTCGTCGGACTCGGCTTCGCCGTCGGCGTGCACTACGAGGACATCCCGGACGCGCTGCTCGACGCCGCCCGGGAGGCGGACTTCCCGCTGCTCGAAGTCCCCCGCCGCACCCCCTTCCTCGCCATCAGCAAGGCCGTCTCGGCGGCGATCGCGACCGAGACGTACCGTGCCGTGACCGCCGGGTTCGAGGCCCAGCGCGAGCTGACCCGGGCCGCGCTCACCGACGGCCCCGGCGCCGTCGTCGCCCGGCTCGCCGCCCACGTCGACGGCTGGGCCGCGCTCTACGACGCCTCCGGAGCCGTCCTCGCCGCCTCGCCCGACTGGGCCGGCCGCCGGGCCGCCCGCCTCACCGGCGACGTCGAGCGGCTGCGGGAGCGCTCCGCACCCGTCAGCGCGGTGGTCGCCGCCACCGGCGACGACCGGGTGGAACTCCAGTCCCTGGGCACCGGCCGCCGGGTGCGCGGCGTCCTCGCGGTCGGCACCGGCGCGCCCCTCGGCACCGCCGAGCGGTACGCGGTGCACTCCGCCGTCGCCCTGCTCACCCTCACCACCGAACGCTCCCGCTCCCTCCAGCAGGCCGAGCAGCGGCTCGGCGCGGCGGTGCTGCGGATGCTGCTGTCCGGCCAGCCCGACCCCGCCCGCGCCGCCGCCGGGGATCTGTACGGCACACTGCTCGACCAGCCCTTCCGGCTCCTGATCGCCGAACCGGCGGCGGAGAGCGCCGCCGACGGCCAGGGCGCCCCGCCGCTCGCCGCCCTCGCCGAGTTCCTCGACTCGGCCGCCTTCCGCGCCCGGGAGGCCCACCTCGCCGTGCCCGACACCGACGAGCGCCTCGTGGTGCTGGCGGCCGACGGCGGCGCGGTGGTCGCCGAGCTGCTCTCCGCGTACGCCGCCAAGGAGGCCGGCGAGGCGGAGACCGTCCTCGGGCTCTCGGCCCCCACCGGACCGATCGCCGCGGCCGCCGCGTACAAACAGGCCGAACAGTCCCTCTCGGTCGCCCGCCGGCGCGGCCGGGCGCTGGTCGAGCACGAGGAGCTGGCCGCGGGCTCCATCCTCCCGCTGCTCGCCGACGACGCGGTACGCGCCTTCGCGGACGGGATGCTCCGCGCGCTGTACGAGCACGACGCCAAGGGCCGCGGCGATCTGGTGGCCTCCCTGCGGGCCTGGCTCTCCCGCCACGGCCAGTGGGACGCGGCCGCCGCCGACCTCGGCGTGCACCGCCACACCCTCCGCTACCGCATGCGCCGGGTCGAGGAGATCCTCGGCCGTTCCCTGGACGACCCGGACGTCCGCATGGAGCTGTGGCTCGCCCTGAAGACCACGGCGTCCGTCACCTCCGACTGACCCGTGCCCGTACCGGCGAGAGCCCAGTAAGCAAACCCAGCCCGGCGAGCAAATCCAGCCTGGTAGGCAAATCCAGCCCGTCCGGCGTTTGAGGACGGCCCCGCGCCTCGGGGTTCTCGTGGTTGACCGCCTGGCCGTCCCGGGGTTCTGCCTCGCTCCTCGCGCCTCGATCGCCGGCGGGGCTGGATTTCCCCAGCCCGCTTCGGCGAGTGAACCCAGCCTGGTAGGCAAATCCAGCCCGTCCGGCGTTTGAGGACGGCCCCGCGCCTCGGGGTTCTCGTGGTTGACCGCCTGGCCGTCCCGGGGCTCTGCCCCGCTCCTCGCGCCTCGATCGCCGGCGGGGCTTGAATTTGCCAGCTCGCTTCGGCGAGTGAACCCAGCCTGGTAGGCAAATCCAGCCCGTCCGGCGTTTGAGGACGGCCCCGCGCCCCGGGGATCCCGTGGTTGACCGCCCCGCCGCCCCAGGGCTCCGCCCCGCTCCCCGCGCCTCGATCGCCGGCGGGGCTCGAGTTCGACGGGCTCGGCGAGCAAAAGCATCACCGGTCCGCACCCGCACCCGCCGTCCCCGGCCGCACGCCCGGGTCGAGGGCCCGCGTCGAGGGCGGGCCCGGGCCCGGCCCCCGTCACACCCCCCGCCGCCCGCCAGGGCACCCCCGCCGCCCCGCACGCGCCAAAGCGTCCGGAAGTATCCCCGTACCACTCCACCCCGGACAATCACCGGAACGGCCTTCCGGTCCTACCGTGGTCGGACGCACCCCATCTATCTCGGAAGGGCCGGGACATGACCTCCACCCACGCCTTCTGGCTCGCCGGCCGCCAGGCCGCCGGCGAGACCTCCTTCGACGTGACCAACTCGTGGGACGGACGTCTCGTCGGCAGGGTCTCCGTCCCGACCGAGGATCAGGTCGAGGAGGCCGTAGCCGCCGCGTACGCCGTGCGCGAGGAGTTCGCCGCGACGCCGGCCCATGTGCGCGCGGCCGCCCTGGACCATGTCTCCCGGCGGCTCGCGGAGCGCACGGAGGAGATCGCCCTGCTGATCTCCGCCGAGAACGGCAAGCCCGTGAAGTGGGCCCGGGGCGAGGTCGGACGCGCGGTCTCCGTGTTCCGGTTCGCCGCGGAGGAGGCCCGCCGCTTCAACGGCGGCGAGGCCCAGCGCCTGGACACCGACCCGGGCGGCGTCGGCCGGCTCGCGCTGACCCGGCGCATCCCCAAGGGCGTCGTGCTGGGCATCGCGCCGTTCAACTTCCCGCTGAACCTCAGCGCCCACAAGGTCGCCCCCGCGATCGCCGTGGGCGCGCCGATCATCCTCAAGCCGGCCCCGGCCACCCCGCTCTCCTCGCTGATCCTGGGCGAGCTGCTGGCCGAGACCGAGCTGCCCGCGGGCTCCTGGTCCGTGCTGCCGGTCCCCAACGACCGGATGCCCGCGCTGGTCCAGGACGAGCGGCTGCCCGTGATCTCCTTCACCGGCTCCGGCCCGGTCGGCTACGCGATCATGGACTCCGTGCCCCGTAAGCACTGCACCCTGGAGCTGGGCGGCAACGGCGCGGCCGTCGTCCTCGGCGACTGGGCCTCGGAGGAGGACCTGGAGTGGGCCGCGAGCCGGATCGCGACCTTCTCGAACTACCAGGGCGGCCAGTCCTGCATCTCCGTCCAGCGGGTCATCGTCGACACCGCCGTCCACGACCGGCTGCTGCCGAAGATCGTCGCGGCGGTCGAGGCGCAGGTCACCGGCGACCCGTCCGACTCCGCCACCGATGTCGGCCCGCTGGTCAGCGAGGACGCCGCCCGGCGCGTCGAGTCCTGGGTGGACGAGGCGGTCGCCGCGGGCGCGAAGCTGCTCACCGGCGGCACGCGCGAGCGGGCCTCGTACGCCCCCACCGTCCTCGCCGAGGTCCCGGCCGGGGTCACCCTCGCGAGCGAGGAGATCTTCGGCCCGGTGCTCACGGTCGCCCGGGTGGACGGCGAGGCCGAGGCGTTCGCCGCGGTGAACGACTCCCCGTACGGCCTCCAGGCGGGCGTCTTCACCCATGACCTGCGGACCGCGTTCCGCGCCCACCGCGCGCTGGAGGTCGGCGGCGTGATCATCGGCGATGTGCCCTCGTACCGCGCCGACCAGATGCCCTACGGCGGAGCCAAGCAGTCCGGCGTCGGCCGCGAGGGCGTGGCGTACGCGATGGACGACTACACCTACGAGCGGGTCCTCGTCCTCACCGGCCTCGCGCTCTAGCGGGCGGGGAGGTACGACGCGACGACGGCCGGAGCCCACTGTGCGGGGGCTCCGGCCGTCGTCGTACCCCCCGGCCCGGCTCCGGACGGGCGCGCCCCCGAGCGCCCCCGGTCCGGTCACCCCGGTCACCCCGGTCACCCCGGTCACCCCGAGCGCCCCCGCCCGGGACCGCCGGAGCCCCGCCCGTTCGCCCGACTGCCCCGGGGGACTGGTGGGCGCGCCCGGAATCAGGTAGTACGGACGAGTAGCACCGGTCGGTAGAGGGCCCCCGCCCCCGCCCGCCGACGCCCGGATCCCCGACTCGCGGCGAGGTGAACCTCATGACCGCACCACTGGAGAAGAACCGTCCCCCCAAGGTCACCGAGCAGGAGGCCCGGCGGGTCGCCGAGGCCGCGCGGGAGCAGGACTGGCGCAGGCCCAGCTTCGCGAAGGAGCTGTTCCTCGGCCGTTTCCGGCTCGACCTGATCCATCCGCATCCGCTCCCCGCCGCCGAGGACACCCGGCGCGGCGAGGAGTTCCTCGCCCGGCTCCGCGCCTTCTGCGAGACCCGGATCGACGGAGCCCTCATCGAGCGCGAGGACCGGATCCCCGACGAGGTGATCAACGGCCTCAGGGAGCTGGGCGCGCTCGGGATGAAGATCGACGTCAAGTACGGCGGCCTCGGCCTCACCCAGGTCTACTACAACAAGGCCCTCGCGCTGATCGGCTCCGCCAGCCCCGCCGTCGGCGCGCTGCTCTCCGCGCACCAGTCGATCGGCGTACCGCAGCCGCTGAAGATCTTCGGCACCCAGGAGCAGCGGGACGCCTTCCTGCCGCGTCTCGCCCGCCACGACATCTCCGCCTTCCTCCTCACCGAGCCCGACGTCGGCTCCGACCCCGCGCGCCTGGCCACCACGGCCGTGCCGGACGGCGACGACTACGTCCTGGACGGCGTGAAGCTGTGGACGACCAACGGCGTCGTCGCCGACCTCCTGGTCGTCATGGCCAGGGTGCCCAGGTCGGAGGGCCATCGCGGCGGGATCACCGCCTTCGTGGTCGAGGCGGCCTCCGAGGGCGTCACCGTGGAGCACCGCAACGCCTTCATGGGCCTGCGCGGTCTGGAGAACGGCGTCACCCGCCTCCACCGGGTCCGGGTCCCCGCCGCCCATCGCATCGGAGCCGAGGGCGAGGGCCTCAAGATCGCCCTCACCACCCTCAACACCGGACGGCTCTCCCTCCCCGCCATGTGCGTCGGCGCGGGCAAATGGTGTCTGAGGATCGCCCGCGAGTGGTCGGCGGAGCGCGAGCAGTGGGGCCGGCCGGTCGCCCGGCACGAGGCGGTCGGCGCGAAGATCTCCTTCATCGCCGCCACCACCTTCGCCCTGGAGGCCGTGCTCGACCTCTCCTCCCAGATGGCCGACGAGGACCGCAACGACATCCGGATCGAGGCGGCGCTCGCCAAGCTGTACGGCTCCGAGATGGCCTGGCTGATGGCCGACGAGCTGGTCCAGATCCGCGGCGGACGCGGCTTCGAGACCGCCGACTCGCTCAAGGCGCGCGGCGAGCGTCCCGTACCCGCCGAGCAGATGCTCCGCGATCTGCGCATCAACCGGATCTTCGAGGGCTCCACCGAGATCATGCACCTGCTGATCGCCCGGGAGGCCGTCGACGCCCACCTCAAGGTCGCCGGCGGGCTCATCGACCCGGAGAACTCCCTCGGCGACAAGGCGAGGGCGGGCGCGCGGGCCACGGCCTTCTACGCCCGCTGGCTGCCCAAGCTGGTCGCGGGCCCGGGCGGGCTCCCGAGTTCGTACGGGGAGTTCCACCCGGCCGGCTTCCCGGACCTCTCCGCCCATCTGCGGTACGTCGAGCGCTCGTCCCGCCGGCTCGCCCGCTCCACCTTCTACGCCATGTCCCGCTGGCAGGGCCGGATGGAGACCAAGCAGGGCTTCCTGGGCCGGATCGTCGACATCGGGGCCGAGCTGTTCGCGATGAGCGCCGCCTGCGTGCGGGCGGAGCTGCTGCGCACCGGCGAGGGCCCCGGCCGGGAGGCGTACCAGCTCGCGGACGCGTTCTGCCGGCAGTCCCGGATCCGGGTGGAGGAGCTGTTCAACCGGCTCTGGTCCAACACCGACAGCATCGATCACCGCGTGGTGGAGGGCGTGCTCTCCGGCCGGTACGAGTGGCTGGAGCAGGGCATCGTCGACCCCAGCGGCGACGGGCCCTGGATCGCGGACGCCACTCCGGGCCCCTCCGCCCGGGAGAACGTCCACCGCCCCGTCCCCTGACCGCGGCCCTGCCACCTCGCGCCCTCGCCCCTTCTCCCCGACCCCGGCCGCCCGCCTCGCCGGCCCCCGGCTCCCCGCCCCCGAGACCGCCCCCGAGGCCGCCCCGGCGACCGGGCGGCGGGCCCCGGCGCCGTTCCGCGCCCCGCCGCCCCGACGCCGCTGTTCTTGCCCGCCGCCGTTACGGACACAATGGGGGGATGAGCGACAGCCCATCTCCCCTCGCCGACCCGCACATCGCCTTCGATCCGGCCGAAGGACGCCGGGACGTCGTCGTCCTCGGCTCCACCGGATCCATCGGGACCCAGGCCATAGACCTCGTACTGCGCAACCCCGACCGCTTCCGCGTCACCGCGCTCTCCGCCGCCGGCGGACGGGTGGCGCTGCTCGCGGAGCAGGCCCGCCTGCTGCGCGTCGAGACGGTCGCCGTGGCCCGGGAGGAGGCCGTGCCCGCGCTCCGCGAGGCGCTGGCCGCGGAGTACGGGACCGAGCGGCGGCCCGAGATCCTCGCCGGCCCCGGGGCCGCCGCCGAGCTGGCCGCCTCCGACTGCCACACCGTGCTCAACGGCATCACCGGCTCCATCGGCCTCGCCCCCACCCTCGCCGCGCTCACGGCGGGCCGGACGCTGGCCCTCGCCAACAAGGAGTCGCTCATCGTCGGCGGGCCCCTGGTGAAGGCCGTCGCCGCGCCCGGCCAGATCATCCCGGTGGACTCCGAGCACACCGCGATCTTCCAGTCGCTGGCCGCGGGCACCCGCGCCGACGTCCGCAAGCTGGTCGTCACCGCCTCCGGCGGCCCCTTCCGCGGCCGCACCCGGGCCGAGCTGGCGGACGTCACCCCCGGCGACGCCCTGGCCCACCCCACCTGGGCCATGGGCCCGGTGATCACGGTCAACAGCGCGACCCTGGTCAACAAGGGCCTGGAGGTCATCGAGGCGCATCTCCTGTACGACGTGCCCTTCGACCGCATCGAAGTCGTCGTCCATCCGCAGAGCTATGTCCACTCGATGGTGGAGTTCCTGGACGGCTCCACCATCGCCCAGGCCACCCCGCCGGACATGACGGGCTCGATCGCGGTGGGCATCGGCTGGCCCGAGCGGGTGCCCGACGCGGCCCCGGCCTTCGACTGGACGCAGGCCTCGACCTGGGAGTTCTTCCCCCTCGACACCGAGGCGTTCCCCTCGGTGGCCCTCGCCCGCCAGGTGGGCGAGCTGGGCGGCACGGCCCCCGCGGTCTTCAACGCGGCCAACGAGGAGTGCGTGGACGCGTTTCTCGCCGGAAGGCTGCCGTTCAACGGAATCATGGATACGGTCACCGAAGTCGTCACCGAACACGGGGCTCCCGCGCGGGGAACCGCGCTGACGGTCGGCGACGTTCTCGAAGCGGAGAGCTGGGCCCGGGCCAGAGCCCGGGAACTGGCAGGGAAAGCCACAGCGGAGGCTCGCGCATGACGTTGCTGTTGACGGTCCTCGGCATAGCGCTGTTCGCCGTCGGCCTGCTGTTCTCCATCGCCTTCCACGAGCTGGGCCACCTCTCCACGGCCAAGCTCTTCGGCATCCGGGTGCCGCAGTACATGGTCGGCTTCGGCCCCACCCTCTGGTCCCGGCGCAAGGGCGAGACGGAGTACGGGATCAAGGCCATCCCCATGGGCGGCTACATCCGCATGATCGGGATGTTCCCGCCCGGCGCGGACGGCCGCGTCGAGGCCCGGTCCACCTCGCCCTGGCGCGGCATGATCGAGGACGCCCGTTCGGCCGCGTACGAGGAGCTGGAGCCGGGCGACGAGAAGCGGCTCTTCTACACGCGCAAGCCGTGGAAGCGCGTGATCGTGATGTTCGCCGGCCCGTTCATGAATCTGATCCTCGCCGTCGCGATCTTCCTCGGCGTCGCGATGGGCTTCGGTTTCGCCACCCAGACCACCGAGGTCGCGGGCGTCCCCAAGTGCGTCATCGCCCAGAGCGAGGAGCGCGACACCTGCGCGGCGGGCGACCCCGCCTCGCCCGCCCAGGCCGCCGGACTGAAGGTCGGCGACAAGATCGTCGCCTTCGACGGGAAGCCGGTGGACGACTGGGCGGGCCTCTCCGGCCTGATCCGCGACACCACCGGAGCCGCCGACATCACCGTCGAGCGCGACGGAGAGCGCCGGGAGCTGCGGGCCGAGCTGATCACCAACAAGGTGGTCGCCAAGGACTCCGACGGCGAGGTCGTCCCCGGGAAGTTCGTCGAGGCCGGATATCTCGGCTTCGCCGCCCGGACCGAGATCATGCCGCTCTCCTTCCCCGACTCGGTCGACCGCATGGGCGGCATGCTGGAGAACGGGGTGGAGTCGATCATCGCCCTCCCCGCCAAGGTCCCCGACCTCTGGGACGCGGCCTTCGGTGACGGCGAGCGCAAGGACGACTCCCCGGTCGGCGTCGTCGGCGCGGCCCGTATCAGCGGCGAGGTGATGAATCTGGACGTACCCACCCAGAACATTGTCGCCAGCTTCATGCTGCTGCTCGCGGGCTTCAACCTCTCGCTGTTCCTCTTCAACATGCTGCCGCTGCTGCCCCTGGACGGCGGACACATCGCGGGAGCCCTCTGGGAGTCCGTGCGCCGCAAGGTCGCCCGGCTCTTCCGGCGTCCCGACCCCGGCCCCTTCGACGTGGCCAAGCTCATGCCGGTCGCCTATGTCGTCGCCGGGATCTTCATCTGCTTCACCCTGTTGGTGCTGGTCGCCGACATCGTCAATCCGGTGAAGATCAGCTGACCGGACCCCGAGCGGCGGCGCGGCCGGGTGCACTGTGCGCCCGGCCGCCCGCCGCTCCGGCGTTTTCACCCGCGTGATGTGCTTGTCGTAACCGAGGTGCCGTAATCTCGGACCTCTGGAGCCCGCCGATTCGGGACCTCGATCCACACCTTGGGGTTGCACAGCACATGACCGCGATTTCGCTCGGTATGCCTTCCGTTCCGACCAAGCTCGCCGACCGGCGGGTCAGCCGAAAGATTCAGGTCGGCTCGGTGGCCGTCGGCGGCGACGCACCCGTCTCCGTGCAGTCGATGACGACGACGCGCACCTCCGACATCGGGGCCACCCTCCAGCAGATCGCGGAGCTGACCGCGTCCGGCTGCCAGATCGTCCGGGTCGCCTGCCCCACCCAGGACGACGCCGACGCCCTCTCCACCATCGCCCGGAAGTCCCAGATCCCCGTCATCGCGGACATCCACTTCCAGCCCAAGTACGTCTTCGCCGCCATCGACGCCGGCTGCGCCGCGGTCCGGGTGAACCCGGGCAACATCAAGCAGTTCGACGACAAGGTCAAGGAGATCGCGCGGGCCGCCTCGGCCTCCGCCACCCCCATCCGCATCGGCGTCAACGCCGGTTCGCTCGACGCCCGGCTGCTGGCCAAGTACGGCAAGGCCACCCCCGAGGCGCTGGTGGAGTCCGCGCTCTGGGAGGCCTCCCTCTTCGAGGAGCACGGCTTCCAGGACATCAAGATCTCGGTCAAGCACAACGACCCCGTCGTGATGGTCAACGCCTACCGCCAGCTCGCCGCCCAGTGCGACTACCCGCTCCACCTCGGCGTCACCGAGGCCGGCCCCGCCTTCCAGGGCACCATCAAGTCCGCCGTCGCCTTCGGAGCCCTGCTCAGCGAGGGCATCGGCGACACCATCCGGGTCTCCCTCTCCGCGCCCCCGGCCGAAGAGGTCAAGGTCGGCATCCAGATCCTGGAGTCGCTCAACCTCCGCCAGCGCCGGCTGGAGATCGTCTCCTGCCCGTCCTGCGGCCGCGCCCAGGTCGACGTCTACAAGCTCGCCGACGAGGTCACCGCGGGCCTGGAGGGCATGGAGGTGCCGCTGCGCGTCGCCGTCATGGGCTGCGTCGTCAACGGCCCCGGCGAGGCCCGCGAGGCCGACCTCGGCGTCGCCTCCGGCAACGGCAAGGGCCAGATCTTCGTCAAGGGCGAGGTCATCAAGACCGTGCCCGAGTCCAAGATCGTCGAAACCTTGATCGAAGAGGCGATGAAGATCGCCGAGCAGATGGAGAAGGACGGCATCGCCTCCGGCGAGCCCGAGGTCTCCGTCGGCTGACCGCCGCCGCCCAGGGCCCCGACCGCGCCGCCCGCGCGAGCGGGGCCCGTCGCACGCTCGGCACCCGGCCCACCCGGCAGGTACAGTGCGGAGATCGGCAGACGGCAGGTGAGGCCCCCTCGTGTTGACGCAGACGACCACCCGGGTCCTCGAACCCAGCGACCTCGGCGCCGCGCTCGCCGTTCTGGAGAGCGAGCCCGTGGCGAACGCCTTTGTCACCTCACGGGTCCAGGTCGCCGGGCTCGACCCCTGGCGGCTCGGCGGCGAGATGTGGGGCTGGTACGCCGACGGACGGCTGCGCTCCTTGTGCTACTCCGGTGCCAACCTCGTCCCCATCTGCGCCACCCCCGAGGCCGTCCGCGCCTTCGCCGACCGCGCCCGCCGGGCCGGCCGCCGCTGCTCCTCCATCGTCGGGCCCGCCGAGCCCACCGCCCGGCTGTGGCGGCTGCTGGAGCCCAGCTGGGGCCCCGCCCGGGACGTCCGCCCCCGCCAGCCGCTCATGGTCACCGACCGGGTGCCCGACGACATCGAGCCCGACCCGTACGTCCGCCGGATCCGCAAGGACGAGATGGACGCGATCATGCCCGCCTGCGTGGCCATGTTCACCGAGGAGGTCGGCGTCTCCCCGATGGCCGGCGACGGCGGACTGCTCTACCAGGCCAGGGTCGCCGAACTCGTCGGCGCGGGCCGCTCCTTCGCCCGGATCGAGGACGGCCGGGTGATCTTCAAGGCGGAGATCGGCGCGGCGACCACCCAGGCCTGCCAGATCCAGGGCGTCTGGGTGGACCCCGAGTTCCGCGGCCGGGGACTGTCCGAGACGGGCATGGCCGCCGTGCTGAGGTACGCCCTCGCCGATGTGGCGCCCGTGGTCAGTCTGTACGTCAACGACTACAACACCCCGGCAAGGGCCGCCTACCGGCGCGTCGGCTTCGAGGAGACCGGGGCCTTCATGAGCGTGCTGTTCTGAGCCGGGACGGCGGCAAGTAGGGTTCGCGCATGGCAGCCCTTCCCGATGTCGCGGTCGAACCGGTCGACCTCAGCGCCCGGATCGACGAGGCCCTCGGCGTGCAGGCCCTCGCCTTCGGACTCACCGAGGAAGAGATCGAGGTGCGCCGCCACATCGTGCACCGCCACCTCCTCCAGCCCGGCGCCCGCGCGCTCGGCGCGCTCACCCCGACCGGGCGGCTCGTCGGATTCGTCTACGGAATGCCGAACGACCGGCGGCACTGGTGGTCCACCGTGGTGGAACCCCATCTGCGCCGCACCGGCGACGAGGGGTGGCTCACGGACTCCTTCGTCATCACCGAGCTGCACGTTCACCCCTCCTTCCAGGCGCGCGGCATCGGGCGCGCCCTGATCACCGCCATCACCGACGGAGCGGACCAGCCCCGCTCGATCCTCTCCGCCATCGACATCGAGTCACCGGCCCGCAGGCTCTACCGGAAGCTGGGGTACGAGGACCTCGCCCGCCCCGTCCACTTCCCCAGCGCGCCGAGCCCGTACGCCGTGATGGGGGCCCCGCTGCCGCTGCGGCGCGACAACTGATTTCCGCCGCCGCCCGCCGCCCGGCTAACCTCTCCGACACCACCCTTTCTTGACGCAGGAGAGTTCCTCATGGCAGCCCAGGTCCAGCGCATGTCCCGTCTGATGGTCAAGACACTGCGCGACGACCCCGCGGACGCCGAGACGCTCAGCCACAAGCTGCTGGTCCGCGCGGGCTATGTGCGGCGGAACGCGGCGGGCATCTGGTCCTGGCTGCCGCTCGGCAAGCAGGTCCTGGAGAACGTCACCCGTGTGGTTCGCGAGGAGATGGAGGCGATCGACGGGCAGGAGGTCCTGCTGCCCGCGCTGCTGCCCCGCGAGCCCTACGAGGCGTCCGGGCGCTGGGAGGAGTACGGGCCGGAGCTGTTCCGCCTCAAGGACCGCAAGGGCGCGGACTACCTCCTCGGCCCGACCCACGAAGAGATCTTCACCCTGCTCGTCAAGGACCAGTGCACGTCCTACAAGGATCTGCCGGTCACCCTCTTCCAGATCCAGACGAAGTACCGCGACGAGGCCCGTCCGCGCTCCGGCATCCTGCGCAGCCGTGAGTTCCTGATGAAGGACTCGTACTCCTTCGACACCACGGACGAGGGCCTGGCCGAGTCGTACGGCCGGCACCGCGAGGCGTACATCAAGATCTTCCAGCGGCTCGGGCTCGACCACCGGGTCGTGTCGGCCGTCTCCGGCGCGATGGGCGGCTCCGCGTCCGAGGAGTTCCTCGCCCCCGCCGCCGCCGGCGAGGACGTCTTCGCCGACTGCCCCGCCTGCGACTACGCGGCCAACACCGAGGCCGTGACCTTCGTCGCCGAGCCGGTCGCCGCCGCCGACCACGCCGCCGTCGAGGAGCTGGACACCCCCGACACCCCCACCATCGAGACCCTCGCCGCCCACCTGGGCGTACCGGCCTCCGCCACCCTGAAGAACCTGCTGGTCAAGGTCGACGGCGAGATCGTCGCGGTCGGCGTGCCCGGCGACCGCGAGGTGGACCTCGGCAAGCTCACCGACCACCTCGCGCCCGCCTCGGTCGAGCTGGTCACCGCCGACGACTTCACCGGCCGCCCCGACCTGGTGCGCGGCTATGTCGGCCCCCAGGGCCTGGAGAAGGTCCGCTACCTCGCCGACCCCAGGGTCGCCGCCGGCACCGCGTGGATCACCGGGGCCAACAAGGAAGGCGCCCACGCCAAGAACGTCGTCGCGGGCCGTGACTTCACGGTCGACGAGTACGCCGACGTCGTCGTGGTCGAGGACGGCGACCCGTGCCCGCGCTGCGGCACCGGTCTGAAGCTCGACCGCGCGATCGAGATCGGCCACATCTTCCAGCTCGGCCGCAAGTACGCCGACGCCTTCCAGCTCGATGTGCTCGGGCAGAACGGCAAGCCCGCCCGGGTGACCATGGGCTCGTACGGCATCGGCGTCTCCCGCGCCGTGGCCGCGCTGGCCGAGCAGACCGCCGACGAGCAGGGGCTGTGCTGGCCGGCGGAGATCGCTCCCGCGGACGTGCACGTGGTGGCGGCGGGCAAGGCCGTCCAGACCGAGCTGGCCCTCGATGTCGCGGAGCAGCTCGCGGCGGCGGGGCTGCGGGTGCTGGTGGACGAGCGGGCCGGGGTCTCCCCGGGCGTCAAGTTCACCGACGCCGAGCTGATCGGCGTGCCCAAGATCCTCGTCGCCGGGCGCCGCTCCGCCGAGGGCGTCGTCGAACTCAAGGACCGCCGCACCGGCGCCCGCGAAGAACTCCCCGTCGCCGAAGCCGTCTCCCGCCTCCGCCCCTGACCCGGGGGCCCCGCCCCCGACCCCCCGCGCCTCAATCGCC
This sequence comes from Streptomyces sp. NPDC014894, assembly GCF_043080985.1. NCBI lineage: Bacteria > Bacillati > Actinomycetota > Actinomycetes > Kitasatosporales > Streptomycetaceae > Streptomyces > Streptomyces sp. NPDC014894. The sequence continues at coordinate 475,283 of NZ_JBIBWD010000001.1, forward strand.
GGCGGGGCTTGAGTATGACGCGCTCGGCTCGCCTGGCACACTCAGCCCGTCCGGCGTTTGAGGACGGACCTGTGCCTCGGGGATCCCGCATGCTTCTGGCTGTCCCCGGGGCTCTGCCCCGCCCCCCGCGCCTCAATCGCCGGCGGGGCTGGAATGCCCCAACCCGCGGCGAGCGAACCCAGCCCGGTGAGCAAACCCAGCCCGTCCGGCGTTTGAGGACGGACCTGCGCCTCGGGGATCCCGCACGCTTCTGGCTGCCCCCGGGGCTCTGCCCCGCCCCCCCGCGCCTCAATCGCCGGCGGGGCTGGAATGCCCCGACTCGCTTCGGCGAGCAGACTCAGCCCGTCCGGCGATTGAGGACGGACCATGCGCCGGGCCGCCCGGGGGATGACCGGGCCCGGGGGGCGAGCCCCGGGCTCAGAGCCAGGAGGCGAACTCCAGGGTGGACTCCGCCTCGCGCGACCTCCCCGCCTCCAAGGCCCTCATCCCCGACTCCACCGCCCGGAACAACACCCACCCCCGCAGCCGCGCCCCGTCCACCTCCAGCGAGTCCGCCAGTCTGTTCACCCGGCGGCGGGCCGCCGAAGGGCCCGAGGACGCGGCGACGAGATCCTCGGCCCGGTCCCGGACCAGGCGCGCGAGGTCGTAGGCGCGCTCGCCCACCACCGGCTCGGGCCCCACCGCCAGCCAGGGCGCGCGGTCCGCCGCGAGGACCTTGCCCTGGCGGAAGGCCCCGTGGAGGAGAAAGGTCTCGGCGGGGTCGGACACCAGCTCGTCCCGGGCGGCGAGAGCCGCCGCCGCCAGCGGGTCGTCCACCCCCCGCAGCACCCGCGCCTGGCGCTCCGTACGCTCCGCCACCGTCTCGAACCCATGCCCCGCCGGCGGTGCGACCCACAGCCGCCGTACCACCCCGGCCGCCTCCAGCAGCGCCTTCGCCTCCGGCAGCGACCGCAGCGACACCTCCGGATGCAGCCGCTCCAGCACCAGCGCGTCCCCCGTCCCGGACACCGGCAGCGCACGCGCCGCCCCCCACCCGTCCCAGTGCGCGAGCGCGGCCCGCTCCAGCTCCGGGGCGGCCGATCCGGGGGCGAGCTTGAGCGTGGCGGGGGTGTCGTCGGCGAGGCGTACGAGCACGATCAGACCGCTTCTGCCGCCGGGAGCGAGCACCCGCTCGACCCGCAGCCCGAGCCGGGCCACCGTCTCCTCGGCGATGCCGGGCAGCCGCCCGAGCCACGGGTCGCTCTCGCCGAGCGCCCGCACCAGACGCTGGGGCGCTTCAAAACCCATGCGCGAGTGGTTCCCTTTCCCTCATACGCGCCGGCCGCCCGCCCCTCGGCGCGCCGCCGGCCCTCTCACTGTCCCTTCGCCCGCTCGGCGAGCCCAGGAAAGGCTACGCCGCTGCCCCGCCACCGCGCCGCCCGCACCGCCGCCTCCCGCAGCGCCACCGCGGCCTCCCGCCGCAGCGCGCCGTCCCCGGCCCGTACGAGGTCGGAGTAGACGCCCGCGACCCGGTCCTCGAGGACCGCCGCGAGCCGCACGGCGGCCGCTCCGTCCGGCACCGGGAACGGCAGCGCGTACGCCGCCGCCGCCGGATCCGGCGCCCCGCCCAGATCGCGCACGGTCCGCGCCAGGCTGTCCCGGCGGGCCCGGTGCGCCCCGTGCGCGGCCGTCGCCTCGCCCTCGCGGTCGTCGCCGACGCGGGCGCCGACGACCCCGTACCCGTACACCGCCGCGTGTTCGGCGGCGAGCGCCGCCCGCACCGCGACGAGCACCGGATCCGGACTCTCGTTCATCGCGCGTCCCCGTTCGTCAGCAGATAGGCGTGGGCCGCGCCCGCCGCCGCCATCGAGGCCAGCAGCCGGGCCAGCTCCGGGTCGGTCGTGTCCAGCGCCGCGGTGTGACCGTCGGCCGTCCGGCGCTCCGCGTCCGCCAGCGCGGCGAGCGCGGCCGGCTCCGTGTCGGGCACCGTCACCGCCGCCGGCGCGGCCGTCGCGCCGGCGGACGCGCCCGCGCTCGCGGACGGGCTCCGCGCCCCGCCGCCGAGCGCGGCGACATGCTCGGCCGCCGAGTCCCGCGGCCCGGCCAGCCGGCCCGCCAGCAGGGGGTGGCGCGCGATGGTGGCGTCGTAGCGGTCGCGCAGCGCCCCGCTCCGGGCGGCCAGCTCCGCGCGGAGGGCGGCCTCGGACTTCGCCCGGGCCGCCTCCTCGGAGGCCGCCCCGCCCCCGGAGGAGCCGCCGGAGCACCCGGCCAGCGCACCCGCCGCGACCGCACCCGTCACGATGAACACACGTCTGCGTGTCGTCCCCGTGCGCCCCACGCGTGTCTCCTCGACTTCTCGGTGATCATCGCCGCAGGCGAGCGTACCTGTGGGCGCCCCTCCGGTGGACGGCAACACCCTCCGGGACCGGATACCCTTTGATTCGACACGCGACGATCCCACAACAGCACACGCGGCCGAGGAGTCACCCGGATGAGCACCACCCAGAGCGAGAGGCTGCGCGGGCTGCTGGAACCGCTCGTCAGCGCCGCCGGCCTGGATCTGGAAGAGATCGAGGTCTCCCGCGCCGGACGCCGCCGCCAGCTGAGGATCATCGTGGACTCCGACGACGGAGCCACCCTGGACGCCTGCGCCGAGCTGAGCCGCGCGATCTCCGACACGCTGGACGAGTCCGACGCCATGGGCGAGGAGGAGTACGTCCTGGAGGTCGGCTCGCCCGGCGCCGAACGCCCCCTGACCGAGCACCGCCACTACGCGCGCGCCGTCGGGCGGCTGGCCAAGTTCCAGCTCCACGAGGGCGGCGAGCTGGTGGCCCGGATCCTCACCGTCGACGACGAAGGTCTCGACCTCGAAGTGCCCGGCGTGAAGGGCCGCAAGGCGACCGCCCGCCGGATCGCCTTCGCGGAGATCGACCGGGCCCGGGTGGAGATCGAGTTCAACCGCAAGGACAAGAAGGAAGAGGAGGCGTAGCCGTGGACATCGACGTAAAGCTCCTGAAGGGCTTGGCACAAGAGAAGGAGATCCCCTTCGACCTGCTGGTCGAGGCGATCGAGTCGGCCCTCCTCATCGCGTACCACCGCACCGACGGCAGCAGCCGCCACGCCCGCGTGGTGCTCAGCCGGGACACCGGCCATGTGACCGTGTGGGCCAAGGAGGACCCGGCCGATCTGGAGGAGGGCCAGGAGCCCAAGGAGTTCGACGACACCCCGTCGGACTTCGGCCGGATCGCCGCCACCACCGCCCGCCAGGTCATCCAGCAGCGGCTGCGCGACGCCGAGAACGACGTCACCTTCGGCGAGTACGCCCGCCGCGAGGGCGATGTCGTCTCCGGCCAGGTGCAGCAGGGCAAGGACCCCAAGAACGTCCTGGTCCGGCTGGACGACAAGCTGGAGGCCATCCTGCCGGTGCAGGAGCAGGTCCCCGGCGAGGAGTACACCCACGGTCTGCGGCTGCGCACCTATGTGGTCCGGGTCGCCCGGGGTGTGCGCGGTCCTTCCGTCACCCTCTCGCGCACCCATCCCAATCTGGTGAAGAAGCTCTTCGCGCTGGAGGTCCCCGAGATCGCGGACGGCAGCGTCGAGATCGCGGCGATCGCCCGTGAGGCCGGCCACCGCACCAAGATCGCGGTCCGCTCCACCCGCTCGGGTCTGAACGCCAAGGGCGCCTGCATCGGCCCCATGGGCGGCCGGGTCCGCAATGTCATGGCGGAGCTGCACGGCGAGAAGATCGACATCGTGGACTGGTCGGACGACCCGGCCGACATGGTCGCCAACGCGCTCTCCCCGGCCCGGGTCAGCAAGGTCGAGGTCGTGGACCTCGCCGCGCGCTCCGCCCGGGTGACCGTCCCTGACTACCAGCTCTCGCTGGCGATCGGCAAGGAGGGCCAGAACGCCCGCCTCGCCGCCCGTCTCACCGGCTGGCGCATCGACATCCGCCCGGACACCGAGCAGGCCGAGCGCCCCGAAGACCGCTCCGACCGCTCCGACCGTTCCGAGCGGGACTACCGGTCCGACCGCGCCGACCGGGCGGTCCGGCCCGAGCGGTCCGACCGGGGCTGAGCGCGCGCCCCGGACCGGTCCGGGGAAGCAATCCGGCGAGGGCGTCGTTGCCCCGGGTGACGGTGCCCGCGCCGGGATCCGCGACGCCGAGATCGAGACAACGATCGTTCGATTCTTGCCCCACGGGGGTGAGGCCGCTACGGGGAGGTAGACTTAATCGTGTCTGGCCGGACGCACGCCCGCCCACGCCCTGAACGTACGTGTGTGGGGTGCCGGGAGCGAGCGGCCAAGACCGATCTGCTGCGCATCGTGGCCGTCGGAGACGAATGCGTCCCCGACGATCGCGGTACGCTGCCCGGCCGGGGCGCGTATCTCCATCCCGCCCTGGTCTGTCTCGATCTTGCTGTACGACGCCGGGCGTTCCCCCGGGCCTTCCGGGGCAGGGGACCGCTCGACACCGCCGCGGTGCGGGGGCGCATGGAGCAGGCAGAGCGGCAGGTCTTGTAAGAAGAAGTACGGCACGGATCCCCGTGCGGTCAGGTACCTCGCGAGTTGGAAGTAGGTCGAGATTGCGATGAGCACTCGATGAGTACGCGATGAGTACGCCCATGAAGTAGCGACGGTCCGGCTCTAACCCGGACCTAAAAGGAGCGAAGTGGCTAAGGTCCGGGTATACGAACTCGCCAAGGAGTTCGGCGTAGAGAGCAAGGTCGTCATGGCCAAGCTCCAAGAGCTCGGTGAATTCGTCCGTTCGGCGTCCTCGACGATCGAGGCGCCGGTTGTACGCAAGTTGACTGACGCACTGCAGGGACCCGGCGCCGGCGCCGGCAAGTCCGCTGCCAAGCCCGGCGCGCCCCGCAAGGCCGCGCCGTCCCCCGCCCCCCGTCCGGGCGGTCCCACCCCCGGCGCGCCCTCCCCGGCCGCGCCGCGTCCGCCTGCTCCGAAGCCCGGCGCCCCGGCCCCCAAGCCGGCCGCCGCCGAGGCCCCCGCGAGCAGCGCGCCCACCAGCAGCACCCCGGCCTCGGGCCCCCGCCCGGGTCCGAAGCCCGCCCCCGCGCGTCCCGCGGCCCCGGTGCCCCAGGCGGAGTTCTCCGCCCCGGCCCCGGCCCAGCCCGCGGCTCCGCAGGCGCCGCAGGCCTCCCGTCCCGCCGCCACCCCCGGCCCGCGCCCCGCGCGTCCGGCCCCCGGTGGTCAGCGTGACGGCGGCCAGCGTGACGGCGGTCAGCGTGACGGCGGCCGCGGTGGCGACCGTCCCGCGCGCTCCGCGCCCGGTCAGGGCGGCCCCCGCCCCGGCGGCAACCGTCCGGCCGGTCCCCGTCCGGGCAACAATCCCTTCACCTCCGGCGGCTCCACCGGAATGGCGCGCCCGCAGGCGCCCCGTCCCGGCGGCGCCCCGCGTCCCGGCGGCGGCGCCGCTCCCGGCGCTCCGCGTCCGCAGGGCGGCCCCGGCGGCGCTCCCCGCCCGCAGGGCGGTCAGGGCGGCGCCCGTCCGACTCCCGGCGGCATGCCCCGTCCGCAGGCCCCCCGCCCCGGCGGCGGCCCCGCGGGCAACCGCCCGAACCCCGGCATGATGCCGCAGCGTCCCGCGGCCGGACCCCGTCCGGGCCCCGGTGGCGGCGGCGGTCGCGGTCCCGGTGCGGGCGGCGGCGGTCGTCCCGGCGGCGCCGGCGCAGGTCGTCCCGGCGGCGGCGGCGGCTTCGCCGGCCGTCCCGGCGGCGGTGGCGGCGGCGGTCGTCCCGGTGGCGGCGGCGGCTTCGCCGGTCGTCCCGGCGGCGGCGGTCCCGGTGGCGGCGGCGGCTTCGGCGGCGGTCGTCCCGGCTTCGCGGGTCGTCCCGGCGGCCCCGGTGGCCGTGGCGGCACACAGGGCGCCTTCGGCCGTCCCGGCGGGCCCGCCCGTCGTGGTCGCAAGTCGAAGCGCCAGAGGCGCCAGGAGTACGAGGCCATGCAGGCCCCGTCGGTCGGCGGCGTGATGCTGCCCCGCGGCGGCGGCGAGACCATTCGCCTGTCGCGCGGTGCGTCCCTCACGGACTTCGCCGAGAAGATCAACGCCAACCCGGCGTCGCTCGTCGCGGTCATGATGAACCTCGGCGAGATGGTCACCGCGACCCAGTCCGTCTCCGACGACACGCTGGTCATGCTGGCGCAGGAGATGAACTACCAGGTCCAGATCGTCAGCCCGGAGGAGGAGGACCGCGAGCTTCTCGAGTCCTTCGACATCGAGTTCGGCGAGGACGAGGGCGGCGAGGAGTTCCTCGTCTCCCGTCCGCCGGTCGTCACCGTCATGGGTCACGTCGACCACGGAAAGACCCGGCTGCTCGACGCGATCCGCAAGACGAACGTGGTGGCGGGCGAGGCCGGCGGCATCACCCAGCACATCGGCGCCTACCAGGTCGCGACCGAGGTCAACGGCGAAGACCGCAAGATCACCTTCATTGACACCCCCGGTCACGAGGCGTTCACCGCCATGCGTGCCCGCGGTGCCAAGTCGACCGACATCGCGATCCTCGTGGTGGCGGCCAACGACGGTGTGATGCCCCAGACGATCGAGGCGCTGAACCACGCCAAGGCGGCCGACGTGCCGATCGTGGTCGCGGTCAACAAGATCGACGTCGAGGGCGCCGACCCGACCAAGGTGCGCGGTCAGCTCACCGAGTTCGGTCTCGTGGCCGAGGAGTACGGCGGCGACACGATGTTCGTCGACATCTCCGCCAAGCAGGGTCTGAACATCGACTCCCTGCTGGAGGCCGTGGTCCTCACCGCGGACGCCTCGCTCGACCTGCGGGCCAACCCGGAGCAGGACGCGCAGGGCATCGCGATCGAGGCCCACCTGGACCGTGGCCGCGGCGCCGTCGCGACCGTCCTGGTCCAGCGCGGCACGCTGCGCGTCGGCGACACGATGGTCGCGGGCGACGCCTACGGCCGAGTGCGCGCCATGCTCGACGACAAGGGCGAGAACGTGGAAGAGGCGGGTCCGTCGACCCCGGTCCTCGTCCTCGGTCTCACCAACGTCCCGGGCGCCGGCGACAACTTCCTGGTGGTCGACGAGGACCGTACGGCCCGTCAGATCGCCGAGAAGCGCGCGGCCCGCGAGCGCAACGCGGCCTTCGCCAAGCGCGTCCGCCGGGTCTCCCTGGAGGACCTGGACAAGGTGCTCAAGGCCGGTCTGGTGCAGGACCTCAACATCATCATCAAGGGCGACGCGTCCGGTTCGGTGGAGGCTCTCGAGTCCTCGCTGCTCCAGCTCGACGTCGGTGAAGAGGTCGACATCCGCGTCCTGCACCGTGGTGTGGGTGCGGTCACCGAGTCCGACATCGACCTGGCGATGGGCTCCGACGCCATCGTCATCGGCTTCAACGTCCGCGCGGCCGGCCGTGCCGCGCAGATGGCGGAGCGCGAGGGCGTCGACGTCCGGTACTACTCGGTGATCTACCAGGCCATCGAGGAGATCGAGGCGGCCCTGAAGGGTCTCCTCAAGCCGGAGTACGAAGAGGTCGAGCTGGGCACGGCGGAGATCCGCGAGGTCTTCCGCTCGTCCAAGCTGGGCAACATCGCCGGTGTCCTCATTCGCTCCGGCGAGGTCAAGAGGAACACCAAGGCGCGACTGCTGCGCGATGGCAAGGTCATCGCGGAGAGCCTCAACATCGAGGGTCTGCGCCGCTTCAAGGACGATGTCACCGAGATCCGCGAAGGCTTCGAGGGCGGTATCAACCTCGGAAACTTCAACGACATCAAGATCGACGACGTCATCGCGACGTACGAGATGCGCGAGAAGCCGCGCGGCTGATCGCACGGCTGACGCGGAACGCTCGGCCGGGGCCGGTCGGCGGGAGAAATCCCGTCGATCGGCCCCGGCCGCTCCGTGTACGGTTCGGATGTCCCTGCCAAGCGCTGGCAGGCGTCATGAACCCGAACCGGCGGGACATCCGGATCATCCATGTATGTGGGGACACTGTCCTTCGATCTGCTTCTCGGTGACGTACGGTCGTTGAAGGAGAAGCGTTCCGTGGTCCGCCCGATCGTCGCCGAGCTCCAGCGGAAATTCGCGGTGAGCGCGGCGGAGACCGGGGATCAGGACCTTCACCGCAGGGCCGAGATCGGCCTGGCGGTGGTTTCGGGTGACACAGGGCACCTCTCGGAAGTGCTGGACCGGTGTGAGCGCCTTGTCGCCGGCCGGCCGGAGGTGGAGCTGCTGTCGGTTCGACGCAGGCTCCACAGCGACGAAGACTGATGGCAAGGCAAGCAGGTAAGAAGGAGAAGGACCAGTGGCCGACAACGCGCGGGCGAAGAAACTGGCGGACCTCATCAGGGAAGTGGTCGCCGAGAAGCTACAGCGCGGCATCAAGGACCCGCGGCTCGGCACTCATGTGACCATCACGGACACCCGGGTCACCGGAGATCTGCGGGAGGCCACGGTCTTCTACACGGTCTACGGCGACGACGAGGACCGGGCCAGCGCCGCGGCCGGGCTCCAGAGCGCCAAGGGCGTCCTGCGCTCGGCGGTCGGCGCGGCGGCGGGCACCAAGTTCACGCCGACGCTGACCTTCGTGGCGGACGCCCTCCCCGAGAACGCCAAGACGATCGAGACCCTGCTGGACAAGGCACGGGCCTCGGACGCCAAGGTGCGGGAAGCCTCCTCGGGCGCCGCCTACGCCGGTGACGCGGACCCGTACCGCAAGCCGGAGGACGAGGACGAAACCTCCGAATGACACAGCGGACCACCACCCCCGACGGCCTGGTCATCGTGGACAAGCCGTCGGGTTTCACCTCCCACGACGTCGTCGCCAAGATGCGCGGGATCGCCAGAACCCGCCGTGTCGGACACGCGGGGACGCTCGACCCCATGGCCACCGGAGTCCTGGTGCTGGGCGTCGAGAGGGCCACCAAACTCCTCGGTCACCTCGCGCTCACCGAGAAGGAGTACCTGGGCACCATCCGGCTCGGCCAGAGCACGGTCACCGATGACGCCGAGGGCGAGATCATCGCGTCCGCGGACGCCTCCGGGGTCACCCGGGAGGGCATAGACGCCGGTGTCGCCGCTCTCAGCGGCGACATCATGCAGGTGCCGTCCAAGGTCAGCGCCATCAAGATCGACGGCAAGCGGTCCTACGCGCGCGTGCGCGGCGGCGAGGAGTTCGAGATCCCGGCCCGCCCGGTCACCGTCTCGTCCTTCAAGGTGTACGACGTGCGCGAGGCCGAGGCCGAGGACGGCACCCCGGTCATGGACCTGGTCGTCTCCGTGGTCTGCTCCTCCGGCACCTACATCCGGGCCCTCGCCCGCGATCTCGGCGACGGACTCGGCGTCGGCGGCCACCTCACCGCCCTGCGCCGCACCCGCGTCGGTCCCTACGGGCTGGACGCGGCCAGGACCCTCGACCAGCTCCAGGAGGAGCTGACCGTGATGCCGATCGCCGACGCCGCGGCCGCCGCGTTCCCCCGCTGGGACGTGGACGAGCGGCGCGCCAGGCTGCTGCTCAACGGCGTACGGCTGGACATACCGCGGCACGACCGGTCGCCGGTCGCGGTCTTCGGGCCCGAGGACCGCTTTCTGGCCCTGGTGGAGGAGCAGAAGGGCAAGGCCAAGAGCCTCGCCGTCTTCGGCTGAGGCCCTGACCCGGCTGCCCTGACCCGGCTGCCCTGACCCGGCCCGCCCGACGGGGCGGGCGGACGGCCCACCCGCCGTTCACCCGCCCCGCCCGGCCGACCGTGCCCGCCCGGTCGCCCGCCGGCCGACTGATCACCGCCCGCCCGGTCCGCCGCGGACCCGCCCGAAGGCGCGTCCGCGCACCCGGTCCGACCGCGCTCACCCCACGGGAAGCGCGGTCGTCCACCCGCCCGGAAGCGCGGTCGTTCACCCGCCCGGCCGGGCGCTCGGAGCGAATCCGGGGGCACGGCGGGGGCGCGTTCGCCCGCCGCCTTCACCCGGTGATCACTGTCGGCCTACCGTCGACCCCATGGGACGCGCAGACCCGGCGACGCTCGCAGCCCCCTGCGACCTGGTGCGCATCCGCGATCTCGCGGGACGACCCCGGGGCACCGGATTCGCCGCCGACCGCCACGGCACACTCCTCACCAGCCACGAGAGCGTCGACGGACTGACCCGTCTCGTGCTCCACGCCCCCGGGGAACGCGTCTGCCTCGCCGAGGCCGACGCCATCACCCCGCTCCCGGAGGCCGGACTCGCCCTCGTCCGCACCGAGGGCCTCGGACTGCGGCCCCTGCCCCTCACCACCCGCCGCCGCGTCGTCCCCGGCACCGGTCTGCGACTGCCCGCCGGGGGCTGGCACCACGCCCGCGCCCTCGGCGCGGTCCAGGTCGTCTACACCGCCACCGACCGCCACCACCTCATCGACGAGGCCGTGGAACTCGCCGTACCGGCCGCCGCCGCCGACGCGCTGCGCCTCGGCGGCGAAGCGACCGGCGGACCCGTCCTCGACGCCGCCAACGGCGCGGTCCTCGCCGTACTCGGCACCGCGCTCCAGTCCGACCGCCGCGCCTCGGCCCTCGCCCTGCCGCTGCGCACACCGGTCCCGGCGGACGGCCCGCTCGCCGAGCTGCTGCGGCGCAACGCCGCCACCGTCCCCGCCCACGGCGACGACCTCAACCTCGCCGCCGTCCTGGAACTCACCGCCGCCGCGCCCGGCCCCCACGGCCGCACGCCGCCGTACGACCGCCCCGGGATCCTCACCGCGCTCACCGCGCTCGACCCGCCCCTGCTCGCCCTCGTCGGCGACCCCGGAACGGGCCGTACGACCGCCCTCGCCGCGCTCGCCGCCCACCGGGCCCACCGCCCCGAACCCGCCCCCACCCTCTGGCTGCGCGGCTGTGACCTGCACAGCGACGACGCGTCCGTCGCCGACGCGGTCGCCCGCGCGCTGCGGCGCGCCGGACGCCTGCTCACCGCGTCCGGCGCGCCCGCGGACCTCGCCGAGGTCACCCCCGAACGCGCCGCCCACCTCGCCCACCGCTCAGGCCGCCCGCTGCTGGTGATCCTCGACGGCCCCGAGGAGATGCCGCCCGCGCTCGCCCACCGGCTGCCGTCGTGGACGGCGGCCACCGCGCACTGGCTGAGCAGCCGCGCCGCCCGGATGGTCCTCGCCTGCCGCCCCGAGCACTGGGAGCGCGCCGAGGCCCTCCACCCCGCCGCCCACCCGAGGCCCGTCGCCATGCCCCTCGCCGATCTCTCCGCGCCCGAGGCGGCGGCCGCGCGCCAGGGGTACGGACTGCCCGCCGACGCCATCGCCCCCGCCGACGCCGCCCATCCGCTGGCGCTGCGGCTCCTCGCCGAGGTGCGCGGGGCGCTGCCCGCCCGCGTCGGCGGCCGGCCGGGCCGCGACGAGATCTTCGGCGCCCATCTGGACCTGCTCTGTCTGCGGATCGCCGGACGCATCGCCGCCGCGTCCCGGCCGCCGCCCCGGGGCTCCGCCGTACGCCGGCTGGCCGCCCGGGTCGCCGGACGGGTCCACGAGGCCGCCCGGCGCTGTCTGGGCCCGGGCCACGGGGAGCTGGACCGCGAATCCTTCGAGGAGCTGTTCCCCTGGCGGCCCGGCTGGGCCGCCGCGGTCCTCACCGAGCGGCTGCTCGTCCCCGCCGGCGCGGGCTACCGCTTCGCCCACGAAGAGGTCGCCGAGTGGATCCAGGGGGCCCACCTCGACCCCGACGCGGCCCTGCACGCCCTCATCCGCCCCAGGGCAGCCGCCCCGGCCCCGGCGCGGCTGCCCTCCCGGCCCGGCCGCACCCTCACCCCCGGCCATGTCCCGCCGCCGCCCGGCTCGGCCCGCCACCGGCCCCCGCCGCCGCTGCCCGTGCCCCGCCACCGCATCGGCCCGGTCGTCCACTCCCTGCTGCTCCTGGACCGCGTCCACGGCCCGGCCGCGCTGACCCGGCGGCTCAAGGACCTCATCGACGCCGTCGCCCGCCCCGACGCGGGCCCGGACGCCCACTGGTGGGCCACCCGGCTGCTCGCCGGGACCCTGCTCGCGCTGCCCGCCCCCGAGGCCTACCTCCCCATGCTCCGGCTCCTCGCCGACCGGCTCGGCCGCCGGCCCGCCCGGGCCGGCGCACCCGCCGGCTTCGGCCCCGCCTTCTGGCTGCGGCTGCGGATCCCCGAGGCCGACCGCCTCGATCTGCTGCGCCGGCTGATCCCCGCCGACGGCCCGCCCGGGACGCCCGGCCCCCGGGTCCTGGACGCCGTCGCCGCCCTGCTGGAGGCCGGCCCCGTCGCCGTACAGCCCCTGCTCTGCCGCTGGTTCACCGACGAGACCGCCCTCGCCGCCGCCCCCGGGGACCCGGCGCGCCCCACCGTCGCCGCCGCCGCCCAGGCGCTGCTGTACGCCCGGCGGACACTCGCCGTCGACGACCTCGCCGAGGCCCTCGCCGCGAGCGGACACGCCCGGTCCCGCGAACTCCTCGGCGCGCTCGCCCGGGACGAGCCCTCCGCGCTCTGCCGGGCCGTCGACCGCTGGGTCCGCGACCCGCGCCCCGACCGCCGGGCTCTGGCCGCCGCCCACGCCCCGGCCGCCGCCGACCACTGCACCACCGCCGCCGATCGCGCGCTGCTCCGCCACGCGGCGTACGAACTCCTCGGACGCGCCGCCGACACCGCCCTCCACGGCGCCGCGCTCGCCCTGCTCGTACGGGATCCGCACAGCCGCTCCCGCTGCCTCGAACAGGCCCTCACCGCCTACGCCCGGGCCGCCCCCGGCCTCCCGGCGAGCGCCCTGGCCGCCGCGCTCATCACCCACCCCGGGCCGGTGCTCGCGGTCTTCCGGGCCAGGCTCCGCGCCGACGACCGCGCGGGGGAGGTGCTCCGCGCGCTCGCCGAGGTCACCGTGCCCGCGCTCGCCCGCCGCGCCGCCGCCCTCGTCGCCGAGTACCTCGACCGCCACCCCGGCGGCGGCGTGCACGCCGCCGCCTTCGTCGACCGCCGTCTCGACCAGGGTCCGTCCGCCCGTTCCCTGCTCTTTCCCCTGGTCAGCGCGGTGCTTCAGGAGGGCCCAGGAGAGCTGCGCCAAGCGCTCGCCCCCGTGCTCGCCGCCGCCGGGACCGCCCGCTCGCGCCCGCTGCGCGCCGAACTCCTCGGCGTCCTGCTGCGCGCCTGCCCCGAGGACGAGCCCGGGACCCCGGCGGCGCTGCTGGAGGCCGCCGCGCTCGGCTGCGCGGACCGGCCCGAGGACGACACCCGTGAGCTGGTCCGCCGCTCGGGGCTGCTGATCGCCGCCGCCCCGACCGGCGGCCCGGCCCGCTTCGAGGAAGAGCTGATCCGGCTGGCCCGCACCGCCCCCGGATTCGCCCGCCTGCTCGTCGCGTGGCCGGTCGGAGCCGCCGGGGAACGGCCCCTCCCGATCGGCCCCGACGCCCGCCGGACGATCGGAGCGCTGGCCTCCGCGATACCGATGCGGACCGAAGGCCCCGGGCATGGCAGTCTTAGACCTGCGTAGTCAGCTGTCGTTATATCGGCATACCAGTACACAGGTTCGGGCGAGGAGCGGTGACAGTGCAGCGCTGGCGTGGCTTGGAGGACATCCCCCAGGACTGGGGGCGCAGCGTCGTCACCATCGGTTCCTACGACGGGGTGCACCGCGGACACCAGCTGATCATCGGGCGGGCCGTGGAGCGGGCCCGCGAGCTGGCGGTGCCGTCGGTGGTCGTGACCTTCGACCCGCACCCCAGCGAGGTCGTGCGCCCCGGCAGCCATCCGCCGCTGCTCGCCCCGCACCACCGGCGCGCGGAGCTGATGGCCGAACTGGGCGTGGACGCGGTGCTGATCCTGCCGTTCACCTCGGAGTTCTCCAAGCTCTCCCCGGCGGACTTCATCGTCAAGGTCCTGGTGGACAAGCTCCACGCCCGACTGGTGGTGGAAGGACCGAACTTCCGCTTCGGCCACCGCGCCGCCGGGAATGTGGACCTCCTCGCCGAGCTGGGCGGGACCTACGACTACCAGGCCGAGATCATCGATCTCGTGGTGACGGGCGAGGCGGGCGGCGGTCTGCCGTTCTCCTCCACCCTGACCCGCCGGCTGGTCGCCGAGGGCGATGTCGAGGGCGCGAGCGAGATCCTGGGCCGCCCCCACCGGGTCGAGGGCATCGTCGTCCGAGGCGCGCAGCGCGGCCGTGAGCTGGGCTTCCCCACCGCCAATGTGGAGACGCTGCCGCACACCGCCATTCCGTCCGACGGCGTCTACGCGGGCTGGCTGACGGCGGCCGGCGAACGGATGCCCGCGGCGATCTCGGTGGGCACGAACCCTCAGTTCGAGGGCGTCGACCGGACGGTGGAGGCGTACGCGATCGACCGCATCGGCCTCGATCTGTACGGGCTGCACGTGGCCGTGGACTTCCTCGCGTACGTCCGGGGCCAGCGGAAGTTCGACTCCGTCGACGATCTGCTGGTGGCGATGGGCGAGGACGTCCAGAAGTGCCGTGAGCTGACGGCGGGCGCGTAGCACCCGCGGCCCCGGCCGTCAGCGCGCCGGTCCCGGGCCCCGTACCCCCGTCCGCGCTCACGCCCAGTGGCAGGCCGCCCCCGTACCCCTCAGCACGATCGGGTCCTCGGAGCGGCAGCGCCCCGCCACCCCGGCGCGGTCCGCGTCGCCGGAGGCCAGGATCTGGCAGCGGGCGTGGAAGCGGCAGCCGCCGGGGATCCGGGAGGGATCGGGGGGCTCGCCGGTGAGGACGACCGCGGGGGACGCGGACTCCGGGAGCACCGACAACAGCGCCCGGGTGTACGGGTGCCGGGGCGCGGTGAGCACCTGCTCCGCCGGGCCGCACTCCACGATCCGGCCCAGATACATCACCGCCACCCGGTCCGCGATGTTCCACGCCAGCCCCAGATCGTGCGTCACCACCAGCGCGGACAGCCCCAGTTCGTCCCGCAGCCGCAGCAGCAGCGCGAGGATCTCGCCGCGGACGGAGGCGTCCAGCGAGGCCACCGGCTCGTCCGCGACGAGGAGTTCGGGCTCCAGCGCCAGCGCCCCCGCGATCACCACCCGCTGGCGCTGACCGCCCGACAGCTCGTACGGATACCGGGCGAAGAAGCGCTCGGGCGGCCGCAGACCCGCCCGGGCCAGCGCCTCCGCGACCGCCGCGCCCTCGTCCCGAGCCCCGCCGTGGATCCGCGGCCCCTCCGCGACCGCCTCGTACACCGTGTGACGCGGGTTGAGCGCGCCGCTCGGGTCCTGGAGCACCAGCTGCGCACGGCGGCGGTACGCCTTGAGGGCGCGCGCGGTGCGGCCGAGCGGCCGGCCGCCGAAGCCGACCTCGCCCGCCGTGGGCCGCACCAGTCCGAGCAGCGCGCGGGCCAGGGTGGACTTGCCGCAGCCGGACTCGCCGACCAGCGCCACGATCTCGCCCGCGCCGACGGTCAGATCGACCCCGTCCACGGCCCGCGCGGGCGGCGCGCCGCGCCGGCCGGGGAAGACGACCTCCAGACCCGTGGCGTACAGCAGGGGAGCGGCGGTCATGACGGCCTCCCGGGCGGTCCGGACGGGCGGGAGGGCCCCGGGCGCACACACGCGGCCCGGTGGCCGTCCCCCGTCAGCTCCTGCTCCTCCCGGGCGCACACCGGCACCGCGACCGGGCAGCGCGGATGGAACGCGCACCCCGGCGGCAGCGCGGCGGGATCGGGCGGATCGCCCGGCAGACCGCGCGGCGCGCGCCGCGAGCCGGGGTCGCCGACCCGGGGGAAGGCCGCCGACAGCGCTTGTCCGTAGGGGTGGAGCCCGGCCGCGTACACATCCCGGGCCGGCCCCTCCTCCACCACCCGCCCCGCGTACATCACGGCCAGCCGGTCGCAGACGTCCGCCAGCACCGCCAGATCATGGCTGATCATCAGCAGTCCGAGGTCCCGTTCGGCGACCAGCCCCCCGATGAGCCGCAGGATCTGCGCCTGGATCATCACATCCAGCGCGGTCGTCGGCTCGTCCGCGACGATCAGCCGGGGATCGCAGGCCAGCGCCATCGCGATCATCACCCGCTGGCGCTGGCCGCCGGACAGCTCGTGCGGATAGGCGTCGGCGCGCCCGTCCGGCAGCCCGACCTGGGCCAGCAGCTCGCCGACCCGGCTCCTGGCCGCCCCCGGGGTCGCCCCGCTGTGCAGCAGGATCGGTTCGGCGATCTGGTCGCCGATCCGCCGCACCGCGTTCAGGGAGTGCATCGCGCCCTGGAAGACGATCGACGCCCCGGCCCAGCGCACCGCCCGCAGCCGGCCCCACCGCATGGTGAGCACGTCCTCGCCGTCGAGGAGGATCTCCCCGCTCAGCCGGGCGGAGGCGGGCAGCAGCCGCAGCAGCGCGAGCGCGAGCGTCGACTTCCCGCACCCCGACTCCCCGGCGATCCCCAGCTTCCGCCCGGCGGCCAGCGACAGACCGACCCCGCGCACGGCGGGCACCGCCGCCGCCCCGGAGCCGTAGGTCACCCGCAGGTCCCTGATCTCCAGCAGGCTCACCGCCCCACCCCCAGCCTCGGGTCGAGCACCGTCTCGACCGCCCGTCCGCAGAGGGTGAAGGCCAGCGCCACCGCGGCGATCGCCAGTCCGGGCGGGGCCAGATACCACCAGTGGCCGGAGGAGACCGCTCCCGCCTCCCGGGCCTGCTGGAGCATGCCGCCCCAGGAGACCGTCATCGGATCGCCGAGGCCGAGGAAGGCGAGCGTGGCCTCGGTCAGGATCGCCGCCGAGATCCCGAGCGTGGTCTGCGCCAGCACCAGCGGCATCACATTCGGCAGCACATGGCGGCGCATGATGTGCCGGTGCCCGCCGCCGAGCGCCCTCGCGCGCTCGATGTACGGGCGGGCCTCGATCGCCACGGTCTGCGCCCGCACCAGCCGGGCCGTCGTCGGCCAGCTGGTCACCCCGATCGCGATGATCACCGTCCAGACGCTCCGGGACATCACGGTCGCCAGCACGATCGCCAGCACCAGCGTCGGCATCACCAGGAACCAGTCCGTGACCCGCATCAGCAGCGTGCCGGACCAGCCGCCGAAGTGCCCGGCGGCGATCCCCACCACCGTGCCGATCGCCACCGACATCGCCGCCGCCAGCAGCCCCACGGTCAGCGAGATCCGCGCCCCCTGGACCAGCAGGCCCAGCAGCGGCCGGCCGTACTGGTCCGTCCCCAGCCAGAACGCGGCGCTCGGCGGCTCCAGCGGCTCGCCCGGAGCGTTCGTCACCCGCCGTACGTCCCCCTCCACCAGCAGCGGGGCGGCGAACGCGACGGCGACGATCAGGACCAGCGTCCCGAGACCGAACAGCCCCGCCCGGCGCGTCCGGTACGCGCGCCAGAAGCGGAGGGCCGCGGCACGGCGGTGCGCCGGGGCCGGGGAACGGGGGATCGCGGAGTCCGTCATCGGGCCACCCGGGGATCGAGCAGGGGAAGGATCAGCTCGGCGAGCAGGTTCATCAGGATCATCGCCCCGGCGAAGACCATGAACAGCCCCTGCACCAACGGCAGATCGGGCACGCTCAGCGCCTGGTAGAACAGCCCGCCGACCCCGGGCCAGGAGAACACCGTCTCCACCAGGATCGACCCGGCCGCCACATGGCCGAGATTGATGAACACCATCGTCACCGTCGGCAGCAGCGCGTTGGGCACGGCATGGCGGCGTCGTACGGCGGAGTCCCGCAGACCCTTGGCCCGCGCGGTCGTCAGATAGTCGCCGCCCATCTCGTCCAGCAGCGACGAACGCATCACCAGCAGCGTCTGCGCGTAGCCCACCGCGACCAGGGTGACCACCGGCAGCACCAGATGGTGCGCCACGTCGACGGCGTGCGCCAGTCCGCTCTCGTCGCCCGTGGCCATGCCGCCGGTGGGGAAGAGACCGGGGACCGGGCCCGCCCCCACCGAGAAGACGATGATCAGCAGCAGCCCCAGCCAGAACGACGGCACCGACCACAGCGTCAGCGCGACCCCGGTGTGCAGCCGGTCGCCGAGCCCGCCGTGCCGCCAGGCGGTACGGGCGCCCAGCCGCAGCCCGATCGCCGAATACACCACCACCGCCACCCCGGTCAGCAGCAGGGTCGCCGGAGCCTTCTCGGCGATCAGCTCCGCGACGGGGGCGCGGAACTGGTACGAGACGCCGAGATCGCCCGTCAGCGCCTTGGCGCAGTAGTCGGTGAACTGCTGCCACAGCGGCTGGTCGAGCCCGAACTGCCGGCGCAGCTCCGCCAGCTGCCCCGCCGTGGTCGGAGTGCCCCGGGTCAGCGCCTTCACCGGGTCCCCGGGCACGATCCGGAAGAGGAAGAAGCCGGTGACGAGGACGGCGAGAAGGGAGACCGCCGCCCCGCCCAGCCGGCCCGCGGAGTAGAGGACGTAGGAGCGCGCGGAGGAGCCGCTCATCGGCTACTCACGCTCGTCCGCGGTGGCCCGGCGGCGCAGCGCGCCCAGCCCGGCGAGGACGGCGGCCAGGGCCAGGAGCACCCCGATGCCGCCGACCACCTCGGCCGCCGACGCGGTGTTCCCGCCCCGGCCGTGGCCGTCGGCGGGCTCGGCGGACCACCAGCTCCAGTAACCGTCCTGGCCCCACAGATTGCCCCCGTCCCGCGGCATGGTCGTGATCGACGCGATGTGGTCGGTCCGATACGCCTCGACCGCGTTCGGATACGCGAGCACATTCATCAGACCGGTGTCGTACAGCCTCGACTGCATCTGTTTCACCAGGCCGGCCCGGCGCACCGGGTCGTATTCGGCGATCTGCCGCGCGTACAGCTCGTCGAAGCGCCGGTCGCAGATGAAGTTGTCGGTGGAGCCGGTGTCCTTCGGGGTGGCCGGAAGCGCGGCGCAGGTGTGGATCGAGAGGACGAAATCCGGGTCGGGATTGACCGACCAGCCGTCGAAGGCGAGGTCGTAGTCGCCCTTCAGCCAGGGATCGGAGACATTGTCCCGGCAGTCCATCCGGGTCTCCACGCCCAGCTCGCGCCACACCTCGTAGAGGTATCTGCCGATGTGCGCGTCGTGCGGATCGGTGGCGTGACAGAGCAGCCGCAGCACGAGCGGTCTGCCGTCCGCGCCGGTCCGCACGCCGTCGCCCTGTCGCCGGTACCCCGCCCGGTCCAGCAGGGCGGCCGCCCGCCGCGGATCGTGGGCGATCTCCTGCCGGGCGCCGGGCCGCCAGAAGTACGCGCCGAAGCGCGGCGGGATGTAGCCCGCGCCCTCGGCGGCGTGGCCCTGGAAGAGACCCTCCACGATCTCCCGGCGGTCGACCGCGTGGAAGAGCGCCCGGCGCACGGCCGGATCGCGCAGCGCGGGGTGTCCGGTGCCGAAGGTCCTCCCGTCCCGGGAGCGCGCGCCCGGATTGACGGCGAGGGCGAGGAAGCGGCGGCCCGGGGCGTCGTTCACCTTGATGTTCTCGGTCCGGCGCAGCGCGGCCGCCTGGGCCGGGACCAGGCCCTGGACGAAGGACACCTCGCCCTTGCGCAGCGCGGCGACCGCCGCGTCGCCGTCCTTGTAGAACTTGAGCAGCAGCTCGTCGAACCGGGGCGCGCCCCGCCAGAAGCCCTTGTTGGGCTTGAGCCGGATGTACTGGTCGACCTCGAAGCCGGTGATGACGAAGGGGCCGTTGCCGACGATGGGGAACCGCCGGTCGTTGTTGAAGGCGGAGAGGTCGCCGACCCGCTCCCAGATGTGCCGGGGCACGATCGGGACATCGAGCGCGACCATATTGGCCTGCGGCTTCTTCAGCCTGACGACGAGCGTTCGGGCGTCCGGCGCGGTGACCTCGCGGAAGTTGGCGGTGAAGCCGCCGTTCGCGGTGGCCGCCTTCTCGTCGGTCATCATCGTGCGGAACGTCCAGGCCGCGTCGTGCGCCGTCGCCGGGCGGCCGTCGGACCACCGGGAGTTCTCCCGGATGGTGTACGTCCAGGTCAGCTTGGACGGATCGGCCTTCCACGAGGTGGCCAGTCCCGGGATCGGCCGTCCGTCCCCGGGGTCGTAGTTCGTCAGATACTCGTAGGCCAGGCGGTGGACGGTGGTGGACACCAGCCGCTGGGCCAGGAAGGGGCTGAGCGAGTCCACGCTCTGCGACACGGCGACGGTGAGGACCCTGCGGCCCTCGCTCTCGCCCTCGCTCTTGCCCTTGTCCTGTCCCGTGCTCTCGCTCGTGCTCACACCGCCTCCGGCCCCGGTCCGCTCCGGGGCGGCCTCCGGGAGCGCGGCCGAGGTCAGCGCGAGCACCAGGGCCGACACCGCGGCGAGCGCGCGCCACGCGGGACGCGCCCGGGTACGGGATAAAGGGAGCACTGTGACCATGACGGTGACCTCGCCTCGTCACTCACGGGCCGGTGCTGCGAGGTCTACCAGCGGCGTCAGGCCGCGTCAACGGTCCCGGAAACGGCGTGTGGGCCGCCGGGACGGCCGAGGGCCCGCACCGCCGAAGCGATACGGGCCCCTCGGGACGCCCGGGGAGCGCCGCCCTACTGCCCAGGAGGCCGCGACGGCTGCCGCGGCGGCCACTCCGCGGACGGCGGCCCCTCCCGCGGATCGGTCTCCTCAGGACCACCCGCCCGGCCCTGCGGCTGAGGGCCGCCCTGCTCCGGCGGCTGCCCCGGCTGCTGCTGCTGCGCCCAGCCCTGCGGCGGATACGCCTGCGGGGGCTGCGGCGGCTGCTGCGGTCCGGCGTACTGCTGCGGCGGATAGGGCTGCCCGCTCTGGCCGGGCTGCCCGCCCTGTCCGGGGTACGGCTGCCCGCCCTGCGGGGGGTACGGCTGCTGCTCGCCGTGACCCTGCTGCGGCGGATAGTGCTGCTGCGGCGGATACGGCGACGGCTGTCCGTACCCCGGCTGCTGCTGATGCGGAGGCGGCGCCTGCCCGGGGACCATCGGCTGCCCGTGCTGCTGGGGCTGCCCGAACTGCGGGGGCGGCCCCTGCTGCCCCGGCTGCCCCTGGGCCGTCTGCTGCCCCGGCACCATCGGAGGTCCGCCGGGGACGGGAGGTCCGCCGGGGACGGAGGGCTGTCCGGGCCCCTGGGCCTGCTGATGGCCCGGCATCGGCGGCGGCATGGTCGGCGGCGGATTGCCGTCCGCGGTCCACAGCCCCTGCTTCTGCTGGGCGCGGACGAAGTCCTCGGCGATCAGCGCGGACAGATTGAAGTACGCCTCCCGCGTCTTCGGCCGCATCATGTCGAGATCGACCTCGGCGCCCGCCGCCAGATGCTCGTCGAACGGGACCACGATCACCCCGCGGCAGCGCGTCTGGAAGTGCGCCACGATGTCGTCCACCTTGATCATCTTGCCGGTCTCGCGCACTCCGGAGATGACCGTGACCGAACGCTGCACCAACTCCGCGTACCCGTGCGCGGAGAGCCAGTCGAGAGTCGTCGACGCGCTGCTCGCCCCGTCCACGGACGGCGTCGAGATGATGATCAGCTGATCCGCCAGATCCAGCACCCCGCGCATCGCGCTGTACAGCAGCCCGGTGCCGGAGTCGGTGAGGATGATCGGATACTGACGGCCCAGCACATCGATGGCCCGCCGGTAATCCTCGTCGTTGAACGACGTCGACACCGCCGGGTCCACGTCATTGGCGATGATCTCCAGCCCGGACGGCGCCTGCGAGGTGAAGCGGCGGATGTCCATGTACGAGTGGAGATACGGAATCGCCTGCACCAGGTCCCGGATCGTCGCCCCGGTCTCCCGGCGCACCCGGCGGCCGAGCGTGCCCGCGTCCGGGTTGGCGTCGATCGCCAGGATCTTGTCCTGCCGCTCGGTCGCCAGCGTCGACCCCAGCGCGGTGGTCGTGGTGGTCTTGCCGACCCCGCCCTTGAGGCTGATCACCGCGATCCGGTAGCAGGAGAGCACCGGCGTCCGGATCAGCTCCAGCTTGCGCTGCCGCTCGGCCTCCTCCTTGCGCCCGCCCAGCTTGAACCGGGACGCACCGCTCGGATTCCGGCTGGACCTGGCCTTCTGCTTGTTGTTGCGCAGCAGCCGGTCGGAGGACAGCTCGACCGCCGCGGTGTAACCGAGCGGCGCGCCCGGCACGGAGCGCTCGCGCTGGTCGTGGGTGACCGGCGTCGGCCAGGCGGCCCCGCTCCTCGGGTCCGCCGGCGGTCCGCCCTGGCCCGGGGACTGCTGCGGCGGCAGCGGCGCGGCCGCCCCGGGACCGCCGGGCTGTCCCTGCTGCGGATAGCCGTAACCGGCCTGCGGCGGCGGTCCGTCGGCCCGGGGCACGGCCGGCGGCAGCGGAGCCGACGGCAGCGGCTGGGCGGGCGACCGCTGTTGCTGCTGAGCGGGCAGGGGCTGCTGCGGATGCGGGAAGCCGTAGCCGCCGGGGGGAGCGCTCTGCGGCGTCTGCGGGTGCGGGAACCCGTACCCGGGCTGCGGGGCCTGCTGCTGGGGCGGGAAGCCGTAGCCGGGCTGTGGGGTCTGTTGGGGCGGGAACCCGTACCCGGGCTGCGGGGTCTGCTGGGGCGGGACCGGCCCGTCCGCCGGGGGCGCCGGCGGATACGCGCCGTGCTGCGGGAAGGGACCCGGCTGGGCGGCGGCGGGCATCGGCTGCGCACCGCCGTGCCCCGCAACCGGCGGCGGGGGAGCGGCCGACGGGTCGGAGCCCTGCGGCGAGAGCGGCCACTGCGGCGCGGACGCGGGAGCGGCCGGCTGGAACGCGGGCGGCAGCGGCGGCAGTCCGGCCTCCGGCGCGGACGCTCCGGGCGACCAGGGCCGGGCCGGAGCGGGCGGCGCGTCCGCCGGGGGTGCGACGGCGGGGGCGGCGGTGGGCGGGGCGGCGGCGGACTCCTCGGTCACGCCGCCCGGGGCGGCCTCGGCGTCGCTCGCCCCGCTCCCGGTGTGCCCGGGGGTCTCCGTGCTCTCAGCGTTCTCAGTGACTCCGCTGGTTCGGGTGCTCCCGGTCGGACCGAAGCCCTCCGGCGGTCCGTTCCCGTCTGCCGGGGCTTCGCCGCCCTCGGCCGGTCCGGCCGAGGCGAACGACCCGTCGGGGACCGGCCCCGGCGCGGGCCGCTCCTCCGGCGCGGAGCCGGAAACGGAGTCGGTGCCGTTGGCTGACCCGCCGGTGGAGCCCGCACCCGATCGGTCGCCGGTCTCCGCGGCGCTATCGGGCCCGCCGCCGTTGAGGCCAGTGCCAGTGCCAGTGCCGGAGTTGGCGTCGCCGCCGGTGCCGGTGCCGGCTCCCGGCCAGTCGTCGTCGGCCGAGCGCCGCCGGTCCACCCCGGAGACCGGGCCGGACGGGCCCTCGGCACGCGGCGGTTCACCGGATCCCGGACCCGGCGCGAACGGCCGGCCCCCGGACTCGCCCGGCACAGCGACAGGCGCGGCTGACGCGGACGCCGCGGCGCTCTCCGCAGCGAGCCGCCCGGAGCCGTCGGACTCCCCGCCCGGGGCCGCCGATCCACCCGGAACACCGTGATCCGCCGTGCCGGGGGAACTCCCGGCGGCCGAACCGGCGGCACTCGCGCCCTCCGGACCCGGCCGGGCCGCGCGCTCCTCCGCCGCCTTGGCGGCGTCCAGCGCGGCGAACTCACGCTTCAGCGCCGCGGGCGAGAAACGCATCGTCGCCCCGCTCTCCACGGCCCCGCCCCCGTAGGGCGCGGCCGCGGGCGCGGAATCCGGCGCGCCGTGCTCGGGCGCGACCGGGGCGACGGGCGCGGAGGGAGCGGAAGGCGTGGAAGGTACGGAAGGCGCGGGAGGCGCGGGAGGTGCCGGAGGCGTCGGCAGGGCAGCCGCCGCGTCCGGCGGCGAGGGCGCGGCCGGAGCCTGCGGAGCCGTACCGTCGTAGCCCCGCGCCTGATCCTGACCGCCCTGACCGCCCTGGGCGGCGGGAGGCCCCGGGCTCCACTGAGGCTCGAATCCACTGCCCGCCGGCAGCCCCGGCGTCGCCAGCGGAGCCCCGCTGGGCGGCGGCGGAGGCGGAATCCGGCCCGCGCCCGATGCGTCGCCCGACGCGTTCTGCGTGTACCAGGCCGGCGGGGTGTAGTCGATGGTGAACTCACCCGTCATCTCGGCGGGCTCCGCGTCGGACTCGTCGGCGGGAGGGGTCCATCCCCCGCGGATCTCGTCCCGATCGCTGTTCACTGTGCCTCCTGGTGTGGTCGAGCACCCTTGTGCGTCGTGGGTGGGGGCGACCGCTGTCTTCCGATCGACCCGGCTCTCCGCCCGGGGACGCGATGGACATCCCCGCAGGTTCTTCTGCCGTTGTCCGTCCCAGCCTAATCGTCAACAAGGGCGGCCCGGCAGGGCCGATGCCCGACGGCCACTGTCCCGTACGTCACGCCCCGCCACCAAGTGGACCGGACACCGGGGAGCGTGAGGACCGGGCGGACGGGCCGGACTCGCCGCGGAGACGCTCCCGTCCGCCGTCCGCCCCCACCGACGCGGACACACTCAGTGCAGATCGAACTCCCCGTCACGAGCCCCGAGAACGAACGCCCGCCACTCGGCCTCCGTGTACCGCAGCACGGTGTCCGGATCCAGCGACGACCGCATCGCGACCGCCCCGCCCGGCAGATGGGCGATCTCGACCCGCTCCTCGTCCTCGCTCGTGCCGGGGGCACTGAGCCACTCGACGTCCGAGATGTCGAGGGCGTACAGCTCGTCCTTCTCCTGTGCGCTCCCCATCGGTCACGCTCCCTTTCGGTATACGGTTCGCCGCCGGTCCCGCCCGTGCCCGACGGGCGGCCGGGCCGGCCGGTCCACATCACTCAGGAGTCTAGGCCGACCACGCCCCGTGATCCGAGGTAATCCACAGGACCGGGCGTACGAACAGACAAGCGTACGAATGGGCTCGGCGCGGCGGGCGGAACCGTACCGTCAGTCCATTCTCCGGGCGGAGCCCAGCAGCCCGTTCTCCGCGTCCGTACCGCTCGTCATCACCCAGTGCCGCTCACTCCCCGAGCACCACAGCGTCACCCCGTCCGCCAGCGTCGGCAGCGCACCGCTCTCCGCCCGCGACAGCCCCAGGATCCGGCCGATCTGCTCCGCCTCCTGCGGCGACACCCGCTGCACCCCCACCAGCGTGGAGTCCCGCAGCAACCGGGGCGCGACCGGGCTCAGATACGGCAGCAGCGTCAGCACCGACTGCCACGGGGACGACACCACCCGGCCCCGGGGCGGCCGCATACCGCAGTCCCGCACCACCACGACCGGGCTTCCCACCGTGGCGCCCATCGGCGGCACCCGCCCCACGTCATGGAGGGTGACGCAGTCCAGCCCCGCGCCCGCCGCCTGCGCCAGACCGGTCCACGCGGCCGCGCGCCCGGTCTCCACCGCCACCCGCGCCCCCGTGCCCGCCGCCCGCAGCGCGACCACCTGGGCCGTCCACAGACCGCCGATCAACAGGACGTCGTAGGGCGAAGAACGGTGGAACCCCACCATCAGCGGACGGCCCTCCGCGTCGTCGCCGATGACCACGCCGTCGTCCCCGACCGGCAGCGACAGCGCGC
This sequence comes from Streptomyces sp. NPDC014894, assembly GCF_043080985.1. NCBI lineage: Bacteria > Bacillati > Actinomycetota > Actinomycetes > Kitasatosporales > Streptomycetaceae > Streptomyces > Streptomyces sp. NPDC014894. The sequence goes on from NZ_JBIBWD010000001.1 coordinate 500,653, forward strand.
CCAGATCGGCGGCCGGCATGCTGTGCCCCGGATGGCGCGGGCCGCGCAGCCCGCGGGCCGCCCGCAGCCGCGACCCCATCACCGGGCACCGCCCAGCGGCAGCGTCGCCAGCGCGCCCGGGAACTGCTCGCGGTCCAGCCGCACCAGACCGACCTTCGCCGCGCGCGCCGCCTGCTCCAGCGTCCTGCGCACCCCGATCAGCTCGGTGTCCGAACCACCGGTGACCCGAACATGACCGGCCACGGCCATCGCCCCCTGATGCGCGCCCCGCCGCAGGGTGAGGCTGAACGTCGTCGCGTACGCCGGGGCCGCCGTCAGCAGCGACACCAGCTTGGGCAGCGGCACCGCGCCGCGCCCCAGATCGGGCCAGCGCCCCACCGCGTACGAGGTGTGCCAGCGGTCGTCGCAGCGCCAGACCCGCGCGGTCTCGGAGGTCCTGCGCTGCGGAGCCGCGTCCGGCCGGCTCGCCCGCGCCGCCAGTCTCGGACTCGCGCAGGCCGCCGTCGCCACCGTGGAGTTCAGCTCCTCCTGATCCATCACGACCGCCTGGAAACCCGCGCCCGTGACCCGGCTGGCCACATGGTCCGCGACCCGCACCAGACAGCGCTGCGCCCCCTCCAGCCCGCCGCCGCGCGCCTCGACCGCCTCCCGGCACAGCTCCGGATCCAGCTTCACCGCCACCCACGTCATCCGCAGCGCCGGAGCGCCCGTCCGCTCCTGCAGCGGGGCGTACGACAGCCGGGCCATGGACTGCTGCGGCAGATGCGGCGCCGGCGCGGACCGCACCTGCTGCACCAGCTGCACCGACTCCAGCACGATGTCGTCCACGGTCAGCGCGCCGCCCAGCGCGGAGAGCGGCAGCGCCCGCGCCCCGAAGGCCGGGCGCAGCGCGTCGCCGCTCGCCTCGACCCGCACCACCGCCGTCAGAAAGGCGCCGTCGCCCAGCATGCCCACCGTGCGGCGGTTGCGGTCGACATAGGCGAACGGCCGGAAACCGGGCACCCCCTCCGCGACCGGGGCGAGTGAGGGATCGGTGTCCGCCGGGGGCGGCTCGGCGGCCCGGTTGCGCGCCCGCAGCGTCAGCGCGGTCGCCATCCAGTCCTGGACGGCGTGCCCGCGCCGCCGCACGAAGGCGAGCAGCACGAGCACGGCGGCCGCCGTCATGGTGGGAATCAGCCAGAGGCCGTCGAGCACCAGCCCGATCAGGGCCAGCGCGAGCGCGATCTCCACCAGCGCCAGCTGGCGCAGCTTGAGCGAACCGATACGGCCGGTACGCGACAGGGGGCGGAGCGCGGTGGCCGCGGCGACGGCGGTCGCGGCCCCCTGGGCCGCCGGAACGTTATTGCCCCGGTCGCCCCTGCCGCGCTGTCTCCGGGGAGCGCCGCGACGCCGTTCGGGAATCCGCCCATTTCGCGCGCGCGTCGCCGTACCCATCCCCGCGTTGCCCCCTCGTGTCCGTAACTGCCGCATTCCTATGGGCGTTGACCGGGCGATCACCCTACCTGAGCGGTATGCCGTCACCGTCAGCAGGCATAGTAGGGGTGCGTTACGAGCGCCGGCCCCTCTCGGTAAGAGGGAGTCAGGCAGCCCAGCGGGGAGAGGGACAGCGGACAGATGGCATCACGTCGGGACGAACTCAACGCATACACCTTCGCGAAACGAAGGCTCATTGCGCAGTTCCTGCAGCCCAGCACCACCGGTTCGGAGGAGGGCGCGCCGCGCCCCCTGCGCGCCGTGCTGCCCGGCGCCATCGTCGGAATCGTGATTCTCGCGGGGTTCGCGGCCTGGGGAATGTTCAGACCAGTGGCTCCCAAGGGCTGGGACGCGCCCGGCGAGAATGTCATCATCGCCAGTAAATCCACCACGCGATATGTGGTGTTGAGGACCGGCGAGAAGGTACAGCTCCACCCGGTGCTGAATATGTCGTCGGCAAAACTGCTCCTCAACGCCGACAAAGGCAAAGTCATCAAGGTCGACGAATCGGTCCTCGACAAGGGCGATATCCCGCACGGCGCGACCCTGGGAATTCCGTACGCCCCCGACCGGCTGCCCTCCGCCAAGGAGGCCGGCACGGCCAAGCGCTGGGCCGTGTGCGAGCGGCAGGGCGCGGGCGGCGCCATCGAGAAGGCGGCCTTCGTCCTCGCCGAGCGGGAGCAGAAGAAGACCGACGGGGCGAACCGTCTGAGCGGCGGCGAACTGCTCTATGTGGAGGGCCCCGACAAGACCCGCTACGTCGTGGACGCGGCCGGCCGGGCGTATCCGATGGCCGAGGGCGAACGGCTGCTGCGCCAGGTCGCGGGCCAGGGCCGGGAGCCCCAGCGGGTCTCCAAGGCATGGCTGGAGACCCTCCACAAGGGCGACACCGTCGACTTCCCGGAGATCTCCGGCAGGCCCGGCGCGGACGCCGGCATTCCGGCCGCGGACCTGGAGCCCGGCCTGAACAAGGTGGGCATCGTCCTGGAGGCCAGCGACGGCACCCGGGACCAGAAGTACGTGGTGCTGCCCGGCCGGGTGGCCCCCGTCTCGGACTTCACCGCGAAGCTGCTGCTCAACAGCGACGACGAGGGGCTGGTCGCGCTGGGCCAGGACGGCGAGGCGGAGCGCCTCAGCGGCGGTGCCTTCCGGCCGGGCGAGCCCTTCAACCAGGACAAGAAGTGGCCGCAGGAACTGCCCGAGCCCGTCAACGCCGCGAACGGCGACCGGGGCGACCGCGACACCGTCTGCAACGTCCTGCGCGGGGTCGACGCGGACAAGGGCACCACCACCCTGAGCACCTGGGCGGGCGCCGAGTTCCCCGCCACCCTGCCGGTCGGGTCGAGCAGCGCGTACGTCACCCCCGGCACCGGCCAGCTGTTCCGCCAGTTCACCGGCTCCCGCACGGACACCGGGTTCCTCTTCCTGGTCACCGACACGGGGCTGCGCTACGCGATGCAGTCCAACAGCGACAGCGGGACCGACTCCTCCGACATCGGCACCTCCGGTACGAAGGAGGAGAAGGAGGCCCGGCAGCAGGAGGCGCAGCTGGCGCAGATCCAGCTCGGCTACAAGGACGTCGCCCCGCTGCCGGTGCCCGCCGCGTGGTCCGCGTTCCTGCCGACGGGCCCCCGGCTCTCGACCGGCTCCGCGAGCCAGCCGCAGGGCTCATGAGGACGCCGCGCGGGGCCGCGACCCCGCCGACGACCGCCCTGCCCCGCCGGCTGCTCGCCGCCGCGGCGGCCACCGCCGTGGCCTGTGTCGGGATTCCGGCACAGCCCGCCGCGGCCGACACCCCAGGTCAGTGCACCTATCCCGGCGAGATGTACAAGGGCCGCCCCTGGGCGCTGCAACGGGTCCTGCTGGACGAACTCTGGAAGCAGTCCACCGGGAAGGGGGTGCGGGTCGCGGTCATCGACACCGGCGTCGACATCAAGAATCCGCAGCTCAAGGGTGCGGTGGACGCCAAGAGCGGACTGAATCTGCTGCCCAGGGGGCTCAAGGACGCGAACGGCGACAAGGTCGAGCGCGGCGCGGAGAACGGCACCACGGACACCGTCGGCCACGGCACCAAGGTCGCCGGCGTCATCGCCGCCCGCCCGATGGAGGGAACGGGGTTCAGCGGCCTCGCCCCCGGCGCGACGATCATCCCCATCCAGCAGAACGACGCGGAGGGCAACGGCACCGCCGTGTCCCTGGCCAAGGCCATCGACGAGGCGGTGGAACGCGGCGCCGGAGTCATCAACATCTCCCAGGACACCGCGAACGCCGAGAAGCCCACCCCGCTGCTGGAGCAGGCGGTGAACCGCGCCCTGGACGAGGGAGCGGTCATCGTCGCCTCGGCCGGCAACGAGGGGCTGGGCGGAAACGTGAAGAAGACCTATCCGGCGTCGTACGACGGCGTCCTGGCGGTCGCCTCGTCGGACCGCAACAACGAGCGGGCCTCGTTCTCCCAGTCCGGCGACTTCGTGGGCGTGGCGGCCCCGGGGGTGGACATCGTCACCACCGTCCCCGGCGGAGGCCACTGCGCCGACAACGGGACGAGTTTCTCGGCCCCCTATGTCGCCGCCGTCGCCGCGCTCATCAAGAGCAAGCACAAGGACTGGACCCCGCGTCAGATCAACGCGCAGATCCAGCAGACGGCCGAGCGCTCGACCCCGGACCACGACCGGCTGGTGGGCTGGGGCGTGGTCGACCCGGTCCGCGCGCTGACGGAGGACGACGAACCGATCGAGCGCCCGGTCGCCCGCGAGGGCCTGACCAGGGCGGAGGCCCCCACCCCGGCCGAGGTCCACCTGGGCGAGACGCCCGACGAGCGCGACGCCCGCCTCGCCACCTATGTGGTGGTGGGCGGCGGTGTGCTGGTGGCCGCGATCGCGGGCGGCGCGGTGGCCCTGCGCGACGCGCGCCGCCGCCCAGGCCGTGCCGCGGGGCGCTGATCGGCACGCGTCGGACACCGCCGCATCGCATGCCGACGCGTATGTCCCCAATTTCTTCACATAGGGAATCAACCCGTCAGATAAGACGCTTGGGGCTGTCAGAGGCAGTGGCTAGAGTGGTGCCCGGTTGATCGCCGGTGATCGGAATTCACCGCGTTCACAACGAGGGGCAGCAGTGGCAAACGGGGAGGAACGAGCATCGTGCTCGATGCAGAGAGCGGCGGGGTCGGAGGATCGGGCGGCGCGGGGGATCTGCGGCGCGGCGTTGACGCGCTGAAGAAGTTCCACAGTCAAGTCAGCGCGCTTCTCAAGGATTTCGAGGGCGGCGAGGGCGGCAGCACCAAGGTCGCGGAGCAGAGGGTCTCACGGGGGTCCTTCAGCGGCGCCCAGTTGCCCTTCGCGGAGGCGGACGGTTTCTTCACCCAATACAACCGCGTCCACCGGGAGTTGATCTCCCTTTCGAAGATGCTCGGCGACCAGATCGAGATGCTGACCATCGGCGTACACGCCGCCGACGTCGGCTTCGACAATGTGGAGGAGGACATGCGTCAGCGCTTCCACACGATTCAGTCCCGGGTGGAGAAGGAACGGGAGACGCGCGAGGCACAGCGGCCCGCGGCCTCCACGGAGAAGAGCGCGGAGCGCGAGCCGGCACGCGACAACGACACCGCCCTCCCGACGGACTTGGGGTGATCGCCGATGGGTGACAACGACACGAATCAGCAGCTGACCCACGAGCAGCGCCAGGCCGAGGACACCACCCGGATCGAGACGCGCTTCGGCGCCACCGACGCGTTCGAGCGGGTCTCCGCCACCCTGGAGAAGTTCGGCCTCGGCAACGGCTCGGGCCCCGGCGGATTCTTCGGCAAGACCGACTTCGAGGCCGCCCGGCTCAACGCCATGCTCGACCTCCTCGACTCCTCCAACCCCGCCGACCTCGAAAGCGCCGGCGACGCCCTCCAGCGCACCACCAAGGCCCTCAACCGGGCCGCCGGCGACCTCGACGCCTTCGTCAAGGGCACCGACTGGGAAGGCGACTCCGGCACCGAGTTCCGCCGCTTCGGCGCCGAACTCGCCCGCTACGCCGGAGACCTCGGCACCTTCGCCAACGCCGTCGGCACCCAGATGAAGGTCGCCAGCGAAGGCCTCACCTCCGTCCGCAACTCCAAGCCCCCGCGCGACGGCCGCGCCGACCCCAAGAAGGCGGAGGAGTTCCCGCCCTCGGAGCGCAAGGACGACAACCCCGACTACGTGGCGGCGGTGAAGGCGGAGAAGCACCGCCAGGAAGCCATCAACCAGATGAACCGGCTGGCCTCGTTCTACGCGGTGTCGGAGCAGACGCTGGCGGGGCAGGAGCCGCCGAAGGCACCCGCCAAGTTGGGCGTTTCAGTGCCACGGCCCAGCAGTCAGCGAATCGGCTCCGATGGCGCGGGTTCAGGAGCAGACGGCGCTGTCGCTGCCGCCGGTCGGCAAACCGCATCCGGGCCGGCCCCGTTCTCGTCCGCTGAGGCCATCGCCACCCCTCAGGGTGGTTCCACTTCCTTCACCGCCACGGCACCGCCGTCCGCACCCCCGTCCACACCGACGCAATCGACGATGCCGCCCACCGCGTCGATCCCGGACACCTCGATGAAGATCGACAGCGTCCAGGCGCCCCCGGCTCCGCCGGTCACCGCACCTTCGCCGACGGCGCCCACCGCTCCCGGAGGCTCCGGCCCCACGCAGGTTCCGCCGGTGATCGCCGTTGCGCCCAATCCGATGCAGAACAAGGTCGCCCAGGCCAAGGGCGCTCCAGGAGCGCCCAGGCCGGGCGGAGCACCGACGGCCAGTGCGACAGGGCGACCGGGAGCCCCGGGAGGCGCTCCGCCGGCGAGGTACGCAGAGGCCGGACGCCCCGGAATGATGGGCGGCGGACCGGGATCGGCAGGCGGCGCCAATCCGGCGGCCGGCCGGGCAGGCACCGCGAGCCCGATGGGCGGCGGCTCTCCGGCCGCCGGACGCGCCGGTGCCGCAGGGGGTGTCGGGGGGCAGCCCCCGATGGCCGGACGGGCGGGCGCGGCTGGTCAGGCCGGTATGCCCGGTATGGCCGGACGCGCAGGAGGCGGCCCTGTCGGCGGCGCGGGAGCCGGCCGTGCGAACGGCATTGTCGGTGGCACCCCTCAGCGAGCCGCAGGCGGATCAGCCGCGCCGCGCATCCCCAGGGGAACGGTCATCGGCGGAGAGTCGACGGCGGGAGGCCGCCCCGCTGCGGCCAGACCGAGTCGGTCCGGAGTCATCGGCGCGGGGCCGGCGAACGGTTCCGCCAGACCCGCAGGGCGTGGCACGCCCAGTGCCAATGGAATCGTCGGCACCCCCCGCAGCGGCGGCACCGCGCCCCGACCGGGGGCGAGCGGTGGTTTCACCGCCGGCGGCGCCGGACTCGTCGGCCGTCAGAGCCGCCAGCAGTCCGAGGAGGAGCAGGAGCGCTCCGGCTCGGCGCGACCGGAGTATCTGACGGAAGACGAAGAGACCTGGGCGGTCCGTCGGCGCGTCGTCCCACCAGTGATCGACTAGGTACAGCGGAAGGTTCGGAAGCCAGGATGACGGCAGAAATGAGCCGTGCCCGGAGGCGCGGAGAGTCGTATGCCCTGCGGCGGGGACTGCTTTGCGCTGTGGCGGCGATCGGGACTTGGGCGGTTGGAGCGGTCGCGACCTCTCCGGTGGCGGCTGCGGCGGAGGACGTGCGCTCGGAGCAGTGGTACCTGGACGCGATGAACGCCGAAGAAGTCTGGAAGACCGCCGCCGGAGAAGGCATCACGATTGCCGTCGTCGACACCGGGGTCAACTCGTCGGTCCCCTCCCTGAAGGGCCAGGTCCTCAAGGGTCTGGACGCCACTGGCGTGAAGGGCGAGGAAACCGACGACTACAGCGGACATGGGACGACCATGGCTGAGCTGATCGCGGGTACCGGTCGTGGTGGCGGCCTGCAGGGGCTGGCACCCAAGGCGAAGATCATCCCGTACCGCATCGCACTGGGGGAGTTCCAGGACGAGAACAAGGCGAACCCTGCGGATGCGTCCGTCGCCATTCGGGCGGCGGCTGACAGCGATGCACAGATCATCAGCATGTCGTACGGCAGCGAATTCCTCGACGCCAACGAGGAGCGCGCGGTCAAGTACGCCGAAAGCAAGGGGAAACTGCTCTTCGCGGCAGTCGGAAACTCTGGGGACAAGAGCAACAAGGCCGAATACCCCGCGAAGTATCCCGAGGTGGTGGGTGTCGCCGCAGCTGCTCCTGAGGGGCGTACGGCCGACTATTCCCAGCACGGGGACTTCGTCGATATCGCTGCTCCGGGCAGTGAGATCCCGTACTGGTGCGACGCCACCTTCAAGAGGTACTGCAACGGTGACGGTGGCACGAGCATCTCCGCTGCCATCGCCTCCGCCTCCGCCGCCCTCATCTGGTCCGCCAACCCCGACTGGACCGCCAACCAGGTTCTGCGGGTGATGTTCGAGAGCGCGGGCAAGGGCAAGGACGGCAACAAGAAGGGGCTGAGCAACTTCTACGGGCACGGGGTCGTCCGGCCGGGCGCGCACATCAACCGGGGGCTCGGGAAGCCGGGTGATCCGAATGTCAGCCCGTTGACGAACAAGACGACGGGCGGTTCCTCCGCGTCGCCGGCCGCTTCTGCACCGGCTGCGTCACAACCGCCGAAGAGCGAGCCCAGCAAGGCCCCGGCCGTGGCAAGCTCCAGCGAGAAGTCCGAGGACGGCGGCGGTCTGGGCCTGGTCCTCGGCGGAGTCGGGGTGGTCGTCCTCCTCGCCGGAGGGGGCTTCCTCATGGCTCGCCGCCGCCGCGGCGCCTGACCGGCGTCGCCTCGTGGCCGCACGCTGCCCGCCCCGCCCGTCCGCCCGGCGGTGGCGGCGCGCGCGACACTCCCGTGGACCATCACGGTCCATCTCACCGAGAACGAATGAACACAGGGAAGGGAAGACCGACACATGTCAGTTCAGAAGGTCGGCGATGAGGGCCTCAAGAGTCTCCAAGACGAGATCTCGGCGAACTTCGAGGACGTCAAGGGGCAGCTCCAGCAGCTGCACGGTGTGATCGACAGCCTGGAAGGCAGCTGGAAGGGCATCGGCCACGGCGCCTTCGACGTGAAGCAGGCCGAGATCAACCAGGGCATGGTGCGCATCGCGAAGATGCTGCTCCACTTCCAGGAGGCCATCCAGGTCACGCGTACCACCGCGGGCAACACCGAAGAGGACGTCCGCGCGGCCCTGCAGGGCGTCGACGTCACTCCCGGCTTCTCCGGCGACGCCGGTGCGACCCGGTCCGCGACCTCGAACATCAGCGGTTACTGAGCCCGGCGCCGACGGCGGGCACTCCGCCGGCGGCTCGGGACCGGATCACAGACTCAGCACAGATACACACGGCACACGGCATTCGGAGGATTCATGGCGGACAACGGCGGCGGCCACCTGGTCGTCACATACGCGTCGCTGGAGCAGGCGGCCGGGACGATCGACAAGCAGGCAGAGCGCCTGGACAAGAGCCTCGACGCCATTCAGGGCAAGCTCCGCAGCATCTCCAGCACCTTCGAGGGTGAGGCCGCGACGGCCGCGGAGAACTTCCACAAGCAGTGGGACAAGGAGACGCGGATGATCCACACGGCGCTCAAGGGCATCGCCCGCGCCGTCCGCGAGGCCGCTCCCGCCTACCAGGCCGGTGACCGGAAGGCCGCGGGCTACTTCTAAACGGCCCCGGTTCCAGCCGCCCGTACGGCGACTGCGAAACGGGACACAGCGGGGTGGGCATGCGCGGGAGATGCCCACCCCGCCGCCGTGTCCACGGCGGCCGGCGCAGGGGACAGGGCACCCCAGCGCCATCGCCGTTCCCCGCTTGCCGCGGTGAGCCGGCCGCGAGGTACGCGACATGTTTCCTCTGGTCGTGAGCGATGAAGAGACGGTCTCCCGGGTAGCGCCGGGCAGCACCCCGGGCCCGCCGGCCCGGCGGGCCCGAGAGGGAAAGCGCGGCCGATCCGGACCCGGGGCGCCGGACACGGCCGCCACCCCTGCGGGGCGGCCCCCGCCGCGCCTACCCCGCGTTGCACTCCGCCGATGTGCTCACCGACTCCGTGTACGCGGTGATCAGCTTCCGCATCTGCGATTCCTTCGCCTTTCCGTCGCCGAAGATGACGAAGGTCGCGAAGAGCCGGGAATCGCGCTGGTCCGGGTCGGCGCTGGGTTTCGGGCAGTGGACCTGGCCGACGGCGCCCTTGGTGGACCAGGCGAGGCGGCGGTCGTCGGAGAGCTGTGCGTCGAGTTCGACGCCGCCGCCGCGTTCGGAGGAGGCGACCTCGGGGGCGGTGGTGTCCGCGTCCCACCAGCTCTTTCTGACGGACAGCACGGCGGTGTCGTCGACGAGGACATGGCAGCGCTCGTAGCCGACCGATGTCTTCTTCCGGGTGGAGATCTTCTCGCCCGGAGGCAGCGCCGGTTCCAGCAGGTCCGGTTCGACGGCGGTGCCGCAGAGGGAGTCCGGCACCTGGTAGGACTTGGCCGCCTCGGGCTCGGAGCCGGTGCATCCGGAGGCGAGGAGGGCGAGCAGCGCGGCGCCCGCCGCCGTCGCGACGGCGGCGGGCCTCGGCCGCCGCCGGGCCGCGCTCCTGAGGTTCTTCATCGGGACGTCCCTGGGGTGAGAGCGGTCATCAGCGCTGAATCTCGGTGGTCAGATCGTCCGACATCCGCTGGGCGTTGTCGGAGGCGTCCGAGAAGCCGTCCTCCGTGCCGCGGCGGGTCCAGATCGCGACCTCGTCGGCGTAGTCCACGCCGTGCGCCGCGGCCGCGGCCTTCGCGGCCTGCTGGGAGAGGTCGTTGTTGCTCTCCCTGGACACCTCCCACAGCCTGCCCGCGTCCTTGCCCGCGTCCTTGAGGACATTCGTCTCGGACTGCTGGAACAGGTGTTCGAGGACGGATCCGCTCACCGTCTCCGCGATGCCGCCGGCCACCGCCCCGCCGACCGGGGAGGCGATGAAGCTCACGCCGACCCCGACGCCCGTGCCGATAGCGCCCGACCAGGCGTTCTTCTGCTGGGCCACCGAGTTCTCGAAGTCCTTGGCCGACTGTGCCGCCGGGCCCGTGATCGCCTCCTGCCGGCCGATGGCCAGGGTGCCGCCGATCTCGCCGGACTTGCGGGCGATGTCCTCCACGGTGGTCTGCGGCGAATCCGAGTACCGCTGCTCCTTCGGCAGATCCGGATTCATGTGGTAGTCCATCAGATTGGCCATGTAGGCCTTCTGGCCGACCTCCACCGCCGCGAATCCCTCGGGGCTCTGCCCCACCGTGACCAGGAGCCGGGTGACCTCGTTGTGGTCCAGCTCCGCCGGCGTCCCCGCGATCGGGAAGAGCAGATCGGTCTTCCCGTCCTTGTCGTTCGCGGCGGCCCGGTTGATGTCCGGCAGGTACTCCGAGGTGATCTGCCCGACGCTGTCCGACATCTGGCTGTGCTTGGTCAGCCGCTCGGAGTCCTCCGCGATGGACGACACGAGCCGCTCCATCAGCCTGGCCTGCTCCGGGCTGTGCGGCGGGGTGTCCTGTGTCGGCAGTTCGCCCGCCGGGTGGCCGGTGGTGGCCGCCTCCAGGGCCAGGGCGAGGTTGTTGCGGCCCGAGGCGCTGTCCTTGCCCTTCTCGTCCTGGGCGTGGGGCCACTCCCGCTCCTCGAAGAGGTACTCGAAGTTGGTGAGGTCGGCCTTCACCTCCTTGCCGTCCCCGTTCTTCTCCTTGAAGTCGTGGTCCTCGTCCTTGGTGACATAGGCGTCGCCGAAGAAGTCCGTGGCCGCGTCCGGGCTGTTCGACAGCGCCTTGAGGAATCCGGTGAACGGATCGGAGCCGAGATCGGAGCCGTCGTGGTTCAGCATCGGATTGAGCGGCAGATCGTTCCAGAGCGGCAGTCCGTGCTTGCCGTTCCCGGTCATCTCCTTGTCGGTCCTGACCAGCTCGGCGCCGTAGCTCTTGAGGAACTGGTCGTCGTAGTTCCCCCAGCGCATCAGATTGCTCATGACCTGGAATCCCAGGGCGGAATTGGTCTTGGAGATCGTCTGACCGCCGAGCTGGGTCATGTCGTGCTTCCAGTCGGCCATCGACCGGGTGTCGCTCTGCGTCGCGTTCGCCAGGGTGAGGCTGAGATGTTTCTGCAGCTCGCCGAATTGGTCCCGGTGGTCGCGCATCTCATAGGCGTACCGGGGATCGTTCAGCCCCGCCCAGAAGTCCAGCGTCCCCTTCGCGCCCAGCGTCGAGGCGAAGTGCTCCGCGAACAGCTCGTCGCCCGAGTACTTCTTCAGACCGGCGCTCAGCGCCGCCATGTCCGCGGCGCTGAGGTCGTCGGGCTTCTTCCTCGCCAGCGCCGAGAGCTTCTCCGCCTCCTTGAGGGCGTTCGCCCCGGCGTCCCGGTCGGCGTACTCCGCCCCGGAGAATCCGTGGTCCGTCTGATCCGCCAGCGCCCTGAGCACCTGGGCCGCCGAGCTGTCGCTCTCCGTCGCCTTGTCGAGAATGCCCTGGATCTCGTCGCGCAGGGCGGTCACATCGTCCGGCGAGTGATCGGGTACGGAGGTCCCCCGGGCGGCCCGGTCGGGATGGATGTTCATGGTGACGGTGAAGCCGCCCCCGGCGGTGGAGACCACCGTGAGATTCCTCTTCATCCCCCGGTCGATCGCCTCGTTGAGCTTGCGGCGCCAGTCCTTCAGCTCGTCGCGGGTGTCCTTGAGGATGTTCCGTACCGAGGTGGCCTGCGTCCGCGCGTCGGCGAACTCGCCCGCCGTCCGGCCGATGAACTCACGGGAGACGGTCGCGTTCAGCCCGGTCCAGTTCGCCTTGTTCGCCCGTCCCCGCAGCCCCTCCCGGGCCCCCTTCTCCAGATCCTCCAGATTCGTGATCATGGTCGACCAGTCGGTGATCGCCTCATCGAGCAGGGTGAGGTTCGCGTGGCGCAGCGCGTCCAGATCCATCAGCCGCGGCCCTCGCCCTTCGCGTCCTTCTGCTCGTACACCGGATTCTTCGCGCCCGCCGGGGCGTACGACTCGTCGAAGCCGCGGTCGAGGGTGTCGATGCCGCTCATGCTCCGCTGAATCCAGTCGTCGTCGTCGCGATGGGTCTTGCCGCTGACGTCCATGTGGTTGGAGATATGGGCGCAGGCGTCCATCAGCGAGCCGAGCTGCTTCTCCCAGCGATTCGACACATGCAGCAGGGCCCCGCCCAGCGCGAATCCCTGGCCGGACAGGTCGCCCGCGGCCCTGTCGCTGGTGGGAAGCGCGATCCGGGCCTCTTTCCAGAGCCGTTCGTACAGCGTGTGGGCCTGGTCCCCGACCGCCGCCAGATCCTGCTGGGAGACCGTGAGATCACCCTCCCCGACGGCCCCGACGCGATCCTCGTCGGGCACACCGTTGAGCCGCGTCCCCCCGGCGGCCCGCTCGGCCGCCGAAGACTTCAGCCGTTCCCACTCGTCCCACGCCACAGACCCGATCCCTTCCCCCGTGCACGCCGGCAGATCAGCGCTCTCTTCCTATGACTTTCCGACCAACCTATGGAGGCGACGGGAGCGCCCGCAACCGCCGCCCGCCCCGCCGAGGGGGAGAAACGGTGAGGGGGAGTCCACGGGATCGACAAGACCCGCCGGAACTCCCCCAACACCGTCACACCTGCTGGTCCGGCTCCATCAGCCCGGTCTGCACCAGCGGATTCCCCCGCTGGCGCGAGACGAAGAAGCCCCGGCCCGGCGGCATCGGCCGCATCCGCACCCCGCCGAGGACATCCCCCTCCTGCGGATCGCCGGAGAGCAGCACCCCCTGCGCGCCCAGCTCCATCATCCGCTGCATGAACGGCTCGTACGAGGCACGGCTCGCCCCCGCCGCGCTGCGGGCGATGATGAAGCGCACGCCCACGTCACGGGCGAACGGCAGCAGCTCCGTGAGCTTGCCCAGCGGATTCCCGCTGGAGGTGGACACCAGGTCGTAGTCGTCCACGACCACGAACACCGACGGCCCCCGCCACCAGCTGCGGTCCCGCAGCTGCTGGGCGGTCACATCCGCCGCCGGGGTGCGGCGCTGCATCAGATCCGCCAGCGCGTCCACATGGTGATCCATGTTGTTGGACATCGGAACGTACTCCGCCAGATGCGACGGGGGAGTGACGTCCAGCAGCGCCCGCCGGTTGTCGATCACGAAGAACTTGCAGGCATCGCCCTCGTACCGCCGGCACAGCTGGGTGATCAGCAGCCGCAGCAGATTCGACTTGCCCGACTCGCTCTCGCCGAAGACCAGGAAGAACGGGTCCCGCTCGAAGTTGGCGAACACCGGCTCCAGATTGTTCTCGTCGATCGCGAACGCGACCCCGCGCCGCGGATCCGCCGAACCCGCCGGCAGCCGCTCGGCCGGCAGCTCGCGCGGCAGCAGCCGCACCTTCGGCGCGCCCGGCGCCGTCCAGTGCCGGGAGACCTCCTGATTCATCGCCGTCGTCGCCTCCGACAGATCACTGGCCGAGCTGATCCCGTCGATCCTCGGCACCGCGCCCATGAAGTGCAGCTTCTCCGGCGTCAGCCCGCGCCCGGGAACGCCCGTCGGCACATTGACGGCCGCCTTGCGGTCCAGCTCGGAGTCCATGGTGTCGCCGAGCCGCAGCTCCAGCCGGTTCATCAGATGGTCCTTGAGATTGGCGCGCACCTCCATCGAACGCGACGCCGTCAGCACCAGATGGATGCCGTAGCCCAGACCGCGCGCCGCGATCTCCAGCACCGCGGACTCCAGGCCCTCGTAGTCCGAGCGGAAATTGCCCCAGCCGTCGATGAGCAGGAACACATCGCCCCACGGCTGCTCCGTCAGCGAGATCTCGCCCCGCGCCCGCATCCGGCGGAAGGTGGCGATCGAGTCGATGCCCGCACCGCGGAAGTACTCCTCGCGGCGCGACAGGATGCCGTACACCTCGGCGACCGTGCGCCGCACCCGCTCGGGATCGAGCCGGGAGGCCACCCCGCCGACATGCGGCAGCCCGGCGGTCGCCGAGAGCCCGCCGCCGCCGAAGTCCAGCGCGTAGAACTGCACCTCCTGCGGGGTGTGCGTCAGCGCGAACCCCGCGACGAGCGTGCGCAGCAGCGTCGACTTGCCCGACTGCGGACCGCCGACGATCTGCATATGACCGGCGGCGCCGGAGAAGTCCCGGTACAGCACGTCCCGGCGCTGCTCGAACGGCTTGTCCACCACGCCCATCGGGACGACCAGCCGGCCGGCCCCCTCGTACCCGGGCCGGGTCAGCCCGCGGCCCGGCACATTCGCCAGCCCCGGCAGCAGCTCGTCCAGCGGCGGCGGATTGTCCAGCGGCGGCAGCCACACCTGATGCGCCTCCGCGCCCCGGCCCTCCAGCCGCCGCACGATCACGTCCAGTACGGAGTCGGCCAGCGCGTCGTCCTCGGCCGCGCGCGGCTCCGGCACGGCGGGCCCGGCCGCGCGCTCCGCGTACCGCACCGGCACCGGCGAGGCCGTGAACGGCACCGGTCGGCGGTCCACCGGCAGCGGCCCGCCCGACGCCGCCGCCTGATGCGCGTTCGCCCGGTACACCCCGGAGACGTACGCCGCCTTGAACCGCACCATCTCGTCCGTGCCGAACTTCAGATACCCCGAACCTGGCACGTTCGGCAGCGTGTACGCGTCCGGCACGCCCAGCGCGGCCCGCGACTCGGCCGCGGAGAAGGTGCGCAGCCCGATCCGGTACGACAGATACGTCTCCAGACCGCGCAGCCGCCCCTCCTCCAGCCGCTGCGAGGCGAGCAGCAGATGCACCCCGAGCGACCGTCCGATCCGGCCGATCTGCACGAACATCTCGATGAAGTCGGGCATCGCGGTCAGCAGCTCGCTGAACTCGTCGATGACCAGCACCAGGGAGGGTATGGGCTGGAGCGGCGCGCCCGCGGCCCGGGCCTTCTCGTAGTCGTGGATGTTGGCGTAGTTGCCCGCGTCGCGGAGCATCTCCTGCCGGCGGTTCAGCTCACCGCGGATGGAGTCGCCCATCCGGTCCACCAGCGTCAGATCGTCCGCCAGGTTGGTGATCACCGCCGCGACATGCGGCATCTGCGACATTCCGGCGAAGGTGGCGCCGCCCTTGAAGTCCGCGAGGACGAAGTTCAGCGTCTCCGACGAGTGGGTGACGGCGAGCCCCAGCACCAGCGTGCGCAGCAGCTCCGACTTTCCGGAGCCGGTCGCTCCCACACACAGACCGTGCGGACCCATGCCCTCCTGGGCCGCCTCCTTGAGGTCCAGCATCACCGGCGCGCCGTCCTCGCCGACGCCGATCGGGACGCGCAGCCGCTCCGACTGGGACCGGGGCCGCCAGGTGCGGCTCACATCCACCGACGCCGCGTCCCCCAGCCCCAGCAGATCGGTGAAGTCCAGATTGGCCAGCAGCGGCTGGTCGTCGTCCCCGCCCGTGCCCACCCGCAGCGGGGCGAGCTGGCGGGCCAGCGCCTCGGCCGCCGCCGGGGAGAGCAGATCCGGCAGACCGTCGTAGACCAGGCCGTGCCCCGACTCCAGCTGCACCGCGTCCGGCCGGACCGTGATGGACAGACCGCCGCGCGCGGCCGTCACCTCGCCCGGGACGACCTCGACGACCGTCACGCCCTGGAGACCCTCGGCCGCCGCCAGCGCCGAGACCGAAGGAACCGACTGCCCGTCGAGGAAGACCACCACATGCGGCTGGTCCAGCAGCGGATGCCCGCCGCTCTGGAACCGGGGCCGGCCCTCCAGCAGCGTGCCCAGCATCTCGTCCAGCTCGCGCGCGTCCGTGGTGATCAGCCGGCGGCTGCCCGCGCCGTCGCCGGGGCCCGGGGCCTGCACATGCGGCAGCCACTTCGCCCACTCCCAGTGCGGCGCCGCGTCCCGCCCGGCGGCGACGGCGATGACCAGGTCCTCGGGGGAGTGCAGCGAGGCGAGCGAACCGGCCATCGTCCGCGCCGTGGCGCGCACCGACTCGGCCTCCCCGCTCACCGTCAGATGGTAGAAAGCGCGCAGCGACACCGCCATCGGCAGCCCGTCCAGCGTGCTGTGCGCCGCCAGGAACTGCCGCATCGCGCCCGCCGTCAGCGGCTCCAGCTCGTCCACCGGCGCGGTGTCGGGGGCGATGAGCGGAGTGGCCAGCTGCTGACTGCCCAGACCGACGCGCACCTGACCGAAGTCGGCGTCGCCGATCCGGCGCTCCCACACCCGGCTGCCCTCCGCGACCAGCGCCCACAGCTGCTCGGGGGAGGGATGCAGATAGAACTGCGCGTCGCGCTGCAGACGGGCGGTCCGCAGCACGCCCCGGCGGGTCTGCGTCAGGTACTTCAGATAGTCGCGCCGCAGATCGGCCAGTTCCCCCTGGGTGCCGCGCCGGTAGCGGACCAGCATCGCGATGGCCATCGCGATGGTCGACGCGATCATGATCATGCCCATGATCCGCATGATCGGATTCGGCGTGATGAAGAAGAACACCACCGAACCGCCCATGCCCAGCATCGGCAGCAACTGCATCAGCGCGCCCTCCTGCTGACCTCTCGGCAGCTCGGGAGGGGGTTGCAACTGCACGTGCTCGCCGGGCACCTCGGCGGGCAGCACCCGTGGTGGCCGTTTGACGACGATCAGACTCACCGGTTCACCAATTCCCTTGCCGGACGGAAATGTTCCTATCGGCGCCCCCGTGGCGACGGGCTCCGTCCGCGGGGACGGATCCTACTTGCGGCGGCGCGGGGAGGGGGGCGGTAGGGTGGCGCGACGCGTCGGCGCGCCCGCCGAACCACCGCGACAGCGGGGGCGTTCACAGCGCGGCGCGGGCCACGGCGCACAAGCCGGTACGGAGCGCGCCATCCGGCGCGCAGGACAGCACGACGCGCCCGGCGCGCAAGTGCGCACTTGCGCGCCGACGGTGCACGACGCAAGCCGTGCACCGGGCGCACCCGCCGCGCACGGCGCGCCGCGGCAGCCGGACCGCGCACCGGCCGGCACGGGCCCGGCGAGGGCCGGCGCACGACAGGCCCGGACCGGTCAGGCCCGGACCGGTCAGGCCCGGACCAGACCGGACAGACCCGGACCGGCCCGCGCCGCCACCGCCCGCACCGGAGCCAGGACCACGCGGAGCGACCGCGCGGACAGCGCACAGATCACGAGGGGATGCAGCAGGTGAGCACGAGGGGATGCAACACGTGAGTACGACGGCCCCAGCGGCGGCCACCGGAGCCGGTCACCCCGGCCAGGCCACCCCGTCCACCGGCGGCACCGGCTTCTGCCGGGTGACCGTCGTCGCCCCCGACGGCCGCGTCGACGTGGCCCTGCCCGAGGACATCGCCGTCGCGGACCTCTACCCGGAGATCCTCCGGCTCTCCGGACAGAGCCCCGCCCCCGGCGCCCCCGTCGGATACCACCTGGTCCGCCGCGACGGCACCGTCCTCGACAGCGCCCGCTCCCTCGGCTCCCAGCGCATCCTCGACGGCGAGCTGCTCTCCCTGCGCCCCTTCGCCGAATCCCTCCCCCCGGCGGTCTTCGACGACGTCACCGACGCCGTCGCCACCGCCGTCGCCCGCGACCGCACCCTGTGGAGCGACGCCCTGATGCGCGGCGCCGGCCTCTTCGGCGGATCGCTGCTGCTCCTGCTGCTCGCCTTCGTCCTGTGGTCCTCCGCGCCCGGCCACGACACCCACGGCCTCCAGGGCATCCTGGCCGCCGTCGCCGGCGTACTGCTCCTCGCCCTCGCCTGCGTCCGCGCCCGGGTCTACGACGACCGAGCCTCCGCCGTCGCCCTGGGCATCGGCGCCATGGCCAACGCCGCCGTCGCCGGATCCGGACTGCTCCCGCCCGCCGACGGACAGGGCATCGGCCGGCTCCACTTCCTGCTCGCCTGCGCCGCCGTGCTGGTCGTCGCCGTGATCCTCACCATCGTCGCCCCCGGCGGCGACGGCCCCTTCGTCGCCTTCGTCCTCGCCGCCGCCATCGGCGTCCTCGCGGCCTTCCTCGCCATCGCCTACCGGCTCCGGCCCGCCGAGACCGCCGCCCTCTGCGCCCCGCTCGCCGTCGGCGCCCTCGCCTTCCTGCCCGGACTCTCCACCCGCTTCGCCCGGCTGCCCATCGGCTTCGACCCGCCCCGCACCACCATCGGCGACTACGGCAACGAGCCCGAGCCCCAGGGCCCCGTCGACGCCGAGCGCCTCGCCGCCCAGGCCCGGCGAGGCCACGAACTGCTCGTCGGCCTCGTCGGCGGCTGCGCCCTCGTCGCCGTCGGCTCCGCCGCCGTGCTCGGCTTCTCCGACAGCGTCTGGGGACAGCTCCTCGCCCTCGCCACCGGCGTCGCCATGCTGATGCGGGCCCACCTCTTCCGCTACACCGCCCAGGTCGGCTGCGCGCTCGCCGCCGGACTCGGCGCGCTGGTGCTGCTCGGCCTCGGACTCTGCCTCAACCCGCCCGAGGCCCTGATGCGCCAGGCCTTCCGCGGCGACACCTCGGGCCTGGACGTCCGCACGGTCTGGCTCGCCGCCGCCGTCGCCGCGGTCGCCGCCCTGATCACCGCCATCGGACTGATCGTCCCGCGCACCGGCGTCACCCCCTTCTGGGGCCGCTTCCTGGAGATCGCCGAGACCTGCGTACTGCTGACGCTCATCCCGCTCACCCTCGCGGTCTTCGACGTCTACCACGCCCTGCGCGCCACCACCTCCTGACCCGCCCCGGCCCCCGCCCCCCGGAGGCGGTGGCGGGGGCTGGTACGCTGGGTGACGGCCGTTTGTGTACGCGTTCCCGGGAAGCCCTGGGAGCTGCGCTCATCGGACCTTCGCCTCCGAGTCACGGAAGCTCCCCTGAGTACCAGACCAGGGGCACTCGTGGGCGCATAGAACACCACCAGAGGAGTACCGAGTGTCTCTCGACGCCGCTACCAAGAAGCAGATCATGACCGAGTTCGGCACCAAGGAGGGCGACACCGGCTCCCCCGAGGTCCAGGTCGCCATGCTCTCGCGCCGCATCTCGGACCTGACCGAGCACCTCAAGACGCACAAGCACGACCACCACTCCCGCCGTGGTCTGCTGATCCTCGTCGGCCAGCGCCGCCGTCTGCTGCAGTACCTGGCCAAGAAGGACATCCAGCGCTTCCGCGCCCTGGTCGACCGCCTCGGCATCCGCCGCGGTGCGGCCGGCGGCGCCAAGTAAGACGCCGTGGAGGGAGCGGTTCCCACTGAAAGGGAGCCGCTCCCTTTTGCTGTACACGGCATACGGACCGTACGCCGGGTACACGCTGTACGGAGAGTCACTGACGGCGGCGCCCGGCGCAGCCGCGTGACCCGCTGTACGTGCGCGACGTACCGGACGGCAATTAGTCTGGTGACGCACAGAGCAGTACCGAACGACACAATGCACCACTGAAGAGTGAGAAGCCGACTCGCCGCCGCCGGTCCTCGGTAGTGGCTCCCGGAGCCAGACGAACCCCGGGTGCTTCGATCGAAGACCGGCCCAGTACGAGAGCTTCTCCGCAGGTCTCCCCGCCACACGGGCGAGGGGACGAAAGACGCAAAGTAACGGAGAAAACGCTAGTGGAGAACGAGACCCACTACGCCGAGGCCGTCATTGACAACGGCACCTTCGGCACCCGCACCATCCGCTTCGAGACGGGCCGCCTGGCCAAGCAGGCCGCCGGCTCCGCCGTGGCGTACCTGGACGACGACACCATGGTGCTGTCGGCCACCACCGCCTCCAAGAAGCCCAAGGACCAGCTCGACTTCTTCCCCCTCACGGTGGACGTCGAGGAGCGGCAGTACGCGGCCGGCAAGATCCCCGGCTCCTTCTTCCGCCGCGAGGGCCGGCCCTCCGAGGACGCGATCCTCACCTGCCGCCTGATCGACCGGCCGCTGCGCCCCTCCTTCAAGAAGGGCCTGCGCAACGAGATCCAGATCGTCGAGACGATCATGGCGCTCAACCCCGACCACCTGTACGACGTGGTCGCGATCAACGCCGCCTCCTGCTCCACGCAGCTGGCCGGCCTGCCCTTCTCCGGCCCCATCGGCGGCACCCGGGTCGCGCTGATCAAGGGCCAGTGGGTCGGCTTCCCGACCCACACCGAGCTGGAGGACGCCGTCTTCGACATGGTCGTCGCCGGCCGTGTCCTGGACGACGGCGACGTCGCGATCATGATGGTCGAGGCCGAGGCCACCACGAAGACCATCCAGCTCGTCAAGGACGGCGCCGAGGCTCCCACCGAGGAGATCGTCGCCGCCGGTCTGGAAGCCGCGAAGCCCTTCATCAAGGCGCTCTGCAAGGCCCAGGCCGACCTCGCCGCCAAGGCCGCCAAGCCCGAGGGCGAGTTCCCGGTCTTCCTGGACTACCAGGACGACGTCTACGACGCGCTGTCCTCGGCCGTCAAGGGCGAGCTGGCCCAGGCGCTCACCATCGCCGGCAAGCAGGACCGCGAGGCCGAGCTTGACCGCGTCAAGGAGCTGGCCGCCGAGAAGCTCCTCCCGGCCTTCGAGGGCCGCGAGAAGGAGATCTCCGCCGCCTACCGCTCGCTGACCAAGAACCTGGTGCGCGAGCGCGTCATCAAGGACAAGGTCCGCATCGACGGCCGCGGCGTCACGGACATCCGTACGCTCGCCGCCGAGGTCGAGGCGATCCCGCGCGTGCACGGCTCCGCGCTGTTCGAGCGTGGCGAGACCCAGATCCTGGGCGTCACCACCCTCAACATGCTCCGCATGGAGCAGCAGCTGGACACCCTCTCCCCGGTGACCCGCAAGCGCTACATGCACAACTACAACTTCCCGCCCTACTCCGTCGGCGAGACCGGCCGCGTCGGTTCGCCGAAGCGCCGCGAGATCGGCCACGGCGCGCTCGCCGAGCGCGCCATCGTGCCGGTGCTGCCGACGCGCGAGGAGTTCCCGTACGCGATCCGTCAGGTCTCCGAGGCCCTCGGCTCCAACGGCTCCACCTCCATGGGCTCCGTCTGCGCCTCCACCATGTCGCTGCTGAACGCCGGTGTGCCGCTGAAGGCCCCCGTCGCCGGCATCGCCATGGGCCTGATCTCCCAGGAGATCGACGGCAAGACGCACTACGTCGCCCTCACCGACATCCTCGGTGCGGAGGACGCCTTCGGCGACATGGACTTCAAGGTCGCCGGCACCAAGGAGTTCGTCACCGCCCTCCAGCTCGACACCAAGCTGGACGGCATCCCGGCCTCCGTCCTGGCCGCGGCCCTCAAGCAGGCCCGTGACGCCCGCCTCCACATCCTCGACGTG
The DNA here is from genome assembly GCF_043080985.1 of Streptomyces sp. NPDC014894. Lineage (NCBI taxonomy): Bacteria > Bacillati > Actinomycetota > Actinomycetes > Kitasatosporales > Streptomycetaceae > Streptomyces > Streptomyces sp. NPDC014894. The sequence continues at coordinate 522,324 of NZ_JBIBWD010000001.1, forward strand.
ATGATGGAAGCGATCGACACCCCGGACGAGATGTCCCCCAACGCCCCGCGGATCATCACCGTCAAGATCCCCGTGGACAAGATCGGCGAGGTCATCGGCCCCAAGGGCAAGATGATCAACCAGATCCAGGAGGACACCGGCGCCGAGATCACGATCGAGGACGACGGCACCATCTACATCGGCGCCGCCGACGGTCCGGCCGCCGAGGCCGCCCGCGCCACGATCAACGGCATCGCCAACCCGACCATGCCGGAGGTCGGCGAGCGGTACCTGGGCACGGTCGTCAAGACCACCACCTTCGGCGCCTTCGTCTCCCTGCTCCCGGGCAAGGACGGCCTGCTCCACATCTCGCAGATCCGCAAGCTCGCCGGCGGCAAGCGCGTGGAGAACGTCGAGGACGTGCTCGCGGTCGGCTCCAAGGTCCAGGTCGAGATCGCCGAGATCGACTCCCGCGGCAAGCTCTCCCTGATCCCCGTGATCGACGGAGAAGCGGCCGGCGACGACACGAAGGACGACGCTGCCAAGTGACGTCGCGTAGTTCCCGTGCGACGGCCCGCGCCTCTTCGAAGGCGCGGGCCGTCGCCCGTACCCAAACCCTTCTCCAGGGCGAGAACGGCATCGGCACGGTCCGCCGCACCACCCTCCCCGGTGGGCTGCGCATCGTCACCGAGACCCTGCCGTCCGTACGCTCCGCCACCTTCGGCATCTGGGCCCACGTCGGCTCCCGGGACGAGACGCCGTCCCTCAACGGCGCCACGCACTATCTGGAGCACCTCCTCTTCAAGGGCACCGAGCGCCGCTCCGCCCTCGACATCTCCTCCGCGGTCGACGCGGTCGGCGGAGAGATGAACGCCTTCACGGCGAAGGAGTACACCTGCTACTACGCCCGGGTGCTCGACACCGATCTGCCGCTCGCCATCGACGTGGTCTGCGACATGCTCACCGGCTCGCTGATCCTCCAGGAGGACGTGGACGCCGAGCGCGGGGTGATCCTCGAAGAGATCGCCATGACCGAGGACGACCCGGGCGACTGCGTGCACGACCTCTTCGCGCACACCATGTTCGGCGACACCCCCCTCGGCCGCCCGGTCCTCGGCACCGTCGACACCGTCAACGCCCTCACCGCCGAGCGCGTGCGCCGCTTCTACCAGAAGCACTACGACCCGACCCATCTGGTCGTCGCCGCCGCCGGCAACGTCGACCACGCCACCGTCGTACGCCAGGTCCGCCGCGCCTTCGAGAAGGCCGGCGCCCTCACCCGTACGGACGCGGTCCCGCTCGCCCCCCGCGACGGACGCCGCACCGTGCGCACCGCGGGCCGCGTCGAGCTGCAGAACCGCAAGACCGAGCAGGCCCATGTCGTCCTCGGCATGCCCGGCCTCGCCCGCACCGACGACCGCCGCTGGGCGCTCGGCGTGCTGAACACCGCCCTCGGCGGCGGAATGTCCTCCCGCCTTTTCCAGGAGGTGCGGGAGAAGCGCGGACTCGCCTACAGCGTCTACTCGTACACCTCGGGCTTCGCCGACTGCGGACTCTTCGGCGTCTACGCGGGCTGCCGGCCCAGCCAGGTCCACGACGTCCTCAAGATCTGCCGCGACGAACTGGACAAGGTCGCCTCCGACGGGCTCACGGACGACGAGATCGGCCGCGCCATCGGCCAGCTCTCCGGCTCCACCGTGCTCGGCCTGGAGGACACCGGCGCGCTGATGAACCGCATCGGCAAGAGCGAGCTGTGCTGGGGAGCGCAGATGTCCGTGGACGACATGCTCGCCCGGATAGCCGCCGTCACCCCGGACGAGGTACGCGAGGTCGCGGGCGAGATCCTCGGCCACCGCCCCTCGCTCGCGGTCATCGGCCCGCTCAAGGACCGCCAGGCCGACCGGCTCCAGGAGACGGTCTCCTAGGGCCTTCCCCCGGCCCCGGGACCGAGCACCCCCGAACCCCGAGCACCCCGAGCACCTCGAAGGAAGAGAACTGATGAGCAAGCTGCGCGTGGCGGTCATCGGCGCCAAGGGCCGGATCGGCTCGGAAGCGGTACGAGCCGTCGAGGGCGCCGACGACCTGGAGCTGGTCGCCGCCCTCGGCCGGGGCGACCGGCTGGAGACCCTCGTCGAGACCGGCGCCCAGGTGGCCGTCGAGCTGACCACCCCCGCCTCGGTGATGGGCAACCTCGACTTCTGCGTACGCCACGGCATCCACGCGGTCGTCGGCACCACCGGCTGGACCGACGACCGCCTCGCGCGGCTGCGCACCTCGCTCGACGCCGCCCCGGGGACCGGGGTGCTCATCGCCCCGAACTTCTCCATCGGCGCGGTCCTCACCATGACCTTCGCCCGGCAGGCCGCCCGCTACTTCGAATCCGCCGAGGTCGTGGAGCTGCACCACCCGAACAAGGCGGACGCCCCCAGCGGCACCGCGGCCCGCACCGCCCAGCTGATCGCCGCCGCCCGCGCCGAGGCCGGACTGGCGCCGCAGCCCGACGCCACGGTCACCGCCCTGGACGGGGCCCGCGGCGCGGACGTCGACGGCGTCCCGGTGCACTCCGTACGGCTGCGCGGACTCCTGGCCCACCAGGAGGTCCTGCTCGGCGGCGAGGGCGAGACCCTCACCATCCGGCACGACTCCCTGCACCACAGCAGCTTCATGCCGGGCGTCCTGCTCGGCGTCCGCCGTGTCGTGGACACCCCAGGTGTCACCTTCGGCCTGGAACACTTCCTCGACCTGAGCTGATCCCATGCGCGCGAAAATCACCTACATGATCACGGCCGCCGTCCTGGTCGTCTACTTCGTCCTGGTCGGCAGCCGCGGTCTGATGCTCATCCAGCAGGGCACCCTGATCACCGTCTCCTTCGGCCTCGCGGTGCTGGTCCTGCCGGTCATCGGCGTCTGGTTCCTCTGGAAGAACACCCAGTTCGTCACCAGCGCCAACCGGCTCGCGGCCGAGCTGGACGCCGAGGGCGGACTGCCGGTGGACGACCTCGCCCGCACCCCCAGCGGCCGGATCGACCGCGACGCGGCCGACGAGGTCTTCGCCCTGCGCCGCGCCGAGACCGAGGACTCCCCGGACGACTGGCGCTGCTGGTTCCGGCTGGCCGTGGCCTATCACGACGCCCGGGACACCCCGAGGGCCCGCAAGGCCATGCAGCGCGCGATCGCCCTGCACGCGGGACGGCCCGTCCACTGACCCGCCCGGGGACGGGCGGACCTGCGGACGGGCCGGAGAGAACGGCGTCAGGCCGGCCGGCGGTACTCCGACCACCAGGCCTCGACGGTGTCCGCCGCGCGCTCGAAGGCCTCCACCCGCGACAGGAAGTCCGCGTTGTGGTCGGTGAGCAGCTGCAGCGGCTCACCCGGCCCGGTGCGTACGACGCGGAGCGCCTGCCCCTGCACGGTCCGCGGCAGCCCCAGCCACCGCACCGGCTGCTGGACGGTGCGCACGGCCGACGCCTGGGACCACGCCACGGTGGTCGTGGTGAGCAGACCGACCTTCCGCAGACCGTGGCGGCTCACCCACACGCCCATGCGCAGCATCCGCAGAGCGGTCGAGATCAGGGCCACGCCCACCGTCAGACAGAGCACCGCGCCGGAGAACGCCCCGGCGAACACGATGATCATCGCGGCGAGCAGCACGAACGAGGCGAGCAGCAGCAGCACCGCGGCCGCCCCGACCCGCCAGGGCCCCGGGCGGTACGGCCGCCGCCACTGGTCATGGTCGTCGAAAGGCAGCGCGGCATCGTCCGCCGTCGCGTCAAATGCACGGTCGGCCGTCAGAAAGGGCAGGGGCACGACTGATCCTCACTCACCAGCACACTCGATCGGGGGCTGTGACGGGTGAGGCTACCGAGGCGTTCCCCGCTCGACCACCCCAGGGGGGCCGTATGAGTTCAACGGCGCTCGGCGGCCTCGGACTGCTGGGCATGGCCGGGCGTCTGTCCGGATTCCATCGCGGGGAGTCCGAAGAGCAGCGAACCCGCCAGCCCGGCGGCGACGGTCAGCCCGATCAGCGTACGACCCACCAGCTGCGAGGCGCTGGGACGCTCACGTGGCGGGGGAGTGACATTGCTGCGGAAGCTCTCGGCCTCGGCGGTGGCGACGAATGAGAACGGAACGGCCTCTCGCCGGCGGAACATCAGGGCACTCTCCTCGATCCGGGGGTGGGACGGCGGGCGCCGTCGGCCGGGCCGCCGTGGAAAGCGGCCCCTACCCGTACAGACGCGCGGAACACCGAATCGGTGCCCGATTTCGGCGAATCGGACGGCGGGGTGGCCCGGAGGGCGCCCGAGCGGGGTGGACTAGAGTGGTCGCCGCCCAGCTCACCCCCTGGAAGGACCCTCCTGGTGACCGACACCCCCGACGAGACCGCGACGCCCAGTTTCCGCGGTGACGTCACCGTGGAGCTGGTGAAGCACACCGCCTCCGACACCGATGTGCTGTGGGCGGCCCGGGTCTCCACGGCCGGTGAGCAGTCCCTCGAGGAGCTGCGGAAGGATCCGGAGCGCTCCAAGGGGCTGATCAACTTCCTGATGCGGGACCGCCACGGCAGCCCCTTCGAGCACAACTCGATGACGTTCTTCATCAGCGCGCCGATCTTCGTCTTCCGTGAGTTCATGCGGCACCGGGTCGGCTGGTCGTACAACGAGGAGTCGGGCCGCTACCGGGAGCTCCAGCCGGTCTTCTACGTCCCGTCCCAGGACCGCAAGCTGGTCCAGGAGGGCCGCCCCGGGAAGTACGTCTTCGTCGACGGCAGCCCGGAGCAGCACAAGGTCGTCAGCGACGCCATGGAGGACTCCTACCGGCGCGCCTATGAGACCTACCAGGAGATGCTGGCGGCCGGCATCGCCCGCGAGGTCGCCCGCGCGGTCCTGCCGGTGGGGCTCTTCTCGTCGATGTACGCGACGTGCAACGCCCGCTCGCTCATGCACTTCCTCGGTCTGCGCACCCAGCACGAGCAGGCGAAGGTCCCGTCCTTCCCGCAGCGGGAGATCGAGATGGTCGGCGAGAAGATGGAGGAGGAGTGGGCGCGGCTCATGCCCCTCACCCACGCCGCCTTCAACACCAACGGCCGCGTCGCCCCCTGACACCGCCGCACACCCCGTCTGACCTGTGCCGCTTCCCTCCGGGACGCGGTACGACGGCACTGATGTACGACGTCCCCCGGCGAAGTGTCCGCATTGCGGTGTTTCGTGAAGTTCATCTAGGCTGATCAAACGGACCCGGCACTGCTTGACCCCCCGAGCAGGCAGTGCCGGGCTCCTTCAGCCCCGACGTACGTCACGCCCTCCAGGGGACACAGCGTGCTGAGCAACGAGTAGCGTGTTACCCATGGCTCCGATCTCCACTCCGCAGACCCCTTTCGGGCGGGTCCTCACCGCCATGGTCACGCCCTTCACGGCGGCCGGCGCACTCGACATCGACGGCGCGCAGCGCCTCGCGACCCATCTGGTGGACGCGGGCAACGACGGCCTGATCATCAACGGCACCACCGGCGAGTCGCCGACCACCAGCGACGCGGAGAAAGACCAGCTCGTACGGGCTGTACTGGAGGCGGTAGGGGACCGGGCCCACATCGTCGCCGGAGTCGGCACCAACGACACCCGCCACAGCGTCGAACTCGCGCACGCCGCCGAGAGCGCCGGCGTGCACGGCCTGCTCGCGGTCACGCCGTACTACAACAAGCCCCCTCAGGAGGGCCTGCGCCGTCACTTCTCGGCCATCGCCGACGCCACCGAGCTGCCCGTGATGCTCTACGACATCCCCGGCCGCAGCGGCGTCCCGATCGACACCGAGACCCTCGTGCGGCTCGCCGAGCACCCCCGGATCGTCGCCAACAAGGACGCCAAGGGCGACCTCGGCCGGGCGAGCTGGGCCATCGCCCGCAGCGGCCTCGCCTGGTACTCGGGCGACGACATGCTCAACCTCCCGCTGCTCTCCGTCGGCGCCGTCGGCTTCGTCTCCGTCGTCGGCCATGTCGTCACCCCCGAGCTGCGGGCCCTCCTCGACGCGCATCTGAACGGCGACGTCCAGAAGGCCACCGAGATCCACCAGCGGCTGCTGCCCGTCTTCACCGGCATGTTCCGCACCCAGGGAGTCATCACCACCAAGGCCGCCCTGGCCCTGCAGGGCCTGCCCGCGGGCCCCCTCCGGCTCCCCCTCGTGGAGCTTTCCCCCGAGGAAACCGCCCAGCTGAAGATCGACCTCGCCGCAGGCGGGGTACAGCTGTGACCACAGACTTCACAACTGAATACAAGAACAACTGAGGAAAACACGACATCCGGCCGTTCCGCGGCCGACGCACTGACATTCAGCAAGTGCACGACAGTCACGTACGCCACGTGCCTTCGCGGTACGTGGCGTACGTGGTGAGGAGAGTCTTTTGAGTCATCCGCATCCAGAACTCGGCGCCCCGCCGAAGCTCGCCAAGGGCGGCCTCCGGGTCACCCCGCTCGGCGGCCTCGGTGAGATCGGCCGAAACATGACGGTCTTCGAATACGGGGGCCGACTGCTCATCGTCGACTGCGGCGTCCTCTTCCCCGAGGACGAGCAGCCCGGCGTCGACCTGATCCTGCCGGACTTCACCACCCTCCGGGACCGTCTCGACGACATCGAGGGCATCGTCCTCACCCACGGCCACGAGGACCACATCGGCGGTGTCCCCTATCTGCTCCGGCTGAAGCAGGACATCCCGCTGATCGGCTCCAAGCTGACCCTGGCGCTCATCGAGGCGAAGCTCCAGGAGCACCGGATCCGTCCGTACACCCTTGAGGTGACGGAGGGGAACCGCGAGCGCATCGGCCCCTTCGACTGCGAGTTCATCGCGGTCAACCACTCCATCCCGGACGCGCTGGCCGTCGCCATCCGCACCCCCGCGGGCATGGTCGTCCACACCGGCGACTTCAAGATGGACCAGCTCCCGCTGGACGGCAGGCTCACCGACCTGCACGCCTTCGCCCGGCTCAGCGAGGAGGGCATCGACCTCCTGCTGTCCGACTCGACCAATGCCGAGGTCCCGGGATTCGTCCCGCCCGAGCGCGACATCTCCAATGTGCTGCGCCAGGTCTTCGGCAGCGCCCAGAAGCGCATCATCGTGGCCAGCTTCGCCAGCCATGTGCACCGCATCCAGCAGATCCTGGACGCCGCCCACGAGTACGGCCGGCGCGTCGCCTTCGTGGGCCGCTCGATGGTCCGGAACATGGGCATCGCCCGCGACCTGGGCTATCTGCGCGTTCCGGCCGGTCTGGTGGTGGACGTCAGAAGCCTCGACGACCTCCCGGACCACGAGGTCGTCCTGGTCTGCACCGGCTCCCAGGGCGAGCCGATGGCGGCGCTGTCCCGGATGGCCAACCGCGATCACCAGATCCGCATCGTCCAGGGCGACACCGTCATCCTGGCCTCCTCCCTGATCCCGGGGAACGAGAACGCGGTGTACCGCGTGATCAACGGTCTGACCCGCTGGGGCGCGAACGTCGTCCACAAGGGCAACGCCAAGGTCCATGTCTCGGGCCACGCCTCGGCCGGCGAGCTGCTGTACTTCTACAACATCTGCAAGCCGAAGAACCTGATGCCGGTCCACGGCGAATGGCGCCATCTGCGGGCCAACGCGGAGCTGGGCGCGCTGACGGGCGTCCCGAAGGACCACATCGTCATCGCCGAGGACGGCGTCGTGGTCGACCTGATCGACGGCAAGGCCAGGATCGTCGGCAAGGTCCAGGCCGGATATGTGTACGTCGACGGCCTCTCGGTCGGCGATGTCACCGAGTCCTCCCTCAAGGACCGCCGCATCCTCGGCGACGAGGGCATCATCTCGGTCTTCGTGGTGGTCGACTCGACCACCGGCAAGGTCGTCGGCGGTCCGCACATCCAGGCCCGCGGCTCCGGCATCGACGACTCCGCCTTCGACGGGGTCCTCCCGAGGGTCGAGGAAGCCATCGCCAAGGCGGGCTCGGACGGGGTCGCCGAGCCCCACCAGCTCCAGCAGCTCGTCCGCCGCACGGTGGGCAAGTGGGTCTCCGACACCTACCGTCGCCGGCCCATGATCCTGCCGGTCGTGGTCGAGGTCTGACGGCCTGACGTCGCACTTCCCGGAGCGGGGCGCCTCGATTTGCATCGGGGAGCCCCGCTCCAGTAGGTTTACGGCTCCGCCCACGGGGAACCCGGCACATTCGTGCGCCTGGTGAACCGAAAGCGGCGGAAAATTCCGACTCAGAACTTCTGATAAAGTCGGAGCAGCCGAAAGGCAAAAGGCCGGTCCAACTGGCCGCTGGATCTGAATCCAAGTCCGGAAACGGAATGGGAAAAGGATCTGGTAGAGTTGGAAACGCAAGACCGAAGGGAAAGCCCGGAGGACCTGGTGAAAAGGGTCTGAAGGAAGCGTCCGTTCCTTGAGAACTCAACAGCGTGCCAAAAGTCAACGCCAGATACGTTGATACCCCGTCCCCTTCTGGGGATGAGGTTCCTTTGAAAAGTCCTTCCCCGAGGATTCTTGGGGGAGGCGCACATATAGCGAGGACGCTGTGAATCGTCGGATTATTCCTCTGACGGTTCCGCTCTCGTGATGTGTTGCCAGGATATCCTGGAAGCATTCACGGAGAGTTTGATCCTGGCTCAGGACGAACGCTGGCGGCGTGCTTAACACATGCAAGTCGAACGATGAACCCGCTTCGGTGGGGGATTAGTGGCGAACGGGTGAGTAACACGTGGGCAATCTGCCCTGCACTCTGGGACAAGCCCTGGAAACGGGGTCTAATACCGGATGATACCCGGGGGCGCATGCCCCTGGGTTGAAAGCTCCGGCGGTGCAGGATGAGCCCGCGGCCTATCAGCTTGTTGGTGGGGTGATGGCCTACCAAGGCGACGACGGGTAGCCGGCCTGAGAGGGCGACCGGCCACACTGGGACTGAGACACGGCCCAGACTCCTACGGGAGGCAGCAGTGGGGAATATTGCACAATGGGCGAAAGCCTGATGCAGCGACGCCGCGTGAGGGATGACGGCCTTCGGGTTGTAAACCTCTTTCAGCAGGGAAGAAGCGAAAGTGACGGTACCTGCAGAAGAAGCGCCGGCTAACTACGTGCCAGCAGCCGCGGTAATACGTAGGGCGCAAGCGTTGTCCGGAATTATTGGGCGTAAAGAGCTCGTAGGCGGCTTGTCACGTCGGTTGTGAAAGCCCGGGGCTTAACCCCGGGTCTGCAGTCGATACGGGCAGGCTAGAGTGTGGTAGGGGAGATCGGAATTCCTGGTGTAGCGGTGAAATGCGCAGATATCAGGAGGAACACCGGTGGCGAAGGCGGATCTCTGGGCCATTACTGACGCTGAGGAGCGAAAGCGTGGGGAGCGAACAGGATTAGATACCCTGGTAGTCCACGCCGTAAACGTTGGGAACTAGGTGTTGGCGACATTCCACGTCGTCGGTGCCGCAGCTAACGCATTAAGTTCCCCGCCTGGGGAGTACGGCCGCAAGGCTAAAACTCAAAGGAATTGACGGGGGCCCGCACAAGCAGCGGAGCATGTGGCTTAATTCGACGCAACGCGAAGAACCTTACCAAGGCTTGACATACACCGGAAACGGCCAGAGATGGTCGCCCCCTTGTGGTCGGTGTACAGGTGGTGCATGGCTGTCGTCAGCTCGTGTCGTGAGATGTTGGGTTAAGTCCCGCAACGAGCGCAACCCTTGTTCTGTGTTGCCAGCACGCCCTTCGGGGTGGTGGGGACTCACAGGAGACTGCCGGGGTCAACTCGGAGGAAGGTGGGGACGACGTCAAGTCATCATGCCCCTTATGTCTTGGGCTGCACACGTGCTACAATGGCCGGTACAAAGAGCTGCGATGCCGTGAGGCGGAGCGAATCTCAAAAAGCCGGTCTCAGTTCGGATTGGGGTCTGCAACTCGACCCCATGAAGTCGGAGTTGCTAGTAATCGCAGATCAGCATTGCTGCGGTGAATACGTTCCCGGGCCTTGTACACACCGCCCGTCACGTCACGAAAGTCGGTAACACCCGAAGCCGGTGGCCCAACCCCTTGTGGGAGGGAGCTGTCGAAGGTGGGACTGGCGATTGGGACGAAGTCGTAACAAGGTAGCCGTACCGGAAGGTGCGGCTGGATCACCTCCTTTCTAAGGAGCACTTCTTACCAGGCCTTCGGGTTTGGTCAAGGGGCCAGTTCATCGGCGAATGTCCGGTGCTGGTTGCTCATGGGTGGAACGTTGACTATTCGGTT